>JAZPXV010000011.1:0-117836 GCA_045543795.1 Tidjanibacter sp.
GATACCCACTTCCTGGGCTTCCAGAAGTTAGGTGCGACGTTCAACTTCGACCAGGCAGAGGAGTTTTATTCGGTGGAGTGCAAACAGCTGAAGGGTTGTTACATGTTGCTTGACGAGGCTTCGGTGACGGGTACTGCCAACATCATTATGGCGGCAGTATTTGCCGAGGGTACAACGACAATATACAACGCCGCCTGTGAGCCATACATCCAGCAGTTGTGCCGTATGCTCAACCGTATGGGTGCGAAGATTTCGGGCATCGCCTCTAACCTCCTTACCATCGAGGGAGTAAAGGAGTTAGGTGGTACGGAACACACAATGCTACCCGACATGATTGAGGTGGGTAGCTTTATCGGTATGGCGGCAATGACACAGTCGGAGCTGACAATCAAGGATGTATCGTATGAGAATTTGGGTATCATCCCTGCGCAGTTTGCCCGCATGGGAATAAAGTTCGAGCAGCGAGGTGACGACATCTACATCCCACAGCAGGATCACTACTCGATTGAGAGCTTTATCGACGGCTCAATCATGAATATCGCCGACGCTCCATGGCCAGGCTTGACGCCCGACCTTTTGTCAATATTCCTTGTGGTGGCAACACAGGCGAAGGGGTCGGTACTTATCCACCAGAAGATGTTTGAGAGTCGTCTGTTCTTCGTTGATAAACTTATCGACATGGGCGCACAGATTATCCTCTGCGACCCCCACCGCGCCACCGTCATTGGCCACGACCACCAGCGCCGCTTGAGGCCCACAAAGATGACCTCGCCCGACATTCGCGCAGGTGTGGCCCTGCTGATTGCAGCCCTCAACGCCGACGGCAAGAGCATAATTCAGAACATCGAGCAGATTGACCGAGGCTACCAAAACATCGAGGGCCGCCTGAACGCCCTGGGTGCCAAGATTGTACGTCGCGATTAGAGTGCAAAACTTTCACATAACTATAACATCAAACTTAACCAAAAAAACAAAGACACAATTATGGGATTTATTCTTTACATCGTTGGTCTTGTATGCGCCATTTGGTGCGTGCTCGACGTATTCAAGAAAAACATCGACCTGCCCTGGAAACTTATCGTAGCAGTATTGGTACTGGGTACCAGCTGGGTTGGTTTGGCAGTTTACTACTTCTTGGTTCGCGAGAACATCGAGAAGTGGCTTAAAAAGTAAGCACATTTATTCCCCACACAAACAGAGCGAGTTGTCCCACAAAAGACAACTCGCTCTGTTTATTTTTCTCGTAGTAGTTATAGGAGCTATAAGAGCTTTAACTACTGCCCAGCGAGGCTGTTATACATACTCGCCAGGGCATGGTTGAGCTCCTCAACCGAGGGGTCTTTGAGCAGCACAGTCTTGAGGCCGTCGAGCAGATAGAGCGTAGGTATGGCCTTCAGGTCGTAGAGGTCGCCATTGAGAATCTTGGTCCCCTTGTCGTAGGCCGAAATCCACCACGAAGGGTTTTCGCCCAGCGTGGCACGCCACTCTTGAAGCTCCTCGTCGGGGTGAACAGCCACCACCGTCAACAGCCCAATGCGGTGCAGAGCCTCGGCATAGCCTGCCTCGACGAGCAACCGTTTGACGCGAGCACAATCGGGGCAGCCAGGGTTGTAGAAGTAGAGCAACGTCAGGTCGGCAGGTGTCTTATAGAGGGTATTCTGGCGGCCATTGGGCAGGGTGTAGGTAAAGTCGGTGGCACGCGAGCCCTCTTGGTTGCGGCTAACCAGACGTAGCAGCGAGCGGTAGCGCATCTTGGAGGCATCGTCGAGCGGACTGGCACCCCCCACAGCGTGACGCAAGACCGACTCAAAGAGCCTGTCGTCGCGCATAGGCGAGTTGGGGTCATAGAGCCCCTCCTCGGTCATCTCCAAGAACATCCAATAGCAATCTTCGCTCACGGCAGCCTTCGACATCAGTGCGGTCATTGCCTCGGCAGCAGCCTGGGGCGTGGCCTTGAGCACCCCCACAACAAACTCAACGAAGGCCTGTTGCACCTCGCCCTCGGAGTAGCGCGAGTGGTCGGCAAAGGGGAAGTGGTCCCAGAAATGTATGGCCTCGTAGTCGACCGCTTGACGGTCGCTGGCCATCATTGCAGGGGCCGTCACGCGAGGGAAATCGGCCGCTCGGGGCATATCGACCTGCAAGGCACCACCATAGAGAGCCTGGGCCCAAACACCACTACTCCCAAAAACGAGAGTCGCCAATAGACTAAATATCCTGTTTTTCATAAAAAAGTGTTGCTATTGTAACGACAAAGTTAGTGAAATAATTGTGTTAATCGAAAAACAATAGTAACTTTGCACCAATTGACAAACTATATTTTTCATTAACCTAAATAATTATGAGTGGAAGTATTTTTACCTCTTCGATCGGCAAGAAGATGTTTATGAGCATCTCGGGCTGTGTGTTGCTCTTGTTCCTCACATTCCACATGTGTATGAACTTGGCATTGGTTATCTCTAACGACGCCTACAACGCAATTTGCGGTTTCCTGGGCGCTAACTGGTATGCAGTGGCTGCTACTGTACTGCTGGCTCTGGTTGTTTTGCTGCACTTTGCTCTGGCAATCGTGCTGACCATCCAGAACCGCAGGGCTCGTGGCTCGATTCGCTACGCAGTTACCAAACGCGAGAATGGCGTTGAGTGGTCGTCGAAAAACATGTTGGTACTGGGCTTCGTGGTAATCCTGGGCTTGGTATTCCACCTTGTACACTTCTGGTACAAGATGATGTATGCCGAGTTGGCTGGTCTGCACGAGGTTGCTCTGGGTGCTGCCACAGTATTGCCCACCGATGGTGCAACTATCGTTCGCTACTACTTTGCACAGTGGCCCTACCTGCTGCTCTACCTGGTATGGTTTGTAGCCATTTGGCTCCACCTGACCCACGGTGTTTGGAGTATGATGCACTCGCTCGGTTTGAACAGCAAAGTATGGTTCAAACGTATGAAATGCATCTCGTGGATTGTTGCTACCGTTATCATTGGCGGCTTTGCACTCTGCGCAATTGCAATTTTCTTGCAGGAGAACTTCGGTATCCTCAACTTTTAGTCTGACTTAAAACTATTAGACGCGATATGATTAAACTGGATTCTAAAATTCCAACAGGCCCTATCGAAGGCCAGTGGACCAAGCATAAAGGCGCAATCAAAGTTGTAAGCCCCGCAAACAAACGCAAACTCGACATTATCGTTATCGGTACCGGTCTGGGTGGTGGTGCAGCTGCTGCATCGCTCGGCGAGTTGGGTTACAACGTAAAGGTGTTCTGCATCAGCGACTCGCCCCGTAGGGCTCACTCGATTGCAGCACAGGGCGGTATCAACGCTGCCAAAAACTATCAGAACGACAACGACTCGGTATATCGCCTCTTCTACGATACCATCAAGGGTGGTGACTACCGCGCAAGGGAGTCGAACGTATATCGTCTGGCCGAGGTGTCGAACCTGATTATCGACCAGTGCGTGGCTCAGGGTGTACCTTTCGCTCGCGAGTATGGTGGCAAGTTGGCTAACCGTTCGTTTGGTGGCGCACAGGTTTCGCGTACATTCTACGCTCGTGGCCAGACCGGTCAGCAGCTGCTGCTGGGTGCCTACGCTGCTCTGAACCGTCAGATTGCCGCAGGTACCGTTAAGAGCTACTCGCGCCACGAGATTTTGGATATCGTTCTGATTGACGGCAAGGCCAGGGGCGTTATTGCTCGTAACCTGGTGACTGGTGAGTTGGAGCGTCACGGTGCTCACGCTGTGGTTATGGCAACTGGTGGCTATGGCAACGTATTCTTCTTGTCGACCAACGCTATGAACTCGAACGGTTCGGTGGCTTGGCAGGCTTACAAGAAGGGTGCTGCATTTGCTAACCCCTGCTTTACCCAGATTCACCCCACCTGTATCCCCGTTCACGGCACACAGCAGAGTAAACTGACTCTGATGAGTGAGTCGTTGCGTAACGATGGCCGTATCTGGGTTCCTAAGAACCTGAGCGACGTGAAGGCTCTGCGTGCAGGCGTTAAACAGCCTTCGGACATCGCCGAGGAGGATAGGGACTACTACTTGGAGCGTCGTTATCCCGCATTTGGCAACTTGGTACCTCGCGACGTTGCTTCGCGTGCTGCTAAGGAGCGTTGCGATGCAGGTTATGGCGTAAACGAGACTGGTTTGGCAGTATATCTCGACTTCAAGACCGCAATTGAGCGTCTGGGTATCGACATCATCCCCGAGAGGTATGGTAACCTGTTCCAGATGTATGAGAAGATTACCGCTGTTAACCCCTACGAGCAGCCTATGCAGATCTATCCCGCCGTTCACTACACTATGGGTGGTACCTGGGTTGACTACAACCTGATGACTACTATCCCTGGTCTGTATGCAATTGGCGAGGCCAACTTCTCGGACCACGGTGCAAACCGTCTGGGTGCTTCGGCTCTGATGCAGGGTTTGGCCGACGGTTACTTCGTACTGCCCTACACCATTGGTGACTACCTGTCGCACGAGATTCAGTCGCCCAAGGTTGACACCAACGATCCCGCATTCGAGGAGGCCGAGAACGCTATCAAGGCTAAAATCGAGAAGCTCTATGCCATCAAGGGTAACCAGACTCCCGACGAGCTGCACAAGAAACTCGGTTGCGGCATTATGTGGGAGAAGGTTGGTATGGCTCGTACCAAAGAGTCGTTGGAGAGCGCAATCGTAGAGATTCAGGCTCTGAGGAAAGAGTTCTGGAGCGACCTGAAACTTGCTGGCAAACCCGACGAGTTGAACCCCGAGTTGGAGAAAGCACTCCGCTTGGCCGACTTCTTGGAGCTTGGCGAGCTGATGGCACGCGACGCATTGAATCGTAACGAGAGCTGCGGTGGCCACTTCCGCGAGGAGTACCAGACTCCCGAAGGCGAGGCACTGCGCGACGACGAGAACTATGCATACGTTGCAGTTTGGGAGTACCAGGGCGAGGACAAAGAGCCCGTACTCTACAAAGAGCCTCTGAAATTTGAGACTATCCACCTGCAGCAGCGTAACTACAAAGACTAACCACACTGGGAGCATTAACCTTTAGAGAAAACGACTATGAATTTAACACTTAAAATATGGCGCCAGGCTAACGCCAAAGCCAAAGGACAGTTCGAGACATACGTTGTAAAAGATGTTTCGACCGAGAGCTCTTTCTTGGAGATGCTCGATATTTTGAACAACCAGCTCATTCACGAGGGCAAAGAGCCCGTAGCATTCGACCACGACTGCCGCGAGGGTATCTGCGGTGCCTGCTCGTTGCGCATCAACGGCCACGCACACGGCCCCGAGAGCGAGGTTACCACTTGCCAGTTGCACATGCGTAACTTCAAGGACGGCGATACTATCGTTATCGAGCCCTGGAGGAGCCGCGCATTCCCCGTAATCAAAGACCTCGTTGTTGACCGCACTGCTTATGAGAGCATTCTCCAGGCAGGTGGCTTCATCTCGGTTGGTACTGGCGGTGTGCCCGATGCAAACGCAATTCCTATCGCTAAAGACGATGCAGAGGAGAGTATGGATGCAGCCGCTTGTATCGGTTGCGGTGCTTGCGCTGCTACTTGTAAGAACGGCTCGGCTATGCTGTTCGTAGCTGCAAGGGTATCGAGCTTGGCTAAACTGCCCCAGGGTCAGGTCGAGGCTGCTCGCAGGGCCAAAGCAATGGTTGCCAAGATGGACGAGCTGGGCTTTGGTAACTGTACCAACACTGGTGCTTGCCAGGCCGAGTGCCCCAAAGGCATCACTATCAACCACATCGCTCGCCTGAACCGCGAGTACCTCAAAGCTAAATTCCGCAGCTAATAGAGGCAAGGTGTAAAACTATGACTCCACAACAGAGGGAGGGTGAGCAATCGCCCTCCTTTTGTGGGAAGATATAACAAAACAAACAGTTAGGTTTAATTACAAAATCACAAAACACTAAAAAAGACTATGTCAGAGATTTTAGGCGTACACGCAAGAGAGATTCTTGATTCGAGGGGCAACCCCACCATCGAGGTAGAGGTTACCACCATTAACGGTATTGTAGGTCGTGCTGCTGTTCCCAGCGGTGCTTCGACCGGTGAGAACGAGGCTTTGGAGCTTCGCGATGGCGACAAGAGCCGCTATCTGGGCAAAGGCGTACTGAAAGCTGTTGCCAACGTAAACGAGAAAATCGCACCCGCAATTATTGGTATGAGCATCTTCGACCAGGTGGGCGTAGATAAAGCTATGATTGAGTTGGATGGCACTCCTACCAAGAGCAACTTGGGCGCAAACGCTATCCTGGGCGTATCGCTCGCAACTGCTCACGCAGCTGCTGCCGAGCTGGGTATGCCTCTGTACCGCTACATTGGTGGTACCAACGCCAAGAGCCTGCCCGTTCCTATGATGAACATCATCAACGGTGGTTCGCACTCGGATGCTCCTATCGCATTCCAGGAGTTTATGATTCGCCCCGTAGGTGCCCCCACTTTCCGTGAGGCTCTGCGTATGGGTGCTGAGGTATTCCACAACCTGAAGAAGGTACTCCACGCTCGCGGCTTGAGCACCGCAGTAGGTGACGAGGGTGGCTTTGCTCCCGCACTGGAGGGTACCGAGGACGCTATCGAGAGCATCCTGAAAGCTATCGAGGCTGCAGGCTACGTTCCTGGCAAAGACGTTATGATTGGTATGGACTGCGCATCGAGCGAGTTCTATGCAGATGGTATCTACGACTACACCAAGTTTGAGGGCGAGAAGGGTGCAAAACGCACCTCGGCCGAGCAGGTTGAGTACCTGAAAGGTCTGGTTGAGAAATACCCCATCGACTCGATCGAGGATGGTATGGCCGAGAACGACTGGGACGGCTGGAAAGCCCTGACCGACGCTATTGGTGACAGGTGCCAGCTGGTGGGTGACGACTTGTTCGTAACCAACGTAGAGTTCTTGAAGAAGGGTATCGAGCTGGGTTGCGGTAACTCGATTCTGATTAAGGTTAACCAGATTGGTTCGCTGACCGAGACCCTCGATGCTATCGAGATGGCTCACCGTGCAGGCTACACTTCGGTTACCTCGCACCGTTCGGGCGAGACCGAGGATGCAACCATTGCCGACATTGCAGTTGCTACCAACTCGGGCCAGATTAAGACTGGTTCGATGAGCCGTAGCGACCGTATGGCCAAGTACAACCAGCTGCTCCGCATTGAGGAGGAGCTCGGCGACGAGGCTATCTACGGCTACAAAAAAATCTACCGCGTTAAATAATCCGTTAAGCGTATATTAATCCCAAGCGGGGCCACCCTCAACGATGTGAGGGTGGCCCTGCTGCATTTTTGGTCGCCCCACAACCACTCTCTCAGAACATAACACCAAAGCTGATTTGGAACAAGTTGTCGTTCTGAACAATCAACTGGGCCGTTTGGTTGTTGAGTGTCACCTCCGAGGTGGTCTCCTTGAGGTACTGCATATAGCGCACCTCTACGAAGAGCCCCTCGAGGTCGATGCCTGCGCCTACCATTCCAGCAATGTCGTTGTCGTTGAAGCGCACATCTAAGGGGGTTTCGCCCTTGCCCTTATAGTGTTGGTGGGCATCGAGGCGCCATACAGGGCCTCCAAAGAAGCGTGCCGCACCAATCTTGAACCCCACCATTACGGGCAACTCGAGCCTTACGGTGCGGATATTCTTATACTCGGCCACGCGGCTGGGCCTATGTAGGGCAAATGAGTAGTCGCGCAGCACCAGGTCCAGCTCGGGCTGCACAAAGATAAACTTGGGAATCGAGAGCCTCATCAGCAGGCCCACCTGATAGCCACTACTACGGTCAACGGTGGGGGCTATGGTATGGCGGTCGATGGTAACCTGGTCGAAGGTGTAGGCACCCGTATTGAGGCCCACACGGGCTCCGAAGCGGAGTACCTGGGCGTCGGCAGCCCAGCAAGCCAGCATTGTAGCCAGCCAAATGACAATAAACCTTTTCATAACCTAACTCTTTTTTGTGTGTTTTTTAATATAAATATATAGCAATTGCCCACCGACCACACAGTTGCAAAGGGTGGGCATATTTCTGCCTACGGTTGGTAGTGGAGGTGTTGCCCACAAGGGGTGCAAACCTTTTGCCACAAACTGGGGCAGAGGGTAAAAAAAGAGTTAGGAAAATGTCGGGGGTTGATGCTGAATTTTTTAGAACAGCGGAGCGAGCAGTCGCGAGAGCGACTCCATAATTTTGCGCCCTTTGGAGCGTTGTGCCCACTCGTCGGGGGTGATAAGTTTGCTATCGGCCAGGTCATCGAGGAAGTAACCCTTCAACTCTTGTGCCACACTATTCTCGTAGATGAGGGCCTGCACCTCGAAGTCGTCCTCGAAGCTACGGTGGTCCAAGTTGGCCGAGCCGATGGTGCAGAGTTCGTCGTCGATGACGATGAATTTCGAGTGGTTGAACCCTTTCTGATAGAGGTAGACCTTCACTCCTGCCTCAAGGAGCGAGTCGACATACGAGTAGCCTGCCCAAGCGACAAATATATTGTCGCCCCTGACAGGTATGAGCAGCCTAACATCCACTCCACTCATAGCTGCCACCTTGAGGGCGGTAACTATAACCTCGTTGGGGAGCAGATAGGGGGTTGAGAGGTAGATATACTTCTCGGCCTTGCAGATAGCAGCGAAGTACGACTGCATAATAGCCGCATAGGGGGTGTCGGGGCCCGAGGTGGCAATCTGCACTGGCAACACTTGCTCTATGGGTGTGTGGGTGAAATATTTGTCATCGTTGAGCACCACTCCGTCGGTAACGAACGACCAGTCGGTGACAAATATGGTCTGCAACATCGTTACGGCTTCACCCTCGATGCGCAGGTGGGTGTCGCGCCAAATGCCGCCCTGCTTACGCCCATAGATGTAGCGGTCGGCAATGTTGACACCACCAGTATAGCCCACCTTGCCGTCAATAACCACAATTTTGCGGTGGTTGCGGTAGTTGACTGTACTGGTAAAGCGAGTGAAAAATACGGGCATAAAACTCTTCACCTCGGCACCCAGAGCCAGCAGTCGGTCGCGGTCTTTGTTTTTGAGCTGTCGGCTACCCACGCTGTCGTAGATTATGCGCACCTCGACACCCTCGCGGATGCGCTCTTCGAGAACATTACACAGGTGGTCAAAGAGCTCGCCCCCCTCAATTGCAAAAAACTCGATGTGGATATACTCCTTGGCCTGGGCCATTGCCCCAAACATATCGGCAAAGGTCTCGTGGCCATTATTGAGTATGCGCAGGCGGTTGTGGAGTGTCAAGAGCGACTTGTTGTTATTGAGCATCAGTCGCACCACGCTCTTGTCGGTCATAGCCAAACTCTCCTGGTCGGCCAGTCCACTGAGTTGCTCGTGGCACAACTGGTCTATGGTGGCAGCATCGACAAACTCTTTGCGTTGGAAGGTGCGCTGCTTGCGGTGATTTTGGCCCAAAACGAGAAACAAAATCATTCCGCCCACAGGGAACATTGTGATAACCATAATCCAAGCCAAAGTGTTCACAGGCTCACGCTTCTCGGCAATAACCAGCGCCACCACAATCACTACAAAGATGGTGTAACTGAACGATATGATGGTCCACAAATCGGTGAACGAAAATGCGCTGCAAATGAGTGCCATAGGCTATTTATCAAAGTGTCTACCACAAAATTAGCACAAATTTTGTTTTCTCGAAAAGAATACATACCTTTGTGTCGAAAATAGGGGCACATAGTGCCAAATGCAACATTTGGGTTTCGGCCGCAAGGTCGGAATTCATATTTTTTTCGCTTTATACTAAACGATAATTATACACTAAAAACAGACAAAAAAGATGGCAAAAGAAGCAATTCTTCTTACCAAAGAGGGGTACAACAAAATGAAGGCCGAGCTCGATCAGCTGCGCATCGTTGAGCGCCCAAAAGCCGCCGAGGCTATTGCCGAGGCTCGCGACAAAGGCGACCTCTCAGAGAATGCAGAATACGACGCTGCAAAAGAGGCACAGCGTAACCTCGAAGAGCGTATTATGCGTATGGAGATGAACCTCGCAAATGCACGCATCATTGACGAGTCGCACCTCGACCTCAACAAAGTGCAGATTCTCAACCGCGTGAAACTCCGCAACTGCACCACTGGTAGCGAGATGGAGTACACCCTCGTAGGCGACCACGAAGCTAACCTGGCCGAGGGCAAACTCTCGGTCGAGACCCCTATTGGCCACGCACTGCTGGGCCACAAAAAGGGCGACAAAGTAGAGGTTCAGGTACCCGTAGGTATTATGGAGTTTGAGATTCTGGATATCTCAATCTAATCTGCCTATCAGGCGGTGCAACCGTCTAATCAAATGCCAAAAGTTAGGGCGACCCTCCACATCGGAAGGTCGCCCTGCTTTTTGTTTCAGACTATATACGCTTACTCGGCGTCACCTGCCAGGGGCGAAGGAGTGGTATAAACCCTTGCACCAAGCTCTTTGTCGTACTCGTAGAGGCCGTATTTGTTGTCGCCAATCTTCTCCAAGATGTCAATAATATCGCGGGCACTCTCCTCCTCCTCAATCTGCTCGTCTACAAACCATTTGAGGAAGCTCTCCGATGCGTAGTCATTCTCCTCTTTGGCAATCTTCATCAAGTCGTTGATGCGGCCAGTTACAATCTGCTCGTGTTTGAGGGTATCCTCCCAAGCTGCCAGAGGGCTCTCCCACTCGGTATCCACCTCGGCAATGGGCTGCAACTTAACCTCGCCACCGCGCGAATTGATCATATTCATAAAGATACGGGCGTGGTCTTGCTCCTCGCGGAACTGGATGAAAAACCAGTTTGCAAAACCCTTGTTACCCTTTGCCTCCTGGTCCATCGACATCGAGAGGTAGAGATATGCCGACCACAGCTCGGCGTTAATCTGGTCATTGATAGCTGCCTCAAGGCGGCTGCTGATGTTCTTTTTCATAGTTGTATTTGTGTTTTTAGTTCGTTATTTCGTGTTAACTTCTGTTTTGTAGTACAAATATAGTGCAGAAAAAACAAATTTGAAATACTTTGCGGCTATGATATTTTTCTATAAAACCATAAGCGCAAGCTATGCAAATACCTAAAAAGTCGCAACGGCGCGGACATAGATGTCATATTTTTTATGGTATTCGCGAATGTCGCCATTGTACATACTGATGCATTGCGCAAGGTCCTTACTTACGAACTCGCCCGCTTCTGCCTCCCAACGCCGATATTCGGTCGAAGACCAATAGAACCTCGTGTCCCCTTTGTCATATAACTTGGTTGCCCCTTTTTGGGCAAGGGCATTGTTTACCGCATCACGCACCGAATCGTTCAGCAGCAACCGCTCCAATTCGAATATGGCTGGTAGATACCATCCATCGCCCTTGGCACAACACCAAGCAAAAGCAGGATACTTCTCCCTCCAATTATCAATTTGCTGAATCTTATCGGTGTTAATCATTCCATTCCAAACGTCATCACCTCCTGCCGACATCTTGCTTGGATTTTGTCTATTGAAGAGTTTGCCAAAGTCTTTATCCACAGCCCACTGCTTCTCGGCTTGGTCAAGGCTCACGATTTTGCCGTGAAGGCCGTCATCCGTCACCTCAAAAACCACCCCCTTCTTGCCGTTTTTGTCGTAGTAGTCGCCCACCTTGTAGGTCATTACAGCTGGTTTGGGCGGAGTTGTTGGCTCGGCCTGAACTTTCGGCTGGGGGACAACCTTGGGTTGGGGAGCAACCTTTGGCTGGGGCTCAGCCTCTGCCTTGGGCTGAGAATTTACGGGTGCAGGGGCGCTTGGGGCAACGCTTTTGGGCTTGCCGAGCAACCCGAGGATGTCGTTTACCAATACGGGCTCGATGGGCTGATTATCAATAGTGCGCCAGTTGATGCTCGCAAAGACAAAGCGCAGTGCAGGGGGCATAGTGCTGCCGTCGATAATGTAGGGCAGGATGCTGTTTTTGGGCTTCTCGTTGAAGGCGAAGGTGAGCTCGGCATTGGTGAACTTCGAGTCATAGGAGTTCTCGCTCGCCAAGAAGAGTATCACTTGGCTCTCCAAGATAGCCTCGGCCAGCACTACGGGGAACTCAAAGCCACCACCAATACCCTGGCGGTCTATGAAGTAGCTGATGCCTACGCGGTCAAAGGCAGCACAAATCTGGTCGGCAATGGGGGTATCTTTGCGTGAGTAGCTTATAAAGACGTCGTATTTCATAGGTCGAGAGTTTTTAGTAGTAACAAAGATATACTTTTTCTGCCACAAAACGCACTCCCCCACCACAAAAAACTCCTCCCCTATAGGGGAGGAGTTGTTGTGGAGTCCCCAAAACTCATATTACTCCTATCGCTCCTATAACTCCTATAAATCCTATAAGAGCAATAGGAGCTATAAGAGTTATAGGATTTATAGGATTTTCATTAAGGTCATTAAGGTCATTAAGGACCTTAAAGTCCTTAAAAAAAACTCCCCCTCTAAGTTAGGGGAGGTGCTGCGGAGCAGCGGAGGGGTCTGTCAATTTTCCATTTCCCATTTTCAACTTTCAATTTAATTCCGTCTTGCCACGACTCGGCATTGGCCGAGGCGGTTGGCATCTACCTCTTGGCCTTTTGATTGTTTTGTACCTTTTGGTGGCAAAAGGTACCCAAAACCACTGCGATGCATTTCGGCGGGGCGTTGTGGTGTCGTCGGCTAAAACAAACGCACCACAAAGGGCGGTGCCCTAAGCGGGCACTTCTTTGTTTTTTAACGCCCACGACACCACACGCCTTTCTCCGCCTGCAATGCGGTCGCAGGATTGGGTGTGGCCTTTGGCCATACAGACCTCTCCGCCCCTTCGGGGCACCTCTCCTAACTCAGGAGAGGAGTTGTTGTGATGCTAAACTTTGGTAGTGGTTAATGGAAATCCCACAACCACTCTCCCCCTGAGTTAGGGGGAGTGGCCGCAGGCCGAGGAGGTCTGTCAAGAAGGCTGAATGCTGACCGCTGATGGCTAAAACACACGCCCCCGCCCTTCGGGCACCCCCTCTAACTTAGAGGGGGAATGGTGGTGGAGTCTTTTCTCGGTGGGGATGGGAGTAGAAGCAGAGGAAAGTGGGGATGCTCCGAAGGAGCAGACCACAAAACAAATAGAGAGAGTACGGCTACAAGTTTTACTTGTAGACAAACTTTCTCTATTTGTTTTGAATCTGTGCCGTCAGGCACCACTTTGCTCTAATACCACTCCCAGACCCAACGCTAAGGCTACACTAAAAGTTTTTGGTGCCGCTTTTTACAAAAAGGGGCAGTTTCAGGCGGCAGTCCCAGAGCTGAAAGCAAACAAAAAAGGCCGAACCCCATAAAGGTTCGACCTTTTCGCTTATGATTGTGCATCGGGGCTCACAGCCCTTGGTGTACATTATCACAAATTGGTTTTGTTAAGCCTTTTTCGAAGCACCAGTCTTAACTGCGGCTACTTTTGCACCCGAAGTTTTAGCTGCGGTGTTCTTGGGGGCTTTGGGGGTTGCGGGCTTTTTAGCCTTAGGAGCCTCAGCGCCCTCTGCAACTACCTCTGCATCCTCGGCAGCCTTTTTCGAGCGGCTACGGCGAGTTTTGGGAGCGGCAGCTTTGGGAGCAACGCCCTCTACATAGGTCTCGTTGAAGTCAACCAGCTCGATGATACACATCTCTGCTGCGTCGCCTACGCGGAAGCCAGTGTGGAGAATACGGGTGTAACCACCTGGACGGTCAGCAATCTTGGGAGCTACGGTGCGGAACAACTCTGCGGTAGCATATTTGTCTTTCAGGTAGCTGAAAACAACACGACGCTGGTGGGTGGTGTCCTCTTTCGATTTGGTAATCAGGGGCTCAACAAATTTTTTCAGAGCCTTTGCCTTTGCCACGGTGGTCTCGATGCGCTTGTGGAGAATAAGGCTCGAAGCCATATTCGACATCAGTGCTTTGCGGTGCGAAGCCTGGCGGCCAAGGTGGTTAATTTTCTTATTGTGTCTCATTGTAAATGTTTCTTTTTAGTATGGTTAGTCCTTATCCAACTTATAGACTGAAACGTCCATTCCGAACTGCAGGTTGAGCGATGCCAACAGGTCGTCAAGCTCGGTCAGCGACTTCTTACCGAAGTTGCGGAACTTCAGCAGGTCGTTGCGGTTGTAACGTACCAGGTCGCCAATGGTGTCAACCTCGGCAGCTTTGAGGCAGTTGAGTGCCCTCACCGAGAGATCCTGATCCGACAGCTTGGTCTTCAAGAGCTGACGCATGTGCAATACGCCCTCGTCGAACTCCTCGGCCTGCGAGGTCTCCTCCATATTGATGGTAATCTTCTCGTCCGAGAAGAGCATCAGGTGGTGAATCAGAATCTTGGCAGCCTCTTTCAGAGCCTCTTTGGGATGAATCGAACCGTCGGTAGTAACCTCGAGGTTAAGCTTATCGTAGTCGGTCTTCTGCTCAACACGATAGGGCTCAACCGAGTACTTAACATTGATGATAGGGGTGTGAATTGAGTCGATAGGCAGCAGACCGAACTCTGCATCTGCAGGACGGTTTTCCTCTGCGGGTACATAACCACGGCCCTTACCGATGGTCAAGTCGATAGTCAACTTGGTGTCGGGAGTCAGGTGGCAGATTACCAACTCGGGATTCAACACTTTGAAGTTAGTCAGGAAATTAGAGATATAGCCTGCGGTCAACTCGGTCTGGCCGGCTACGTTGATAGTAACCTTCTCAGCCTCGGCGGTCTCAATAGTACGGATGAAACGTACTTTCTTGAGGTTCAGGACAATATCAATCATTCCTTCCATAACTCCAGGGATGGCGGCAAACTCGTGGTCGACACCGGCGATCTTTACGGTAGTGATTGCAAAGCCTTCGAGCGAAGAGAGCAATACACGGCGCAAAGCATTACCGATGGTCATACCGAATCCGGGCTCCAAAGGACGGAACTCAAACTTTCCGAACGTGGAGGTCGATTCGAGCATAATCACCTTCTCAGGTTTCTGGAATGCTAAAATTGCCATAATTTTTGTATCAATCAATTATTAGTTAAGCACTATTTCGAGTACAACTCAACGATGAGCTGCTCTTTGATGTTCTCGGGAATGTCCTCGCGCTCGGGCAGCTGGAGGAACTTACCGGTCAGAGTCTCGGCATTCCACTCCAACCAGCTGTACTGGTTGCGGCGGCCTGCAACGCACTCTACGATAATCTCGAGCGATTTCGATTTCTCGCGAACTGCAACTACATCACCTGCGCGGAGGCTGTACGAAGGAATGTTCACTACGTTGCCATTAACGGTGATGTGGCGGTGCGATACGAGCTGACGAGCAGCAGCGCGGGTAGGAGCGATGCCCAGACGGTATACTACGTTGTCCAGACGCGACTCGAGAATCTTCAGCAGGTTCTCACCGGTAATGCCACCCATAGCAGCAGCTTTGTCGAAAGCGTTGTGGAACTGACGCTCCAGCAGACCGTAGGTGCTTTTAGCTTTCTGCTTCTCGCTGAGCTGAGTACCATACTCAGAAACTTTTTTACGTTTGCGGTTCAGACCGTGCTGGCCAGCAGGATAGTTCTTCTTCTCAAGAACTTTGTCTGCACCGAAAATAGGCTCGCCAAACTTACGAGCAATCTTGCTTTTTGGTCCAATATATCTTGCCATTGTTTTTTACTGTTTTTGTGTTGTTTGCGGGCTTTGACCTGCGAGGTGTTTTTCTTGTCTTCTCACAAGGCGTGGCTACTAACCTTCACCCCCACCCTGTTTTCTCTCAAAACCGAGCCAGGCTACTTCTCTTCACCTCTGCATCGATTTTATTTTCCATCCAAACGCTTGCAGCCTTCTGCCCAGGAATTAAAAACTCTTAATGCTCTTTGTTCCTCTCGTGCGTGGATTATACGCGACGGCGGTTAGGAGCGCGGCAACCGTTGTGTGGCAGTGGAGTTACGTCGATAATCTCCATTACCTCGATGCCAGCGCCGTGGATAGTACGGATAGCCGACTCACGGCCCTGACCGGGACCTTTAACATATACTTTTACTTTACGCAAGCCCAAGTCGTAAGCAACCTTTGCGCAGTCTGCGGCTGCAGTCTGAGCAGCGTAGGGAGTATTCTTCTTCGAGCCGCGGAAGCCCATTTTACCTGCCGAGCTCCAGCTAATAACCTCACCAACACCGTTGGTAATGGTTACGATTACGTTGTTAAAAGTCGAGTGAACAAAAGCCATACCGACTGCATCAACTTTTACGACGCGCTTCTTAACTGTTCCTGGTTTCTTTGCCATAACTCTCTACGATTATTTAGTTGCTTTTTTCTTGTTAGCTACAGTCTTCTTCTTACCCTTGCGAGTACGAGCGTTGTTTTTGGTGCTCTGGCCGCGAACGGGAAGACCAAGACGGTGACGGATACCACGGTAGCAACCGATATCCATAAGACGTTTGATGTTCAGCTGTACGAGCGAACGGCACTCACCCTCCACTTTGATACCGCTCTCGGCGATAGTGTTACGGATGGCAGCTACCTGCTCATCGGTCCAGTCATCAACTTTGGTATTGTAGTCGATGCCAGCCATATCAAGAATCTTGCGAGCGGTGCTGCGACCGATACCATAGATATAGGTCAGACCGATCTCGCCTCGTTTGTTTTTGGGTAAATCTACACCTACTATACGTGCCATAAATCTTTTTCTGTTTTCTTGTTAATTACTTTTGGCGCATTTTGAATTTAGGATTCTTCTTGCAAATTACATAAAGGTGGTTGCCACGCTTTACGATTTTGCAATCCTCGCTTCTTTTCTTAATTGATGCTCTAACTTTCATCTTTGAAAAGCTTTTTTAATTAGTTGTGTTTTTGTGGCATAATCTCTTCGCCGAAAGGTCTTAACCAACAGTAGCGGCTGCCAAATCGCTTTTTCTCATTTTGTATCACCAACACGCCTTGCGTCTTGCCTGATACCCTCTGCACCGCCAATGCAACTTCGCTGCTGCATTGCCGATACTCATTTAGCACCCTTTACTCTTGGCCTCCCAACTTGGACAGTTACTCAACCAGCATTGCGCGTAATCAAATCGCCCGCCTGCTTGTCTTTGCCCCCTGCCCCTTTAACTCGGCCCGGGATTATTTGTAACGGAATGAGATGCGGCCCTTGGTCAAATCGTAGGGCGACATTTCAACCTTTACTTTGTCACCTGGAAGAATCTTGATGTAGTGCATCCTCATCTTTCCAGAGATGTGGGCGGTAATAACGTGGCCATTGTCCAACTCAACGCGAAACATCGCATTCGAGAGGGCCTCCACGATAGTGCCGTCCTTTTCAATAGCAGCTTGCTTTGCCATAGAGAGTTACTTAAATAATTGGTTTTTAATTCCTTGTTTTTTACTGTTTAGCGCGCAAAGATAACAAAATTCTTTGGATTTCCAAATTTTCAGCTACTTACGCTCTGCCAGTGCCTGTTCGATGATACCAAAATCCGTCAGCACGTCGGCCTTGCCGTTGCGTATTGCCACCGCAAACTCAAAGTGAGCCGAAGGCTTGCGGTCGCGAGTGCGAACCGTCCAACCATCTCGCTCAAAGACCACGTTTTTGGAGCCCATATTGATCATCGGCTCGATGCAGATGACCATACCCTCCTTCAGGAGTGGGCCTGTACCCCTGCGACCATAGTTGGGGACTTCGGGCGACTCGTGCATCTTCTTGCCGAGGCCGTGACCAACCAGCTCGCGAACTACTCCATAGCCATAGTGTTCGGCGTGGGCCTGCACTGCTGCACCTATATCGCCCACACGATTGCCGGCTACTGCCTGCTCTACACCTTTGTAAAGAGCCTCTTTGGTTACCTCGAGGAGCTGTTTCACCTCGGGTGCCACCTCGCCGACACAGAATGTGTAGGCCGAGTCGCCATAGAACCCCTTCATAATGGTGCCGCAATCGACCGATACTACGTCGCCCTCTTTAAGGGCGTAGTCTGACGGAATACCGTGGACCACGTTTTCGTTCACCGACACACACAATGTGTTGGGAAAGCCACCGTAGCCCAGGAAGCCTGGAACTGCTCCGTGCGAACGGATAAAATCCTCGGCAATCCTATCGAGCTCAAGAGTCGTAACCCCAGGCTTAATATGACGGCCTACTTCTGCGAGTGTTGCGCTAACCAGCAGGTTATTCTCACGCAGCAGTTCTACCTCTTCCTTTGTTTTGATATGTATCATTCTTACTCTTTAAGAACTTCTACTTAAAAGCTCACTGACAACTATCTGTCTTTTGACTAACGACCTTTGATACGGCCGGTCTTCATCAGACCGTCGTAGTGACGCAGCAACAGATAGCTCTCAATCTGCCTGAGAGTGTCAAGTACCACACCCACCAAGATCAGCAGCGAAGTACCTCCGAAGAAGAGCGCAAACTGACGGTTGATGCCCAACATCTCAGCAAAAGCGGGCAGGATAGCCACAATTGCCAAGAAGATCGAGCCAGGAAGGGTGATCCTTGTCATGATGGTATCAATGTAGCGGACAGTCTCTTTGCCGGGTTTAACACCGGGAATAAAACCACCGTTGCGTTTCAAATCGTCGGCCATCATCTGTGGGTTCACAATGATAGCGGTGTAGAAATAGGTAAACGCAAATACCAACAGTGCAAATACAAAGTTGTACCAGAAACCTGTGTAGTTGTTGAAAGCTGCAGCGATACCACGAGTAGCCTCCCAGTTACCAAACAGCATAGGGATGAACATCAGAGCCTGAGCAAAGATGATAGGCATCACATTAGCTGCATTGATTTTCAGAGGGATGTACTGGCGAACGCCACCGTACTGTTTGTTACCAACAATACGTTTTGCATACTGCACGGGAATCTTACGGGTAGCCTGCACGAGTGCGATAGCTGCCATAAAGATAAGGTAGAGCAGTACGAGCTCAACAACCAACATTACCCAACCACCGGTAGCGGCACTGGTGCGAGCGTCCAACTCAGCCAACAGAGCGTGAGGCAGACGTGCAACGATACCGACCATAATGATCAGCGACACGCCATTACCGAGGCCTTTGTCGGTGATCTTCTCACCCAACCACATTACGAACATAGTTCCGGCAATAAGAACTACCAATGCGCTGAGGATGAATGCGGTGTTGTACTCCATAACAAACGAGCCAGGAGCCTGGGCGTGGAGGTTAGCAAGGTAAGCAGGACCCTGCAGGCACAACACTGCAATAGTCAGATACCTTGTAATCTGGTTCATCTTGCGGTGACCGCTCTCGCCCTCTTTCTGCAACTTCTGGAAGTAGGGAACTACCAAGCCCAAAAGCTGTACGATAATCGAGGCCGAGATGTAGGGCATAACACCCAACGCAAAGATAGAAGCGTTCGAGAACGCACCACCCGAGAAGATGTCCAAAAGGCCCATCAAACCCTCCGAGGTCTGGCTCTCCATTGCTGCCAATGCGTTGGGGTCAATTCCTGGAATCACCACAAAACTTCCGAACCTATAAATAAGAAGAAGGCCCAGGGTATAGAGAATCCTCTTCTTGAGCTCCTCAATCTTAGATATATTCTTAATGGTTTCGATAAGTTTCATCGCTTAATTTGTGTTAGTGATGATTGTTGTTTCTTAGAGTTTCTCCACTTTACCGCCCTTAGCCTCGATTGCTGCGATAGCGCTCTGGCTGAAAGCGTGAGCAGTTACGTTGAGAGCTTTGGTCAACTCGCCTTTACCGAGGATCTTAACCCTGTTGTTCTTCGAGATAAAACCTGCCTCGATAAGAGTCTCAATGTTGATGTCGGTAATGTTTTTGTTTGCTGCCAAAGCCTCAAGGGTATCCAAGTTGATAGGTTTGTACTCAACTCGTTTGATGTTGGTAAAACCGAACTTGGGCATACGACGCTGCAAAGGCATCTGACCGCCCTCGAAACCGAGCTTGTGGCTGTAGCCCGAACGCGACTGAGCACCTTTGTGACCACGAGTAGAGGTACCACCGTGACCCGAACCCTGACCGCGACCAATTCGTTTCTCGTGGTGAGTCGAACCTGCTGCGGGTTTAAGATTGCTTAAATTCATCGTTATCCTGTGTTTTTTTAGTTACTAATTTATGAATGTCTATTATTTAACGGTCTCAACCTTTACCAGATGTTTAACCTTGTTAAGCATACCGAGGATGATGGCCGAATCGTCGTGCTCTACGGTCTGATTTACTTTGTGAAGACCAAGTGCGTCGAGGTTGGCGCACTGGGTTTTGGTCTGGCCGATACGACTTTTTACCTGAGTGATTTTCAATCTTGCCATTTCTATTTTCTCCTTGATTAGCCGTTAAATACTTGATTCATAGAAATACCACGCAACTGGGCAACCGAAGCTGCATCGCGGAGCTCCATCAGAGCGCCTACGGTAGCTTTAACCAAGTTGTGGGGGTTCGACGAACCTTTGCTCTTTGCGAGTACGTTGTGGATACCTACGCTCTCAAACACTACACGCATTGCACCACCTGCCTTAACACCGGTACCAGGGGCTGCGGGACGCATCAACACCTCCGAGCCACCGAAGCGGAACTCCTGAGCGTGAGGAATAGTGCCGTTAATAATAGGAATCTTCACGAGGTTTTTCTTTGCATCCTCTACACCTTTTGCGATAGCCGACTGTACCTCGCTGGCTTTACCCAGGCCGTAGCCTACTACGCCAGCCTCATTACCTACAACTACGATGGCAGAGAAGCTCATAGTGCGACCACCTTTGGTAGTTTTCGATACCCTTTTGATTGCTACGAGCCTATCTTTCAGCTCGAGGTCGCTAGTTTTTACTTTGATGTTATTGTTTGCCATAGTTGCCTTAATTAGAATTTAAGTCCGCCCTCACGTGCGGCGTCTGCCAACATTTTTACTCTTCCGTGGTAGAGGTAGCCGTTACGGTCGAACGATACAGCCTCGATGCCTTTTGCAAGGGCACGCTCTGCTGCCAATTTGCCAACCAATTTAGCCTGCTCAATACCATTTACCTTCTGTGCCTGCTCGGCGATCTCTTTGTCCAACGACGAAGCCGACGCCAAAGTAACACCGTTCAGGTCATCAATCAACTGTACATAAATCTGCTTGTTGCTGCGGAATACAGTCATACGAGGCCTCTGTGCAGTACCCTCAACTACTTTGCGGATACGCATCTTGATCCTCTCTCTTCTTTCAATCTTATTCAATGACATAGTTTACGCGATTTTACTATTTAGCGTTGGCCGACTTACCAGCCTTACGACGAATGGTTTCACCAATGAACTTAATACCTTTACCTTTGTAGGGCTCGGGTTTGCGGAACGAGCGAATCTTAGCTGCAACCTGACCAACAAGTTGTTTGTCGATGCTCTTGAGAGTGAGAATGGGGTAGCCTTTCTTCTCCTGTTTTGCCTCGGCGGTAACCTCGGGGGGCAACATCAGGTAGATATCGTGCGAATAACCCAACGAGAGTTTGAGGAGCTGGCCCTCTACCTCTGCTTTGAAACCTACACCTACGAGTTCCTGTTTAATCTCGTAGCCTTTCGAAACGCCCACTACCATATTGTTGATAAGTGCGCGGTACAAGCCGTGCATCGAGCGGTGGCGTGGCTGGTTCGTAGGACGAGTTACTGTCAATACGTTTCCCTCTACGGTCACGGTGATGTCAGCGTCTACTTGCTGGCTCAAGGTACCCAGGGGGCCTTTCACGCTTACCACGTTGTTGGGAGCAACCTCTACGGTCACACCTGCGGGCAAGTTTACAGGTAATTTACCAATTCTTGACATTGTTTTACTTTTGTTTAGTGTTTTGTAATTGTTTGTTTACTAACTCTTTGGAAATTAGTAGATGTAGCAGAGTACCTCGCCACCTACATTCTCCTGGCGTGCTTTCTTGTCGGTCATAATGCCTTTGGGAGTCGAAACGATGGCGATGCCAAGACCGTTCTGTACCTTAGGCATATCGGCTGCCGACGAGTAGCGACGCAGACCAGGGCGCGACACACGCTCGAGAGCCTTGATGGCGCACACTTTGGTCTGAGGGTGGTATTTCAACGCAATCTTGATGGTCGAAAAACCCTTCTCATTTTTGTCGAATTTGTAGGCAAGGATGTAACCCTGTTCGAAGAGGATTTTGGTAATCTCTTCTTTCATTTTTGAACCAGGAGCTTCAACCGTTTTGTGGTTGGCTTTCGCTGCGTTTCTAATCCTTGTGAGGAAATCCGCAATTGGATCTGTCATAGTTGTAAAATGGATTAAAAGTTAAAAATGTTTGTTAATTTATTTTCACCTCGATTGCCGGCCACCCATTACTGGACAGTCGGCAACGTCGGTAATTTTTCTCTATTTCTCGCTATAAAGCCGCCAAAGATAGGTATTTTTCTTTGATTATCAACACCCTTGGGCTCGAAAATTTTACTTCGTGTGCAAATTTTCTCTCACCGCGTGCAAAATTTCTTATCAACCTCCGCCGAGTGTTTCCACCAAAGAACCTTTTTCATGGGACTGGCATCTACGCATTTTCAGCGCAGATGCCACCCAACTTTGTCTATTTTGTAGCCTCCTCTCTTTGGCATTGAGGCGACTACCACGAAGCTTTCTTCACGCCAGGAATCAGACCGTTCGAGGCCATCTCGCGGAACTGAATACGGCTCAGACCGAACTGACGGATGTAACCTTTGGGACGGCCGGTGATTTTGCAGCGGTTGTGCTGGCGGATGGGGTTCGAGTTACGGGGCAGCTTCGACAGTGCCTGCCAAGCCTCCATCTCGTTCATCTCACCTGCTTTAACGGCAGCAGCGATAGCCTCACGCTTTGCAGCATAGCGGTTTGCGAGTTTAACACGTTTAACCTCGCGAGCTTTCATTGATTCTTTTGCCATAGCTTATGCTTTTTTTGCGTTTTTGAATGGTAAGCCAAACTCGCGCAGCAGGGCGTAACCCTCCTCGTCGGTTTTAGCGGTTGTTACGAAGCAAATCTCCATACCGAGGATTTTGGTAATCTTGTCGATATCAATCTCGGGGAAGATAATCTGCTCTTTGATACCGAGGGTATAGTTGCCCATACCATCGAATTTCTCGTTGATGCCTTTGAAGTCGCGGATACGGGGCAGAGCAACTGCGATCAGACGCTCCAAGAACTCGTACATCCTCTCGCCGCGGAGGGTAACGCGCACGCCTACGGGCATACCCTTACGCAGTTTGAAGTTCGAGATATCTTTGCGCGAGCGGGTCTGAACAGCTTTCTGACCTGCGATAATGGTGAGCTCCTCCTGAGCAATCTCGATGAGCTTTTTGTCAGCTACGGCCTCACCAACGCCTTCGTTGATAACGATTTTCTCCAGCTTGGGTACCTGCATGATGCTGGTATAGCCAAACTCTTTCATAAGGGCTGGTACAATCTGCTCCTTATAAGTTGTCTTAAGTGTAGGAATGTAAGCCATTATTTAATCTCCTCTCCTGATTTTTTAGCGTAACGTACAAGTTTGCCATTCTCACCAGCCTTGCGACCTACGCGGGTAGGTTTGCCGGTTTTGGGATCAGCGAGCATAAGGTTCGAGATGTGAATAGGGGCCTCCTGCTCAACGATACCGCCCTGGGTGTTCTTGGCGCTGGGTTTGGTGTGTTTTTTGATGATGTTGAAACCCTCAACGATTGCGCGCTGGCTTTTGGGATCAACCTCCAATACACGACCGGTTTTCTCTTTGCTCTTGCTACCGCCTGCGATAACAAAAACAGTATCACCTTTTTTGATGTGTAATTTTGCCATAATACTAATCTTTGTTTTTTAGCGGATTACAATACTTCGGGTGCAAGCGAGACGATCTTCATATACTGGTCACGAAGCTCACGAGCTACGGGGCCGAAGATACGGGTACCACGCATCTCACCCTGGGGGTTCAGGAGTACTACGGCGTTGTCGTCGAAACGAATGTACGAACCGTTAGCACGACGAATCTCCTTCTTTGTCCTAACTACAACCGCTTTCGATACGGTACCCTTCTTGATGTCGCCCGAAGGGGTTGCGCTCTTGACGGTCACAACAATTTTGTCGCCAATGGTGGCGTACTTCTTCTTGGTGCCACCGAGAACGCGGATGCACAGAACCTCTTTTGCACCGCTGTTGTCAGCTACAACCAATCTGCTTTCCTGTTGTATCATAACTATTTAGCTCTTTCAATAATTTCTACTAATCTCCAACGCTTAGTCTTGCTCAGAGGTCGCGTCTCCATAATCTTAACGGTGTCGCCTTCGTTGCAGGTGTTCTGCTCGTCCTCGGCCACAAAGCGAGTGGTCTTGTTAACGAATTTACCATAAATGGGGTGTTTCACTTTACGGTGAACTGCAACTACGATAGATTTCTCCATCTTATTGCTGACTACCACGCCGATTCTCTCTTTTCTAAGATTCCTTTCCATAGCGTCAATCTTCTCTATTTGTTGTTCTTCTGGTGCAGTACAGTCTGCATACGCGCGATGTCTCTGCGAGCTTTCTTAATAACGGTGGTATCCTCTACGGGAGATACTGCGTGATTAACCTTCAAAGTGGCAAGCTTTGCCTGCTCAGCTTCCAGACGCTCAACCAAGTCGCTGATTGCCATCTCTCGAATTTCTGCTGTTTTCATTCTCTCTTGTCTCTTTTTAATGGTTATTACTCAGTATAGTCACGACGAACTACCAACTTAGTTTCGATAGGCAGCTTCTGTGCGCCGAGGCGGAGTGCCTCTTTTGCTACCTCAAAGGGTACGCCCTCGATCTCAAACATAATGCGACCAGGGGTAACAGGAGCTACATATCCTTCTGGGTTACCTTTACCTTTACCCATACGAACCTCGGCGGGTTTCTTGGTGATGGGTTTGTCGGGGAAGATGCGGATCCAAATCTGACCCTCACGTTTCATATAACGTACGATGGCCTGACGAGCTGCCTCAATCTGACGACCGGTAATCCAGGTCGAGTCGAGTGCTTTGAGACCGAACGAACCGAACGCAAGCTGGTTACCACGCTGAGCGAGGCCTTTCATGCGTCCCTTCTGCATTCTTCTAAATTTAGTCCTTTTTGGCTGTAACATTTCTTATATTATTTAGAAGGGTTCTTAACTATTTGTTATTGTTATTATTGCGCCTGCGTTTGCGGTCGCCACGGGGTTTGCCACCGCGCTCATCGCGCTGTGCGGGGCCTGCTACCGACGAAGCACCTGCGATCTCAAACAGATCACGTTTTGCGTATACCTCGCCTACGCAGATCCATACTTTAACACCCATGATACCAACTTTGGTCAGTGCCTCGGCCAGGCAGTAGTCAACGTCTGCACGGAAGGTGTGCAGAGGAATACGGCCCTCTTTGTAGGTCTCGCTACGAGCCATCTCGGCGCCACCGATACGGCCGCTGATCTGGATTTTGATACCCTCAGCACCCATACGCATGGTCGATGCGATAGTGGTTTTGATAGCGCGACGATACGATACACGGCCTTCGAGCTGGCGAGCCAAGTTGTTAGCAACGATTACGGCGTCGATCTCGGGGCGTTTTACCTCAAAGATGTTGATCTGTACCTCTTTGCCAGTGAGTTTCTTCAACTCCTCTTTCAGCTTGTCAACCTCCTGGCCACCTTTACCGATGATCAGACCTGGACGAGCGGTGCTGATGGTTACAGTCACGAGCTTCAAGGTGCGCTCGATGATGATTTTCGAAATGCTAGCCTTTGCAAGACGGGCGTTCAGATATTCGCGAATTTTAGCATCCTCAACCAACTTAGTCGAGAAGTCCTTACCGCCATACCAGTTGGAGTCCCAACCGCGAATAATACCAAGACGGTTTGCTTTTGGATTAACTTTCTGTCCCATTCTTTTTACTCAGCTGATTTAGTTTCTACTACCATTTTGTCTACAACAATTGTAACGTGGTTCGAGCGTTTGCGGATGCGGTGAGCACGACCCTGGGGTGCGGGCTGGATGCGTTTGAGCATACGACCACCGTCTACCTTAATCTCTTTCACGCAAAGCTTGGTATCCTCCAACCTCTCGGTGGGGTTTTTAGCCTCCCAGTTGGCGATAGCCGACTTGAGGAGTTTCTCCAGTTTGGTAGAAGCCTCTTTCTTCGAGTAACGAAGGAGAGCCAAAGCTTTGTTAACCTCTACGCCGCGAACGGTGTCGGCAACGATACGCATCTTACGGGGCGAGGTTGGGCAATCACGCAGCGAGGCGATAGCCACCTGCTTCTTTGCGGCCTTCATTTTCTCGGCCATTTGATATTTTCTTGCTCCCATAGTTTAGTTATTTTTTACGGTTACCGGCGTGACCGCGGAAGGTGCGTGTGGGCGCGAACTCTCCAAGTTTGTGGCCTACCATGTTTTCAGTTACATATACGGGTATGAACTTGTTGCCGTTGTGAACAGCAATAGTCTGACCCACGAAGTCGGGCGAAATCATACTTGCCCTCGACCAAGTTTTAATAACGGTCTTCTTGTTGCTCTCGTTCTGAGCGATAACCCTCTGCTCGAGTTTCAGCTCAATGAACGGTCCTTTTTTAAGTGAACGACTCATTATGCTACTATTTTATTATTTTGTTTTCTTTGAGATAATGAATTTGCTGGTAGTCTTTTTGGGGTTGCGAGTTTTGTAACCTTTAGCCAGCAAACCTTTGCGCGAACGGGGGTGACCACCACTCGAACGACCTTCACCACCACCCATGGGGTGATCAACAGGGTTCATGGTTACACCACGGTTGTGAGGCTTGCGGCCCAACCAGCGTTTGCGACCTGCCTTACCGTGCTGCTCGAGGCTGTGATCGGGGTTCGATACAGCACCTACGGTTGCGCGGCAAGCGCACAGAACCATACGAGTCTCGCCCGAGGGCAGTTTGATAATAGCATATTTACCCTCGCGAGCCAGAAGCTGTGCATAGGTACCAGCACTACGAGCCAATACTGCGCCCTGACCAGGGTAGAGTTCGATTGCGTGGATAACAGTACCCAGAGGAATGTTAGCCAACGAGAGGGTGTTACCAACCTCGGGGGCAACTGCGTCGCCGCTCAATACAGTCTGACCTACTTTCAGGCCGTTGGGAGCCAGGATGTAGCTCTTCTGGCCGTCTGCGTATACGATCAGGGCGATACGAGCCGAACGGTTGGGGTCATACTCGATGGTTGCAACGGTTGCTGCCATACCATCTTTTGCACGTTTGAAGTCGATAACACGGTACATCTGTTTGTGGCCGCCACCGATGTAGCGAACGGTCATCTTACCGGCGTGGTTACGACCACCGCTGCTCTTCTTAGGCTCGAGCAGCGACTTCTCAGGCACCGAGCAGGTGATATCTGTAAAGGTACCTGCAATTTTATGTCTTGTTCCCGGAGTTACGGGGTTAAACTTTTTTACTGCCATCTCTCAAATTAGATATTACTGTAGAAATCAATTGTATCGCCCTCTTTCAGGGTTACGATAGCTTTTTTCACTGCGTTGGTGCGGCCTACCAGATAGCCTGCTTTGGTGTAGCGAGCTTTCAGTTTACCTTTCTCGTTGATAGTGTTTACGCTCTCAACGACTACGCTGTACATCTGCTCTACGGCTTTGCGAATCTCCAACTTGTTGGCCCTGCGGTCAACAATAAATCCGTACTGACCGAGCTTCTCGCCCTGACCGGCCATTTTCTCGGTCAAGATGGGTTTGATAATTACGTTCATAATGTTGTCTCTTTCAGTTTTTGGTGTGGATTAGAACATTTCGTTAACCTTTGCAACTGCGCTCTCGGTGAACAGCATAACACCAGCGTTCATAACGTCATAGGTGTTCAAGTTGGCCACCTGCATAACCTTTACTTTGGGCAGGTTGCGAACGCTGAGGCAGATGTTGTGGTCGGTCTCTGCTACTACGAGCAATACCTTTTTGTCAGCCAGTTTGAGGGCCTCGGCCATTGCAACGAACGATTTGGTTTTGGGAGTCTCCATAACGAAATCCTCTACAACGGTGATTGCCTCTGCCTGGGCTTTCAGTGAGAGTGCGCTACGGCGAGCCAGAGCTTTGAGCTTTTTGTTCAGCTTGAAGCTATAGTCGCGAGGTACGGGACCAAAGATGCGACCGCCGCCGGGGAAGAGAGGCGAGAGGATGCTACCTGCACGAGCACCGCCTGTACCTTTCTGACGTTTGAGTTTGCGGGTCGAACCAGCTACTTCGTTACGCTGTTTCGCCTTGTGAGTTCCTTGGCGCTGGTCAGCAAGATACTGCTTTACGGCCAAGTAGATGGCGTGAGTGTTGGGCTCAATGCCAAAGACCTCCTGCGAAAGCACTGCTTTCTTCTCGGTCTGGGTTCCTGTGGTGGTGTAAATTGCTAATTCCATCTCCTTAACTACTTCTCAATGATTACATAAGTACCTTTTGCACCAGGAATCGAACCTTTCACGAGGAGAAGGTTGTTCTCGGCAATAACTTTGAGAACTTTAAGGTTCTGAACCTTAACTCTCTCACCGCCGGTCTGGCCGGGCAAGCGTTTGCCCTTGAAGACGCGCGAAGGATAAGAAGATGCACCCAGCGAACCAGGTTTGCGCTGACGGTTGTGCTGACCGTGGGTCTGACCGCCTACACCGGCGAAACCGTGGCGTTTCACAACACCCTGGTAGCCTTTACCCTTCGATACGCCTACAACGTCTACCCAGTCACCCTCCTCGAAGGTGTCTGCAACGCTGAGTACCTGACCGAGGGTAACCTCGCCGAACTCTTTGAACTCTACCAGTTTGGCTTTGGGGGTAACACCCGATTTGCCAAAGTGGCCTAACAAGCTTTTGCTGGTGTGTTTTTCACTTTTCTCGCCATAGGCAATCTGAACAGCCGAGTAACCATCTTTCTCTTCGTTCTTGATTTGCGTAACTACACAGGGACCAGCTTCAATAACAGTGCATGGTATATTTTTACCCTCGGCACTGAAAACGGAAGTCATTCCGATTTTTTTTCCAATTAGTCCTGACATTTTTCGTGTCTTTAATTACTTGTTGTTTATAAAAAAGTGTTTGTTGTATGAAAAGTCTTTTTCTCTATCTCTTTTCAGTGTGTTTTGCTTTTCGCCCCTTGGCCCAGAGTTGCCCCCTCGCGCGCACGTTATATTATTTATAGGTATCGAGCGAGGGGCTTTTCTGTGTGGGGCTTTCAGGCAACTATCAAACTTTGATGTTTACCTCTACACCCGAAGGCAACTCGAGCTTCATCAGAGCGTCGATGGTCTTGGGGGTCGAGCTGTAAATATCCAAGATACGTTTGAAGGTGCTGAGCTGGAACTGCTCGCGAGCTTTCTTGTTAACGAAAGTCGAGCGGTTCACGGTGAAGATCTTTTTCTGGGTAGGCAGTGGAATAGGACCGCTAACTACTGCACCTGTGGTCTTCACAGTTTTTACGATTTTCTCGGCCGATTTGTCAACCAAGTTGTGGTCGTAAGATTCGAGTTTGATTCTAATTTTCTGACTCATAGTTGTTTATGCTTCTTTTATTCCAATTCTTGTTTTTTGCCACCGCATTTCTCGATTACCTCTTTTGCGATGTTGGCAGGTACCTCGTCGTAGTGCGAGAACTCCATAGTCGAAGTTGCGCGGCCCGACGACAGGGTACGCAGTACGGTTACATAACCGAACATACCCGACAGGGGCACTTTGGCCTTGATTGCGGTTGCAACACCTTTGCTCTCGGTGCCCTCAATCTGACCGCGGCGTTTGTTCAGGTCGCCGATAATGTCACCCATATACTCCTCGGGGGTTACTACCTCCACCTTCATAATAGGCTCTTTCAGTACGGGCTGACACTTGGGAGTAGCCTCGCGGAAACCGTTGCGAGCGCAAATCTCAAACGACAGTGCATCCGAGTCTACGGGGTGGAACGAACCATCCTTCAGAGTAACCTTCATCGAGTCCAGACCGAAGCCTGCCAGAGGACCGTTGGCCATAGCCGACTCGAAACCTTTCTGAACTGCGGGGATGAACTCTTTAGGTACGTTACCGCCCTTAACCTCGTCGATAAACTGCAAGCCAACCACGCCCTCATCTGCGGGACCAATCTCGAAGATGATGTCGGCAAACTTACCGCGACCACCCGACTGCTTCTTGAATACCTCACGCATCTGGTAGGTACCATTGAGGGCCTCTTTGTACGATACCTGGGGCTGACCTACGTTAATCTCAACGCCAAACTCCCTGCGGAGACGGTCGATGATAATATCGAGGTGCAACTCGCCCATACCGTTGATAATGGTCTGGCCACTATCCTGGTCGGTCTTAACGGTAAAGGTGGGATCCTCCTCGGCCAATTTGCCAAGTGCGATACCCAGTTTGTCGAGATCTTTCTGGGTTTTGGGCTCTACTGCGATACCGATTACGGGCTCGGGGAAGGTCATCGACTCCAGAGTAATCTGCTTGTCTTCTACGCAGAGGGTGTCGCCAGTGCGAACATCCTTAAAGCCAACCACTGCACAGATATCGCCTGCGCCGATGGTGTCCATAGGGTTCTGCTTGTTGGCGTGCATCTGGTAGATACGGCTGATACGCTCTTTCTTGCCCGAACGGGTGTTGAATACATAGGTACCAGCGTCGAGTTTACCCGAGTAGATACGGATGAAAGCCAAACGACCTACATAGGGGTCGGTAGCAATCTTGAATGCCAGTGCGCAGAAGGGATCCTCAACGGTAGGATAGCGCTTAACGGTGCTCTCGTTACGGGGATCGGTACCCACGATAGCCTCGATATCGAGGGGCGAGGGCAAGAACTCCATAATGTAGTCGAGCAACAGCTGTACGCCTTTGTTCTTGAACGACGAACCGCAGAGCATAGGAATAATCTGCATACCCATAGTGGCCTTGCGGATTGCGCTCAACAGCTCCTCGGGAGTAATCGAGTCGGGATCGTCAAAGAATTTCTCCATCAGTGCCATATCTACGGTAGCAACCTCCTCAATCAGGTGTGCGCGAGCCTCCTCGGCCTCTGCAACCATCTCGGCAGGAATCTCCTCGTAGGTGAAGTTCACCAACTGATCCTTCTTTGCATCATCGTAAATGATAGCCCTATTATAAATAAGGTCTACCAGACCGCGGAACGACTGCTCGCTACCAATGGGCAGAACAACAGGCACTGCGTTAGCACCCAGACGCTCTTTAACCTGCGAGCAAACATTCATAAAGTCAGCACCTGTACGGTCCATCTTGTTAACATAACCGATACGAGGTACATTGTATTTGTCGGCCTGGCGCCATACGGTCTCACTCTGGGGCTCAACACCACCTACTGCACAGAAGGTAGCCACAGCACCGTCCAACACACGCAACGAACGCTCTACCTCTACGGTAAAGTCAACGTGTCCGGGAGTGTCGATCAGGTTGATCTGGTACTGTTTGCCTTTGTAGTTCCAGAAAGCGGTAGTTGCTGCCGAAGTAATGGTGATACCACGCTCCTGCTCCTGAACCATCCAGTCCATAGTAGCCGAACCATCGTGAGTCTCACCAATCTTGTGAGTCTTACCAGTATAGAACAGGATTCGCTCGGATGTAGTGGTCTTACCAGCATCAATGTGAGCCATGATGCCGATATTACGAGTATATGTTAAATCTCTTGCCATCTACAATCCTCCTAGAACCTGAAGTGTGCGAATGCTTTATTTGCCTCTGCCATACGGTGCATCTCCTCTTTACGTTTGAAGGCAGCACCCTCGTTGTTATAGGCAGCCATAATCTCGCCACAGAGTTTCTCTGCCATCGATTTACCTGCGCGCTTACGAGAATAAAGGACCATGTTTTTCATCGAAATCGAAATCTTGCGCTCAGGACGAACCTCCATAGGTACCTGGAAAGTTGCACCACCGATACGACGCGATTTAACCTCGACCTGTGGGGTGATATTCTCCAATGCTTGTTTCCAAACCTCCAGAGGAGCCTTGTCTGCATCCTTCATCTTCTCGCCCACCATCTCCAACGCATTGTAGAAAATGGTGTATGCAATACTCTTCTTACCATCCAGCATCAGGTTGTTTACAAAGCGGGTAACCATAACGTCACCAAACTTGGGATCTGGAAGTAGAATGTGCTTTTTAGGCTTTGCTTTTCTCATTTTTTCTTAAAGTTTTTTTGTTTAGTTCTTGTTGTGAGAGATTACTTTTTGGCTGCTTTAGGACGTTTAGCACCGTATTTCGAACGACGCTGACGACGACCGTCTACACCGACGCTATCGAGAGCACCGCGCACCAGGTGATAACGTACACCAGGGAGGTCTTTAACACGACCACCGCGTACCAAAACGATTGAGTGTTCCTGCAAGTTGTGACCCTCGCCAGGGATGTAGGCGTTGACCTCTTTCTGGTTGGTGAGTTTCACACGTGCAACTTTACGCATTGCCGAGTTAGGCTTCTTGGGGGTGGTGGTGTAAACACGCACGCACACACCGCGCCTCTGTGGACAAGCGTCGAGGGCGGGAGATTTACTCTTCATCTCCAACTGAACCCTGCCTTTTCTTACTAACTGTTGAATAGTAGGCATTTTAACTTTTTTTAGTCCTTGTTTTTGTTAAACATTTATTCTCGTTTGCCCAATTTGGGCCTGCAAAGGTAAGCCATTTTTTTGAATCTACAATATATATGGTAAAATTTTCAGCCCAAAACACCCGTTTTTGACCCCCAAAAACATCCTTTTGTTATTCTTTTTTCTTATTGCTTTTTCAATTCTATAAGCTCGCCATATTAACACAAAATTAACATTGTCGCAACTCGCTACAATTCTGCACGTTATAAAAAATATTTCAAAGTATGACGAATAACCAACCAAATATGCTTATCTTTGTGGCTCATACGCTTATGACGATTTGATTTTTTCGACAAAAAAAAACAAAAAAATATAACTCAGACTATGGAATACAACTTCAAAGAGCTCGAGGCCCGTTGGCAGGCCGAGTGGCAGAAAAATGGCACCTACAGAGTGGATGTAGACCCCTCGAAACCAAAATTTTATGTATTGGATATGTTCCCCTACCCTTCGGGTGCGGGACTCCACGTTGGTCACCCCCTGGGCTACATCGCTTCGGACATCTACTCGCGCTACAAACGCTCGTGCGGCTTCAACGTGCTTCACCCTATGGGCTACGACGCTTTTGGTCTGCCTGCCGAGCAGTATGCCATCCAGACTGGCCAACACCCTGCCGTAACCACCGAGCAGAACGTCAATCGCTATCGCAGCCAGCTCGACAAGATTGGCTTCTCGTATGACTGGTCGCGAGAGGTGCGCACCTGCGAGCCCGAGTACTATAAGTGGACCCAGTGGGCCTTCCTCGAGATGTTTGCCCACTACTACGACAACACCACCAACAAGGCCGAGAAGATTGAGAAACTGATTGCCCACTTCGAGGCTCAAGGTACTGAGGGACTGGATGCTGCGTGCAGCGAACAACTCTCGTTCACCGCTGCCGAGTGGAACGCTTTCGACAAGCAGCAGAAGGAGAATGTACTGCAGAACTACCGCCTCGCTTTCCGCGCCGACACTATGGTCAACTGGTGCGCCGAGTTGGGCACCGTATTGGCTAACGACGAGGTTAAGGACGGCCTGTCGGTACGCGGTGGCTTCCCCGTTGTTCAGCGCAAGATGAAACAGTGGTTGCTGCGCGTTACTGCCTACGCACCCCGCCTGCTGGAGGGCTTGGATAAGTTGGAGTGGAGCGAGTCGCTCAAAGAGATTCAGCGCAACTGGATTGGCAAGAGCACTGGTGCGCAGGTATTCTTCGACATCGAGGGCAGCGACAAGAAACTGGAGATTTTCACCACTCGCCCCGACACCATTTTTGGCGTAACCTTTATGGTTATTGCCCCCGAGCACGAGTGGGTTAAGGAGCTCACAATCTCCGATGCCCAAGCCGACGTAGAGGCCTACTTAGAGGCTACCAAGAAACGCTCGGAGAGGGAGCGCATTGCCGAGACCAAACGTGTGAGCGGTGTCTTTACGGGCAGCTACGCCATCAACCCTTTCACTGGCAAGCGTATTCCTATCTATGTGAGTGACTATGTGTTGGCTGGTTATGGCACAGGTGCAATTATGGCCGTACCTGCTCACGACTCGCGCGACTGGGCCTTCGCAAAGCACTTTGGCCTCGACATCATTCCCGTAGTCGAGGGTGGCAATGTCGACGAGGCGAGCTACGATGCCAAAGAGGGCAAACTGATTAATTCGGACTTCATCACTGGCCTGGATGTGAAGGTTGCCATCGAGCGTATGTGGGACGAGATTGAGGCTCGCGGCCTAGGCAAACGCAAGGTCAACTACCGCCTGCGCGACGCCATCTTCAGCCGCCAGCGCTACTGGGGCGAGCCCTTCCCAATCTATTATAAGGATGATATTGCCGAGCCACTCACCCTGGCCGAGTTGCCACTCGAGTTGCCCGAGGTCGAGAAGTTCACCCCCACCTCGCAGGGCGAGCCACCACTTGCACGCGCCGAGGGCTGGCACAACGCCGAGGGCTACCCCTACGAGACCAGCACAATGCCTGGCTTTGCAGGCTCGTCGGCCTACTACCTGCGCTATATGGACCCCCACAACAACGAGGCCCTGGTGAGCGAGGAGGCCAACAGCTACTGGCGTAACGTAGACCTCTATGTAGGTGGTATTGAGCACGCTACGGGCCACCTTATCTACTCGCGCTTCTGGAACAAATTCCTCTATGACCTGGGTGTTATCTGCGAGGACGAGCCCTTCAAAAAGCTCGTTAACCAGGGTATGATTCAGGGCCGCTCGAACTTTGTTTACCGCGTTGTGGGCACCAACAAGTTTGTGTCGCTTGGCCTAAAGGGCGACTACGAAACCCAGGAGATTCACGTAGACGTAAACATTGTTAAGAACGACGTTCTGGACCTCGACGCCTTCCGCGCCTGGAGGCCCGAGTTTGCCGATGCCGAGTTTATCTTGGAGGACGGCAAATATGTTTGTGGCTGGGCTATCGAGAAGATGAGTAAGAGTATGTTCAACGTGGTCAACCCCGACTACATTGTCGACAACTATGGCGCCGACACACTGCGTATGTACGAGATGTTCCTCGGCCCATTGGAGCAGAGCAAACCCTGGGACACCAACGGCATCGACGGTGTACACAAGTTCTTGCGCCGCTTCTGGAGCAAGTTCTTCGACAAGGCTGGCAACCTCTGCGTGAGCGATGAGGCGGCCACCCCTGCCGAGTTGAAGATACTCCACAAGACCATCAAGAAGGTGAGGGAGGATATCGAGAACTTCTCGTTCAACACCTCGATTCCTGCCTTTATGATCTGCCTCAACGAGCTGGGCTCGTGCAACAAGAGGACCGTGCTGGAGCCTCTGACCGTACTGCTGTCGCCCTTCTGCCCCCACATCAGCGAGGAGCTGTGGCACCAGCTGGGTAACGAGGGCTCGGTTTGCGACGCTGCCTACCCCGAGCACAACGAGGCCTACCTGGTCGAGAACTCGTTTGAATACCCCGTGTCGTTCAACGGCAAGATGAGGTTCAAGAAGGAGCTGCCTCTGGGCATCTCGAAGGAGGAGATTGAGGCTGCTGTGCTGGCCGACGAGCAGACCCTGCGCTACACCGAGGGCAAGGCGCCCAAGAAGGTGATTATCGTTCCTGGCAAGATTATCAACATCGTATTATAATACGCTTTACACGCTCGGTGGGCCCTCTCGCGGGGGCCCACCGATTTTATAACTCCTCGCATACCCACACCAAAAAACCGCAAGAAAACGATGGATTTTGTTTCGCTATTTTTGATTGCCGTAGGGCTCTCGATGGATGCCTTTTCGGTAGCCATTTGCAAGGGCCTCTCGATGCAGAGGGCCACCGCTGGGCGCTGCTCGGTTGTGGGCTTGTGGTTTGGTGGCTTCCAGGCACTTATGCCTGTGGTGGGGTACTTTTTGGGCTATAACTTCCGCGACGCCATTGTGAGTGTCGACCACTGGATTGCCTTTGCGCTGCTGGCCCTGATTGGCGTCAATATGATACGCGAGGCGGTGGGCAAGGATGATGAGAATGAGGGGGGCGATTGCGGCTGCGGCTGTGGGCGCGAGAGCGAGGAGCTCTCGGCGCGTAAGATGTTCCCAATGGCGGTGGCTACGAGCATTGATGCGCTGGCTGTGGGGGTGTCGTTTGCCTTCCTGAATGTGAATATCTGGACCTCGGCAGCGGCCATTGGCGTAACGACGTTTGTGCTGTCGTTTGTGGGTGTGAAGGTGGGCAACATCTTTGGTGCGAAGTATAAGTCGAAGGCCGAGCTTGCAGGCGGCATAATCCTCATACTCATTGGCCTAAAAATCCTCCTCGAACACACGGTCTTTGCCTAACGGCAAAAAAATCGCAGGCACCTTGCGACACCTGCGAATAGCTAAAGTTTTCAACTAATCAAAGTCGTATGGCTGGATATAGCTCAAATAACCAAACCAATTGGTTGGGCCTTGTCCATCATAACTCGCTGTGTACTGGGTATAATCATCATAAGAACTGCGAGGCACAAAAATCTTCATATCCGTATTGAAAGGCAACGACCCCATAGCTGACGACCAAAAATCCCCTGGCGTGTAGTATAATGCAGGTGGCGTTGTAGGCTTACAATAAATTTCCATAAGACTGTCACACCCCAAAAAAGCCCAATCCCCCAATGACTTAACTCCTGCTGGGATAGTGACCGTTTTAAGGCTTGAACAATTGCAAAAAACATTGTCTGCGATAACGGTTATATTCTCGGATATAACAACACTCTCAAGGCTGACACAGTCGAGAAAGGCACCATTGCCAATCGAAGTGACACTATCGGGAATAACCACACTGGTAAGCCCCGAACAACCGTCAAATGCGCTCTCGCCAATCTCAACAACACTATCGGGTATCGTAACAGATGTAAGGTGTTTCCAGTCCGAAGTATCCCCATATTCAAAAAACCAATCAGAGAACGCATTGGCTCCAATTCGGGTTACATTATCTCCAATCTCAACCTTTTTGATAGTAGCGCCATCGTACCAGTGGCTACCAGCACATGATTCATAGACCGAACTTGCATGTTTAGTATCTGCCTCAATGAATTTAGCATTAATAAACATCTTGTCTATCACGCAATTTTGGAACACACACCAACCCATATTCACAACACCCTTACCAATATAGACACTATTAAGGCTCGAACACCCAGAGAATGCCCCATCCTCAATAGTAGTCACTGCATCTCCAACAACCACGCTTTTAAGAGTTTCACAACCCTCAAAGGCTTGACTGCCAATTGTGGTAACCACATCATCAAAGACCAATACTCCTCCGTCATCATCATAGGTGTTAGACACAACATTGGCACCAAAATCACCCTTAGGAGTAATAATATTCCCATCTGTCGAGGTGTAATAAATTTTGTATGATTCGGGAGCGCCACCACCCTCTGCTGGGTCGTCGTTTGTTTCACCGCCTGGCTGCTCTGTAGGGCCATCATTCGGATTTGTATTGTCGCCTGTTCCAAACTCTTCGCATCCTACCGCAAAGAACAACAGGGCAAGTGTTGTTAGAAGTGTTAGAGTCTTTTTCATATTACGATTCTATTTTATTATCTTTCACAAAGATAGCGCTTTATTTTATCTATCAAAGTCAATTTTCAATTTTCCACTTTCAATTTTGCATTTTCCATTGTATCTTTGTGAGGTTATACCTCACAAGCAAGTAACACAATGGAGAACAACTTTATAGTTTCGGCACGCAAGTACCGCCCCGCAACTTTCGAGTCGGTGGTGGGACAAGGCCACATCACCTCTACTCTGAAAAACGCCATTGCTCGCGGTCAGCTGGCTCACGCCTATCTGTTCTGCGGCCCCCGAGGTGTGGGCAAGACCACCTGTGCACGCATCTTTGCCAAGACAATCAACTGTCTGAACCCCAACGCCGAGGGCGACGCCTGTGGCGAGTGCGAGTCGTGCAAAAGCTTCAACGAGGGGCGCAGTTTCACCATCCACGAGCTCGATGCCGCATCGAACAACTCCGTTGAGAACATTCGCGACCTAACGGACCAGGTAAGGGTTCCACCCCAGATTGGTCGTTACAGCGTCTACATCATTGATGAGGTACACATGCTCTCGCAGGCCGCCTTCAACGCCTTTCTGAAAACCCTCGAGGAGCCACCACAGCACGCCATATTCATCCTGGCCACCACCGAGAAGCACAAAATCATACCCACCATTCTGTCGCGTTGCCAAATCTACGACTTCAACCGCATACGCATCGAGGACACGGTGAGCTACCTAAAGAGCATTGCCGCCAAAGAGGGTGTTGAGTATGATGACGAGTCGCTGCACCTGATTGCACGCAAGGCCGACGGTGGTATGAGGGATGCGCTGTCGATGTTCGACAAAGCGGTGTCGTTTTGCGAGGGGCGCCTGAGCTTCAAGGAGGTTGCCGACACGCTAAACGTGCTCGACTATGACACCTACTTTGGCATAACCAACAACATACTGGCGGGCGACTACAAGAGCGCCCTGGTGACCTTTGACGAGGTGCTCAAAAAGGGTTTCTCGGGCCAGACCTTTATGTCGGGCCTGGCGAGCCACTTCCGCGACCTGCTGATGTGTAAAGACCCCCAGACGTTGCCCCTGCTGGAGATTACCGGCTCGGTATTGGAGCGTTATCGCCAGCAGAGCCAGGCTTGCGCCATCGACCTGCTCTTTGGTGGCATATCGCTGTTGAGTGCCCTCGATGGGGGCTTCCGCACCGCCACCAATCAGCGCTTGCACGTCGAGCTGGGACTGATGAAGCTCTGCGGCCTCGGTCAAAAAAAAAACTCTGACGTAGAGCCCTCGGCTGCCCCCACGCTGCCCCCTCTGACAAAGGAGGCACCCGCACCAGTGGCCCAACAGCCCCAGGTACAGCAGCCCGTAGCTCAACCACAGCAGCCCACCGTTGCGGCGCAACCAATACCACAACCTCAACAGCCCAAGCAAGTTGTTGAACAGCCACAGCAACCCAAGCCCGTTGTTGCCGAGCAGCCCAGGCCCACCGCCACGCCACGACCAGTGGCCCAGGCTACAACCACAACGCCCCACAAGCCCCTATTCGGTGGCTCGATAAATGCGGTGCTGATGGGCCAAAAGCCCACTGCCGATGAGGAGGAAAACCCCAAAAACGAGGAGTTCCACCCCGAGAGTGGCGCAAAGGTAGAGGCCAAGCGAGAGGAGTTCCTGGCAGCACTCTACAACCTCAACCCACGCCTATCGAACGCCCTCAAGTCGATGACCATCGAGGGCCACACCATCAAAGTCTGTGTGATGACCGAGATGGTCAAGGAGGAGTTGTTGCGCAACCGAGGGGAGGTAAACAACATATTGCGCGAGGTGTGTGGCATAGAGGGCAGTATGGACTTTGAGATTTCGATTGCCAAGAGCCGCGATGCCAAGCCCGTAAAGGCCGAGGACAAGTTACGCTTCCTGATTGGTCGCAACCCCGAGGTTACAAACCTTATCCAGGCCCTCGACCTCGATTTGAAATAAGTGAGAAAACAGACAAAGTTATACAACACAAACAAAAGCAAACAGGAAAGATGAATTTCGTTGATGAGATGAGGTGGAGGGGTATGATCCACGATATGATGCCCGGCACCGAAGAGCAGCTTAACAAAGAGATGACAACGGCCTACTTGGGCATTGACCCCACGGCCGACTCGCTACATATTGGCCACCTGGTGGGTGTGATGATTCTGAAGCACCTCCAGCGTTGCGGCCACAAACCCATTGCCCTGGTGGGCGGTGCCACAGGTATGATTGGCGACCCCTCGGGCAAGTCGCAGGAGCGTAACCTGCTCGATGAGGCAACCTTGCGCCACAATCAGGAGGCCATTAAGGCACAGCTCTCGAGGCTTATTGACTTCGACAGCGACGCCCCCAATGCCGCCGTTATGGTAAACAACTACGACTGGATGAAGGACTTCTCGTTCTTGGATTTCATTCGCGACATCGGTAAGCACATCACCGTAAACTATATGATGGCCAAAGACTCGGTCAAGAAGCGCTTTAATGGCGAGGGCGAGGGTATGTCGTTCACCGAGTTCACCTACCAGTTGGTGCAGGGCTACGACTTCTTCCACCTCTACGAGGCCTATGGTTGCAAGTTGCAGGTGGGCGGTAGCGACCAGTGGGGCAACATCACCACTGGTACCGAGCCCATCCGTCGCAAGCTGGGCAAAGACGACGCCTACGCACTGACCTGCCCCCTTATCAAAAAGGCCGACGGCACCAAGTTTGGCAAGACCGAGAGCGGCAACGTGTGGCTCGATGCCCGTTACACTTCGCCCTACAAGTTCTACCAGTTCTGGCTCAACGTGAGCGACGAGGATGCCAAGCGCTACATCTGCATCTTCACCCTGCTCGACAAGCAGACCATCGACACTCTGATTGCCGAGCACGAAGAGGCTCCCCACGAGCGCAAGCTCCAGAAGCGCCTGGCACAGGAGATTACCACAATGATTCACTCGGCCGAGGAGTACGAGAAGGCTGTTGCAGCCAGTGGCATACTGTTTGGCGCCAACGCTGCCGAGGCTCTCAAGACCATCGACGAGCAGACCTTCTTGCAGGTATTCGAGGGTGTTCCACAGTACAAGATTTCGGCTGCCGAGTTGGCCGAGGGTGTTGATATGCTCAGCCTCTGTGCCGAGAAGTGCAACATCTTCCCCTCGAAGGGCGAGTTGCGCAAGTTGATTCAGGGTGGTGGCGTGTCGCTCAACAAGGAGAAGGTTGCCGACCCCTATATGGTCGTTAGCAGCGCCAACCTGATTGCTGGCAAGTACCTACTTGTTCAGAAAGGCAAGAAAAACAATTATATTATTATTGCCGAGTAAAACGATGTGAGGTCGTTGGCATAACTAATAGTTCTGATTTAACGACACTTAAACACTTTTACATTCCCCCTAAATCCCCCTTTGACAAAGGGGGACTTGGTCAAAGAGCCACGAGGCTCTTTGATGGGTGGGGCTCACTAAAAGCTGAATATATTCCAAGGGTGGGTTCTTGACACACAAAGACAACCCACCCTTATTATATTCGAGCGGTGCGGATGTTACAAATTGCCCTCTCAAACGTCTACATAGTGTAACAACACAATTATCTATAAAAATATGAAACGACTACTGACTCTCTTGGTGGTGCTCGGCGCCACCCTAACCGTGGGCCTTGCCCAAGATGTTGAAAAACAGCTCCGCAGCCACGTCGAATATCTCACAAGCGACGCTCTGGCAGGTCGCAAGGCAGGCAGCGAGGGTGCCGAGGCCGCAGCAGCCTACATCGAGAAGCACTTCGACTCAACCCTTCACCTACCCACTCGCCTGCAATACTTTACCGTAACCCTCGAAGAGTCGAGCTTCTGCAACGTCATTGCCCGCATCGAGGGTGTGCAGCCTGGCAAATATATAGTCATAGGTGCCCACTACGACCACCTCGGCACCAAGCGTGGCAAAATCTACCCTGGAGCCGACGACAACGCCTCGGGCACTGCGGCCCTGCTTGAGGTTGCTCGCTCGTTTACGCGCCGCAACTACAAGCCCCAGCACACCCTGCTCTTCGTGGCCTTCGATGCCGAAGAGTTGGGCCTCTATGGCTCAAAAGCCTATGTAGACAAGTACCACCTGACGGCCGACAACGTAAAGGCTATGATAAATATGGATATGGTGGGCTGGCTCAAAGACGGAGCCCTCAACATCGAGGGCACAGGTACGCTCAACGGCAGCGAGGAAGCCATCAACCGCCTGGCCACCAAGCACTCGCTGGCCATAGAGACCAAAAACTTCGAGACCTCGCGCCTGACGGGTACCGACACCGAGTCCTTTGCCCTGCAAGGCATCCCCACCCTATCGCTCAATACGGGTATGAAGTCGCCCTACCACAAGCCCGAGGATACGGCCGACAAGATTGACTACCAGGGCCTTGCCAAGATTACCAACTTTGTGGGCGACCTGGTGGTAGAGATTGACAAGACCAACTCGACCGTCGCCTCATCGGGCAAGGTCGCACGCAAGCACCGCACCAACACCCTCGACATTGCCCTCACCTATGCTACGGGCTCAACCCACCAACACATTCCCAATGCAGCCATCGATAGCCGCGCTGCCAAGAATAGGGGCATTGGTGTTACGGCACTCTACTCGTCGCGCCACTTTGGTCTGCGAGCCTCTGTCCTCTACGACAACCGCAAGGCCCTCGCCCCTGCCGACGTAAACAACATCTACGGCCCTGCCGCCACTCTGGGGCTCAAGTCGGTAACCGTACCTGCCGAGCTGATGCTCAAAACCAAGGGCAAAAGTTGCTTCTACATTGCCGGTGGTGGCTACTACTCGTGGATTTTCGAGAGTCGCTTGGATGGCGAAAAGATTGATATGCTCTCGCGCGGCATCAACAGCACCGAGTACGGCTTGCAGTGGAGCCTGGGCGGTCGCCTGTCGAGCTTCTACATCGAGCTGACCCGTCGCTACTCGCTTGTTCCCCTCTCGCAGGGAGGTATGATGCCTACGGTTTACAACCGTTCGTCGCTCTGCTCGATGGGTATATTCTTCTAATATGGTACTTAATTGGTATTAAACCATACAAAAAGAGAGGGCCTCCCGCTTTGGGAGGCCCTCTCTTTTCTATGCTTTGTAGTCCAAACCTAAACTACTCGGTCTTAGCGATATTCTCGTAGTTGGCCTTCGAGCCTACGCTCACATTCTGCCAATCGCGAACACCTGTACCAGCAGGAATCAAGTGACCACAGATTACGTTCTCCTTCAGGTTCAACAGAGGATCAACCTTACCGTAGATTGCAGCCTCGTTGAGCACCTTGGTAGTCTCCTGGAACGATGCAGCCGACATAAACGAGTTGGTCTGCAATGCCGCACGAGTGATACCCTGCAGAATCTGGCGCGAGGTGGCAGGAATAATCTCACGCACCTCAACCTGTGCCAAGTCTTTGCGCTTGAGCGACGAGTTCTCATCCCTCAACTGGCGCACCGAAATAATCTGGCCAGCCTTGACATTCTGCGAGTCGCCTGCGTCGGTAACAACAACCTTGTCATACAGGGCGTCGTTAACCTCCATAAACTCCCACTTGTCAACAATCTGCTCCTGCAAGAAGCGAGTGTCACCTGGATCGTCAATCTGAACCTTGTTCATCATCTGGCGAACAATCACTTCAAAGTGCTTGTCGTTAATCTTCACACCCTGACCGCGGTAAACCTCCTGTACCTCGTTAACGATGTACTCCTGTACCTTGGTGGGGCCAAGAATCGAAAGTATGTCGCTGGGGGTGATAGCACCATCCGACAGAGGCATACCAGCCCTGATGTAGTCGTTCTCCTGTACCAGAATCTGGCGGCTCAGAGGTACCAGGTACTTGCTCTCGCGGCCGTCGCGCGAGGTTACTATAATCTCGCGGTTACCACGTTTGATCTTACCAAAGGTAACCTCACCATCGATCTCCGAAACAATTGCGGGGTTCGATGGGTTACGAGCCTCAAACAGCTCGGTAACTCGGGGCAGACCACCAGTAATATCGCCTGCCTTACCGAACGAACGAGGTATCTTGATCATAATCTCGCCAGCCTTAATCTTGGCGTTCTCCTTAACTACGATGTGAGCGCCCACAGGCAAGTTGTACTGCTTCTGCTCAATGCCATCCTTGTCAAGAATCTTGATGATGGGGTTCTTGGTCTTGTCACGCGACTCGATAATAACCTTCTCGCGCAGACCGGTCTGCTCATCGTACTCGTCGCGGTAGGTAGCGCCCTCAACTACGTTCTCAAAGACAACCTTACCGTCGAACTCCGAGATAATAACTGCGTTGAAGGGATCCCACTCGCAGATGATATCGCCTTTCTGTACACTCTCGCCATCGAGTTTGTAGAGAGTCGAGCCGTAAGCCAAGTTGTAGGTGAACAACACGCTACCAGTCTCTTTGCTTACGATGCGCAACTCGGCCTGACGGCTGACAACCAAGTTCTTTGGATTGCCATCGCGATCTTTGGCCTTGATGAGGCGCAACTCCTCAATCTCAATAACGCCGTCGTATTTAGCCACCAAGCGGTTGTCAATCGACGAGCCACTTGCAACACCACCGACGTGGAATGTACGCAGAGTCAGCTGAGTACCTGGCTCACCAATCGACTGTGCTGCGATAACGCCCACAACCTCACCCTTCTGAACGGGGCGACCTGTTGCCAGGTTACGGCCGTAGCACTTGGCGCACACACCGTGGCGCGACTCGCAGGTAAGTACCGAGCGAATCTCCACCTGCTCGATGGGCGAAGCCTGGATTGCGGCTGCAGCATCCTCGTTAATCTCCTCGCCACCGCGAACAATAACCTCGCCAGTGATGGGGTGAACAACATCCTGCACTGCAGTACGGCCCAGAATCCTCTCATAGAGGCTCTGGATAACTGCATCGTTGCGCTTAACAGCCGTAGCGGTCAAGCCACGCAGAGTGCCGCAGTCCTCCTCGTTAATAATAACGTCATTTGCAACGTCTACCAGACGACGGGTCAGATAACCTGCGTCGGCAGTCTTAAGTGCGGTATCTGCCAAACCTTTACGAGCACCGTGGGTAGAGATAAAGTACTCCAACACCGACAGACCCTCCTTAAAGTTCGACAAGATGGGGTTCTCGATAGTCTGACCGCCCTCGGCACCCGATTTCTGGGGTTTAGCCATCAGACCACGCATACCGCCCAACTGACGAATCTGCTCCCTACTACCACGAGCACCCGAATCAAGCATCATAAATACGGGGTTGAAGCCGTCTTGGTCTGCCTTCAGGTGGTTATAAACGGCTGCGGTAACCTTGTTGTTCACGTTGGTCCACACGTCAATAACCTTGTTATAACGCTCGTTGTTGGTAATAAGACCCATATTATACTGCTCCAAGAACTGGGCTACCTGCTGGTTACCCTGCTCTACCAGAGTCTTTTTCTCCTCGGGGATGATAACTGCGCCCAGGTTGAACGACAGACCACCCTGGAATGCCATCCTATAACCCATAGCCTTGATGTCATCGAGGAATGCGGCTGCCTTGTCGGCACCCGACTTCTTCATAACCACGCCAATGATATCCCTCAAGGTGTTCTTCTTCAACAGCAAGTTGATGTAGCCAACCTCTTTGGGAACAACCTGGTTGAACAGCACGCGACCAACCGAGGTGGGGATAATCTTGGTAATATCGTTGCCATCCTCGTCTACGGTGTTAATCTTCACGTTCACCAGAGTGTGGATATCTACCCTACCCTCGTTGTAGGCAATGATTGCCTCCTCGGGGCCATAGAAGGTAAATGCAGGCTTAACACCCTCCCTGGGGCGAATCTCGCCATTCTGCAAGTCATCCCACTGGTTAACCTTCTCGCCCTTCTCAATCAGCTCCTTGCGATAGATAGCCTTCTCCCTGTCGGGACGAGCCTCGGTGCCGTAAATCTTGGTGATGTAGTACAGACCAAGCACCATATCCTGCGAAGGTACGGTAATAGGCGCACCGTTGGCGGGGTTAAGGATGTTGTGCGAGCCGAGCATCAGCAGCTGTGCCTTCAGGATTGCGGCGTTGCCCAGGGGCAAGTGAACCGCCATGTGGTCACCATCAAAGTCGGCGTTGAATGCCGTACAAGCCAGTGGGTGCAACTGCATTGCCTTGCCCTCAATCAGCTTGGGCTGGAAGGCCTGGATACCCAATCGGTGCAGGGTAGGAGCACGGTTCATCAGTACGGGGTGACCCTTGATTACGTTCTCCAAGATATCCCAGATGATGGGGTCTTTCCTATCGATAATCTTCTTGGCCGACTTAACAGTCTTAACAATACCGCGCTCGATGAGCTTGCGGATAATGAAAGGCTTGTACAACTCTGCCGCCATATCCTTTGGAATACCCATCTCGTGCATCTTCAGCTCGGGGCCTACAACGATAACCGAACGAGCCGAGTAGTCTACACGTTTACCGAGCAGGTTCTGACGGAAGCGGCCCTGTTTACCCTTCAGGCTGTCGCTGAGCGACTTCAGGGGCCTATTGCTCTCGCTCTTAACTGCGCTGGTCTTGCGCGAGTTGTCAAACAGGCTGTCAACAGCCTCCTGCAACATACGCTTCTCGTTACGCAGAATCACCTCGGGAGCCTTAATCTCGATGAGTCGTTTCAGACGGTTGTTACGGATGATAACCCTACGATAGAGGTCGTTCAAATCCGAGGTTGCAAACCTACCGCCATCCAGGGGTACCAGAGGACGCAATTCGGGAGGAATCACAGGAATAACCTTCAGCACCATCCACTCGGGCTTGTTAATCTCCTTCGACTCGCGGAAGGCCTCAATAATATTGAGTCTCTTCAGAGCATCAGCCTTACGCTGCTGCGACGACTCCTTGTTGGCCTTGTCGCGCAACTCATAGCTGAGCGAGTCCAAATCGAGCTGCTGCAGCATAGTCAGCACCGCCTCGGCACCCATCTGTGCGATGAATTTGTTGGGGTCGCTGTCGTCGAGCTGCTGGTTACCCTTTGGCAGAGCTGCCAAGATATCCAGATACTCTTTCTCGGCCAGCAGGTCGTACTTGTTGATACCTGCCTCGGCTGCCGCACCAGGCTGGATTACGATGTAGCGCTCGTAGTAAACCACTGCGTCGAGCTTCTTGCTGGGGATACCCAGCAGGTAGCCAATCTTCGAGGGCAGCGAGCGGATGTACCAGATGTGAACTACGGGCACAACCAACTGGATGTGGCCCATACGCTCACGACGTACTTTCTTCTCGGTCACCTCTACGCCGCATCGGTCGCAGACGATACCCTTGTAGCGGATGCGTTTGTACTTACCGCAGTGGCACTCATAGTCCTTTACAGGGCCAAAGATGCGCTCGCAGAACAGACCATCGCGCTCGGGCTTATAGGTACGATAGTTGATTGTTTCGGGTTTGAGCACCTCGCCGCTCGAGTTCTCCAGAATCTCCTCGGGCGAGGCCAAACCAATCGAAATCTTGCTAAAATTGGTCGTATTGACTTTATTATCTTTACCGTATGCCATATACTCTCTGATGTTTAAGACAGTTTTACACTAAGAGCCAAACCGCGCAACTCGTGCAAGAGCACATTGAGCGACTCAGGAATACCTGGGGTTGGCAGATTATCACCCTTGACGATTGCCTCGTAGGTCTTAGCGCGGCCCATAACGTCGTCAGACTTGATAGTCAGAATCTCCTGCAGGATGTTTGCAGCACCGAAGCCCTCGAGTGCCCAAACCTCCATCTCACCAAACCTCTGACCACCAAACTGGGCCTTACCACCGAGTGGCTGCTGGGTAATGAGCGAGTAGGGACCAATCGAACGAGCGTGCATCTTGTCGTCAATCATGTGGCCGAGTTTCAGCATATAGATTACGCCGACGGTTGCAGGCTGGTCGAAACGCTCGCCAGTACCACCATCCCTCAGGTGGCAGCAACCATTCACAGGTACGCCTGCCTGGGCGGTGTACTCGTTAATCTGGTCGAGGTCGGCACCATCAAAAATAGGAGTTGCAAACTTCAGACCCAGCTCCTTGCCAGCCCAACCGAGTACGGTCTCGTAAATCTGGCCCAAGTTCATACGCGAAGGTACGCCCAGGGGGTTCAGTACGATATCTACGATGCTACCATCCTCCAAGAAGGGCATATCCTCGTCGCGAACAACCTTGGCAACAATACCCTTGTTACCGTGACGACCTGCCATCTTGTCACCCACCTTCAGCTTACGCTTCTTGGCCAGGTAAACTTTGGCCAGCTGGATAACGCCATTAGGCAGCTCGGCACCATTGGTAATGTTGTACTTCTGGCGTTTCAGGCGAGCATCGGCCTCCTTATACTTAATAATATAATTATTGATAGTAGTATCTACCAGTTTTGCAATACGACTGTCGGCAACCCACTTCTCCGAACCGAGGTTCAGGTAAATGATCTCGTCGAGCATCTTCTTGGTAAACTTGGTGCCTGCGGGGAAAATCTCCACACCGAAGTAGTCCTTAATGCCCAAGCACTCCTGATCCTTCAGGATGGTGTAGAGCTTCTCGATCAGGCGCTCCTTCAGAGCAATCACCTCGGCCTCAAATTTAGCCTCGGCCTCTGCCAGTTTAGCCTTCTCGTCGGCCTTACCGCGCTTGCCGTCCTTCACGTTGCGCGAGAAGAGCTTGCGGTCGATAATGGTACCGAACAGCGAGGGCTGTGCCTTCAGCGAAGCATCCTTAACATCGCCTGCCTTGTCACCAAAGATTGCGCGGAGCAGTTTCTCCTCGGGGCTGGGATCGCTCTCGCCCTTAGGAGTGATCTTACCAATCATAATATCGCCAGGCTTAACATTAGCACCGATGCGAATGATACCCCTCTCGTCGAGGTCTTTGGTAGCCTCCTCGCTCACGTTGGGGATGTCGGCAGTCAGCTCCTCGACACCACGTTTGGTCTCGCGAACCTCCATAATATACTCGTCAACGTGTACCGAGGTGAACAGGTCATCCCTCAGCAGACGCTCCGAGATAACAATTGCATCCTCGAAGTTGTAACCCTTCCAGGGCATAAATGCCACCTTCAGGTTCTTACCCAGAGCCAACTCGCCATTCTGGGTCGAGTAGCCCTCGGTCATAATCTGGCCTTTGGTCACCTTGTCGCCAATCTTAACGATAGGACGCAGGGTAATCGACATATTCTGGTTGGTCTTGCGGTAGCGAGGCAGAGTGTAAGTGGTAATCTCGGGATCGAAGCTTGCCAAAATCTCATCCTCGGTGCGCTCGTACTTAACCTGAATCTGCATAGCGTCGGCATAAACAACCTCGCCATTGCCCTCGGCCACAAACTGCACACGGCTGTCGCTGATAATCTCGCCCTCCAAACCGGTACCTACGATAGGTGCCTCGGGGTTGATCAGAGGTACAGCCTGACGCATCATGTTCGAGCCCATCAGCGCACGGTTAGCATCGTCGTGCTCCAAGAAGGGAATCAGACTTGCTGCAATCGATGCAATCTGGTTGGGCGCAACGTCCATCAGGTCAACCTGTTTTGCGCCAACGATGGGGAAGTCGGCCTCCTCGCGTGCCTTGATGCGGTTGGGATTGAGGAAGTTACCATCCTTGTCAACAGGAGCCGAAGCCTGTGCAATGATTTTGCCCTCCTCCTCCTCGGCGCTCAGGTACTCAATGTTGGCGTCGTTAAGATCTACCACACCATTGTTAACCTTGCGGTAAGGGGTCTCGATGAAGCCCATCGAGCTAATCTTGGCATATACGCAGAGCGACGAAATCAGACCAATGTTGGGACCCTCGGGAGTCTCGATAGGACACAGACGACCATAGTGAGTATAGTGTACGTCACGCACCTCGAAACCTGCCCTATCACGGCTCAGACCGCCAGGACCCAGTGCCGACAGACGACGCTTGTGGGTAATCTCGGTCAGAGGGTTGGTCTGGTCCATAAACTGCGACAGCTGGTTGGTACCGAAGAAGCTGTTGATTACGCTCGAGAGAGTCTTGGCGTTAATCAGGTCAATGGGGGTAAACACCTCGTTGTCCCTCACGTTCATCCTCTCGCGGATGGTGCGAGCCATACGGATAAAGCCCACCGAGAACTGGTTGCTCAACTGCTCGCCTACGGTCCTTACGCGACGGTTCGACAAGTGGTCGATATCATCAACATCAGCCTTCGAGTTAATCAGCTCAATCAGGTGGCGAATAATGGCAATCATGTCCTCGCGAGTCAAGATTCGCACCTCGGGATTGATGTCCAGGCTGAGCTTTTTGTTGATACGGAAACGACCCACATCGCCCAGGTCATAGCGCTTGTCGCTAAAGAAGAGCTTGTCGATAACGTCCCTTGCGGTTGCCTCATCTGGTGGCTCCGAATTACGCAGCTGGCGATAGATGTAAACCACAGCGTCTTTCTCGGAGTTACAGGTATCTTTCTGAAGGGTGTTGTAGATAATCGAGTAGTCAACACCGTTTGGATTATCCTTGTGGAGCAGAATGGTTTTGGCACCACTCTCGATGATAGCATCGATGTGCTCTTCGGTCAGCTCGGTCTCGCGGTCGAGAATCACCTCGTGACGGTCGATCGACACAACCTCACCAGTATCCTCATCCACGAAGTCCTCAACCCAAGTCGACAGAATCCTTGCGGCCAGTTTGCGACCGACGTTCTTCTTCAGGTTGGTTTTGTTAACCTTAACCTCATCTGCCAGGTCGAATACCTCGAGAATCTCCTTGTCGGCCTCATAACCGATTGCACGCAACAGAGTGGTTACGGGCAACTTTTTCTTACGGTCGATGTAGGCATACATCACATTGTTGATGTCGGTAGCGAACTCAATCCACGAGCCCTTGAAGGGGATGATTCGTGCCGAGTAGAGTTTCGTTCCGTTGGTGTGAACGCTCTGGCCAAAGAAGATACCAGGCGAACGGTGGAGCTGCGACACAACTACACGCTCTGCGCCGTTGATAACGAAGGTACCACGGGGAGTCATGTAGGGGATAGTGCCGAAGTATACGTCTTGAATTACAGTGTCGAAATCTTCGTGCTCGGGGTCAGTACACGAGAGCTTGAGCTTTGCCTTCAGAGGCACGCTGTAGGTGAGTCCCATCTCCAAGCACTCGTCAATCGAGTAGCGTGGTGGGTCGACATAGTAGTCGATAAACTCAAGCACGAAGTTATTGCGAGTGTCCGTTATGGGGAAATTCTCCCTGAAGACCTTGTAGAGACCCTCATTTTTGCGGTTCTCTGCAGTCGAGTCGAGCTGGAAAAAATCGTGAAATGATTTGAGTTGCACCTCCAAGAAGTCTGGATACGCCATCTTATGGTTGATGGAGGAGAAACTAATTCGTTTGTTTGCTTTCGAGGACATTGTGTGCAAAATTAATTTGAAAGATTTTTTTGGTAATGTCGCTATTCGCTTTGTGTGTTAGTGGGTTTGTGCCCTTGCTTTGCGCTTTCGGGTGGGGTGTGCAATCTTGGTCTTATGTGATAATTCCATTATCACCCAGCCCCTTGCTTTCACTGACAACTTTGCTTACACTTGCTACTGTGCTTACGCCTTTCGCTCGCTTTTCGTCAGCCTTTGCCAGCACTTTGCCAGCCATACGCGCCCTTTGCTTGCCGTTTACTTGCCGCTTACTTGCCGATTACTTGCCCCTTTGCTTGCCCCTTTGCGCCCGATGCCCACCGGAATGTCGGCCGGTCGGCCACTTGTGGCACACCCACTCTGTTTAGTCCGCCAAAACGCCTGACTGTCAAAGCCGATTTTCTCCCTGTCGGATGTTTTCGCCCTCTACTTTGGACTACTCAACCCTCTCAAAATCTGCGCTTTGCGCCACGCGAACGAACTGGGTGGGGATACCTAACTGATTTGTATTTCGCAACCTAACCTATTAAGACGCGAAAAAGGTATAGAGCTTATTTGCATAAGCTCTATACCCGATATGGGATAAGGTAATAGATTGACTATTTAACCTCAACCTCAGCACCTGCCTCCTCAAGAGCAGCTTTAAGTGCCTCAGCCTCCTCTTTCGAAACGCCCTCTTTGATAGCTTTAGGAGCAGCGTCTACCAAGTCTTTAGCCTCTTTCAGACCCAGACCGGTTGCCTCTTTAACAGCTTTCACAACAGGAATTTTGCTCTGACCTGCGCTTACGAGAACCACGTCAAAAGCGGTTTTCTCTGCGGGTGCAGCAGCCTCTGCTGCGGCGGGAGCTGCTACTGCAACAGCTGCAGCTGCGGGCTCAATACCGTACTCCTCTTTGAGGATGGTTGCCAACTCGTTTACCTCTTTAACAGTCAAGTTTACCAACTCTTCTGCCAATGCTTTAATATCTGCCATAGTTTTGTTATTGATTAAATTGTTTTACTTCGTTGTTTGTGTTTTGTTTGGAAAAATTAATTTCTTTCTTCAAGTGCCTTTACGATGCCTGCAACCTTCTGACCTGCATTACCCTGCAATGCCGAAACGACATTCTTGATGGGCGACTGCAAGAGCGCAACGATATCGCCGATAAGCTCTTCGCGCGACTTGATGTTAACAAGCATATCGAGGTTATTGTCGCCGACGTATACACAGTCCTGAACGTAAGCTGCTTTCAAGATGGGTTTCTCGCAAGCTTTGCGGAACTCTTTGATAACAACTGCGGGACTCTTGCTACCCTCGGAGAACATAATCGACGAAGTGCCTTTCAGAACCTCGACAAGTGCCGCATCTGCCTTCTCTACTGCCTCCAGTGCTTTGATAAAGAGGGTGTTCTTAACAACAACCAGCTTTACATCTTTCTCGAAGCATTTGCGACGCAAGTTAGCGGTCTGCTCTGCGTTCAGGGCCTCGATGTCGGTAATATAGAAGTTAGGATAACGGTTGAGTTGCTCGGTCAGGCCTTCAATTACAAGTTTCTTTTCTTCCCTTGTCATAGCTCAAATGTTTTTTATTTGAAAGTGAGTGATTTGGGGTCGATCTGCAGACCGATACTCATTGTCGTTGAGAGATAGATACTAAGCATATAAGTACCTTTGGCTGCGGCGGGTTTGAGCTTGTGAATCATCTCGATGAATGCGGTAGCATTTTCAACAATCTGATTTACGTCGAACGAAACCTTACCAACTGCCGAGTGAACGATACCGTATTTGTCAACCTTGAAGTCGATCTTACCGGCTTTCACCTCTGCAACTGCTTTTGCCACGTCCATAGTAACGGTGCCAGTTTTGGGGTTTGGCATCAAACCACGGGGACCCAGAATACGGCCCAGTGTACCTACTTTTGCCATTACGTTAGGAGTACAGATGATAACATCAACGTCGGTCCAACCGCCCTTGATTTTATCTACATACTCGTCCAAGCCTACATAGTCTGCGCCTGCCTCACGAGCCTCGTTCTCCTTGTCAGGAGTACAGAGTACCAACACGCGAACGGTCTTACCAGTACCGTGAGGAAGGGTTACTACGCCACGAACCATCTGGTTGGCCTTACGAGGGTCAACACCCAGACGAACGTCTACATCTACCGAAGCGTTGAATTTGGTGAAAGTAATCTCTTTCAGAAGAGCTGCGGCCTCGCTGAGCTTGTAGAGCTTACCTGGCTCTACTTTTGCGAGCATTGCTTTTTGATTTTTTGTCAATTTACTCATCTCTCTCTAATTACTTTACAGGAAACTCACCCTCGACAGTAATACCCATACTACGAGCTGTACCGGCAACCATTTTCATTGCGGCCTCCAAAGTGAAGCAGTTCATATCAGGCATTTTGTCCTTAGCGATAGCCTCAACCTGCTCCCAGGTTACTTTGCCAACCTTGTTACGGTTGGGCTCGGCCGAACCACTCTGAACGCCTGCTGCCTCTTTGAGAGCAACAGCTACGGGGGGCTGTTTAACAACGAAGTCAAACGACTTGTCGCTATATACGGTGATAATCACGGGCAATACTTTGCCAGCCTTCTCTTGAGTCCTTGCGTTGAACTGTTTGCAGAAGTCCATGATGTTGACTCCCTTAGAACCCAACGCAGGGCCTACTGGTGGCGAAGGATTAGCGGCACCACCTTTAATCTGCAGTTTAATAAATGCAGCAACCTCTTTTGCCATAGTTTTCCTTGGTTAATTATTCTTTTTCTACTTGCATAAAGCTCAACTCCAGAGGAGTCTTGCGCCCGAAAATCTTCACCGAGACCGTCAATTTCTTTCTATCTTCGTCTACCTCTTCGATAGTACCCGATAAACTTGAGAAAGGACCGTCCGTAACTTTTACGGTCTCTCCCACGAAGAAAGGAATCTCGACCTCTTCCTCACCCTGACTCAATTCGTCAACCCTGCCGAGAATGCGCGCAACCTCTTGCTCACGAATAGGTGTTGCAATCAGTCGTTTGCTCTCCTCAACCGAGTCGCCGAGGAAGCCGAGTACATTAGGTGTGTTGCGAAGAACGTAAGGAACCTCTCCTACCATAGCTGCTTCAACCAAAACGTAGCCAGGATACGACACCCTCTCCTTGCTCACCTTCTTTCCGTTACGAACAGAAAAGACCTTCTCGGTGGGAACAAGAACTTGGGCAACAAGGTGCTCCAAGCCAAGGTTTTTTATCTCTGCATCGATATACTCCTTGACTTTTTTCTCCTTGCCACCGATGGCGCGAATCACATACCACTGTTTTTCAGCCACTGTATTGCTCATAATCTTCTTTTTACTTGTGCGTGTAAGTCAAAATCAGTTACTTGTGCAATACTAGTGAGCCAAAATCGAGTAGATGGCTTTCATAATGGACTCAAAGGTCAGATCCATAACCAGAACTACACCAGCTATCACCAGGGAAGCAACCATAACGGTCACGGCTAAGCTTTGGAGCTCTTTCATAGGAGTCCACGACACTTTGTGAACCAGCTCTGCATAAGAGGCTTTTACGTATTTAACGAGTTTCATATAAATATGAGTTATGCTTTATTTTCGTTTTCTACACTTTCGAGTCCGGCACTCCTTTTTTCGGAACCCGGACTCGGTGGCACGAGAGGAGAGAATCGAACTCCCACCAACGGTTTTGGAGACCGCTATTCTACCATTAAACTACTCTCGTATATTTGGGGCGAACATTGTTGTCACTGGCTTGCGCTTGGGCAACTGCGCTCGCCCCTATTTTTGAGAATCAAATAATCTCTCTTGTGGAGTTATTACTCGATAACCTCTTTGATCTGACCCGAACCTACGGTGCGACCACCCTCACGGATAGCGAAACGCAGACCTGCATTCAAAGCAACGGGGTAGATAAGAGCAACCTCGATCTCAACGTGGTCACCAGGCATTACCATCTCGATACCCTCGGGGAGTTTAACCTCACCAGTGATATCCATGGTACGCAGGTAGAACTGAGGACGGTAGTGGTTGCGGAAAGGAGTGTGACGGCCACCCTCTTCTTTCTTCAAGATATAAACCTCACCTTTGAACCTGGTGTGAGGAGTAATCGATTTGGGTTTAGCTACAACCATACCACGTTTAACCTCTTTCTTGTCGATACCACGCATCAGCAGACCTACGTTGTCACCAGCCTCGCCCTGATCGAGCAGCTTGCGGAACATCTCAACGCCAGTACATACCGAAGTCAGAATCTTCTCGTCCAGACCGATAATCTCAACGGGATCACCAACGTGGATGATACCAGTCTCAATACGGCCAGTCAGTACGGTACCACGACCGGTGATCGAGAATACGTCCTCAACGGGCATCAAGAAGGGTTTGTCACTCTCGCGAGGAGGCAGAGGAATGTACTCGTCAACCTGATCCATCAGCTCGAGAACTTTCTCCTCCCATTTAGCCTCACCGTTCAAAGCACCCAGTGCCGAACCGCGGATAACGGGAGCGTTGTCGCCGTCGAAACCGTTAGCGCTCAGTACGTCGCGGATCTCCATCTCAACGAGGTCGAGCATCTCAGCGTCGTCAACCATATCGCATTTGTTCATGAAAACAACGATACGGGGAACGTTTACCTGGCGAGCCAGCAGAACGTGCTCACGGGTCTGAGGCATAGGACCATCAGTCGAAGCAACTACCAAGATAGCACCGTCCATCTGAGCAGCACCAGTTACCATGTTTTTAACGTAGTCGGCGTGACCAGGGCAGTCAACGTGTGCGTAGTGACGGTTTGCAGTCTGATACTCGATGTGAGCGGTGTTGATGGTGATACCACGCTCTTTCTCCTCGGGAGCGTTATCAATCGAGTCGAACGAACGCAACTCCGAAAGACCCCTTTTTGCCAATACGGTGGTAATAGCAGCGGTAAGAGTAGTTTTACCGTGGTCTACGTGGCCAATAGTACCAATGTTTACGTGTGGCTTAGACCTGTCAAATTTTTCTTTTGCCATAACTTTGTAGTTGTTATTAGATAAGTGTATTATTGTTAATTGTTGTTTCTTCTTTTTGGGCGCCCCTCTTTCGAGAGAACCACCCTTTCTTCGCGGCGCCCCCTCTTTCGAGAGAACCACCCCTTCACTGCGGCGCCCCTCTTTCGAGAGAACCACCCTTTCATCGGCCCCTTGGCCACTTTGGAGCGGAAGACGAGGCTCAAACTCGCGACCCTCAGCTTGGAAGGCTGATGCTCTATCAACTGAGCTACTTCCGCATTTGCTCGCTGACAGCCGACTTGGCACACCAAAAGTCGCAACTCGAGAGCGGCGACCACCTTTGGCAGACATCAACTCCGCCACCGAGAACCACAAAAGAACAATCCGCCCATTATGTGCGAATTGAACTTTTGAGGAAGTGGGAGAGGATGGATTCGAACCACCGAAGGCGTTGCCAACAGATTTACAGTCTGCCCCATTTGGCCACTCTGGAACTCTCCCAAGATATGTCTTAAAATTTTTGCCGTTGAACTTTGCCCGTCCAACGCTGAGCCGATGGAGGGATTCGAACCCCCGACCAGCTGATTACAAATCAGCTGCTCTGGCCAACTGAGCTACATCGGCAGTCGTTAACTTCACTTTGGGGTTGCAAATATATGCGAAATTTTATTTTCCGCAAAACTTCGAGGCAAAAATTTTAATTTTCCTCTTTTTTGTCGTTTCAATGAACTCCTTTCAGACCTTGAGCCCTCTGCTAAAAGTCCAAAATCGGGGGCAAAAATACAACTCTTTTCGTTATAAAAAAATAATTGGAGCAGTTTTTTAACTCAAAACCGCATTTTTCACTACCTTTGTGATAGTTAGAGCCACTTTTTGACCGCCTATGAAGCGCACATTATTATATATATTGGTATGGCTGGCCATTCCGCTGGGGGCTTCGGCCCAATCGCTTGGCGACTGGTTGCCTTCGGCCCTTGCGGGCAATCCTACGGCCCAGTACAACGCATCAAAATGCTATGCCTACGGCTGGGGCACCGAGGTAAACGCCCAGCGTGCGGCCCACTTTTTGCGCCTTGCGGCCGAGCAGTCGTTGCCCCAGGCTATGACCGAGCTGGCCGACCACTACTCGCCCACCGCCCCTCTGCTGGCCCAGTATTGGGCCGACGAGGGTAGCGAGAGCCGAGCCAACTACTACGAGAGCTATGACAATGGGTGCTACTATGGCGAGGTTCACAACTACCTGCGCGACGGCTACGGCACCTACGCCTGGGATAGCGGCACCATCTACTCGGGCGAGTGGTTTGAGGGCGAGCGCTACGGCATTGGTTTTACGCTCTACGAGGGGTTGGCCCACTACGGCAACTACTCCAACAGCCCCGAGGGACACGGAGCAACCATCGTGTGCGACTCGCTTACCCACCTGGCAGGTGCTCCTGGCAGCAGGGTATATGTGGGCAACTTTGCCAATGGCACCCCACAAGGCCAGGGCACCCTCTACGATGCCGACGGCACACTGCTCTACAACGGCCCCTTCGACAAGGGCCTACCCACCGCCACCTACCCCACAACCGACAATTACACCCCCTACCGCTGGACTTACGAGGCCCTGCCTGGGGGCGACAGCTACGAGGGCGAGAGCCACAACGGCATACGCGAGGGTTTTGGCATCTACCGCTGGGCCGACGGCTCGATTTGGTTTGGCTACTGGGTGGGCGGCCTGCGCGAGGGCGAGGGGCTCTACATCAACGCCAACGGAGCAATGATGGCAGGCATCTGGAGCGAGGGCGAACTGATGCAATAAAGAGGTGCAAACATCAAGGCCCTCAAAAGATTACGACCACAATAAAACAACGCATAACATAAAGACTATGAAACGCACACTACTGCTTGTACTGGCCCTGCAGTTGGCCACACTCACTTCGCTCTGGGCCCAGCCCAAAGTTATCGCCCACCGAGGCTACTGGCGTGCCGAGGGGAGCACCCAGAACTCCGTAAGCTCGCTCACTCGCGCTGCCGAACTGGGGGCCTACGGAGCCGAGTTTGACGTGTGGTACACAGCCGACAATCAGTTGATACTCTTCCACGACAGCAAGTTTGATGGCACCGAGGTCGAACAGCTCAACGCTGCCGATATGGTAGGCACTCCCCTGCCCAATGGCGAGCCCTTGCCCACCCTCGACGAGTACCTGACCGAGGCCCTGCGCCACCCCAACATTCGCATCATCCTGGAGTACAAAACCCACCACAACAGCAAGGAGCGCCAGTGGGAGGGAGCCGAGGCCATTGTGCGCAAGGTTGCCGAGTATGGCTTGCAGGAGCGCACCGACTATATTGCCTTCTCGCTCGAGGCGTGCCGAGGCTTGGCCCACCACGCCCCCGATGCAAAGGTCTACTACCTGAATGGCGACCTGTCGCCCCGCAAGCTCAAAGAGGAGGGCTTTGCAGGTGCCGACTACTACAAACTCATACTGCTCGACGTCAACAAGGGCTTCACGAAGAAGGCTCACCGCCTGGGGCTGGAGGTGAACGTGTGGACCGTCAACAAGGAGGAGGAGCTGCTCAAGGCTGCCGAACTGGGGCTCGACTACGTCACAACCGACTACCCCGAACTGGCCATAGAGCTATATAAGGGAATGGAGAATTGAGGCAAATGCGAGTAAGCGAGAGCAGAGATTGCTTGCAAGCTATGCCGAGCGTGAGCATTTTAGAGCAAGCGTTAGCTTGCTCAATTGAGAATTATTTTCCTTTGCTTTCCAACTCTCCCATTACTCCTACTTCTCTATAATCCTTAAAGCCCCTAAAGTCCTTAAGGACCCTTAAATTAAGAAGTATACAAGAGCCATAGGAGTTTTGGAAACTTTGGGAGTCTTGGGAGTCTTGGGAGCCCCACCACAACTCCTCCCCTAAGTTAGGGGAGGTGCCCGAAGGGCGGAGGGGTCTGTAAATCTCCTATCTGTCCTATAAATCCTATAAGAGCAATAGGAGATATAGGAGTTATAAGAGTTATATTATTCCCATTAAAGGCCTTAAGGCCCTTAACGACAAAACAAGAGAGCTCGGAATCAAACCCCCGAGCTCTCTTTCTGTTTACATCTCTATTTCACTATTATCGTGCCCACAATCTCTTCGCCCAGTATGGCGTTCATCTCGTGGCGTATGTTCTCGCGGTTCACAAATAGTTCGTGGCGCAACACACTCACCCTCACCGTAGCGCAGAGCACCCCACGCACAAACTTCACCTCGGTAGCATCGGCTATGCGGTCGCCCACAACTGTGCGCCACACATCGCCCACCGAGCCCTCTTTGATTTTGCGCTCGATGTCGGGGTGGTCGCTCTTGAAGCCTTGCCACAGGTCGCCTATTCGTACTGGATAGCAGCGTCGCATAGTGTGTTGTGTTCTATTGATGTGAAAAACTCTTCGCTATTGGGCCAAACTCTCTTCGCTCACCTCGCCCTCGCTCACGCCAAAGAGCTTGAACTCCAAGCCACTACGGCAGAGCACCGAGATTATACGCTCGCGGTTGCAGTCGGTAATAAAAATCTGGCCAAACTCGGCCCCCGAGGTGAGCTCAATCAGTCGCAACAACCTCTGCTCGTCGAGCTTGTCGAAGAGGTCGTCGAGCAGCAGCAGAGGGCGCTCGCCAAGCCTCTCTTGCAGCAGGGTGTACTGGGCCAACTTGAGCGCCAGCAGGAAAGATTTTTGCTGTCCCTGCGAGCCATACTTGCGCAGTGGGTAGCCGCCAATGGTCATCACCACATCATCGCGGTGAACGCCTATTGTGGTGAAACCCATACAGATATCTTTCTGACGCACCGAGCGCAGCAGCTCCAGGTAGTCGCCCTTGTTGAGCTCCGAGCGGTAGGCCATAGCCACAGGCTCGTGGTCGTCGGCAATGTGTGCATAGTAGCGCTCGACCAGCGGAGCCAGGCGTGTGAGCACCTCGCTACGGGTGGCGGCTATCTTGCGCCCCACATCATCGAGCCGCTCGTCAATCACGTCGAGCAGTTCGGGAACCATCATATCGCCCTGCTTGAGCAGCGTATTGCGCTCGGCCAGCAGGCGGTTATAGCGAATAAGGTTGTCGAGATAGGGGTGGTCGAGCTGCGAGATGAACGAGTTGAGCCAACGACGTCGCTCGTCGGCCGAGTCGCTCACCAGCGCACCATCGGCAGGCGACACCACCACCAGGGGCACCACGCCAATATGGTCCGAGAGGCGTTGGTACTCTTTGCCGCAGTACTTGAGGGTTTTGCTGTGGCCCTTCTTAAATCCGCACGACACCGAGGCGTCCTTGCCCTCGTCGGCCACAAAGTCGCCCGTGAGCACAAAAAACTCCTCGCCGTGGCGCACACACTGACCGTCGGTCATCGACAGGGCGCTCTTGCCCATCGAGAGGTAGTGCACCGCATCGACCACGTTGGTCTTGCCAGCGCCATTGCCACCCACGATGCAGTTAATACCCTCGCAGGGCACGACCTCGCAAGCGGCTATATTCTTAAAGTTTACAAGCGATATTCTCTTCAGTCGCATAGTTTTTTGGCTCTTTTGACAACCCAAAGGTAACAATTTTGGCCGAATAGTGAAAAAATAGAGGGCTCATTCTCTTTTTTTTTACAAAAAAGATTTACTTTTGTGGTTCGGAACCCGAATTGAAACAATATAAAAAAACAAAACTATACTATGGCAAACAAAAAAAATCAGGAGCCTACCCACGACGAAGTGGTTGTTGAGGCTGTGAACAAAACCGAGGAGTTCTTCCAGAAAAATCAGAAAATCATCACTTGGGCTTGCGTAGCAATCGTTGTAATCATTGGCGGTTACTTTGCTAACAAGTACCTCATCGCCCAGCCTCGCGCCGAGAAAGCTTCGGCCGAGATGTTCGCTGCAATCCAGGAGTTCAACGCTTCGAACTGGGAGGTTGCTCTGAATGGCGACGACAACAACGCAGGTTTCTTGGAGATTATCGACAACTACGGCTCGACTCCCCAGGCTTCGCTCGCAGCTCACTACGCAGGTATCAGCTACCTCAAACTTGGTGATGCAGAGAGCGCTCTGACCTACCTCAAGAAGTACGACACCGCCAAAGGTGCTACTGCCGAGATTATCAACGCACAGAACTACGGTCTGCAGGGCGACCTCCTCGTTGACAAAGGCGAGTTGGCAGCTGCTGCTAAACTCTACAAAAAAGCTATCGAGGCAAGCGACAACTCGATGACCGCACCTATCTACCTCAAGAAGCTGGGCCTTGTTGAGGAGGAGCTGGGCAACAAAGAGGCTGCCAGGAAGGCTTACACCACCATCGCCGAGAAGTACAACACCTCGTTGGAGGCTCGCGACATCGACCTCTTCATTGGCCGTCTGCGCTAATAGTCAAAAGGGGCGACAACCCTACACAGATGCCACATTCGCACAGAGTGTGGCATCTTTTTTTTGCGTGGGGTGTACCACATACCAATTCTTAATTATATCTTTGTGGTAACTAAACCCTACGCAACAACTATGGGACAACTCAAGTTCGGATTCATCATAGCCGACACTGCGGCCACCTCACAACTGCTCATCGCCGAGCAGACACTGCGTATGCTTGCCGACGTGGATGGCGAAATTGAGCGCCGCGTGGTGCCTGGCACAGCCGAGACGGTGCTGGCGGCCAAGTGCTTTGCCGAACTGACGAGTGTCGATGCGGTGTTGGTCTTTCTGCCCAAAGAGGAGAATCCACTGGTTATGCAGGCCGCCCTCGAGGGGCTTACTGACATTGTGCTGGACTGGAATATGCCTGTGGTCACAACGCTCTCTTACCCCGATGGGGTGTCGTTGGCCCGAGCGGCGGTGGCGATGGTAGAGATGCAGATAGAGATGGAGGCCCGAGCGGCCGAAAACACCGTAGATACAAGAGTGAACTAACAACACAAAAAGGAGATTGGCCCACACCAATCTCCTTTTTTCTTTAAGGACTTTAAGGCCCTTATTGCCCTTAAATTTATCGTCCCCTACCCTCCCAGGGCTTTGTAAAAGGCTACATAGGCCAGCAGTTGCTCCGTCAACAGCGAGATGTAGTCGAGCTGCGACGAGTAGAGGTTGCGCTCGGCATCAATCACATTCAAGTAGCTCACCAGCCCGTCGGCATAGAGGGCCGAGGTTATCTGTTGCAGCTTGCGGTTGGCCTCGAGGAGTTCGAGGTTGCGGGCCGCCTGGGTGTTGTAGGTGTCGATAGCCACCATTGCACTCTCAACATCGGCCAGCGCCTGAATCATAGCCCCACGATAGGACTCCATAGCCTGGCGCCACTGCTCAACGGCAATCTCCTCGCCCGCTTTGAGCGCCCCAAACTGAAATATGGGCTGTGTGAGCCCTGCCGAGGCGAGCCAGTAGAGCGGATTGTGGTCGGTGAGCCCCTTCAAAGAGTAGGCCAACACACCCCCCTCGGCCGTAAGCGCAAACGAGGGCAGTCGCTTGGCGTGGGCCACGCGAGTCTTGGCCGCAGCAGCCTCGGCCTGCCAGAAGGCCTCCATAACATCGGGCCTGCGGTGAAGCATCGACGAGGGCAACCCTGCTTCGATGTAGAGCGGCAGGGGCGAGGCTGTAAGGTGGCCGCAGTAGAGCCCATCGAGCCCCATTGAGCGCGAGTGCTGACACTCCTGCGTGTGAGTCGGAGGGGTGAGCAGGTGGGGCTCCTCGCCTATGAGGGTGGCAAGCACCAGGTTGGTCTGCACCATTGCTCGGCGATACGATGGTATGTCGGCTGCGGCGGTGGCGGTGAGCGAGCGGGCCTGTTGCAGGTCGGCACCCGAGGCAAAGCCGTAGTAGTAGAGCGAGTCGGTCTTTTGCTGTGCCTCGAGTCGCAGGGCATAGCTCTGCTCGGATATTTGCAGGCTACGCGCATACTGCAACCACTGGAAGTAGGTTTCGGCCACCTGTGCCTCGAGCGACAGTATAGCCCCTCGGTAGCCCCACTCGGTGGCCAACAGCGACGCCTTTGCGGCATCGGTTGCTCCGCTGATACCACCGAAGAGGTCTACCTCCCAACTAACCTGGGGCAAAAGGGAGTATTGCTGTGTTATGCTCTTTTTGCCACCTGCCCCCTCGGAGTAGGTAGCCTGGCCCGACAGAGCCACCCCCACCGAGGGGAGCAGCGACCCACGCACCGAGGCGAGGGCCGAGCGAGCCTCGAGCACCTTCGAGGCGGCCACCACAATGTCGGGATTGTTCTCTACGGCCGTAGCCACAAGCCTGTTGAGGGTGGTGTCGCCAAACATCTCCCACCACCCCACCTCAAAGACCAGGGCCAATGTGTCGCCCTCCTGGGCAAAGATATATTCGGTGGGTATGGCTGTGGGGCTAATCTGCGGTGGCTTGACGGTGCAGGCACCTACGCCGAGGGCCACAACACCAAGCACCGCTACGGCCAAGCGCCCCAGGGGCCTATTAAGATGAGTGTATCGTTTCATTGTCGAGTTGTTTTTGCAGGTTGATACGATTTCGCTTGCGCTCAAAGTGGGCTGCGTGGCCCACAAGGTAGTAGAGCGACGGGTAGACAAATATGCCCAGCAGGGTTGCCACAATCATACCGCCCACCAGCGAGAGGCCCATAACATTTCGGGCCACCGAGTAGGCTCCGTCGGCAAAGAGCAGGGGCAGCAGACCAATGACAAAGGCAAAGGCGGTCATAAGTATTGGTCGCAGACGCAGCTTGGCAGCCCCTGTGGCGGCCTCGGCCAGCGAAAGGCCCTTGTCGAAGAAGAGTCGGTTGGCATACTCGACCACCAGAATGGCGTTCTTGGCCGAGAGACCTATGAGCATCACCAGCGACACCTTCATAAATATGTTGTCGATATAGTTGGGGTTGCCAAAGTGGGCAAGCCACATAAATAGCAGACTGCCAAACAGAGCCATAGGCACGCCGAGCAGCACGCTCAAAGGCAGGGCCCAACTATTGTACAAGGCGGCCAGGGCCAAGAACACAAAGACCATAGCGAGCAGATAGGTGGTGGTGCTCGACGAGGCTGTGGCCTCTTGGTACGAAACACCGCTCCACTCCAACACCACATCGCTCGGCAGGGTCTGCTGCGCAAGACTCTTGAGTGCCTTCATCGCTTGGTCAGACGAGGTGCCACTTGTGGGGGTTGCGTTTACGGCTATGGCGTCGTAGAGGTTAAACTGCGTCAAGTACTCTACGCCCACCGTATCGCGTAGGCTCACAAAGGTCGATATGGGTATGCTCTCGCCCCTACTGCCCACAACGTAGTAGTTGGCCAGGTCGGCCTCGGTGCGGCGATACTCGGGCGCCACCTGTATGTGTGTCTGGTAGAGCTGCCCGAAGCGGTTGAAGTTGCCCACATAACTGCCACCCAGATAGGTCGACACGAGCGAGCGCAGCTGCTGTGGGTCAACCCCCTGTTGCAGGGCCAACTGCTCGTTTATGTAGAGCCTTCGCTGGGGCACCTGGGCATCAAACTGGGTAGACACCGATGCTATCTGGGGCAGCTTACGCGCCTCGGCCATAAAGCGTTCGGTCTGCTCGGCCAAGTAACCAATACTGCCCGAGCCTCGGTTTTGCAGCACAAACGAAATGCCCGAGCTGACACCCAACCCAGGAATCGAGGGGGGCTCGAAGGCGTAGAACACTCCGTCGGCCACTTCGGCATAGAGGGTGGCGTTTATGCGGTCAGCAATCTGCTGGGCCGACAGCGAGCGCTCTTTGTACGGCTCGAGCGACACAAAGATGACACCTGCATTGGTTGCAGCCACCCCTGTCAGCAGGTCAAATCCTGCGGTGGAGGCCAGGTATTGCACTCCCTCTATTTTGGCTATCTCGGCTCGTGCCTGGGCGATAGCCTCGGCAGTGCGCGACACCGATGCGGCATTGGGCAGCTCGACCGACACCATCACATAGCCCTGGTCCTCGGCCGTAAGGAATCCGCCAGGCAGAGCCCTGAACAGAAACAGAGTTGCCACAGCGGTTATGGCCACCAGCACCACCGAGCGCACCGAGTGGCGCACCATAACCTTTGTGCCCGACAGGTAATGTTCGCTCGCTCGGCCAAAGATGCGGTTGAACCACCCCAGGGGCCCCTTGGTTGGTCGCTCCTTGGCTCTGAGCAGCAGCGAGCAGAGCGCAGGCGAGAGGGTAAGGGCGTTGAAGGCCGATATAACAACCGACACCGATATGCCAATGGCAAACTGCTGGAACATACGCCCCGTAATGCCCTCAATCATTGCCGCAGGCACAAAGACCGCCAACAGCACAACCGTTGTGGCAATAATGGGCGACGAGACGTGGCGCATAGCCTCGAGCGTAGCCTGGCGAGCTGTCAGCCCTCGCTCTATGCCCACTTGGGCCGCCTCGACCACCACAATAGCATCGTCGACCACCAGTCCTATGGCCAGCACAAGCCCCAGTAGCGAGATAATGTTCACCGAAAAGCCAAGCAGCGGAAAGAGCATAAAGGCACCAATAATCGACACGGGCACCGCCACCAGAGGGATAAGCACCGCTCGCAGGTCTTGCAGAAAGACAAAAATCACCAGCACAACAAGCAGCAGCGTGAAGCCCATAGTGAGAAAAATCTCCCTTATGCCCTCTTCGATAGTAACCGTTGCATCTACAATGGTTGCGACCTCCACCCCCTCGGGGAAGCGGTCGGCCAGCGTAGTCATCTGGGCCGTTACGTTGCGCCCCACCTCAACAGCATTGCTGCCAGGGGTTTGGTATATGGCAATCAGCGAGGCTGGCTTGTCGCCAAACGACGAGGAGGCCCCGTAGGTCTGACAGCCGAGCTCCACTCGGGCTACCTCGCCCAGTCGCAAGGTCTGGCCATTGGGCAGCACGCGCAGGGGTATCTGCTCATACTCGGTGGGGTCTGACAGTGCCGAGGGGGTAGTTACGGTATAGGTAAAGTCGGTGGGGTTGGCCAGTGGCTCGGCGCCCAGCTTGCCCGCCGAGAAGAGCTCGGCCTGCGACTCGATGGCCGAGGCTATGTCGCTCACCGAGAGGTTGTAGAAGGCCATTCGCTCGGGGTTGAGCCATACTCGCATAGAGTACTTGCCTGCGCCCATAATCTGCACCTTGCCCACGCCATCAATTTTGAGCAGTTCGTTTTGCAGGTAGACGTAGGCATAGTTAGAGAGGAACTCGTTGTCGTAGCGGCCATCGGAGTAGAGCGAGTAGACCAACAGAAAGCCCGTCTGCGACTTTTGGGTGGTTACGCCCTGCTGCGCCACCTCGGCAGGCAGCAGAGGGGTGGCCGAAGCGACTCGGTTTTGGACAAAAATCTCGTCCATATCGGGGTTGGTGCCAATGTCGAAGAGTATCTGCAACGACATAGAGCCGTCGCCTGCCGAGGTGGTCTGCATATAGAGCATATCGCTCACGCCCATAACATTCTCGGCCAGTGGTGTGGCCACAGCATCGGCCACCGTTTGGGCATCGGCCCCTGCGTAGGTGGCACTAACCTCAACGGTCGGAGGTGTAATGTCGGGGTACTGCTCGATGGGCAACGAGCCGAGCGAGAGCACACCCAACAGCACAAACACAATGCTAAGCACTATGGCAAAGATGGGACGATTGATAAAGAATTTTTCCATAGTTTATGGTCAAAGAATAATGCTACAATCGGTTGGCTGAACTATTTGCAGGAATGGGGGTTACTTTCTGTCCACTGCGCAGCTTTTGGCCCCCACCGACCACCACTCGCTCGCCTCCGTCAAGGCCGCTCTCGACAATCCACATATCGCCAAAGCTCTCGCCCAGCACAATGTTGCGGTAGCTGACCGTGTTGTCGGCCTCAACTACCCACACACCTGCCGAGTTGAGCAACTGGTTTACGGCCCTCTGTGGCACCAACACTACCCCCTCGGGTAGCCCCACGTCGGCCACAACCTCTACGGGTTGGCCTATTTTGAGTACTCGATTAGGGTTGGGAAACGATGCCACGATGATTATGGTACCCGTCTGGGCACCTGCGTCGCGCTGGGTGAACGAGTAGCGCCCCTCGTAGGGGTAGGTCGCCCCGTCGGGCAACACAAGGCGTATGTTGTCCAACAGCCCATCGTTGTCATACGAGGGCCCTGTGGCCGAGGTTAGCCCACGCGCCTCGAGGTAGCGTGCAAAGGGAATCTGAAGGTGTACGCCCACCTCCTCGGTGTTGGATATGGTGGCCAGCACCGCATACTTCGACGAGGGGCCCACCAGGTCGCCCACCGTAGCACCCGTATCGTCGATTATGCCGTCGATGGGTGAGGTGATGGTGGTGTAGCTCAACTGCAACATCGACTCGTTCAGGACGCTCTGGGCAGCCTCGACAGCAGCCTCAGCCGAGGCGTAGGCCGCCCTGTACTGGTCGAGCGAGCTCTGCGAAATGGCGTCGATGCGTGCCAGAGGAACGGCGCGTTGGTAGTTCTTCTTGGCCTCGGCAAGCTGCTCTTTGGCCGAAGCGAGGGCGGCGCGGTTTGACTCGACCTGCAAGCGTATGGGGGCCGAGTCGATAGTGAAGAGTTGCTGGCCCACCTTTACGGGCATACCCTTCTGGAAACTCTTTGTGAGCAGATAGCCACTCACACGGGGTTGTATGGTGGCATCGTAATTTGAGTAGACCAGGCTCTGGAAGCGCATAGTGCGGCTTATGGGCTCGGCCACAACTCGGGCCACCTCGACCTTTAACGCCGAGGGTGCGGTGGCTTGGGCCACCTGGCTCGATGATTTTGGGCCACAGCTCGCCAACGAGAGGGCCACAACGATGATAATAACAAATTTTGCCATAGAATTTAGGTTGTTTCTGTGTCGTTATGGCTCTCGAGAAGCAAAATATACGCCAAAAAATTGTATCTTTGTCGAATAATTGATTTTGCTACACACAAAACTTCCCTTATGACAACCCACAAACGACCTATCATATTCATCAGCAACGACGACGGCTACCAGGCACTCGGCTTCAAACGCATCGTTGAGTGCGCAGCTCGCTATGGGCGAGTGATTGCCGTAGCCCCCGAGGTTACCCAGTCGGGCAAGGCCCACGCAATAACTATGTATGAGCCCCTGCACCTCGACCTGCGTCGCGACGAGGAGAACATTTCGGTCTATTCGTGTAGTGGTACTCCCGTAGACTGTGTTAAAATTGCCTACGACTGGCTGCTGCCCGAGTTGGGGGTGAAGCCCGATCTGAACATTAGCGGTATTAACCACGGCTCAAATGCCGCAATCAACGTGCTCTACTCGGGCACTATGGGTGCCGCCATCGAGGCCAGCTTCTACGGAGCCCCCTCGGTGGGCCTCTCGCTCGACGACCACAGGGCCGATGCCGACTTTGACGCCACCATCGAGTTTGCCGACCGACTGATTCCTGCATTGCTGGGGCGTGAGCTGAAAACACCTCTCTGTCTGAACATCAACGTACCCATTGCCAGGCCCGAGGAGATTAAGGGCCACAAGGTCTGCCGCCAGACTCGCGGCTTTTGGCGCGAGGAGTTCTACTGCCGCCAAGACCCCAGGGGGCGCAACTACTTTTGGCTCACAGGAGGCTTCTGCAACCACGAGCCCGAGGCTCAAGACAGCGACGAGTGGGCACTCAAGAACAAGTACATTGCCGTTGTGCCCATAAAGGTCGACCTTACCGACCATAGCCGCATCGACGAGCTGAAGGATATTTTGTAGGGCTACGCCAAGAAAGAGCAAACATTCACAACTAAATACAAATCTATTATGCTTAAAAAACTTATTTCGCTAATCGCATTGGCAGTCGTGGCAATCGGCTCGACCAGTGCACAGCAGCCCAACAGCCTCTATCTGAACAACCGCGCTCCACTGCTGACCAAGCCCTATATGGAGTTGCCCATTGGAGCTGTTAAGCCCGAGGCTTGGCTATTGGAGCAGATGCAGCTGATGGTAGACGGTATGACAGGCAACCTCGACACCCTCTACGAAGCTGTTATGGGCCCCCGCAATGGCTGGCTCGGTGGTGACGGCGACGTGTGGGAGCGTGGCCCCTACTGGATTGACGGTCTGCTGCCCCTGGCCTACATTATGGGAGATGAGGCCCTCATCGAAAAGACCAAACCCTGGATTGAGTGGGCTCTGGCAAGCCAGAAAGAGAATGGCTACTTTGGCCCCGACACCGACCGCCCATACGAGTACGGCCTGCAGCGCAACAACTCGCACGACTGGTGGCCCAAAATGGTGGTACTCAAAGTGCTCAAACAGCACTACGACGCCACTGGCGACGAGAGGGTAATCCCCTTTATGCTCAAATACTTCAAGTATCAGATGGAAGAGCTGCCCAAGACCCCACTGGATCACTGGACCTACTGGGGCGCACAGCGTGGCGGCGACAACCTCTATGTTATCTACTGGCTCTACAGCATCACTGGCGAGGAGTGGTTGCTCGAGGTTGGTGACCTTGTTTCGGAGCAGACTGCCGACTGGACCCGTTCGTTCACCGAGCGCCGTATGCTCAACAACCTCTTCAGCGTACACTGCGTAAACCTGGCACAGGGTTGGAAAGAGCCCGTTATCCACTACCAGCGCACCCACGACCCCAAACAGCTCGAGGCTATGGACATCGCCTACGAGGATTTGATGCGCACCCACGGCTGGCCCAACGGCCTCTATGGTGGCGACGAGCTGATGCACACTGGCAACCCCACCCAGGGCTCGGAGTTGTGTACCGCAGTTGAGCTGATGTGGTCGCTCGAGAAGATGATCGAGATTACCGGCCGTACCGACTGGGCCGACTGGCTCGAGCGTGTTGCATTCAACGCACTGCCCACCCAGATTACCGACGCCTTCGATGCAAGGCAGTACTACCAGCAGCTCAACCAGGTAGAGGTATCGCGCAAGAACCGCAACTTCCGCGTGTGCTACAACGGTACCGACCAGCTGTTTGGTCTGCTGACTGGCTACCCCTGCTGCACCTCTAACCTGCACCAGGGTTGGCCCAAGTTTACCCGCAACCTCTGGTTTGCAACCGAGGATCGCGGTCTGGCAGCCCTCTACTACTCGCCCTCGAATGTGACCGCAAAGGTTGCAAACGGAGTTGAGGTTAAGTTTGTAGAGGAGACCAACTACCCCTTCAGTGGCAACATCAAGTTTAACTTCTCGATTGTCCAGAAGAAGGTTAAGAAGGTTTTGTTCCCCCTGCACCTGCGTATTCCTGGCTGGTGTAAAGAGGCTACCCTGACCGTAAATGGTCAGCCCTGGACCAAGGCCAAAGGTGGCGACATTGTGAAAATCTATCGCGAGTGGGCTTCGGGCGACGTTGTAGAGATGGAGCTGCCTATGGAGGTTGCTATCAGCCGCTGGTGGGAGCACTCGGCAACCGTAGAGCGCGGCCCTCTGGTATATGCTCTGCGCATTGGTGAGGAGTGGAAGACCGTACAAGACGACCGCAAGTTTGGCGCAAGGTATGGCGACTTCTACTACGAGGTCTACCCCACAACCCCCTGGAATTACTGCCTCTTGGAGAAGAACATCGTCAAAGAGGGCGTTGCAAACGGCTTCACCGTTGTTGAGCGCGAGGTTAGCGGCTATCCCTGGAACCTGGAGAACGCACCTCTGGAGATTCGCACCACTGGCAAACGTATCGACGAGTGGCAGATGTATGGTGGCTCGGCAGGTCCTCTGCCCTTCAGCACCCAGTATCAGGGCACCGTTGGTCCCGAGGAGGAGATTGTGCTGATTCCCTACGGCTGTACCACCCTGCGTATCACCGAATTCCCCATCACCAACCAGTAAGAGAACTCCTAAACGGATACCGTTTTGACACTAATACCAAAGGCTCGCCCCAACTTGGAGGCGGGCCTTTGGTCATTTAGGGTGTTTATAGGCTGTGGCCACAAATTCATAATAAATAGGTATTTCGGTAGTCCGAAAAAAATTATAATTTTGCGAGCGGGTATGTACAACAGTACAACAACAGTCATCAAAGACCTTAGTGCCCTTAAAGTCCTTAAAGAACAAACAATATGGCAGAGAAAACAAAAATGGCCCACTATCACGCCACCGACAAGATGCGCAGCATCATCAAAGACAATAGTTTGATACTCTTTGTTATGAGCCGCTTTGGTATTCCTCTGGGCTTTGGCGACAAGAGCGTGGGCGAGATTTGCGCCGAGCGAGGCATCGATGCCAACACCTTCCTGGCAGTGGCAAACTTTGTCAGCGGAAACGACTACGACACCAGCCACCTGTCGCTCACCTCGCTGATGGAGTACCTCAAGAGGGCCCACACCTGGTTTTTGGACTTCAACGTGGTCGACATACGCCGCAAGCTGATTGAGGCCATCGACTGCTCGGGCAAGGATGAGGTCGCCCTGCTGATATTGAAGTTCTACGACGAGTATGTGGCCGAGGTTAGGGCCCACATGGAGTACGAGAACTCGACCGTCTTTACCTACGTCGAGGGGTTGCAGCAGGGTATTCTGAACAAGGATTACAGCATTGCCAACTTTGCTGCCAAGCACAACCACATAGACCAAAAGCTGGCCGACCTGAAGAACGTCATCCTGCGCTACTACCCCCAGGGCGAGGGTGGCTATTTGCTGCACTCGGTGCTGTTCGACATCATCAACTGCGAGAACGACCTGGCGCTCCACTGCTCGGTCGAGGACAGCCTGTTTGTCCCTGCGGTTGAGGAGCTCGAGGAGCAGCTCAATGCAAGTGGCCAGGGGCGCTACAACGACGATGTTGCCATCCCAGGCGAGGGGTCGCCCGACCAGTTGAGCCAGCGCGAGAAGGAGATTATTGGCTGCATTGCCAAAGGTATGACCAGCAAGGAGATAGCCGATAAGCTGTGCCTGTCAGTGCATACGGTTACTACCCACCGCCGTAACATCACCACCAAACTGCAAATCCACACCCCTGCAGGCCTTACAATCTACGCCATTGTGAACAAACTGGTGAGCCTCTCGGACATCAAGTTGCAGTAAACATCACAAATCACCATACACACAAAAAGGGCCCAAGCAAATTTGGGCCCTTTTTGTCTATTTTTGCCTTTATTATCCTATCGGCGCAGCCTTACGGCAAACTTGTCTAACAGCCACCAGGCGAGCCACGAGAGTAGCGCACCCAGCACCCATCCAAAGGCCACCTGCGAGGCAAAGTGAACACCCAGGTAGATGCGCGAGTAGCCTACAGCCACAACCCACAGGGCCATTGTCCACCAATACCACTTGATGCCCCTCATCGAGTGGCCAATGACCAGAAAGATGGCCATAGTGGTAGCGGCGTGGGCCGAAACGGTGCCATACTTGCCGTAGCGTATGTAGTTGCCGTCAATGGGGTGCCACACCCAGTGCATACCCTCCTGCAGAGCCTCCACGCGGTTTGGGCGAGGCATCTGGAAGGTGTTCTTAAAGAAGTTGCAGATTTGGTCGGCCGCACCTACGCAAGCCACCACCGCCAGCAGCATAACCACTGCGTAGCGCCACCCATAGCGGCGAGCTATGTGCCAGAGCAAAAAGATGTAGAGAGGTGCCCACACAATCTTTTCGGACACAAACCACATCACGCGGTCGAGCACCAGGCCTCCGTCGAAGTTGAGCACGTCGAAGAGCCACATATCAAAGGGTATGGGTTGCATAGAGTTTTGTAAGGGGTGTTAGAAGGTTTCTTGTTTGGGGTTGGCTAATTTTGTAAGGGGCCACCTAATCGTTGTTGCGGGCAAAGCCGATGTAGTAGATGAGCGTTGCGATAGCACTCAGGGCTGCCACCAGGTATGTGCGAGCCGCCCAGCGAAGCGACACCTCTGCACCACGCTCCTCGCCCGCCATCAGCGTACCGCTCTCGGTCAGCCAAGCCAGAGCCCTCTGCGAAGCGTTGTACTCGACAGGCAGGGTGACAATCGAGAAGAGCGCCGAGGCCGCAACCATAGCTATGCCCACCCAGAAGATTGTGGGCATTGAGTTGAGCAACACAATGCCTATAAGAATCACCCAGGTCGAGAGCGACGAGCTGAACTGAACTATGGGCACCAGAGCCGAGCGCAAGCGCAAGGGGGCATAGCCGCAAGCGTGTTGCACAGCGTGGCCACACTCGTGGGCCGCCACAGCCGCAGCAGCAACCGAGTTGGAGCCATAGACACTCTCGCTGAGGTTTACGGTGCGAGTCGAGGGGTTGTAGTGGTCGGTCAGGTGGCCTCGGGTAGATACAACCTTCACGTCGTAGATGCCGTTATCGCGCAGCATCTTCTCGGCCACCTCGCGCCCCGTAAGGCCGTTGGCAAAGCGCACTCGTGAGTATTTTTTAAAAACCGATTGTAGGCGGGCCTGCACAATCATACCCACCACACCAATCACAATAAAAAGCAGATAGCCAATGTTCATCTCTGTTGTGTGTGTTGTGTTAAAAAACTAAAATCCTAAAAAACCTAACTTCTTTTCCTTATGTTACAAACGCCCAATCGCAGGATTTATTACTCCCTTACCGAGTAAAACGAGTCGGCCTGGGCTGTTGGGGTGAGCACAATCTCGTTGATATGAACGTGGTCGGGCTGGGTTGTGGCCCACACGATAGCCTCGGCAACATCGTCGCCTGTGAGGGGTTTGAGCCCCTTGTAAACGCCGTCAGCACGGTTTTTGTCGCCGTGGAAGCGCACCACCGAGAACTCGGTCTCGACCATACCTGGGCGAATCTCGGTCACGCGAATACCGTGGCGCAAGAAGTCGATACGCATACCCTGGCTCAAGGCGTGAACGGCGTGCTTGGTAGCACAGTAGACGTTGCCATTCTCGTAGACCTGGGTACCTGCAGTCGAGCCGAGGTTGACGATGTGTCCGCGCTTGCCGCTTGCAATCATACGGTTTGCTACGGCACGGCTGATATATAGAAGGCCCTTGACGTTGGTATCTATCATTGCATTCCAGTCGGTCGAGCTACCCTCGTTCAGGTGCTCCAAGCCTGCGGCCAGGCCAGCGTTGTTGACCAGTATGTCTATGTCGGCAAAGCGTTCGGGCAAGGCCTCGATGGCAGCGTTGCACATAGCCTCGTCGCGCACGTCGAACGAAGCCACGCAGACCTCGGCCCCGTACTGCTCTTTCAGTTCGGCCTTGAGTTGTTGGAGTCGCTCGGCACGTCGGCCTGTGATGATAACTGCAAATCCTTCGGCCGCAAATGCCCTGGCAGTAGCCTCGCCAATACCCGAGGTTGCGCCTGTGATAAGTACTGTTTTGCTCATATAAAAGTCGTTGTTAAAGGTTCGATGGTGTAAAAGTACCAATTTTTTTGTACATTTGAGCCACTTTAGTCACTTTTTAGATGTCAAAGAGAGCAGCCGAGATATTTTTGGCCCGCAGGCTCAGCCAGCGACAGGGCACACGCAGGGGTGGAATGTTGACCATTGCGACCGTCAGCGTGGCCGTCAGTATGGCCGTAATGCTGGTGTCGATGTCGGTAATCGGGGGCTTCAAGGTGGCCCTCGAGCAGAAGCTCACAGGCTTTGCTGCCCACATAAGGGTTGAGGTGTTGCAGGCCCAATCGACAGCCGATGCCGAGCCCCTCAACGCCTCAGCCGAGTTTGAGCAGAAGGTGGCCTCGCTCGACAACTTCAGTTCGCTCACCCGCGTGGCCGAAAAGAGTGGCATCATCAAGAGCTCGACCGCTATGCAGGGCACCCTGCTGAAGGGTGTTGAGCAGGGCTACGACTCGCTCTTCTATCACAACAGCCTGGTGGCAGGCAAGTTGCCACGCATAGGCACCCCCACTCGCAACAAAGATATACTCGTGTCGGAGGCTCTGGCCAATATGCTCGAGGTGGGCGTGGGCGACAAGGTTGAGATGGTCTTTACCTCGACCGAGGCCCCCATCCGACGCGACGCCTACAAAATTGTGGGTATCTACAACAGCGGTATGACCACAATGGACCGCTCGCTGGCCCTGACCGACATACGCAATGTGCAGAGGCTCAACGGATGGGAGGAGGGCCAAATATCGGCCTACGAGATTATGTGTAGCGACATCGAGACGCTCGACTCCTTTGCAGGCAATGTGCGCGTAGAGGCCCTCTACGGCGGGGACGAACAGTTGTGGCGCACCAGCGACCTGCGCAGCTCTTACCCCCAGTACTTCGACTGGCTCGCCACCCACGACATCAATGGGGTGGTCATAATAGTGATAATGGTAGTGGTTGCGCTGCTGAATATGATTACGGCCCTACTGATTATCATCTTCGAGCGCATACAGATGATTGGCACCCTCAAGGCACTGGGTATGCGCAACGGAGCCATACAGAGGGTATTCTTGTGGCGCTCGTTGAGCGTTATCTTGAGAGGTTTGGCCTGGGGCAATGGCGTGGGCCTGGGGCTCATAGCCCTTCAGCACTACACCGCAGTTTTCAAACTCGATGCCGAAGCCTACATACTTTCGTCGGTGCCTGTGTCGTTTGAATGGTGGTGGTGGATTGGGCTCAACGTGTTGGTGCCCATAGTGCTGGTGGTGCTGCTCTCGGTGCCCGTAGCCGTAATCTCGCGCATCAAGCCCGACCAAACACTCAAGTACCAGTAAAAGCCCTCAATTGCTAACACACACCAATGGCCAACAGCGAACAACATAGCGAATCGAAGCGCCAAACACGCAATATGTTCAACCGCATTGCCCCTTCGTATGACCGCATAAACACCATTTTGTCGTTTGGGGCCGACAAGCGTTGGCGTAAGCGCTTTGTGGCTATGGCTGCCGAACAGGCCCCCTTGACCATACTCGATATGGCCACTGGCACAGGCGAGGTTGCCGTGGCGTTGGCACACAAGCTGCCCGAGTGCAAAATTACGGGGGCCGACCTGTCAAAGCAGATGCTTGCCGAGGCTGCCCTGAAGATTGAGCAACAGGGGCTGGGCGACCGCATAACACTCGTAGAGGCCGACGTCGAGCAGTTGCCCTGGGCCGATGAGAGCTTTGACCTTACGACCGTAGCCTTTGGTGTTCGCAACTTCCCCAGCCAAGCCAAAGCCCTGGGCGAGTTGTATCGCACCCTACGCAGGGGCGGAGAGTTGTTGGTGGTCGAGTTCTCCGAGCCTCGCAACCGACTCTTCGGTGCCATATATCGCCTCTACCGCCGCTACTGGATGCCCTGGTTGGGCGGCCTTTTGTCGGGCGACCGCAACGCCTACACCTACCTGCCTGCATCGATTGCCAAGTATTGTGCCACCGTAGACTTTAGGGCCGAGCTGACCAAAGCTGGGTTCAGGCTCCACCGCGACACCAGGCTAACGGGTGGCATTGCAACCATATACCGAGCCACAAAACCCACAACAACTGACAACTAACACAACTACATTTTCGTATATGATTAAACGCATAGTCAGAATAGCGAGCATCGCCGTTGCCACAGTGGCAATGATGTGCCTGTTGAGCGGCTGCAAACTCTTTTCGCTCAGCGACTTCAAACTCGAAGGGGCCAAAATAATAGATTTCAAACTCGGCGAGGGTGCCAGGGTTGAGATGACCATAACCAACGAGTTGCCCTTCAAGGTGACGGTTGTTGGTGGCGAACTGACCGCCCACTACAAGGGCTCTACCCTGGGCGACATCTACATCAAACGCCCCGTAACCCTGCCTCGCAAGTCGACCACTACGGTTACGGTCGACATAGGTATGCGCTTTGCTAACCCTATGGCGGCACTTTCGGCCCTCAAGGCTCTGACCACCTCGCCCGACGAGATTACAATCTCGGGCTACGGCGAGGGCAAGGTTTGGTGGTTTACGAAGCGTTTTGAGCGACGCGATGTGCCACTTTCGAGATTTATTGATATCTTTGGCTCACCAAGCAACTATTTTTAGCGGAGGTTTTCCGCTTTTTGTAGCACCAACGTGTAGAGAATTATGAAGAAACTACTGCTTGCAACCCTTGCAATAGCCCTGGCAACCATAGCAGCCAGCGGCCAGAGTATTGCCAACTTCAAGGCCCACCTTTCGGTGCCCGACAGCCTGAGTGGCGCCCGTGTGGTGGCCAGCGAGGAGTGGGGCTCGGCAGCCGATGCCATAATGAAGTTCGACGCCCAGACCTCGCCCCAGGCGACCTTCCAGGGCTACCGCATACGCATATACTCGGGCAACTCGCAGTCGGCGCGTGCCGAGGCCGAGGCAGCCCAGCAACTCTTTGCCGAGCACTACAACGTGCCCACCTACTTTGCCTACGAGAACCCCTATTTTTTGGTTTCGTGTGGCAACTGCCTCACCCAGGAGGAGGCCATTATGTTGCTCTCGAAGGTGAGGATTCACTTTCCCAAGGCATTTATTGTGATGGCCGAGATTCCCTCGTCGGCCGTAACGACCACCTATGTGCGACCTGTCGTGGCCGAGGAGGAGGGCGGGCAGACCGAGGGAGAACTGGCTGAGGGTGAGCAGACCGCAACCACCGCTCAAGCCGCAGTTGAGCAAAACACTGCCACCAGCCAGATAAAAACTCTCGACATCACCACCGCCACAGCCCAGAATTAACGTAAGTTTGGCAGAATAATACTCTTTAAGGCCCTTATGCGAGGGCCTTATTTTTTACCCATAAGTTTGGGGGATAACTAATGACCTTAACGAAAATCATATAACTCTTATATCTCCTATTGCTCTTATATGATTTATAGGAGTTATGTGAGAGATAGGAGTAATATGAGTTTTAGGGACTCCACAACAATCCCACTCCTGAGTTAGGAGAGGTGGCACGAAGTGACGGAGAGGTCTGTATGGCCGAAGGCCACACCCAATCCTGCGACAGCATTGCAGGCGGAAGAAGATGGGCTGGCTCTATTTACGTTCGCCAGAAAGCACCCACCCAAAAGCACTCACCGAAAAGCTCCCACCGAAACGCAAAAAAAGAGATGCTTCGCGTCCGATGCATCTCTTTTTTGTTTGGTGCCTGGAGCGGGTGGCCTTGCCACCATCCTGCACTCTCGAATCAACTACTGTAGCCTCTCGACTATTTGTTGCGCAACTCGTCCGATACGGTGAGTTTCTTGCGGCCTTTGGCGCGACGAGCTGCCAATACTTTGCGGCCGTTTACGGTAGCCATACGAGCACGGAAACCGTGTTTGTTGATTCTTTTCCTCTTTGAAGGTTGATAAGTCCTTTTCATAGCGCTATTTAATTATTTATCAGTTTTTCAAACATTTTTCGGACTGCAAAGGTAAACAATAAATTGATAATTCAAAATTCCTGCGCCAATTTTCTTGCTTTTTTACCTCAACTCCTCCTTTTTAGCCCCCTTATCGCTTGGCGTAGATGATCTTTTTGGTGGCGAAGAACTCCTCGTCGAACCAGTCGCTTATCTCGTAGATGTCGCACCTGAGGCGTGCCAGCCCGAGCTCCTCGGCCAGGTCGCCACCCTTCAGCACAATCATTCCGTTGGGCACACTACCCTTTTGGCCCACGCGCAGTTTGGGCAGTGCCCACCCTTTGAGGGTCTTCATATCCGTAACAGCGCGACTCACAACATAGTCAAACTCGCCCCCCACAGCCTCGATGCGGGCATTCACGGGGGTTACATTCTTCAGTCCCAGGGCCGCGGCCACCTCGCGCACAACCGTAATCTTCTTGCCAATCGAATCTACGGCCGTAAACTCCACCTCGGGGAACATAATGGCCAGCGGAATGGTCGGAAAACCGCCACCACACCCAATGTCCACAACCTTTGCCCCTGGCTCGAAGGTGCAGACCTTGGCAATGGCCAACGAGTGGAGAACGTGGCGCTCGTAGAGTTCCTCGATATCCTTGCGCGAGACCACATTTATCTTGCTGTTCCAGTCGCGGTACAGCTCGCCCAGCGCGTCGAAGCGGCTACGTTGCTCATCTGTGAGGGTAAAGTATTTTGCGATTATTTCGGGCTTCATATCTCTCTATTGTTTGTTCTTTCTTGAATTGACTCTTTTGGCAGCTCGGCCCAGCGACTTGTAGCCATACATCAGGCGGTAGAGCCCTATGCACGAGAGGTACAATCGCCAGCGGCGGTGCCAGGCAACGGTGTGGTTGTTCTTTATGTTGTGGCGATAGCCGTAGGTGAGTTTTTTGAACTCCGCAGAGCTGAAAACTCCACCATTGAAGGCGCGTCGCAGGATGTTGAGCACCATTCGCTGCTCCAGGCGGTCATAGCAGGGGTGCCCCTCCATCAGGGCGAGCACATACTCTTTAAGCCTCTCCTCTCGCTCGAAGTCCCTAATCGAGTAGGAGTGGGTGAGCGACGACGAGTTGGCATCCTGCTCATAGTGGTAGAAGGCTTGTGGCTGGTAGGCAACTTTCAGCTCGGCGTGGCGCAACAGCGACAGGCATACAAAAAAGTCCTCGCCGTGCGAAATGTCGCTGGGTATGCGCACATTGTACTTGCGGTAGCACTCGTGGCGTATGAGCTTGTTGGCGCAACTGGGGCTTATGCGGCGATACTCGAGCAGCTCGTCGAGCACCTTGCTACTCTCGAGGCTTGTGGGGCGCTGAACTCGACGTTTGAGGGGCTTGCGCCCTGCATAGTCGTAGTAGAAGTCGCAGATTACCATATCGGCCCCCTCGCGCTGGGCAACCTCATAGAGCTCGGCCAGCATTGTGGGCTCAACCCAGTCGTCGGAGTCGACCTGTATGGAGTAGTCGCCCGAGGCAGCATCAATGCCCCTCATACGAGTAGCGGCCACCCCCTCGTTGGGCTTGTGGATTACCTTTATGCGAGGGTTGGTGGCGGCATAGTGGTCGCAAATCTCGCCACTGCGGTCTTTGCTGCCGTCGTTGACCAATATTATCTCCCAGTCCGTAAAGGTTTGGGCCACAATACTATCAATACACCTACGCAGGGTGCGCTCGGCATTGTAGACGGGTACTATTACGGATATGGCAGGGTTTGTTGTTGTGGCGCTCGAGGTCATAATGGTGGTTTAGAGGGTTATGTCGAGTTTTGCGCAAATCCAGCGATTGAACATCTCTTGCTCCTCGCGAGTGGTTTCGCCCAGCGAGTTGATGCACCCAAACTTGAGGGCTTTGTTGCCATCGGCCTCGGCAATCTTGCGGGCCATATAGCCCCCCTTCTTCTCGACCGAGGGTTTGAAGAAGCAGGTTGTCCCCTTGGGCGAGCGCACAGTCAGTTTACCCTCTCGGTAGGCACTGACGTAGAACAGCGTTGGCGACGAGAACTGCGACGGCTCGCGGAAGCGGTGACAGATGTTGCTGTACAACAGGTCGGGGTGGTCGCCAAAGTAGCGCTCATACCAGCTCCTGCGCATAGGCACAGGGGCGTGGGGAAAGAGAAAGAAGTAGCCCGAGTGGAGCAGGTCGGCCGCATTGAGCATAGGGTCTTTGTGGCCAAAGATTTTGTGCTTCTTGCCCAGGTGCTTGCCCCAGCGGAGCAGGCGTGCAAACAGCGCAGGCACCTTGCGTGCATATATGGTTGTTCGGTCGCCCTCGAACCACATCTGGGGGGTTGCGGGCGAGGCCAAAAAGACGTCGTCGTTGAAGTAGAGGTAGCAGTCGGCCAGCCCTGGTATGCGCCACAGCATCGTGGATATGGCCAGCGAGTTGAACGTGGGCAGCAACTGCTCGTACCCCCTGAAGAGCACCTTGTGGTCTACAATCTCGATAGGAATCTTGTTGTCGGGGAAGTTGCGCTCCACAAACTCGTGGGCGTGGGGGTCTTGGTTGTCGGTAACAATCCAAATCTTCCTCACCCAGGGGGCATAGCGCAAAACCGAGGCTATGCAGAAGTAAATCTCGCCCGTAGCCCTAAAGCGCATATCGCCCCCCACATCGTTGTGAGAGGCTGCCACCTTGCCGCCATATTGCTGTCGCTTGGCTCGGTGTGTGGGGTCGTCGCCATCAACCCAGGCAATTACCACATCTACTGGTTGAGTACTCATATAGGGGGTGTTGTTAGATTATCTTCGAGAAACGGTCGGGTATAGCCACCACATATTTGCGCACCGTATTCCAGGGCTTGTTGAGTGCCCAGATGGGGCGCACCCACTGGTGAATAAGGCGCAACAGTCGCACCGTAGGCTCCCACCTACGGGCCTTTGCTCCAGTGATAAGGAATATCGTACGAGCCCTCTTTTTGATGTGCTTCAGTCGGCCCGTCGCAACGAGGTCTTTGTTGCCCATACGCTCCTCAATCATCTTCAGGTCGATGCTGCCAAAGTGGAAGAGGAACAAGTTTTTGTCGATACGGAAGTCGTGCCCCTTAACGCGGTGGAAGCCCGAGCCCCAGCGCACAGGGCGGCTGATGACCGAGGGCTTGGTGTAGCGCGAGCAGATGTAGGCATAGTGGCGCTGCTCCAAGAAGAGGCGACTGCCGTCAAGCACCCCCTCCTTGTCGAGGTGCTGGCCCACGTCGATACCCAGAGCCGACACACTTGTTCTGATTTTCAGCCCACTCAGATAGTCGGCCAGCCTTACACCCAGTTTGGGGTCCACCACCAAGAACTCGTCGGCATCGGTGCCAATGACCAAGTCGTACCCCTGAGCAAAGAGCATAGCAGCCTGCTCGGAGAGGAATCCGAGGCGGTCTTTTTCGGCCTTAACAACGTGTTGTGGGTTGCGCTCGCGAAGGCGTGCAGTGGTGCCCTCGCAAAAGTCGGGAATGGTCTGGTCGGTTCCGTCGAAGAATATATAGAGGTTCTCCTTGCCGAGTTCTCTGCCATAGTACTCCACCCACCTGCGTAGGTAGAACTCGTCGTTGCGAACCATTGTTATTGCGGCGATGCGTTTCATCGGTCAGTCGTTTCGGGAAAGTTGGTTGTGGTTAATTTATCTACAAATATAATAAACTTGTGCCAAAAATCAAGCCGCACCACCCACTACCCACTATTATTTAATCGTTTGGGCCACCATTTCGGCCACGCGAGTGCCATCGAGGGCCGCCGAGATGATACCTCCAGCATAGCCTGCACCCTCACCCGTAGGGTAGAGCCCTACCACCTCGGGGTGTTGCAACGACTCCTTGTCGCGAGGTATTCGCACAGGGGTAGAGGTGCGCGACTCGACACCTATAATCTGGGCCTGGTTGGTAACAAAGCCCCTCATCTTGTGGCCAAAGCTCTTAAAGCCCCCTCGGAGCGACTGGGCAATAAAGTCGGGCAGCCACTCGTCGGCCACAGCCGCGGTCGACTTGGGCAGGTAGGATGTTCGGGGCAGGTCGACAGATGGGCGGCCTGCCACAAAGTCGGCCAACCTCTGGGCAGGGGCCGCTCCCCCACCACCCACCAGTGCGGCTGCGTGGCGCTCTACCTGCTGGCGGTACTTCAGTCCTGCCAGCTCGCCCCACTGGTCGTGCAAGTGGGCAAAGTCGTCGGGCCTAACCTCGGTAACAATGCCTGCATTAGCCCAGCGCGACGAGCGTGCCGAAGCACTCATACCATTGACCACACACTCGCCAAAGTCGGTCATTGCGGGTACAATCACTCCGCCCGGGCACATACAGAACGAGTAAACCCCTCGGCCACCCACCTGGCTCACAAGCGAGTAGGCTGCCGCAGGCAACCACTCCCTCATATCGGCCGAGTGGTACTGTATGCGGTCTATCAGCTCCTGTGGGTGCTCAACCCTCACACCCATAGCCCAGGGCTTGGCCTCGAGCCTTACGCCTCGGCGGTAGAGCATCTCGTATATGTCGTCGGCCGAGTGGCCCGTAGCCAGCACCACCGCAGCGCCCTCAATCAGTGTGTCGCCAACCCATACGCCCCTGATGCGCCCCTGGTGCAGCTCGATGTCGGTAACGCACGACTCAAAGCGTATGATGCCACCTGCATTGATGATGGTCTGGCGCACCTGCTCGATAATCTTGGGCAGGCAGTCAGTACCTATGTGGGGGTGAGCCTCGTAGAGAATCTCGGGGTTTGCGCCGTGAAAGACCAGTGTTTGCAGGGCCCTATTGTAGTCGCCGCGCTTCTTGGAGCGAGTGAACAGTTTGCCATCGCTGAAGGTGCCTGCACCGCCCTCGCCAAAGGCGTAGTTTGACTCGTGGTCGACAGCCACTCCTCGGTGAATCTGGGCAATATCGCGCCTGCGCTGGCCCACCTCGCGGCCACGCTCCAAGAGTATGGGCCTAAAGCCCAGCTCGATAAGTCGCAGTGCGGCAAACAGTCCTGCAGGGCCTCCGCCCACAATAACCACCTCGGTTTTGCCGTTAACGTCGGGGTAGTCGAAATGAATCTGCTCGGGCTGCTGCTCGCCATCGACAAAGACCTCGACAGTGAGCAACACCTTTGGTGTCTGCTGGCGTGCATCGACCGAGCGCTTAATCACTCGGGCCAGGGCCACCTGGTCGCGCCTGATGCCCAGACGGCGCACAGCTATGGCGAGCCACCCCTCTTCGGAGGCGGCCTGCTTGGGCGAAAGTGTTAAATTTAATGTTTCGGGCACGATTGATGAGTATTTTCGGCAAAAATAACTAATTTTGCGCAAATTAAACCAACAAGAAGTGCAGAAACTAATAATCATACCAACCTACAACGAGCGCGAGAATATAGAGGCTATGGTGGCCAAAGTATTTTCGCTCGAGGGCAACTTCTCGTTGCTCATAGTCGATGACGGCTCGCCCGACGGCACCGCAGCCATTGTCAAGGGGCTTATGCCCAGCCACCCCGACCGCCTGTTTATGATTGAGCGCAGCGGCAAGTTGGGCCTCGGCACCGCCTACTTGACAGGCTTTCGCTGGGCACTCGAGCACGGCTTCGACTACGTTTTCGAGATGGACTGCGACTTTTCGCACAACCCCGACGACCTGTTGCGCCTGAGTGCCGCCCTCGATGAGGGTGCCGACGTGGTTGTAGGCTCGCGCTATGTCAAGGGTGTGAATGTGGTCGACTGGCCCTTGAGCCGCCTGCTACTCTCGTACTTTGCCTCGCGCTATGTGAACGTAGTTACCCGTATGCCCGTCAGGGATGCTACGGCAGGCTTTGTGGGCTACCGAGCCGAGGTGTTGCGCACCATCGACCTCGACAGGGTGAAGATGAAGGGCTACGGCTTCCAGATAGAGATGAAGTACTCGGCTTGGCGCTTGGGATTCAAGATTAAGGAGGTGTCGATAATCTTCCGCGACCGCACTGCGGGCACCTCGAAGATGAGCGGCAGTATCTTTGGCGAGGCCTTCTGGGGCGTGCTGGGGCTCCGCTTCCGTCGCATCAAGCGAGCGTAGGCGGCAATTCAAAATTATTTATAGGGGCTTTAAGGTCATTAAGGACTTTAAGGCCCTTGATTATTTTACATAGGAGTAATAGGAGTTATAAGAGTTATAAGAGTTATAGGATTATATATAATTTTTTTGTATATTGCGGTCGAACGAATGCCACTATCGCTATGACACACAACAGAATCTGCACAGCTCTCTGCTCGCTGCTGGCACTGCTCGCGGTAGGGTGTGCTACGCCTGTGGCCACGCTCCACCCAGACGTTAAATCACACACCGACATCCACCCCGTACGGCCCGACAACAAGAGATCTCTCTCTAACATCGACAGCATAAGCGAATATCGCTATACCAAAGCGCCCAAACGCGCAACTGCAGCGACATGGACAACAACAGCCAAATACAACAATCAAGGGGCAATGTTACGCACCAAGCGTATAATAGTCTCGAACAAACGCGACACCGCCTACCTCATCACCTCCGAGGAGAACTTTTTCGACGAGAGGGGGCGATTGATTCGTTATGAGAAGATGCATGACGACACCCTCTTTCTGGTGCAAACCTTTGTCTACAACAAGCGTGGGCAGTTGGTCGAGACGACAAAGCAGTTTCAACCCACAGAGTACTTCATACCCGAAAAGTGGTGCTACACCTACGACCGCCACGGCAACGAGCGCAGCTGTGAGTTTTACCAAAATGGAGAGCTGACAGATCGCACCCACACTCGCTACAACCGCAAAGGCCGCCCACTCACAGAGGCCATCTATCGTGGCGACGGAGCCCTGCTGGACAGCACCATCTACACCTACAATCGCCACGGCGATGTAATCGAAGAGCGCCGCATTTTGAAACACGAGCGCAACCACCTCTGGGGCTCAATTCTGTGCGAGTTCTTTGACGAGGCAGAAAACCACCGCCAGCAGCGCCATTTGTGGCAGAAGAGCCACAAAGAGAATTTAGGGTGGAGGCCCATTCAGTATGACACCATTGGCACTCGTTACACCTACCACAGTAAGGGCAAGCAGGCCCTGGAGCAGGTGTGGTGGTCGGAGTGGGGCGAGGAGTGGCGCGACTACAAACGCACTCTCTACAACCCCGATGGCGGAGTGGCCGAAAAGTGGCAGTACTATACCTACGAACACAACGGCAAGCCCTATAAGCGCGAGGTCTACAACTCGCAGGGGCTACTCACAAGCCTGTATGAACGCAATTGGAATAGCGACACCCTTACTCTAAAAAAATGCAACGAGTACAACGAGCAGGGGGTGTTGATTCGCCAGATAGAGTACGACACCTTTTACAGCAAAGAGGTTCACGAGGTCTACAACGACCGAGGCGACCTGATTGAGTATTGGCAGATGACCAGCGACGGCAAATTACAACTTGTGAGAAAGGAAAAATATGAGTACACCGATATCGATGAGGGTAAGAGTGTTACCACAGTACGCAATGGCAAACGTATTCCGTCACCCATCCAATCGGTAACGACAATCGAAAGAGAGAGGCTTGCCGACGGGGGCACTTCGGAGACCACAACTTCCTACAAGTACGATGAGTCGGGCAACATCATAATCATCATTATCCACAAGAGGGTTGATTCACCAACCTATATGCTCTCTTGGGCTAAGTACTACGAAGGTAGCGAAATGACCGTCGAGAACTTGCTTTTCGAAAGCCGCGAAGAGTTCTTCTTCCGCCCCGAGGAGTAACGTAGCCCTGCCTACCCACAACCACCCCTCTCCTGGGTTAGGAGAGGGGTGGTTGTGGGGTCCCTAAAAATCGTATCACTCCTATCTCTCCTATAACTCCTATAAATCATATAAGAGCAATAGGAGCTATAAGAGTTATAGGAATTATAGGGTTTCTTAAGGGCCTTAAGGGCCTTAATGACCTTAAAGTCCTTAGAGTCCTTAAAAAAACTACTCCCCCTCTAAGTTAGAGGGGCTGCCCTTTAGGGCGGGGGCGTGTGTCGAATTCAAAAAATCCCCCACCACAACACCAAAACGTACCACAAAACCACCACCTTACACGACGCAAAAGCATAATTTTGAATGGTGTGTGGCAACACGCACCTCTCCCCTACGAACCGACGCCCGAAGCGGGAGCAGAGGCTGCTTGCAGACTATGCCCCGCAAGTAGGAGGAAAAGCCTCCGAAGGAGGATTAAAGGGGAGGTGGCGCGAAGCGACGGAGGGGTGCTCGAACAAGGTAAAATTCAAAATTCCCCCACCACAACGCCCAAACGCACCACAAAACCACCGCCTTACGGAACGCAAATTGCACAATTTTGAATTTTGAATTTTGAATTTTGAATTTATTGTGTACCTTTGCAGCCAATTCGGTAGCGGAATCTCTTATGAGAACACAGGAGTCCGTAATATTCCCTACCTTTAACTTTTTAATACCGGTTTATAAAAAGATGGACAACTTAATCAAAATCGCAGAAGAGGCTATGTGGGCTCCCAAAGAGGTTCCTGCATTCAAAGCCGGCGACACCATCACCGTAAGCTACAAAATCGTAGAGGGTAACAAAGAGCGTATCCAGAGCTTCCGCGGTGTGGTAATCCAAATCAAAGGTCGTGGTGTAACCAAAATGTTCACCATCCGTAAAATCTCTAACGGTGTAGGTGTAGAGCGTATCTTCCCCCTCTACTCGCCCCACATCGAGTCGATCGAGGTTAACAAAGTTGGTGTTGTACGTCGTGCACGCATCTACTACCTCCGCAACCTCACTGGTAAGAAGGCTCGTATCAAAGAGAAACGCTACGTTGCCAAATCGGAGTAACGACCAGCAATCGCCACAGGCGAACAGACAAAAAGAGGAACTCAGACGTGAGTTCCTCTTTTTTCATTGGCGAGTGGGTGGGTTAGGTGGCGTTTGTGGCTTAATCTGCCGATTATTCGTTGTGTAGGACGGAACTCATATTCGAGCACCCCTCGGCCACTTCGTGGCCACTCCCCTTTAATCCTTCTTCGGAGGCTTTTCCTCCTACTTGCGGGGCATAGTCTGCAAGCAGCCTCTGCTCCCGCTTCGGGCGTCGGTTCGTAGGGGAGATTTGGGATTTCTTTGGTGCGTGGGTGTGTTGGGCGGAGTTAGTATCTCAATCTACCGATTGTTCGTTGTGAACGACGGAACTCGTTTTCGAGCACCCCTCATTCACTGCCTCCCATACTTCGCAGGTATCTTTTTTAATACCCGGAACATAAGGGTCGGCCACAATTACCTGGCTATCATTTTTACCCGCGGCCCCCAAAAAGGGGGTGTGGATTTTTTTGTATATTGCCGAAAATACTATAACTTGCGCATTACTAACGACCTAAACCCAACAACGATATGAAACGAACTGCTCTCATCACCCTGCTCTTGGTAGCTCTATTCGCTCCATCAATAGCTATGGCCGCACAGCCCGAAGGCTCGGCCACCCCAACCTCAACGATACCCCAAATGTCCACTTACGACGTAAACACGCAGGGGCTCTCAATGGCCGACTATCGCATTACACACAGTGCTCCCACTATTCACAAGATAGGCCAGATTGGCACCTACGGTGGTCTGTCACTCGTGGCTCTGGGCACCGCATTTTATATCTACAACAAGTTGGTGCCCATTCCAGGCGGTAGCGACGTTATGCCGCCTCGCTTTAGCGTACCTATGATGGGATGGGTGTTGGGCGGTGCACTCACAGCCTTGTCGTTACCCATTCACCTATGGGGCATACATCTGACAAATCAGAGCGACACCTCCACCTTCCTGCCAAAGGGCACAAGGCTCGGTTGGGGTGGCATTATAGATGCCTATTGGGGCATCCCTGGCAACCTCTCGTTCGGGGCCACCTACGGCCACAACCTAAACCCCAATCTTTTTGTGGGTGCGGGAGCCGGAGTGGCGTACAAGTTTGGCTCTACTTACGACTGCGCAGTTCCTGCCTACCTAAACCTGCGCTGGCAGTTTAGCACCAGCCGCATTGCCCCCAGCGTGGGGGTGAAGTTTGGTGCCGACCTGAACAACCAACTCCCCTACTATTCGGTTGACTGGGGCGTGCGAGTGCGCTGCAAAGAGTCGGCCAAGTCGTGGTGGTACGGCCTCAGCCTCTCGAGCTTCCACCATCTGGACATATTTGGCATACGCATCTCTCGCGCATTGTAACAATACAAGAAGAGGAGTTTCACCCACTGAGTGAAGCACCTCTTCCTATCCTTCTGCCTAACGCCCAAAGCCCCCACTGGTTATGGGAGCTTTTTTATCGGGGTATTGGCGCAGCCCTTCACAGGTGGCACAAACATAATCCAAACTACTAAAACGTATCGGTGTTATAAAAATCGCCCTAAAACATATCGCCTACGCCCTCGGCCACTTTGTGGCCACTCCCCTTTCGTAGGGGAGAATAAAACCATTGTGGGGTTGGTGGGTTAGGTTGCGTTGGTGGTTTAGTCTGCCGCTTGTTCGTTCGGGCTGGCAAAACTCGTTTTCGAGCACCCCACCCTCCAAGTGCGAGCACTCCTCGGTGGTGAACGAAAAAACAAAAGCCCGCAATTTCTTGCAGGCTTTTGTACTAATTTAGTCGGGGTGACTAGATTGGCTACTCGGCAGCCTACGTCTGCCTCGCTTACGCCTTTCAAGGTGTGCCCCTTTGGGGCCTGCACTAAATTAGCACAATAGCAGCCCTGCGGCCGCTGATTTTTGTTTTTTACATTCCCCCTTTTAGTGTAAACACTCACGGGGGAACATAAAAAACAAAAGCCTGCAATTTGCAGGCTTTTGTGCTAATTTAGTCGGGGTGACTAGATTCGAACTAGCGACACCACGCCCCCCAGACGTGTACTCTAACCGGGCTGAGCTACACCCCGAACTATTCGATCGCGGCACTGGGGATTTTTAACCACCGCTTTCGGACTGCAAATATACGCCTTTTTTTGTTTTTGCAAAAAAAAGAGGGCAAAATTGTTACCTTTTTGTTAATTATTGCCCCTCTCAAGGCGAAATTATGCCAGCCCCGTATAATTTTTGTACCTTTGTGCCGAATTATATAGGATGAAATTATGTCAAAGAAAGACAAACGAGGCCGCGCACAGGGCGTAGCCAACAACCGCAGTCGCAATCGTGCAGCGGTAATTATGCAACTCTTCCGCTCATTCCCCACCCGCAAGTTCGCTCTCAAAACCCTTGCGGCCCAAAGCGGTGGAGCCGACCGAGAAGGTCGATATCAAACCAAAGAAATCGTTCAACAAATGGTAGCCGAAGGTGTGGTTGTGCCCACCTCGGCATCTACTTTCCGCCTGGCAACCAGCGCATTACCCTCGATGCAGGGCACTGTGCAAATGATTGCCTCGGGCAGTGCATACGTTGCGGTCGAGGGGCTTGACAAGGATATCTTCGTAGACCGTCGCAACACCCATCGTGCCCTCGATGGCGACACCGTTAAGGTCGTAATCACTCGCCGACGCTCGGGGGGCGACCCCGAGGGCGAGATTGTCGAAGTCGTTAGTCGCTCGGAGCGCAACTATGTGGGCACCGTCGAAAAGACTCGCTCGCACGCCTTTGTGCGCACCGACAGCAAGAGTATGCCCGTAGACATTTTTATCGCCAAAGGTGTTGATAAACTGAAAGATAACGACAAGGTGGTGGTGCAAATCGTGGGCTGGGAGCCCGATGCCAAGTGCCCCGAGGGCCGCGTGATTGACGTGCTCGGAGCTGCAGGCGACAACACTGCCGAGATGCACGCCATACTTGCCGAGTATAACCTGCCTTACCACTTCCCTGCCGAGGTCGATGAGGCCGCAAGCCGCATAAGCGACAAGATTAGCGACAAGGAGTATGCCGCAAGGCGCGACTTCAGGGGCGTTACGACCTTCACCATCGACCCTGCCGACGCAAAGGACTTCGACGATGCCATTTCGTTCCGCACGTTGGGCGAGGGGCGTTACGAGGTTGGCGTACACATTGCCGACGTAACTCACTATGTTACAGAGGGCTCGATTGTCGAGCAGGAGGCTCGCGAGAGGGCCACGAGTGTATATCTGGTCGACCGCACCATTCCTATGTTGCCCGAGAGGTTGTCGAATGAGCTCTGCTCGTTGCGCCCAGGCGAGGAGAAGTTGTGCTTCTCGGCAGTGTTCGAGATGGACGACGAGTGCAACATCACACGCCAGTGGCTGGGCCGCACAGTCATCTGCTCCGACCGCAGGTTTACCTACGAGGAGGCCCAACAGATTATCGAAGGTGGCGAGGGCGACTTCAAGGCCGAGATTCTGAAACTCAACGCTTTGGCCCAGAGGATGAGGGCGGCTCGCTTTGCCGAGGGGTCGATACGTTTTGAGCGCGAGGAGCCCAAATTCCGACTCGATGCCGAGGGCAAACCCCTGGGGGTATACTTCAAGGTGCAGAAAGAGGCCAACCAACTTATCGAGGAGTTTATGCTGCTGGCCAACCGCACCGTAGCCTCATTTGTGGGGCAGAAGAAGGGGCGCGACGGCAAGGCCAAGACCTTTGTTTATCGCGTTCACGACAAGCCCGATGCCGACAAGCTGGCCCGCTTTGCAAACTTTATCCTCCGCTTTGGCTACTACTTCGACGCTCGCAAGGGCAAGGCTGTGGCACGCCAGATGAACGACCTGATGGGCCAAATCAAGGGACGTAGCGAGGAGAATGTGGTGTCGATTTTGGCGGTGCGCACTATGCAGAAGGCCTATTACAGCACCGACAACATTGGCCACTATGGCCTGGCGTTCCCCTACTATTCGCACTTTACTTCGCCCATCCGTCGCTACCCCGATATGATGGTGCACCGCCTACTGGCTCACTACCTCGAGGGTGGCAACTCGGTTGATAAAGAGGCCATTGACGAGCTGTGCGAGCACTCGAGCGATATGGAGGTGAGGGCCTCGGAGGCCGAGCGCGCATCTATCAAATACAAGATGGTAGAGTTTATGAAAGAGCGTGTGGGCCAAGAGTTTGTGGGCTCGATTAGTGGCGTTACCGAGTGGGGCGTATATGTCGAGTTGGAGGAAACCCATATTGAGGGTATGGTGGCCCTGCGCGATATGGCCGACGAGTTCTACGCCTACGACGACGAGGAGTATGCCGTTGTAGGCACTCGTAGTGGTCGCAAGTTCACCCTTGGCGACAGGGTGCTCATCAGGGTTAAGGGTGCCGACCTTAGGCTCAAACAGCTCGACTTCGAGATGGTGGGCTCGTATGATAAGCGTGGCGACCTGTGGCCCCTGCGCACCAAGCCCGAGGTGGCCGAGGAGCCCAAGAGCTTTGGCCCCAAAAAGATTCGCACCCGCGGAGCCAACGGCCGCCGATAAGATTGGAGGCTATAATAACAAAAAGGCTAACTTCCTGTTGTGGAAGTTAGCCTTTTTTGTGCCTTTGACGTACCCTGTTTTACTGGCCACTTTTTTGCTCCTTGATATAGCGGATAAAGTAGGGCTGATTGTTAGACTTGTATTGCTCTGAACGTACCATAAAAATCTCGCTCACGCCCTGCTCTCTCAACTCGTTGTTCAGGTCCGACAGCTTGTTGTTCAGCAGGTGCTGTGCTGTGGGTGTGGGTTGCAGAGTCTCTTTTAGCTTGTTGGTTTTGAGCTCCGAGTCAGAGGCCCTACGGTAGTGCCTGAGCAGGTCGCGCTTGTTGTCGCCACATAGCGAGGCCAGGGTTACGCCCTCGGGGCGATTGAGAAATGTGCGGTAGAGAGCCATACTCCAGGGGCGCAGCGAAATATCGCGATGGTCAATCACCAAGGGGTGGAATTTTGTGTGCCAAACAGCCCCCTCTTTGTGGGGCGCCGAAAGGGCTACTTCAAGCCCATCTTGGTCGGTCAAACGTACCCTAAAAAACAGCTCGTTTATTTGCTCGCCTTCGGCAACCTTATCGGCCCACTCGGCATACTCGTCGTTTGTCAGCACCTCGGGCACTGTGGTGGTGTCGTAGACCACAATTGCAGCCTTGGCACCACACAACAGACCACCATAAACATCCTTCTCAAAGTTGTGTTTCAGGCGGCAGGTGATAGTGCAACCCTTTGCATCGGCACAGGTGGCACAAGGGCTCTGGGCGGCCCAATGGTGGCTGGGCCTCTCGCCCAAGACCATCTCGCCCCCAAAGTGGTCTATGGCGCTGCGTAGAGCACCAATAATCTCTTCGTTGATTATGTGGTACTTGCAGATATGCCCACCAGCGTCGACCTCGGCATAACGCCTAACCAGGTCGGCCGTTTGGGGAGTGAGCTGAATGCTCACATTGCCGTTGCGCAAAGGTTTGATATTCATAGGTGTTGCGGTTGTGTGTGGGTTGCTTGTTTGTTAGGCTTTGCGGCCACCAAGACCTTTGGATATTTGTCGCCTCATAATCCACAGGTAGCGGGCTCTCGAGGGGCGCAGTGCGAGGGTGTGGAGGGTGCAGAGCACCAGTGTTGCACACCACTTTACCAACTCCGAGCACCACCTCTTCAGGTAGGCTACGCGCCCTGCCTCGAGGGTGCGGATGCGTTCGCTCTGGCCAATGCGGTGACAGACGGCCTCGAAGTAGCTGCGCGAGAGCTTCGTGGGGGGGATGATGTGTTCGATATAGGCAGTGGGCAGGTAGTAAACCCTCTCGCCACCAGCCACAAGTCGACCATATAACTCCTTCTCCTCGCCACCGAGCAGAGTGGTGCCACGTCGGCCAAGCTCGGGGTTGAACTTACCGTAACGCTCTACTGCCGAGCGACGTAGGGCCATATTGCCGCCTCCAAAGTAACGACCTGTGGGGAAGGGTATTGGCTCGTCGCCCAGGTCGAGTATGCCTGCAATGGGGCGCTCGGTGTAGCGAGTCATCCACTCGGGGCGGCCCGATGGGTAGTGGGCCACGATGCGACCTCCAGCAGCAGCAACCTCGGGGTGGCTGTCGAAGAACTCGACATAGTCGGCCAGCAGCGTGGGGCTGGCCACCTCGTCGTCGTCGATGATGGCGATGATTGCCCCCACCGAGTTGTCGATACCGCAGTTGCGAGCGTGCGAAAGCCCCTGCTTCGGCTCGCTCACAAGCCTTATATTCACCTCGGGGTGGGCCTTAATGAAGGCCTCGACCACCTCTGCAGTGTTGTCGGTCGAATTGTTGTTGACAACCACAGCCTCCCATCGCTCGGCCGACAGAGTCTGGTCGAGCAGCGAACAGAGCGTAGTGCCAATGCGCCTGCCACCATTGTAGCAGGCAATTAGCAGACTTATCTCTACACTATTGACGGGTGTGGCAGTCATAGGGTGCTATTTGGGTGTGGAGCACTAACGGAACATACCCTTAACATCGTCCCAGTTGCAGTCGTTGGGCTGCGCAGGCTCGATGCCCAGAATCTTGGCAATGATAAGGTGGTCGTTCAGATTGTAGAAGATCTTGTCGTGCTTGTAGCCCTGCTTGAATGCGGGGCCACAGGCGTAGAAGGCCATATGCATATCGGGGTGGAAGGGGTCGAAGCCGTGGCTCGAGGCCTTGGGCTGTGGACGTCCCTTCTCGGGCTCCTCGTTGTAGACAACCTTCCAACCAGTCTCGGGCAGCAGCACGATGGGGTAGATGCGGCTCTCGAAAGTGCCATAGTGGTACTCGGCAGGCACCTCTTCGCGCTTCCACACGCGGTAGTGGCCCTCGGTCTCGTGAGCCTTCAGGGCTGTGTAGACCTCCTCGAGCATACCCTCTTTGGGCTCGATGGTTACGGGGTTGGCGTTGTAGTAGTACTTGGCCATATCGGGAATCCACTGGTAGATGTTCACAAACCTCTCGGGCGAGAGTTCGGTCATACCGTGGTCGGCCGTGAAGATGAAGTTAATCTTGTCGTAGACGGGCGAGCGACGCACCTCGCGCATAAAGTAGGCCAGGGTGTTGTCGATATCCTCTACCACCTCGCGAGTCTGGTCGCTGGTGGGGCTGTAGCGGTGCTCGACAGCGTCGGGCTCGTCGAAGTACCACATCGTCAGGTTGGGAATCTCCTCTACATTGGGGTTGCACAGGGCGCCCAGCACCAGGTCGGCCAACTCGCGGCGCGAGCGGTTGACATCATAGAGCAGATACTCGGTGGGGAAGTGGTCGTTGATGGGGGCCTCAACACCCACCCAGGTGTAGACGTGGGCCACCTGACCCTGACGCTCGACGGTGTTCCAGATGGGCTCACCCTTGTAAAACTCGGCATTCACGCGAGCCTCGGCATCGCCAATCGAGTACTTCTTGCCCAACTCTTTGGCGTAGAAGCTGTTGTTTACGATGCCGTGGTGGTCGGGGTGCAGACCTGTGGCCATAGCGTAGTGGTTGGGGAAGGTGTTGCTGGGGAAGCAGGGCATAATCTCGGCAAACACACCCACGCGAGCAATCGAGTCGAGTGTGGGGGTGTCGTAGAAGTCGGCCAGGTCGTGGCGGAAGGCATCCATCGAGAGGATTACGACATACTTCTCTTCATCTTGGGTCTGTTTGTTGCTCTGCGAGCTGCAGCCAACCAGCAGCACAAAAGCCACCAGCAGGGCCGAAAGGGTAAATTTACGGTTCATAAAAATGTTGTTGAATCTAATGGGTTTCTCTTTTCGATGTAGCAAATGTACAAAAAAATTAGTATATTTGCCATCAACAACAAATATATATCTACGCAGATGACACTTATCAAATCAATTTCAGGAATTCGCGGCACCATTGGTGGTGCCATTGGCGACAATCTAACACCCCTCGATATTGTAAAATTCGTAACCGCCTATGTGCGCTTTCTGGGCGAGCAAACCCCCGACAAGAGGCTCAAGGTGGTCGTTGGCCGCGACGCGCGTATGTCGGGCGAGATGGTCGAGGATGTGGTTATAGGCACCCTGCTGGGCTGTGGCGTTGATGTTGTGGCTCTGGGCCTTTGCACCACTCCTGGCACCGAGCTGGCCGTAACGGCCAAAGGGGCCGACGGTGGTATTATCATCACCGCAAGCCACAACCCCAAGCAGTGGAACGCACTCAAGTTGCTCGGCCCCCAGGGCGAGTTTCTCAACGACCAGGAGGGCAAACAGGTGCTCGCCTATGCCGACAGGGCCGATTGGAACTATCCAGAGATTGACCACATAGGCCACGTTGTCGAGCGCCTCTCGTTCGACCAGCAGCACATCGACAGTGTGCTGGCTCTGCCTGCCGTTGACCTCGAGGCTGTGAAGGCCAAAAAGTATAAAGTTGTTGTCGACGCCGTCAACTCGGTGGGCGGCACCGTCATCCCTGCCCTGCTGGAGCAGATGGGCGTAGAGGTCGTTAGGCTCAACTGCGAGCCTACGGGCAACTTTGCACACAACCCCGAGCCCATTCCTGCCAACCTGACCGAGATTTGCGACGTTGTGGTACGCGAGAAGGCCGACCTGGGTGTGGTTGTTGACCCCGATGTTGACCGCCTGGCCCTGGTGTGCGAAGATGGCGAGATGTTTGGCGAGGAGTACACCCTGGTGGCTTGTGCCGACTACATTCTGGCTCGCAATGGCGGTGGCAACACCGTGTCTAACCTTTCATCTACCCGTGCTCTGCGCGAGGTGACCGAGAGCTATGGTGGCAACTACTCGGCCTCGGCTGTTGGCGAGGTAAACGTGGTGGCCAAGATGAAAGAGGTGGGCGCAATCATTGGTGGCGAGGGCAATGGCGGTGTTATCTACCCCGAGTTGCACTACGGTCGCGATGCCCTGGTGGGCGTGGCTCTGTTCCTCTCGCTGCTGGCACACAAGGGGTGCAAGGTGAGCGAGCTGAGGGCTTCGTATCCCCAGTTCCACATCTCCAAGAACAAGATTCAGCTTACCCCCGACATTGATGTCGACAAGGTGCTCTACGCTATGCTCAACCGCTACACCGACTACAATGTGACCGACATTGACGGTGTGAAGATTGACTTCCCCACCGAGTGGGTGCACCTGCGCAAGAGCAACACCGAGCCCATCATCCGCATCTACTCCGAGAGCCGCGATGAGGACTCGGCCGAACGCCTGGCAAGGGGCATTATGGAAGAGATTGGCGACATCGTAAAGGGCCGCTAAACTTATTGGTTATTAAATAATTTGTACGGGTGTGTAGGAGATATCCCTGCCACCCGTAACTTTTAGTTGAGATAGACAAAAAACTAACAATAGCTATGAAGAACCGCATTTTTGCAACCCTCGTTGCACTATCTCTGTCGCTGGTGGCAATGGCCCAGTGGGCCCCTGCAGGCGACAACCTCAAGACCCACTGGGGCGAGAACATCGATCCCGAGAATGTGTGGCCCGAGTACCCACGCCCCATTATGGAGCGCCCCGAGTGGGACAACCTCAATGGCCTGTGGAACTTCGCCATTCGCCCACAGGGCGAGCCCAAGCCTGCCGAGTTTGACGGCCAGATTTTGGTGCCCTTTGCAGTAGAGTCGAGCCTGTCGGGTGTGATGAAACCCCTCGGCCCCAAAAACGCACTTTGGTATGAGCGCACCTTCACCGTTCCCTCATCGTGGAAGGGCCAAAGGGTACTGCTCCACTTTGGCGCCGTAGACTGGAAGGCCGATGTGTGGGTAAACGACGTGAAGGTGGGCACCCACAAGGGCGGCTACACCCCCTTCTCGTTCGACATCACCGCCGCTCTGCTCCGCAAGGGCAACAACACCCTCACCGTAAAGGTCGAGGACCCCAGTAGCGAGGGGTGGCAGCCTCGTGGCAAGCAGTCCGAGCGCCCCTGGCTGTTGTGGTACACCACTGTGAGCGGTATTTGGCAGACTGTATGGATGGAGCCCGTAGGGGCCGACCACATTGTGGCCGTCAAGAACACCCCCGACATCGACCGTAGCGAGCTGCGCATAGATGCCGAGCTGTGCGCTACGGGCGACTGCACCATCGAGGCCCGACTCTACGATGCCGACCAACTGGTGGCCTCGGCAAAGGGACTCGCAGGTGCCGAGCTCACCCTCTCGGTGCCCAACGCAAAACTATGGTCGCCCGAGAATCCCCACCTCTACGACCTTGAGGTTACACTGACTAAGGGCGGCAAGGTAGTAGACCGCATCAAGAGCTACGCCGCAATGCGCAAGATTTCGACCAAGATGGGCCCCGACCACATCATACGCCTGCAACTCAACAACGAGGACTACTTCCAGTTTGGCACCCTCGACCAGGGCTACTGGCCCGACGGCCTCTACACCGCCCCCTGCGACGAGGCGCTGGCCTACGACATTATCAAGACCAAAGAGCTGGGCTTTAATATGATTCGTAAACACATCAAGGTAGAGCCTGCACGCTGGTACACCCACTGCGACCGCATCGGTATGATTGTTTGGCAAGATATGCCCTCGGGCGACTCGACCCCTGCATTTGTGTGGCGCGAGTACTTCGAGGGTGACGAGCTTGTGCGCTCGGCCGAGAGCGAGGCCAACTTCCGCCGCGAGTGGCAGGAGATTATCGACAACCTCTATTCCTACCCCTCGATTTGCACTTGGGTAACCTTCAATGAGGGTTGGGGACAGTTCAAGACCAAAGAGATTTCCGCCTGGACCAAGGCCTACGACCCCTCGCGACTGGTTGACCAGTCGAGCGGTGGCAACCACTTCACCGAGGGTGGAGATTTTCTCGACCTGCACAACTACCCCGAGCCACAGATGTACCTCTTTGACTATAAGCGTGCAACTGTGCTGGGTGAGTACGGTGGTATAGGCTACATCATCGACGAGCACCGTTGGAAGACCAACGACCGCCTGAATATCCCAGCCAAGGCCGAAGATGCCAAGAGCGCAACTGACCTCTACGAGGAGTATATCAACATACTCAAAGGGTTGATTACCAAAGGCTTTACCGCAGCGGTTTACACCCAGATTACCGATGTTGAGATGGAGTTGAATGGTATGCTGACCTATGACCGCGAGGTTGTAAAACTGGATGCCGAGCGTGTGAGAAAGCTCAATCAAGAGGTCTGCAATTCGTTCAAGAAAAGCGAATAGATAACTCCCACGGTTTGCACAAAAAAGCCACCGCCCTTGCAATTAGGGGCGGTGGCTTTTGTCTTGGGGCTATGCCGTAGGTTTATACGGTCATAATCTCTTTCTCTTTGGCCGCAACCATCTCGTCGAGCTTCTTGGTATAGCGGTCAATCAGTTTCTGTGCCTCGTTCTCGCCATCTTTGGCCTCATCCTCGGGCATACCGTTCTTCTGGGCCTTCTTGAAGGCATCGACAGCATCCCTACGGGCGTTGCGCAAGCTCACCTTGGCAGTCTCCTGGTAGGTGCGTACCTGTTTAACGAGCTCCTTACGGCGCTCCTCGGTCAGTGCAGGGATGTTGAGGCGGATGTGCTCGCCGTTGTTCGAGGGGGTAAGGCCGATGTTAGACACCAAGATAGCCTTCTCGATGGGGGCAATCATATTGCGCTCCCAGGGCTGTACGAGGATGGTTTTGGCATCGGGTACGGTTACGCTGGCAACCTGCTCAATGGGGGTGGGAGCACCGTAGTACTCAACCATAATGCCCCTCAAAACGTGGGTACTTGCCTTGCCTGCACGAACACTCAACAGCGCGTCGTCGAGGTGTGCGATAGCCTTGGACATCTTCTCCTCGGCTGCATCAATAATCAATACAGATTCGTCGCTCATATTTGTAGTAGTGTGTGTTATATTTGTATTTTACTTGTTGTTTAGTTCTTCTATCTTTTCCCTACACAAGTTTATCGCCTGGTTCAGCTCCCTTTTAGAGCCCCCACTGCCGTGGTAGAGAATAGTGCCGTCGGGGCCCACGACAATGTTGCGCGGAATCTCCTCCGAGGCAAAGAGGTTGTAGACTGCTCGGTCGGGGTCGATGGCCGACTCGTAGGGGTAGCCCTTCTGGTTGAGCCACGCCACCACCGTAGCGCTGCTCTCCTCGCGCGAGATAGGCAGGAACAGAAAGTTCTCCTCCTCCAGCAGTGCTCCAAACTGGTCGTTGGCAGCCAGTCGCTTGAACTCCTTGCGGCACGAGGGGCACCAACTTGCCCAGAGGGTGATGAGTGTCACACGCCCCTCCAACTGGTCGCTGCTGATGCGCTGGCCGCTGGTGGTTGTGACCACAAACGAGGGCACCTTCTCACCCTGGCCGACGTGAGCAAAGGGCCCTCCATCTCCATCTTGGGCCCACGCAGTGCCAAGCACGCAGAGCATAGTTGCAACTATGGCCAAAAACCTCCTCATCTGGGCTCCTCTCTACACGGTTGGCGACTGATTAGTTGTGTACCAGGGTGCCGTTGCTCTGGCCATCGAGCACCTTCTGCAGATTGCCCTCTGTGTCCATATCGAACACGATGATGGGCAGGTGGTTCTCTTTGCAGAGTGTAAAGGCCGTAAGGTCCATAATCTTCAGACCGCGAGCGTAGACCTCGTCGAAGCTAATCTGGTCAAACTTGGTGGCTGTTGGGTCCTTCTCGGGGTCGGCGGTGTAGACGCCATCTACGCGAGTACCCTTGAGCAACACCTCGGCCTCAATCTCGATGCCACGCAGAGCCGAAGCGCTGTCGGTCGAGAAGTAGGGATTGGAGGTGCCGCCACCGATGATTACAACATAGCCAGCCTCGAGATACTCGACCGCTTTGGCCTTCGAGAAGTACTCGCCAATAGGCTCCATACGAATCGAGGTGAGCACTTTGGTCTTGACACCGATACTTTCGAGGTGCGAGTGGAGTGCGAGCGAGTTGATGATGGTTGCGAGCATACCCATCTGGTCGCCCTTCACGCGGTCGAAGCCACGACCTACGCCCTGCAAGCCGCGGAATATGTTGCCGCCACCAATGACGATACCAATCTGTACGCCACTCTCTACGGCCTGTTTAATCTGCTGTGCATAGCTGTCGAGCACCTGGGTTGAGAGGCCACGGCCCTCGGCACCTGCGAGCGACTCGCCACTGAGTTTCAAAAGTATTCGTTTGTATTTCATAGTATCTGTGAATGTTGTTTATGATAGTTCGTCTGACCTGTTCTGCAGCCGCATTTTGGCATTGCGAGTGCATACATCGCCACGAATATAATACTTTTTTTCGGGATTTTTTCTCTTCTTACCATTTTCTTGGTATCTTTGCCCTAAACAAAGGTCTTTTTTAGGGAGAAAGCAGTGAGTAAACCACAATACAAATACCTCGAAAATGTCAACTCGCCTGCCGAGTTGAAAGCCCTCAAAGTGAGCGAGCTGGCCGATTACTGTGCCGAGTTGCGCGACTATATTGTGCGCTCGTGTGCCGACAATCCTGGCCACCTTTCGTCGAGCCTGGGTGCGGTCGAGCTGGCTGTGGCTATTCACTACGTCTTTGATTTCCCCACCGACAAGGTTGTATGGGACGTAGGTCATCAAGCCTATCCCCACAAGATTATCACTGGCCGTCGCGAGGCTTTCCAAAATCAGCGCAAGATGGGCGGCATTGCAGGCTTCCCCAGCATTGCCGAGGGAGACTCGTTTGGTGCAGGCCACTCGTCGGTATCCATCTCGGCCGCCTATGGTATGGCCGAGGCCGCAGAGCTTACGGGCCAGAATTGCAACGTGGTGGCCGTAATTGGCGATGGCGCTATGACTGGCGGTTTGGCCTTTGAGGGGCTCAACAACGCTGGAGCATCGAAGGCAAACCTGCTCGTTATTCTTAACGACAACCGCCAAGCTATCGACACCAATGTGGGTGCTATGCGCAAGCACCTGTTGCGCATAACCTCGTCGCGCCGCTACAACCGTATGAAGCGCAAGGTGTGGAGCGGACTGAACTTTATGCCTCGCACGCGAGCACTGCTTCAGCACCTAGCACACACCATTAAGCGAGGGCTGTTGCGCCAGAGCAACCTGTTCGAGAGTATGAACTTCCGCTACTTTGGCCCCACAAATGGTCACGATGTGGCCACACTGGTGCGCACACTGCGCTCGCTCAAGGAGATTCAGGGGCCCAAGTTGCTCCACACGATGACCATAAAGGGCAAGGGTTACGCCCCAGCCGAAAAGGGCGACCCTGCAGTTTGGCACTCGCCAGGCAAGTTCGACGTGGCTACGGGCCAGCGTGCCGCCTCCGAGGGTGGCCCTGCCAAGTACCAGTATGTCTTTGGTCGCGCCCTGGTCGAGCTGGCAGAGGCCGACAAGCGTGTTATTGGCGTTACGCCCGCAATGGCTACGGGGTGTTCGATGAATATGCTTGCCAGCCAGTTGCCCCGTCAGTTCTTCGATGTGGGCATAGCCGAGGGCCACGCCGTAACCTTCTCGGCAGGCCTGGCAGCAGGCGGAGCAATACCCTTCTGTAATATCTACTCGACCTTTATGCAGAGGGCCTATGACAATGTTATTCACGACGTTGCGTTGCAAAACCTGCACGTCGTTATGTGCCTCGACCGAGCAGGCCTTGTGGGCGAGGACGGAGCCACCCACCACGGCCAGTTCGACATTGCCTATATGCGCCCCATACCCAATTTACAAATCGTTGCACCACGCAACGAGCAAGAGTTGCGCAACGCTATGTATACCGCCTATAAGGGCACTGGGCCCTTTGTTATACGCTATCCCCGAGGTCGCGCAGCAGGCGTGGCCGAGGGTCCTATGGAGGTTATGCCCATTGGCAAGGCCGAAGTGTTGCGCCAGGGTGAGGATGTTGCCCTGCTAACCCTCGGACATACAGCCCTCGATGGTGCTGCGGCAGCCGACCGAGCCGCCGAACAGGGCGTGTCGGTATGCCACATCGACCTGCGCTGGGCCAAACCCCTCGATACCGAAATGCTCGCCTGGGTGGGCCAAAACTTCAAGCACGTCGTTACGGTCGAAGATGGTGTAATCAATGGCGGTGTGGGTAGTGCTGTGGCCGACTGGCTGAGCGATAACGGCTACTCGTGCCACATAACCCGATTGGGCATTGGCGACAAGTTCGTAACCCACGGCTCTATCAAAGAGCTCAAAGCCCTCTGCGGCTACGACACCGAGGGTATCCTCCGCGCACTCCTGGAGCGATAAAAAAATTCCTATAACTCCCATAATTCCTTAAAGCCCTTAAAGTCCCTAAGGGCCTTAATTTTATTTTTCGACTCTCAACTTGTTACAAAATCCCCCGTCGGTCGTCTATTAGTTGAGAGGCAGCCCAAAATGAGGGGCCGACCACTCCGAAAAAAGCCCACAACACATATTTATATAACACCTAACAACGGCAATGACCAACCAGCAGTTTGACCAAACAATACTACCCCTCGGCGAGAAGATGTACCGCCTGGCGTTGGCCATTGTTGGTGGCAGCGATGAGGCACAGGATGTGGCCCAGGATGTTATGGAGCGACTGTGGCGCAGCCACTCGGAGTTGAGGCTCGACAATGCCGAGGCCTTTGTGATGCGCTCGGTGCGCAACGCCTCGCTCGATCGGATTAAGCAGTCGCAGCGCAGGGCCCAAAGGTTGGCCGAGGTGGCCTGGATAGCCGACCGCTCGGCACCTCCGCGCGAGGAGTTCGACGTAGCCACACTGGTAGACCGCTTTATAGCCGAGCTGCCCGAGCAACAGCAGACAATCTTGCACCTGCGCGATGTCGAGGGCTACGAGTTCGACACCATTGCCGAGGTGGTCGGAATGGAGAGCGCCACGGTGAGGGTAAACCTCTCGCGAGCACGACGGGCAATAAAAGAGAAGATGCTCAAAACAATGAACTTTGGATTATAACCATAAAGATATGGATAGCAACAGATTAAATAACATAGCAGAGCTGGTGGACAAGTGGCTCGATGGCGCAACCTCGCTCGACGAGGAGCGCACACTGGCCGACTACTTTGCCGCAGGCGAGGTGGCCGATGAGTTGAAGTGGGCAGCCCCTTTATTTGCCCGCAACGCCGCACTCCGCACCGCCACCCCAGCCGAGCCCATAGCTCCCAAAGAGGTTTCCACCCCTGCACCCCGACTTCGCACCCTGCGCATAGCTCTGGTGACCACTCTGTCGGCTGCTGCGGCAATGGCCGTTGGACTCTTTGGCGTGAACCACACTCAAAAGCAGTCGTGTGCCTACATCAATGGGCAGATGGTCTGCGATGTAGAGGTGGTAATGGAGAGTGCCGCCCCCGTATTTGCCCGCCTGAGCCAATCGTTGCAACCTATCAACAAGACGCGCGCAACGCTCTCGAAGGTCAAGAGCTCGACCGACAGAGCAACCACAATTATAGAAAAGTATAACATCGAAAAACTCTTACAGCAATGAAAAAGATTTTTATGACACTGCTTGTGGTGCTGGCTGCCGTAGGTGCAGCGGATGCCCAGTCGAAGAAAATGACCGTCGAGCAGCTGTATGCCAAGTATGATGGTGGCGAAAATATCGTAACGATGAACATCCCTGGTGAGATGTTGGTGACCTCCGAGGACAACCCCGACATTGCTACCAACGTGAGTAGCCTGATGATGATTATCAGCGAGTCGGCCCCCAAGGAGTTCAAGGACGACGTAGACCGACTGCTCGATTCGGGCGACTACACGTCGCTGATGAATATTAACGCCGAGGGCGACCGAGTGGCTATGTATATGAGCAAAGACAAGGGCGAATTTCTGCTGGTTGTGTATAGCTCCGATGGCGAGATGGTATTTATGTGTACCAAGGGCGAAAGCCTCAACGTGCGCGATATGATGGTACTGGCCGAGGGCGTAGGCGGTATGTTTTAGAGCGATTTTATAACACCGATACGTTTTAGTAGTTTGGATTATGTTTGTGCCACCTGTGAAGGGCTGCGCCAACACCCCAATAAAAAAGCTCCCATAACCAGTGGGGGCTTTGGGCGTTGCTGCCACCTTGCCAAATAAGAGTTGTAAGAGAAAGCGTAGGTACAAAAACAACAAGCTGACACTCCACACCGAAGAGGGCTGTCAGCTTGTTGTTTTACTATTGGTTGGGTATGTAAAACCTCGGCTCTAATGCAGTTTGGTGCCAATGAGGTCGAGGAACTCCTGGCGAGTCTTTTGCTGGGTCATAAAGGCTCCGCTGAAGGCCGAAGTGGTCGTTATGGAGTTCTGCTTCTGCACACCACGCATCTGCATACACATATGCGCAGCCTCGATAACTACCGCCACACCCACAGGGTCGAGCGTCTCCTGTATGCAGTCGCGAATCTGGATAGTAAGCCTCTCCTGCACCTGCAGACGGCGAGCAAAGCTCTCGACACAGCGAGGAATCTTCGACAAGCCCGTAATGCGGCCATTGGGAATGTAGGCAACGTGGGCCTTGCCATAGAAGGGCAGCATGTGGTGCTCGCAGAGCGAGTAAATCTCTATATCCTTGACAATTACCATCTGTTTGTAGTCCTCCTCAAAGATGGCCGAGCGCAAAATCTCGGCAGGGTCTTCGTTGTAGCCCTTGGTCAGGAACTGCATACATTTGGCCACCCTCTCGGGGGTTTTAATAAGCCCCTCTCGGGCGGGGTCCTCGCCCAGCAGACGCAATATTGCGTGGTAGTGCTCCATCAGCTCGGCTGTGGTCTCGGGCGTGTAAATCTCCTCTCGTGTGTACATATTTATATATGGTATCGGGTTATGTTTTACTTTGTACTCTTCTTTTTGGCCTTCTTGGCGGCTTTGGCGGCCTTCTCTTTCTCTTCGAGGACCTTGCGTGCGGCCTCCTCGGCGCGTTTGCTTATCGCCTCGATAGAGTCTTTGGTGAGCATAGGTGGCTCGGCAACAATGGGCTTGAACACATCGACCGTATCGCAAGTTATGAGCGAAGGTTTGAAGCTCATCAGCGAGTCCATATAGTGCAGGGCCTCCTCAACGGGTGGTATGTAGACCAGGCTCACCGAGTCGAGCGTAATGTAGGGGCGCTCCTCCTTGTGGGCATAGTCGGCCAGTTTAATACTCAACTCTTTGCTACCAGGCTTGGGAATAATCTTGGTGTTGAAAGTTCGGGCGTTGTAGCGCACCAGGTGGTTGCGAGTGTTGTAGTTAACCCTGCCAGCGGTGTCGGTAACAATCTGAACGCTCTGCACCAGCAGGTTTTTGTCCAACGAGTCGATGTAGTACTTGTACGACAGTCGATACTCGCCCCTGTCGACAATGGGCACTGTGAGGTTGAGCCTTGCGGTATCCCTCATACGGGTGACCTTAATCTGCTTGGCAAAGTAGAGCGAGTCGATACACATCGACTGGGCCAGCGAGTCTATATAGTTCAGCTCCCTGACCTGTCGCTCGAAGTCGTTGGCGTGCCACTCGAGCGAGGCGATAGCGGCCTCAATGATGTCGCCAAAACGGGCACTCTTGCGCTCGGTGAAGTTGGCCAGGGTGTTGAAAAAGTCCTCCTGTGTGTAGCCATAGCGGCTCAAGATGGGGGTGTAGATATCGAGGCTGTCGGTATCGATCTTCTCAAATGCGGCATAGGCGTTTACCAAGAAGAACTCCTGGGTAATAGCCGTCAGCTCGTCGTCGGGGATGATGGTCTTTTTGGCACATCCGCCGCCCAGCATAGCCACCCCCACAATAAGGGCCAAAAGTATATATCTAAAACCTCTGCTGTTTGTCATCTTTGTCTGTGTTAGTCTATCGGTTTTGTTGTGCGCGGTATCATTCGCGACACCGTCAGGTTTGTAATCACTATCGTTACCAGAGCTACGGCTGCCACCACACCCAATATGTCGAGGGGGCGTATCTCTACGGGATAGAAGTCAATAATAAAGGTGCTGCCTGGCATACGGATAAGCCCCAGCTTCATCTGCGCCACCGCCACCACAAGGCCCAGCACCAGGCCACCGGCAATGCCTCGGGCACCGATGAGCACTCCCTCGGCCCTGAAGATTTGCCTTACCAGCGAGCGCCTTGCGCCAATGGCGTAGAGGGTGTCGATGTCGCCCCTCTTCTCGATTATGAGCATCATCAGCGACCCCACAATCGACACCGCCGCGATGAGCGTTACGAGCAGCAGGATGAAGAATATGCTCCACTTCTCGAACCTCATAGCCTTGTAGAGCGAATCGTTCAGTTCATAGCGGTTTTTGACCACCCACTGGTCGCCCAGTCGGTCGGCCAGCCGTTGTTGCACCTGCTCTATCTTGGCCCCGTCGGCCACCCTTACGACCACCTCCGAGGCTCGGTCGGCAGCTGTGAGGAGCTCTTGGGCCACGTCTATCGACACAAAGACATAGTTGGTCAGCTCGCGCGAGGAGTCATTGTTGAGCGTACCTGCGTGGCGCACCTTGTGGCTCTTTATGGCACCCATAGGCAGCAGGGGCGAGAAGTTCTCGCGGCGCAGTGCGTGGAGTGTCAGTCGCTCGTGAAACGAGGTGTTCTTTACCGAGTATCCGTCGGCAAACAGTTCGTCAATCGTGCGCCCCACCACAGCCTTGCGTACCTGGCCGTGCTTGAGTTGCCACTTGCCATACCACAGTTGGTCGTCGTCGGCCAGGGGTACCACGTTTGGGTAGTTGTCGTCTACACCGCACACGGTTGCAAACATCTGGCGCCCCTTGTACTCGGCCATAATGTTCTCTTTGAGCACCAGCGAAGTGGCCCCAACGCCCTCGACCTCGGCCACAAGCGACTCCCAGTCATAGGCCTCCATCTCGAAGGTCTTGCCCTTGGTGGGGGTTATGGTTATGTCGGCCTCGATGGTGTCGTAAATATCCCTCAACAGGGTATCAAAGCCGTTGTAGACCGACATCAGTATCACCATTGCCGCCACAGCCACACCCACAGCCACCGAGCTGACAGTCGCGGTGGTGTTAATCACCGAGAGCGACTTCTTGGAGTGCAGATAGCGCGAGGCAAACAATAGTGGCAACTTCATACTATGCGTGCGGACAAACCCGTAATTAAATGTGCCTACTTTTTCAGAAGGTTGTCAATATTCTCGATATACTCCAACGAGTCGTCGAGGAAGAAGCTAATCTCGGGCACCACCCTCAGCTGGTTGCGCATACGGGCACCGAGTAGCTTGCGTATGCGCCAGCTCTCGGCCTCGATGCGGCCCATAATCTCCTCGTGACGGTCGAAGGGGAAGATGCTCAAGTATATGCGTGCATACTCCAAGTCGGGACTAACCCTAACGGTCGTAACCGACACAATCACCCCCCTGACCAACTCGGCACACTCTTTCAGAAACAACTCGCTGATATCTTTCTGAATCTGGCGTGCCACCTTTTGCTGTCTTGTCGACTCTCCAATGTTCTCCATAAAAACCTATTTTTCGTTTCTCTTTTTTCTCTCTTTACAAACAATCGCCTTTTGCCCTCTCCCCTACTCGGCAATCTCAAAGACCGTTTCGCCCTGGTGATTTTCGAGTGCTTCGAGGTCGAGGCGTGCCTTGCGGGCAGCATCGCGCTGCATAGGGCCTTTGGCCCAAGCTCCCGAGTGGTTCCAGTGGTAGGCTACACCTATGCTGAAGTTGATATTGTCGAGTGGCGAGCGCAGAAATTGGGTACCCGAGTAGATGGTCTTGCGCTTTACAATATCCGAGTAGCCAAAGTAGTAGCGCCCCTCGGCCAGCACCTCAATCTTGTCGAAGGCCCAGCCACCACCCAGGCCTACAACCAAGCCATAGCCCCAGCGGTTGTCCCTAACGGTCTGGAATTCGTAGTCGAAGGTCTCCACCTCGCCCGTCTCTTTGTCGATGTAGTACTCGGTCGAGCTGATGTTGAACGAACCCGTAACACCAGCGTTCAGGTAGAGCCTCAACCTCTCGTCGAAGGCAAAGACGTGGGGCTGCCACATAATGGGCACCATAATGGAGTTGATATGGCGGCCATACATAAAGCGCTCGGTGTTGCGGTCGAGGGCTGCATACTGGAAGCCCCTCTGCAAGAACTCCAACTCGACACTCACACCACCGGCAACGTGGTCGTAGAGGTAGTGGTTCTCCTTGCCACCGCCATAGTATACCCAGTAGATGCCACCATTCCACTTGCCCCACACAGGTGGCGAAGTCCAGTGGGGGTAGAGCCTCACATCGCCCTCGCCCCAGCCACCTTTAATGCCGAGGTACTGTTTCTGGGCAGCCACACGGCCCACCACCTCGCCACCACCAATCTCGGCTGCCAGCGATGCGATGACCAATGCTGCTATGACTAAAAATCTCTTCATCTTATGCGTATGTATCTCTCTTTGTCTTGCTCTAACTTATCGGTGGGGCTCAACTAACGGCCGTTGTAGTTCATACCGCTCATACTGCTGCCACCGCTGCCCAGGCTACCCATTGCTCCCTTCATCGAGCTCATACCCGATGCAAAGCCACCCAGGCCACCGCCCTCGCCCTCTTGTTCGCGTTTGAGGGCCTCCAAGCGACGTTTCTCCCTATCCTCCATAATCTTCTTGAGCCTTACAGCCTCGGTCTTGCGCAACTGCTCGTTCACGCTCTCGAAGGTGATGGGGGCAAAAATCTTGTTCATATCGGCCTGAACCTCAACCTCCCAGTTGGCCTTGACCTCCATAATCTCCTCGCCATTGGCATCGACATAGGGCTCGGTGCGCTCGGGCTGGCGGCGCTCAATCAGGTTGCCCGTATCCCAAATGCCGTTGTCGTTGGTATCCTCCAACACACTAACCCTAACCTTGCCTGCTGGCACATAGTTGAAGCGGTAGAGGCCCGTCTGGGCGTGGCGAATCTCGTCAATCACCTTGCCGCCCTCGTTACGCAGGTAGATGACATAGCGGCTCTGGGGGCTCTTGCCCATAACATTCACCACCACCGTACCAAACTTGTCGGGATTGAGGGTACTGAACTCGTAGCGAATAGTGTCGTTCTGCTGGGCCGCCACATTGCGGAACGCCCCCGCAGGAATCATCAGCTTGTACTTCGACGTGGGTGTCCACGAGGTGCGCAGGTGCCAAATCTTCATATTGGCCGTATCCTGCTCGAAATTGAAGCTCACCCTGGGCAACTCGGGCTCGGGTTCGGCCCCCTCCTCGCCCTCTTTCTTGGCCTTATTGGGCTTTCCACTGGGTTGCGCTGCGGCCTGTTGCTCGACCGCCGCACCTGCAAAGTATAGCTCTATGGCCGAGGTGTCGACCTCGGTCAGGGGCATTGCAAAGGTGAAGGCCAAATCGCGCTCGGGATTGAGCTCGCCTTTGGTGTAGTCGACCTTGAAAGGATTGGGCACAACAGGTGGAACATACTCTACACTATCTCGGAGGGCCTTCTCTTTCTTCTTCTCCTCCTCTTCGCGTGCCTTCTTCTCCTCTTTGCTCTCGAAATACTTCCAGAAGAGTTCAAGTTTGGCCGTATCGGGCACCAGATTGTTCACCGAGTCGTGCTTCATATAGATAACTCGCCCTCGGAGCGTGTCGGCCAGTCGCTCGGCAGGCACATTGAGCCAATAGTTTATCGTGTCGCGCCCTTTGGTTTCGTACTCGGTGATAATCTCGTGGGGGGCGATGCTGTCAATCGAAAACTCCAATATCTCGGGCTGTGGGGCGCCAAAGTAGAGGGTAACTTTGTGTTGCTCGGAGCGCTTCGACTCGGCCAGCGACTGACGCTTGAACCTGCCATCGGTAAACATCTTGAAGTACAACTGCGGATTGGCCGTCAGGTAGTGGCGCGTGGTGTCGTACCACACACTAAAGTCGGGCTCGCGCAGGGGGTTACGCACCGAGTCGAGAAATCCCACCATATCGGTCTCGGGATCGTAGGTGAAGTTGTTGTTGTTATCCTGAATGGCGTAAATCTTATAGTCGATGGGCTTCAGATTCTGGGCCACAAAGATACCGTTGTTGGCGGCGCGTGCCACCACCGCAGGCTTGTGCTTGAGCAGAATAGAGTCGTAGTCGGGGATAGAGTCGACCTCGGCAGGGTAGAAGAATATGAGCGACTTGCTCACACTATCGCCCTTGCTGGCACTAACCGTATAGCCACTCATCACCATCGAGTCAATCTCGCGGCCAGTCGAAAAGACATACCTCAGGTCGCTCAGCACATTGCCCTCGTTGTTGTCTACCACACTGTTGCCAAAGTTGAGCGCATAGGTCTGGTTCTCGGCCAGGGTGTCGAGAATGGTGATACGGATAGTCTTGCCCACAGTGGTCAGCTGGGGTGTGCGCTTCATCATCGGCGAGGTAAAAAACTCCTTCTGCTGGTCTTTGATTACCACATACTCGTCGAAGCCGATAGTGATGGTGTTGCCCGTAAACTCGGTGGTGTTAAACATTGGGGCTGCACTGACAATAATCGGTGGGAGCGAGTCCTTGGGGCCGCCCTGGGGTGACGATATATTGGCGCAACGCCACAGCAGCGAGCTCGAAAAGATGAGCAACACCGCCGCCTGCACGACCCTTTTAAGTTTAGCTTGTGCCATTTATTACTTGTTTCTCTCTCTATTTTGTGTGGGGTTTTATGCCTCCTTCTCCTCGTTTTCCATCTCGGTAAAGAGGGTGTGGATGGTCTTGTTCAGAGTGGGGTGAATCTTGTCGGGCGCAATCTCGTTCAAGGGGCGCAGCACAAAATCACGGCTCTGAATCAGGGGGTGGGGAATCTTCAGCCTGGGGGTGTCGATAACCTCGTCGTCGTAGAAGAGGATGTCGATGTCGATTGGACGGGGAGCAAAAGGCTCGCCTGTACGGGCCTTAACCTCGGCCTCCTCCTCGCGGTTGCGGCCCAGCTTAACCTCAATCTCCAGCACCTTGTCGAGCAACTCCTCAGGCGAGAAGTCGGTGTCGATAATGATGGCCTGGTTGAAGAAGTTGTCATACGAGGTGAAACCCCACGCCTTGCTCTCGTAGTTGTGCGAGCAGCGCAAGATTACACCCAGACTCTGGTTAATCTCCTGCTGTGCGCGGCGCAAGGTTTCCTTCACGTCGCCCACGTTACCACCTGTTATAATAATCGCTTTTGCCATAGTTTTTATTGTTTTTTGTTCAGAGTCGAATGTCATTTCCATAGGCTCTTACCCTACACTCCGCCGACTCTGTAGTTAGTATTTTTGTGTTAGTTTAGTGTTTTTCTTATTTATCATCAGCCTTTCATCGCAATCAGCTTGCTCACCGCCAGGGCATAGTGCGGAAAGACCATTCGGGGGTTGCCGTTCTGGCCAATATCCCTGATAGCCCTCTCTGTCGCAGCCACCAGGGCCTCTATGTTGTGGTTGGCCACAAAGGGGGCAAACTTGGTGCAGAAAGCCTTCTCGTCGCCCCACAAGTAGCTCACACTCTCCATTCCTGCTGTGAGCATATAGCTCTCACGCAAGAGTCGCAGGGTGTACTCCAAAAAACTCTTCTGCCCCTCGCGACCGCTTGCCACCAACTGGTCGGCCCACTCGAAGAGCTCCAGGTGGCGGTTGCTGTACGAGAGCCTCATCAGTCGGGTGAAGAGCTCGAAATTGTCGCTCGCCTCGGCCGAGCCGCCCTCGCTCACAATACGGCGCAACTCGATGACCGAGCCGTCGGCCAACTTGGCCGCCACAGCAGCCTGGTCGGTACCAGCACCCAAGCGACGTGTAGCATAACTTGCCAGGGCCTCCTCCTCGATGCGCCCCACGCCCACGCTCTGGGTGCGGCTGATGATGGTGTCGAGCAGCGTGTCGGGCTTCTCGCTCACCAACACAAAGAGGGTTTTATCCCAGGGCTCCTCCAAGATTTTCAGTAGCGCATTGGCCGCCTCGCGCTTCATCTTCTCGGGCAACCAGATGATTACACTCTTGTAGTCGCCCTCGAAGGCCTTGTAGGAGAGCTTGCGAATGACCTCGGCCGCCTCTTTGACGGGAATGATGCCTTGCGCATTGTTGGCCTCGACCGCCTCATACCACTCGTGCTCGCCAAAGATGGCATCATTGTCGCGGCAAATGGTGCGCCACTGGTCGATGAGCGAGTCGCTGGTGGGGTTCTTGGTAGGATTTACGACGGGGAACACGAAGTGAACGTCGGGATGGGCCAGGGCCTGCATCTGCACACACGAGGTGCAACAGCCACACGAGTCGCCCCCCGTGCGATTGGTGCAGTGGAGATACTGCACATAGGCCAGCGCAAGCTGTAGCGAGCCCCACCCTGCCTCGCCTGCAAAGAGCTGTGCATGGCTCACGCGGCCTGCGTCGATATTGTCGCGCAGCTTGCGTTTGAGCTCTTCGTGTCCTATGACGTCGCTAAATTTCATTGTCGCCCGTTTTGTATGTTTTGTAGTAAACTACAAAGATAGGGCAATAAGTCGAGATTTGGAAACCCTCACGGCGAGTTTTTGACCATTTGGCCCCAAAAATGTGCAAAACGCCCTTCTGGGGGAGTGTAAGGTGCAGGGGAAAGGGGCTCTACCACCAATTTTGTGTGGTAAGGATGACTATGTATCAAGCCCCCAAAAGCGAGAAAACGCACTTCAATCCTAAAATTTTGCATTTTGAATTTTGCATTTTGAATTTTATATGTATCTTTGTGCGCTGAAAGATGCCCAGATGGCGGAATCGGTAGACGCGTTGGTCTCAAACACCAATAGGTTCACCCCTGTGCCGGTTCGACCCCGGCTCTGGGTACAAGAAAAGGAGATGCCTATTTGCATCTCCTTTTTTTGTTGTGCATAACGCAAATAATGTCTACCTTTGTCTTGATTAAGCCCAAAAACCAATGAAATACGATATTTTTATAAGCTATTCCAGAGCAGATTTTGACGAAGTGAATGGGCTTGTCGAGATGTTGAAACGACAAATCCCGTCGCTTTCCGTTTGGTTTGACATTACAGGAATCGAGAGTGGCGATGAGTTTGATGAGAAGATTATCTCGGCCATCGACCAATCGTCATACGTTATTTTTGCCCTGTCCGACAACTCCATCAACTCTAAGTGGGCCAAAGACGAGGTGATGTATGCCAAGAATACCGACAAGAAGGTTGTCCCAGTTTTGCTTCGCGGAGCTCAGCTCAAAGGGTGGTTCTTGTTTAACTTTGGCCGAGTGGACTGCATCGACTCTACTATTCCGCTGCAAGTGGATAAGCTGATTAGAAATCTTTCAACTTGGACAAATAAGCCCGCATCAAACGAGCCACAAGAGCAGTTTGCCCAACCCGAGCAACCTGCTCAACCCTCTCATACCGAGCCCGTAGCACAACCCACTCCCGAGCCTGCGGTCAAGACATACAAGGTAGGCGACTACTACGACGATGGCACCAAGCAGGGCGTTGTTTTTGATGTGTGGGACGAAGGTCGCCACGGCAAAATCGTGAGCCTCGACGAAGGCAAAGTGGGATGGGCGGTTTCTGAAAACTATGGTACGTTTTTCGACAAACTGATTCCGTGCGATATGCAAGTCGGATGTAACGACACATCAAATGGAATGGTCAATACCCGAAAGATTCAGCAAATTGACAATTGGAAGGAGAAGTATCCTGCTTTTGCTTGGTGTGCCAAGAAAGGAGAGTCTTGGTATCTTCCTGCCATTGAAGAGTTGTATTTATTGTTGCTCGACGCCAATGTACACTATGCTGTAGACCTAACTCTTGAAAAAGAGAAGGGGGAACTATTAGGATTTTTGGGACAAGAGCATCGATATTATTCCTCTTCGACAGAATTTAATGGTGACATTGTGTGGTGCATATATATGCGCGATGAAAAGAGTGAGCTTTCGCATAAGTGCCCCCCAATGTGTATTCGTGCCGTGGCCAGATTTTAGGATTTAGGCTTGGCGTTTTTAAGGGCATTAGGGACTTTAAGGGCTTTAAGGGAAATAGGAGTTATAGGAGTTATAGGAGCTATAAGAGTTATGGGAAAGTTGGAAAGCAAAGAACAACAATTCTCAATTTTCAATTCTCAATTCTCAATTCAATTGCGTACCTTTGTAGCATTATGGAGAGTATCTATGGCAAAAATATAGCCGAGTTGAAGGCTGTGGTGGCGCAGGTGGGGTTGCCCCCCTTTGCGGCAAAGCAGTTGGCCGAGTGGATGTACAAAAAGGGGGCTACCTCGTTTGAGCAGATGACCAACATCTCGCTCGCAGGTCGCAAAGCCCTTGCCGAGCGTTTCACCCTCGGGCTGAGCGCGCCCATTCACGTCGCCGAGTCGACCGACGGCACACGCAAGTACATCTATGTAGCAGCCGGAGGTCAGCGCATCGAGAGCGCCTACATTCCCGACGGCGACCGAGCAACCCTCTGCATATCATCGCAGGCGGGGTGCAAAATGGGGTGCAAGTTCTGCTTCACAGGCCGAGGCGGTTTTCACGGCCAGCTAACCACCACCGAGATACTCAACCAGATAGCCTCGCTACCAGAGCGCGACAAGCTCACCAACATCGTGCTGATGGGTATGGGCGAGCCTTTGGACAACACCGACAACGTGCTGCGTGCCCTGGAGGTTATGACCTCCGAGTGGGGTTACGGCTGGAGCCCCACAAGGGTTACCCTCTCGACCGTAGGCGTGGTGCCCAACCTGAAGCGTTTTCTCGACGAGTCGCAGTGCCACTTGGCCGTATCGCTCCACAACCCATTCAGCGACCAGCGACGCGAAATTATGCCAGTCGAGGGGGCCTACCCAATTAGGGATGTGGTGGCGCTGCTCAAACAGTACGACTTTACGCACCAAAGGCGCGTGAGCTTCGAGTACATCGTGCTGAAGGGGATGAACGACACCCCCGAGCACATCAAAGAGCTCTGCCGACTGCTCGACGGCCTGAAGTGTCGCATCAACCTAATCCGCTTCCACGCCATTCCCGACTCGCCCTACGTCAGTCCCGACGGCGACAAGATGATTCGCTTCCGCGACACCCTCACTCGCAAGGGCATAATGACCACCATACGCGCCTCGAGGGGCGAGGATATAAAGGCCGCCTGCGGACTACTCTCGGGCCAGGGCGACCGCACCAAAACCGAGCAATAAACCACTAACAACAAGGCATTTAGCACCCATACAGACCAATGTCCAAAAACCTCAAACGATTGGCGAGCCAGGTGGCAGTCTATGGCATCAGCAGCGTTGTTGCGCGACTGCTCAACTACCTGCTTGTGCCCTACTACACGCGCATTATGTCGCCTGCCGAGTATGGCGTTATTACCGACATCTATGCGCTGATACCCTTTGCGCTGGTGGTGCTCAGTATGGGTATGGAGAGCGGCTACTTCCGCTTTGCCGCCAAGGCCGAGGGGGCCGGGGGGGTGCGCAAGGTCTACGCCTCTACTTGGGGCATCGTGCTGTTGGTGAGCGCACTGTTCTTTGCGCTGGTGGCCCTGTTCAACACCCCTCTGTCGAGGGCGATGGGCTACGAGGGCAAGGACTACCTGCTCGTTGCAGCGGGCATCATCACCCTCGACGTGGCGGCAATGATACCCTTCTCGCGCTTGCGCCAAGAGGGAAAGGCCCTGACCTATGCACTACTGAAGTTGCTATCAGTAGTCATAAACATTGGCCTCTGCATACTCTTCTACAACGCTCAATTAGAGTGCTTTGCGTTCTACGACACCCCCACCGATGCAGGCTACGCCCTGGTGGCAAACCTTGTTGCCAGCGCAGCCACCTTGGTGTTGCTACTCTGCTGCAACAAGTGGCACTCGCCACGCATCGACCGCAAGGTGTTGCGCCCCATAGTATTGTTCTCGCTGCCACTGCTGGTTAGTGGCATTGCGGGCACCGCCAACGAGTTTATCGACCGCCAGATGATTAAGTATCTGATGCCTGCCGAGAACTCGCTCACTGCCCTGGGAATCTATGGCGCAGTACTGAAGATTGGCGTTGTGATGCAGCTCTTTACGCAGATGTATAGGCTTGCTGCCGAGCCCTTCTTCCTGGCCGAGTTCAAGAAAGATGAGTTCAAGAATACCACTGCCGAGACGATGAAATACTTTATCATTGTGAGCGTGGCTATATTCTTGCTAATCACACTCTTTGGCGACCTGTTTGCCCTAATCGTAGGCCCCGACTTCCGCGAGGGTATGCACATACTGCCCATAGTGTTGGTGAGCAATGCTCTGTCGGGCGTGGTGCTCAACTTGTCGTTCTGGTACAAGCAGTCGGGAGCCACCAAGTATGCCATTGTGGTAACCTTCACGGGGTTGCTCTTTACGGTGGTGTTCAACATTATGTTGGTGCCCACACTGGGCTACGTTGGTGCCGCCCTGGCACGCCTTGTGTGCGAGTTTGCGATGGTGGTTGTGAGCTACCGCCTGGGGCAACGACACTACCCCATACCCTATGATTTGAAACGCATAGGCGAGTATATAGTTGTGGGTGCCGCAATCTACGCCCTGTCGTGGAGCACCTCCGACCTTGCCCCTGCTATCAAGTACATCGAATCGACACTCCTGCTCATTGGCTTTGCCGCCTATGCCGTAAGGCGCGAGCGCATCAACTTGGGTGGTATCATCAAGAGCATTTTGCACCGCAAATAATTGACAAGAAAAACTACTATAAGACTATGAAAGTGAAAGTTATCAACCGCTCGAAGCACGACCTGCCTCGTTACGAAACCCCTCTGTCGGCAGGTATGGACGTGAGGGCCAACCTCGACACCCCCATAACCCTCGGCCCCCTCGAGAGGGCAATGGTGCCCACAGGGCTCTTTGTTGAGCTGCCCCAGGGCTACGAGATGCAGGTGCGCCCTCGCAGTGGCCTGGCTGCCAAACGTGGCATTACCGTACTCAACGCCCCAGGCACAGTCGATGCCGACTACCGAGGCGAGGTGAAGGTGATATTGGTAAACCTCTCGAACGAGCCCTTTGAGATTTGCGATGGCGAGCGCATTGCCCAGTTGGTTGTTGCTCGCCACGAGTGCGTAGAGTGGGAGGCCGCCGAGTCGTTGAGCGACACCGAACGCGGTGCAGGTGGCTTTGGCAGCACCGGCAAGCAATAGAGGCGAGTCATCAATTGATGAGTAGGCCGACTACAAATCAAAGAATTTAAGGGCTTTAAGGAGATTAAAGACATTAAGGGCCGCCCTTAACAAAAACTCCTCCTTTGTGTGACAAAGGAGGAGTTTTATTATGCCCAATTAGCTGATTGTAACACTCTCATTTAGAGCCCTTTGCGCTTGTGGGGGGGGTATTTTTAGAGCTTTTTTTGCGGGTGTCGGTACTGAGGTTTGCAGCCCTCCACTCTTGGGGCGACACTCCTGCGTAGCGTTTGAAGTAGCGGCAGAAGAACGACGATGTGGGGAAGTGGAGTCGTTCGGAAATCTCGCTCGTATTGAGTGTGGTGGAGAGCAGGAACTTCTGCGAGATTCTAATCACAGCATCCGATATAAGATCCGAGGGGGTTTTGCCCACGGTACGTTTTATGCGTGTTGAGAATTTCTTGGGTGTGAGGCCGAACTGCTTGGCGTAGTAGTCTACTTCGCGGTGTTCTTGGCACCCCACGATGAGCATCATCGAGAAGCGTTTGGCCAGTTGTTCGTCGGATGTAAGTGTGCGTACTGTAAGGTTACGCTTGAGGAAGATGTCGACCAACTCGGAGCGCATAAGTGCCAGCAGTCCGCGGTCAATGTCGCCACGGTTGGGGTTGCGGTAGTTGATAACCGAGGCACCAACGTAGTCGATAAAGGCCGAGAGCATATTAATCTCGGGCTTGTAGAGTGCCACTACGGGCATCTGCTTGATACGAGGGAAGGTGTTGACAAGGCTGTCGACCGATGACTCTTCGGTGATAAGTCCGATGAGTATGCGAGCCTTGAAATCGGAAGAGATGGTCTGGAAACGGCAGTAGGTACCCGCAAAAATAACAAGCATTTGTCCTGCTTTGAGCGTGTGCGAAGTGCCTTCGACAGCCACCATCAGGCTACCCTCTTGGCAGAGCCAGAGCATCACCGAGTTGCGCAACATCAGCGAGCGGTCGATAATCATCTCCACGAGGGGGTTTTGGCCGTCGATGTCGAGCACCTGGAATCCAGCTTCGGGCTGGAGCTTAAACCACTTAATCACATCCTCATAAGAGCCCGACCAATTCTTTCTATTTCCTTCCATTATTGTTCAGATTTGCACATTAATCCTGCTTTATCATATTCTTACCGAAGATAAAGGTAGTACGTCGAAATTAGTTGTGCAAATTTTTGGGCTACCAATGTGATATTTTTCCTAAATTATGTGCAATTTAACCCAAAAATATGGGTTGTAATACACATCATTTGCGCAAAATTGCACATCTAAAAGGCACAAAAAAAGGGCCTTTTGAGCAACGGCTAATTAGGCATTAGTAAGTGGATTTGCAGGGTATTTTTTGGAAAAAAGAGGGCACTATAAGGTAGGCACTTGGGGGGCTAACGGTAGGCACTGGGGGG
>JAZPXV010000012.1:0-20173 GCA_045543795.1 Tidjanibacter sp.
GTTCCCCTATGTATCGTAGCCTTGGTGAGCCATTACCTCACCAACTAGCTAATACAACGCATGCCCATCCGTAACCGTCGGAACTTTCAATATCAAATGATGCCATCCAATATATTATGGGGTATTAGACCAAATTTCTCCAGATTATCCCCCAGTTACGGGTAGGTTGCATACGCGTTACGCACCCGTGCGCCGGTCGCCACCAAAGTATTGCTACCTCGTGCTGCCCCTCGACTTGCATGTGTTAGGCCTGCCGCTAGCGTTCATCCTGAGCCAGGATCAAACTCTCCATTGTAAAAAAAAGTTAAATGTATTGTTAGAGTCCTGACTACTTCTTTATCCTATTTAAGGAATTGAATTGAACTTGCGAAGTCATTTAAGACTTCGTGCTTTCTGCATTCTTTTTCTCTCAATTAAACCAATAAATCAAAGAACCTTTTTTGGTACCTCACCTTTCGGCGAGGCGCTAAAAAAATCGCCGCATTTTCTGAGGCGAACGTGGGGACAAAGGTAAAACCTTTTTTCTTATCCACCAAATTTTTTTAGAACTTTTTTTGCTTTTGATTCTCCACTCAACCTTGCGGCCTCGTTTTGTCTCATTTGCGGATGCAAAGGTAGTGACTTTTTTGAAACCACCAAATCTTTTTTCAAAAATTTTGCACATTTTTTTGCACTTTTTTCTTTTGGCACTGATTTTGACCACTTTACATTTTCACTTTTTTTCACCTCCCCTACTCACCCCTGTGGGGCTCGGTGCTCTTATATATAATATATATAGGTATAACTGGCCAGGGCTGAGTTTTTGGACAAACGTGATTACCTTTCGGACAAAATAACTATCTTTGTGGGCCACAACTAACACAAACTAACACCAATGATAGCTAATATTCTTATCGTTCTGTTCTACCTGCTGGCTCCAGCGCTTGTGCTGTGGAGCTGTCGCAAGGTAAAAGTTCTCAACAAGGTTGGCCCTGTGTTGACTCTTTACATCCTGGGTGTAGTGATTGCTAACCTGCACATCGTGCCCGAGGAGTGCAAAGCCATACAAAAGACTCTGCAAGATGTGATGATTCCTCTGGCCATTCCAATGATGTTGTTCGGTTGCAACTTCAAGAACTTCAAGGCTGGTGTTACCGTCAGGGCGTTTGTTATTGGTGTCGTATCGGTGGCGCTGATGGTTGTGGGCGGCTACCTGCTGCTGGGCAGCCACCTGGGCACAAGTGGTGCGACCATAGGTGCAACCCTGTCGGGCCAGTACTCGGGTGGTGCAGGCAACTTTGCGGCGGTGAACATTATGCTCGGCGAGCAGGGCCTCAAGGGCGAGATGTTTGCACTGGTGAGCACCTGCAACCTGATTGTGTCGTTCTTCTACCTGATGTTCCTGATGGGTGGCGGTGTGACGATTGCCCGTCGGGTGGTACACGGCAAAGGCTTCAAGGCCTACAACGACGCCATCAATGCCGAGGAGTATGTGAACGAAAACCCATATAGGGATTTTGGCAAGAAGAAGAGCATCATCCAGCTGCTGAAAGTTTTTGGCACGGCTGTGGTTGTGGCCGTAGCGTCGCTGCTTGTGAGCAACCTCTTCAAGAGTGGCACCTCGATGTACGACCTGCTGGGTGGCGACTACTCGCTGGCGGTGCTCATCTTGGTGCTAACCACCATCAGCCTGCTGCTTACGGGCTTCAAGGAGGTGCGCTCGTGGGATAAGAGTTTTGATGCGGGTATGTACCTGATTTATATTTTCTGCTTGGCGATGGCAATGCTGGCCGACCTGTCGCAGCTCGACTGGAAGTTGGGCTTGTGGGTGATTGTCTACCAGACCATCATAGTCTTTGGCTCGCTCGCACTGGCCATTCTGCTGGCTCGCCCATTCAAGGTAGATGCCGATAGCGCCGTTATCACCTCGGATACGCTGGTCAACTCGCCCCTGTGTGTGCCTATGATTGCCGCCACGATGAAGAACAAAAACGCCATTATGGTAGGTATCACCAATGGCTTGGCTGGCTACGCTGTGGGCAACTACTTGGGCTACCTGATATACCAACTGCTCTGCCTGCTCTAAACGAGCAAAACGAATAGTAAAATGTGCTGTGAGCGCCCCTAAACCGCAAGGGGTGCTCACTTTTTTGTACAAAAAAGTGCGATTCTGCCAAAAATGCTTATATTTGACCTGCCACACACGCAACTAAAACATCAAAATTATGATTGGAACAATTCTACTGCTTTTGTTCTACCTGTTGTCGCCTGGTTTGGTTTTGTGGGCTTGCAACAGGTCGAAGATTCTAAACAAAATCGGCCCCGTATTGTTGCTCTACATTTTGGGCTTCATTGTGGCCAACCTCAATCTGATTCCTGCAGAGTATCTCAAACTGCAAAACACCATTTCGACCGTAGCCATCCCGTTGGCGCTGCCAATGATGCTATATAGCTGTGACTTCAAGAGGTTCTCGGTTAAGACCTCGCTGAAGAGTACGGTGCTGGGCGTCATTGCGGTAGTGATAGCCGTATTGATTGGTTTTACAGCCTTTGGCAGCAAGATTGGCCCCGAGGCCGAGACCATTGGCGGAGCACTGGCAGGCAAGTGTACGGGTGGCACCCCCAACTTGGCTGCGCTGAAGGTTATGCTCGGTATGAGCAACGAGACCTTCATCTTGCTCAACTCGTTCGATATGATTATCTGCTTTGTCTACCTGGTATTCATTATGACTGTGGGTATCAAGTGGAGCCGCAAGTGGTTGGGACGTGGCCGATATGCCACCACCGAGCAGGAGGTGAGCGTAGAGGAGCTGACCGTAAAGAACCCCTACAAAGACTTTGGCAAGGGCAAGAGCATCATTCAGCTGCTGAAAGTGTTGCTGCTGACGCTGGTAATCGTGGCTGCTGCCTTTGGCGTGGCTACGCTGGCCAAACGCTACGACGAGAACATCTTTACTGCAGTGCTGATTTTGACCATCACCACCTTGGCTCTGCTCTTCTCGATGTGGAAAGAGGTCAAGAGTTGGGACAAGAGCTACGATGCAGGTATGTACTTGATATATGTATTCTCGATAGTGGTTGCCTCGATGGCCAACCTGCGCTCCATCAACTTCGAGGGCACCCTTTACATCATACTGTGGCAGATTACCATTGTCTTTGGCTCGCTGCTGCTGACAATGCTGCTGGGCAAGATTTTCAAGGTCGATGCCGACACCACCATCATAACCAGCAACACCCTCATCAACTCGCCCATCTTTGTGCCTATGATTGCCGCATCGATGAAAAACCGCGACATCGTAATCGTGGGTGTAACCATCGGTCTGGTGGGCTATGCTCTGGGCAACTACCTGGGCTTCGGCATATATCACCTGCTGAGGCTGCTATAAAAACTTACGAATATAACAAAGTATAAAATATATGAAGAGAACGGTTATTTTGACTCTGGTGTGCGCAATGGTTGCACTCGGAGCAAGCGGTCAGAAAAAAGAACAGGTAAAGACTGGCTGGAACTTGGGCCCTCTGCCTGCAGTGAGCTACAATAGCGACTTGGGCTTCCAGTATGGCGCCCTGTGTGACTTTTTCTACTTTGGCGACGGTAGCACCTACCCCCAGTATCTGCACAAGTTCAACGTAGAGCTCTCGCACTACACCAAAGGCGAAACCATTGCCCACGTCTTTTATGATTCGAAGTATCTGATTCCGGGTATGCGCCTGACCGCTGCTGTGTCGTATCTCGACTCGGCAATGTCGCCCTTCTACGGCTTCAACGGCTACGCCTCGCCACTCAACTATGACCTGACGAAGAACAGCCCCTTCTACTATATGGACCGCACAATGTTGCGCGGTATTGCCGACTTGCAGGGTAAAATCAGCGACCGCCTGACCTGGATGGGCGGCCTGACCTTCTGGAACGTAACCACTGGCAATGTCGAGCTCGACAAATACAAAGACCAGCAGTCGCTCTACGCTCTCTACCGCTTTGCTGGCCTTATCGACGACAACGAGGTTGCAGGCACCCACTTGGAGGTAAAAGGTGGTCTGGTCTACGACACTCGCGATATGGAGGCAGCCCCCACCAAAGGCTACTGCGCCGAGGTTGTGGCAAGCTACTCGCCCGCTCTGTTTGGCGATGCCGAGTCGTATGGTCGCATTATGGCCACTTGGCGCCAGTTCTTCCCCCTGGTGGGCGACAAAGTGGTGCTGGGCTACCGCGTAAACTGGCAGCAGACCTTTGGCAATGCACCCTTCTACCTGCAGCAGACCATCACCCCACTCTACTTGCGACAGATTAAGAACGAGGGCTTGGGTGGCAAAAACTCGCTGCGCGGTATCTACCAGGGCCGTATCTTGGCCGACGGCTACGCCTGGGCCAACGTAGAGGCTCGCATCAAACTCGTCTCGTTCCGCTTCATCAACCAGAACTGGTACATAGCCACCAACCCCTTTGTCGATATGGGTATCATCACCAAACCCCACGAGTTCGACAATCAGGGCACCGACCTGAGCAAGTTGGCAGGGCTCTACACCGGCGAGGGCTGGGGCGGTGTTCACGCCAGCGCAGGCTTGGGCTTGAAGATTGTGATGAACCACAACTTCATCATCTCGTGCGAGTATGGCAAACCCTTCGACAAGCGCGACGGCAAGGGCGGTATCAACATCGGTACCAACTACATTTTCTAATCGAAAATGTCTAACGTCTAACGTCGGAAAGTCTAACCGACCTATTTACAGCAATAGAATAAGGCGAGCAGTTTTGTGCTGCTCGCCTTATTTTTATCATCAACCTACCGCAATTATTCGGCCTTAATCGAAAATCCCAGCGGTTCGAGGGCCTCGCGCAGATGTGCATCGCTGGCTACGCCCACAATAGTAGTGCGCCCAGTCGGCATCTCAATCACCACGCTCTCAACCCCCTCAATGGCCATCAGCGCACGCTCGGCATTGGCCTTGCAATGGTTGCAGCGTAGCCCCTCGATGGTCACCACTCGCTCGGCAGGTGCTTCTGCTTTTGTGGCGTCGCAATGTCCGCCGCCGCACTCGCAGTTGTGGTCGTGCCCCTTGTGGCTGTGGCGCATCAGCAAGGCGTTGACCAGCAGCAGTAGCAGCACCACGGTGCAGACTACACCCAGCCACGACATATCCTCGTGGCAACTGCTTGTGGCCACAATCTTGGCCGTAAACCACTCGCGAGGCAACAGGTAGTCGATGCCCAGCCCAAAGGCCACCGCACCAATAATAATACTCGCCAAGTAGACCACCAGAGTTCTACGCCCCAGCACCTTGCCCACAACCATCACCGAAGCCGCACTTGCCGCAGGGCCTGCCATAAGCATCACCAATGCCGCACCAGGCGAGAGCCCCTTGAGGATGAGGGCCACAGCGATAGGAATCGAGCCCGTAGCACAAATATACATAGGAATTGCCACCACCAGCACCGCCAGCATACCCAGCAGGGGGTTGTCGCTAAAGACGTCAAAGAATCCATCGGGCAGCAACAGGGTTATGAGCCCCGCAATCACCAAGCCCACAAACAGAGTCTTGCCAATATCCTGCATCATATCTACATAGGCGTAGCGTAGCGCTTCGACACACTTGGCCCAAAAGCCTTTGGGTGCCTTGTGCGACTGCTCCTCGGCCGAAGTCACCTCCGCCTTTTCATCCTCGTTTGAGCCAAAGCGGTTGACCATTGCTCCGCCAAAGATGGCCGTAACAAGTGCGGCCAGAGGGCGCACCAGCGCAAAGGGAAGGCCCATAAGCGAGTAGGTGGCGATAATCGAATCGACACCCGTCTGGGGTGTGGCAATCAGAAACGACACCGTAGCACCCTTCGAGGCTCCCTGCTTGCGCAGCGACATTGCCGTAGGTATCACTCCGCACGAGCAGAGGGGCAGAGGTATGCCCAACAGGGTGGCGTACAACACCGAGCGGAACGAGCGCCCACCCAGGTAGCGGCCATAGAGCCCCTGGGGCACAAATGCGTGCAACACCCCTGCCAGGCCGAAGCCGAGCAGCAGATAGGGTGCCATTTGGCTTATAAGATGCAGTATTTCCATCATATCGTTTTGTGGTATTTGGTTACAAATATTGGTTATTGGCAGACAATCATCTTGCTAACCGCCCACAAAGATAGCGCCCATTTTGTGCAACCCAGTTGCAAAGAGGCAGAGGCGGAACGCCTCTTTTGAATTGAGAATTGAAAATTGAGAATTGAGAATTGGCAGACCCCCTCGGCCTACGGCCACTCCCCCTACCTTAGGGGGAGAGTCATCTGCACTCACAACAACTCCCCCTTTTGAGTAAGAGGGAACGTAAAAAAACTCCTCCCCTAAGTTAGGGGAGGTGTCGCAAAGCGACGGAGGGGTCTGTCAATCCCCTATAACTCCTATTTGTCATATAACTCCTATAAGAGTTATAGGAGTTATATGATTTTCCTTAGAGTCCCTAAGGGCCTTAATGACCTTAAAGTCCTTAATGATTACGCCCTTCGGAAGTGGTAAAAAACGCAAATAAAGAGATGAATGCAAGGCTTGCGAAATAAAAAATGCCCCGCAGTTTACCACCCCAAGACTCAAAAAACGCAAATAATTAGGCGAGTACAAGGCGCACAAGAAAACGCCCTCCGCAGTTTACTTTGACGTAAATGAGGAGGGCGTTTATCGCAGTGCAACGACGTAATCGCCAATTACTTTGCGTTTTTTTAGCAGTCGATTACCTTTGTCCAGCCGTGAACATCCTCCGCACGACCGTACTGAATATCCTGCAACAAGGTGTACAGCTTAACACTCCAAGGACCTGCCTCGGTACCATACTCGTAGTACTGCTGGGTCAGAGGATCGTAGATGCGACCTACGGGCGAGATAACTGCCGCAGTACCGCAAGCACCAGTCTCCTCGAAGGTAGCCAGCTCCTCAACGGGAATGGGGCGGTTCTCAACCTTCAGGCCCAAGTCCTCGGCCAGAGTGCGCAGCGACATATTGGTAATCGAAGGCAGCACCGAGTGCGAGTCGGGAGTCACATACTTACCCTCCTTGATGCCGAAGAAGTTGGCAGCGCCAAACTCGTCGATATACTTCTTCTCGCTGGGGTCCAGATAGAGGCAGTTTGCAAAGCCAGCCTCGTGGGCACGCGAGCCCGAGCCGATACTTGCTGCGTAGTTACCACCCACCTTGGTGTGACCAGTACCGTGGGGAGCAGCCCTATCATACAAGCGCTCCAGAGTAACGGTAATAGGCTTGAAGCCCTCTTTGAAGTAGGGGCCTACGGGGGTTACGAACACCACAAAAGTGTACTCGTTCGACTCCTTAACACCCACCTGTGCGCCAGTACCAATCAGCAGTGGACGCAGGTAGAGCGAAGCGCCTGTGCCATAGGGAGGAATGTACTCAGCGTTGGCCTGGATAGCCTTAACGCACATCTGCTCAAAGAGTTCGATGCTGGGCACCTGCATACGCAGATACTCGCCCGAATTCTGCATACGTTTGGCGTTCTCCTCCAAGCGGAAGATGCGCACCTTGCCATCTACACCACGGAAGGCTTTCAGGCCCTCGAACACCTCTTGGCCATAGTGCAAGCAGGTAGCTGCCATATGAATGGGCAGATACTCGCTGTCAGAAACTTCAATCTCGCCCCAAGCGCCATCTTTCCATACGCAGCGGACGTTGTAGTCGGTCTTAACATAGCTAAAACCAAGCTCTTGCCATTTAATGTCTTTCATCACTTAAATAGTTTTAAGGTTTTTTGTGTGTGTTTTATATGTTTTTGGTTCGTTTTCTCTACTCTGTCTACCCTCTTTGAGGAGGTCTACACTAACCCACCTGTGAGCCGTTGGGCACCTTGTCGGTAGGAGCCAGCAGGGTGAGGCGGCCCGTAGCGTCGGCCGACATCAGAATCATACCCTGAGAGGTGATACCTTTCAGTTCGCGAGGCAGCAGGTTGACCAACACCAATATCTGGCGGCCCACCAACTCCTCGGGGGTGTAGTACTCGGCAATACCCGACACGATAGTACGGGTGTCGATACCAGTATCGACTGTGAGCTTGAGCAGTTTTTTGGTCTTGGCAACCTTCTCGGCAGCCACCACGGTCGACACCCTGATGTCCATCTGGCCAAACTGGTCGAAGGTTACACTCTCTTTCTGCTCGGGCACCTCGGCTGCGGCTGCCAGGTTGGCCTTCTTGGCGTCGTCGAGTTTCTTAATCTGGCGCTCAATCACCTCGTCCTCAATCTTCTCGAAGAGCAACTCGGCAGTACCAATAGTGTGGCCGGCCTTGATGATGTCGCTCTGGCCGATAACATCCCACTCCAGGTGGTCAACAGCCAACATACGGGTCAGCTTCTCGGCGCTGAAGGGCATAAAGGGCTCGATAGCCACAGTGGTGTTGGCCACAATCTGCAGTGCCACGTTCAGTATGGTCTTAACCCTCTCGGGGTCGGTCTTAACAACCTTCCAGGGCTCGGTGTCGGCCAGGTACTTGTTACCCAGTCGGGCAATATTCATAGCCTCCTTCAAGGCCTCGCGGAAGCGGTAGTTCTCGATACTCTCCTCGAGCGACTTGCGAATCTTGGGCAGCTCGGCCAAAATCTCCTTGTCATAGTCGGTCAGTTCGCCAGCCTCGGGCACTACGCCACCGTAGTATTTGTGAGTCAGCACCAGTGCGCGGTTTACAAAGTTGCCCAACACTGCCACCAGCTCGTTGTTGTTGCGAGCCTGGTAGTCCTTCCAGGTAAAGTCGTTATCTTTGGTCTCGGGAGCGTTGGCGCAGAGTACATAGCGCAGTACATCCTGCTTGCCTGGCATATCCTCCAAGTACTCGTTGAGCCATACTGCCCAGTTCTTCGAGGTCGAAATCTTGTCGCCCTCGAGGTTTAGGAACTCATTTGCGGGCACATTCTCGGGCAGCACATAGTCGCCGTGAGCCATCAGCATTGTGGGGAATACGATGCAGTGGAACACAATGTTGTCCTTGCCGATGAAGTGTACCATCTTGGTATCCTCGCTCTTCCAGTACTTCTCCCAGTCGGGTGTGAGGTCTTTGGTAGCCGAGATATAGCCAATGGGGGCGTCGAACCAAACGTACAACACTTTGCCCTCGGCACCCTCTACGGGCACGGGGATACCCCAGTTAAGGTCGCGGCTCACAGCCCTGGGCTGCAGGCCCAAATCGAGCCACGATTTGCACTGGCCATAGACGTTGGTTTTCCACTCTTTGTGGTTCTCCAGAATCCACTCCCTCAGTTTGGGCTCATATTTATCCAGGGGCAGGTACCAGTGGGTGGTCTCTTTCATCACAGGTGCCGAGCCCGAAATCATACTCTTGGGGTTAATCAGGTCGGTGGGGTTGAGTGTCGAGCCACACTTCTCGCACTGGTCGCCATAGGCACCCTCGCTCTGGCAGTGGGGGCAGGTACCAGTAATGTAGCGGTCGGCCAAGAAGGTCTTTGCCTCCTCGTCGTAGTACTGCTGCGAGGTTGCCTCTACAAACACGCCTTTGTCGTGCAGAGTCTTGAAGAACTCCGAGGCGGTCTTGTAGTGCGTTGGGCTGGTGGTACGCGAATAGATATCGAACGATATGCCCAGCCCCTCGAACGACCTCTTGATGATGTCGTTGTACTTGTCTACAATATCCTGTGGGCTCACACCCTCTTTGCGTGCTTTGATAGTGATGGGCACACCGTGCTCGTCGCTACCGCACACCCAAATGACATCTTTGCCCCTCAAGCGGAGGTAGCGTACATAGATGTCCGAGGGTACATAGACACCTGCCAAGTGGCCGATGTGAACGGGGCCATTGGCATAGGGAAGTGCCGATGTAACCAAGTATCTCTTAAACTCTTTTGCCATATATCTGTCTGTTATATTTTTTGCTGATAAAAAATCTTCTTTTGGGAGTTTTTGTTAGTTAGCCCTCAACCCAGCGCCCTAAACCAGGCTCTGCGATTTGCGCTTAACGGCCTTAATCTCGGTCTTTTGTGCTGCCTTGGAGATTTTGTACTTGTCGAAGCCCTCGCCATAGACGCCCATTACGTTGGCCACCGATATGAAGGCATTGCTGTCTACGCTCTTGATGCAACGCATCATCATACCCATCTCGCTCTTGCGGCATACAATCATAATCACCTTAACGGGAGCTTTGGAATACCAACCCGTACCGTCCAACAGCGTAACACCGCGCTGCAACTTGGTAGTAACATCGTCGGCAATCTTCTCGTACTCCTTCGAGAGGACAAACAGCTGCAACGACTGCTTGTCGCCCGAGAGGATAATGTTCGTGGCATAACCAAAGACCACCGTAACCAAGAAACCGTAGATGGTTACCGACCAATCCTTGAAGATGAAGTACGAAGCGCCAATAATAAACACATCGACCATCACCACCACCTGACTATAGCTCAAGTTGCTAAACTTGCAGACAATCATTGCCACCAGGTCGCTACCACCGGTCGAGCCACCCATCAGCAGCGCAATAGCCACACCGAAGCCCATCAACACACCGCCCAGGATAGACGAGAGCAGCTTGTCGTCGGCCAGGCCCAAGATGTTCATCTCGGGGGGCATAATCTCCTGGAACAGAGTCATCATCACCGAGGTCATCAGGATGGCATAGAGCGTCTTGATGCCAAACTTGGCACCCAGCAGCCACACGCATATTGCACCAAAGAAAGCATTAAAAATAAAGAAGGTAATACCAATAGGCACACCGCCATTGGCGCCACCTGTCAAGTGGTAAACAAGCAACGAGAAACCCGTTGCACCACCACCGACACCTTCGGCAGGCATAATAACGCCTGTCCACGCAAAAGCATAGAGAACAACGCCAAAGGTAATCACAATGATATCTCTGACGAACAGAAGGGCCTCCTTCCAATTAGGTTTAGCAATAGTCATTCTTTTTCAAACATTATATTTCGCCCACGAAGGTACGATTTTTCTCGTGATTTTTATCTATTTTTGTAAATAAATAAACACCCATTTTGCAACTCGCCCCCCAAAAGGGCCAAATTTGCCAAAACTATGTCCACTCTTTACGCCGACATAATCCTTCCGCTGGCCCTCAGGCCCCTCTCGTTTGCCATTGGCGACGAGCTGGCCGAGGTTGTCGATGTGGGTAGCGGCGTGGCCGTTCCGCTGGGCGAGGGTAAGGTCTATACGGGTATCATAAGCCGCATCCACACCGTTCGCCCACCATTCAAGAGGATTAAGAGTGTGCTGTCGGTGGTGCGCTCCGAGCCTCTGGCCAGCCCTTCGCAACTGGCCCTGTGGAGATGGATTGCCGACTACTATATGTGTACCGAGGGCGAGGTTATGAGGGCGGCCCTGCCGTCGCTGCTCAAGCCCAACGCCGAGAACCACGACCTATTCACCAACGAGGTCTTTTCGCTTGGCTGCGAGCAGATGCTCTCGCTTGCCGAGGGGGTGCACTCGGAGGAGGCCCTTTCGCAGGCCCTCGAGACGCTGCTGCCGCGACGCAAGGCGCAGTATGCCGCAATGATGGAGTTCTGCGACAAGGTGGGCACCGACAAGATTTTCACTGGAGGCGCCATTGCCCGCCGAGCGATGGAGGCCTCGGTTGCCGTAATAAACAAACTGGTCGAGGGTGGATTGCTGCAAGTGGCTCGCGTTGAGCGCTCAACGCGCGAGATTGCGGCCGAGCTGATTAGCCACACCACCCTATCCGAAGCCCAGACAACAGCGCTCGATGCCATAAACCAGAACTTCGGCCGCCACCAGAGTGTTCTGCTCCACGGAGTTACGGGCAGTGGCAAGACCGAACTATACATCTCGCTTGCGGCCAAAACCCTGGCCGAGGGGCGCTCGGTGCTCTACCTGCTGCCCGAATTGGCCCTTACCGAGCAACTTATCGAACGACTGCGCACCGCCTTTGGCGAGGGGCTGACGGTCTACCACTCACACCTAACCTCTCGCGCCCGAACGGAGACCTACATACGCTTGAGCCGTAGCGACGGAGGGCAAATTGTGGTCGGCACACGCTCGGCCATACTGTTGCCACTCAACAACTTGGGCCTTGTAATCGTAGACGAAGAGCACGACAGCAGTTTCAAACAAGAGGACCCTGCGCCGCGCTTCTCGGCTCGCGATACGGCTGTGTGGATTGCCCACAACCTGGGGGCCAAGACCATATTGGGTAGCGCAACGCCCTCGCTGGAGAGTTTCTACAACGCCTACACGGGCCGCTATGGCTACGTCAGGCTCGACGAGCGCTATGGCGAGGGGCAATTCCCACAAGTAACCATCTCTGACACCATTCGCTCGGCCAAGCGTGGCGAACGCAAGGGCCACATAAACAAAGAGTTGGCCGACGAGATACGCACCGCCCTGGCCGAAGGTCGCCAGGTGATGCTGTTCCAGAATCGTCGTGGCTTTGCACCCTATATCGAGTGTCCCGACTGCGGCTGGAGCGGCCGTTGTCCCCAGTGTGGCGTAACGCTCACCTACTACAAGAAGGGCGACAAGTTGCGCTGCAACCTCTGTGGCCACAGCGAGCCCGCACCCCACAAATGCCCATCGTGCAAGGTGGCCGAGCCACTGCCACAAGGCTTTGGTACCGAGAAGATTGAGGAGTGCGTGGCCGAGATGTTCCCCACTGCTCGCGTAGCCCGTCTTGATGGCGACGTGGCCCAGTCGGCCTCGCGAATGAGGTCGGTCATACGCGCCTTCGAGAGCGGCCAGACCGACATACTCGTAGGCACGCAGATGATTACCAAAGGGTTTGACTTCGAGGGGGTTTCGGTTGTGGGGGTGCTCAATGCCGACAATCTACTCTGCCGCCCCGACTTCAGGGCAGACGAGCGCACCTTCCAGACTATAGTGCAGATTGCAGGGCGTGCAGGGCGCAAAGACGCCCAGGGCCGCACCATAATACAGACCGCCCAACCCACCAACCATACCATAATCCAGGCTGCCTCGGGTGACTACTACGCTATGGCACGCACCCAACTGCGTGACCGCGAGGCGTTTGGCTATCCACCCTTTGCTCGTATCATCAACATCAGCCTGCGCCACACCTCGGCCGAGCTGGTCACCTTTGGAGCTCGCAAGTTGGCCCGCAGGCTCAAGGAGCTCATTGGCCCAGAGGCTGTTACCGACGCCCACCCACCCGTTGTGAGCAAACTGGGTGATGTATTTATACTGGAGATTATGGTACGCATCGAGCGCGGAGTTTCGCCTGCCGAGGTAAAGGCTCTCATAAACCAGGCGCTGGTAGAGTTTGGTCGCGACAAGGTGGTGCGCCGCATATCCACGTCGGTCAACGTCGACCCTGCATAACAGTCAGATACTCTAAATCCTACAAACAAATGTCTTTGCTCCTCAACATTGCCTACCTATTCGCTCCGCCCACCTGTCCTGTGTGTGGGCGACTGCTCTTTGAGGGCGAGCGACTGTTGTGTGTCAAGTGTATGGCCGATATGCCTCGCACCAACTACACTGCCCAGGCCGACAACCCAATGTTTCGCCGCTTTTGGGGCATTGTTCCCATCGAGCGAGCCACCGCCCTGATTCACTTCGTAAAGGGTAGCGGCTGGCAGAAGGCCATTCACCAATTCAAGTACGATTCGGCCTGGCGTATAGCCCTCGAGTTTGGCCATATGCTTGGTAGCGAGATGCTCGACAGCAACCTCTACTACGACATCGACGTCATTGTGCCCGTTCCGCTCCACTTCACCAAGTTGGTGCGCCGTGGCTACAACCAATCTGCCTACATTGCTGAGGGTATTGCCGCGGTCTACGAGGCCAAGCTATCGACTGGCAACCTGGTGCGTGTGCGCAACAACGCCAATCAGGCCCAACGCGCCTATCACGAGAGGTGGCAAAACGTGTCGGGCATATTTAAGGTGCGCCACCCCGAGCGCTTCGAGGGCAAACACATATTGCTTGTAGATGATGTTTTCACCACTGGAGCCACCATAACCGCCTGTGCCGAGGCCCTGCTTGCAGCCTGCAAAGATGTGCGCATAAGCGTGGCAACCGTAGCCATTGCCAGCGCCAATTACGAATAGCCCCCACCCCAGAGAGATAGTTTTTCCACCAACAATACCAAAAGGGCTCGGAGAGTTTAACTCTCCGAGCCCTTTTTGCGTTGATATGTCGACCTGACAAATCGGCTACTTTGCAGCTACCTTTTTGGTAGCGGTCTTTTTAGCCGCAGGTTTCTTGGCAGCAGTGGCCTTTTTGGGGGCAGCAGCACTCTTTGCAGGTGCTTTCTTGGTTGCGGGAGCCTTCTTGGCCTCTTTCTCGGCAGGTTGCTCGGCAACCTCTACGCCCTTCTCTGCCAGAGCCTTCTCCAACTCGATGTCGAAGTCGCTCAACACGTTCATATAGTTAATAAAGGCGGTGTAGGCCGAGTCGTAGGGGTTGAAGTAGCTGTGAACGTCGCCGTCCGAGAACCACTTGGTAGCCATATAGTAGAAGTGGTCCGAAGCCTTCATAAAGTTCCAAACGTAGTTGAAGTCGGGCGAGTTAAGAGCATTTACCTTCTCCTCCAAGCCATAGAGTTTCTTGAACGCCTCGTTCTGCAACTCGTTACCCAACCAAGCGGTCACGTCGCGCTCCTCGTCGGCCCACGACATTGCGTGCATACAGTACAGAACGCCTGTGGGCTGGTGAGATGCGGCGCTCTCGGTTACGGTCTTGAACTCCAGCTGACCAGTGGCCAACATAGCCTTAGGCAGAGCTGCCATAAAGTCGAAGATACCCGACTGTGCCTTCTGGTGCTCGCCAAAGGTCTCGTAGTCCATAAAGAGGTTGATAACCTCACCCGAGGTATTCTCGTCGGCAATCCAGCCTGCATACTTCTCGGCAGTCAGAGGCCACTCGCCCCATCCCTGATTCGAAAAGCGGAAAGCAATGTCGTCGCTCAGCTTGTAGTTACGCATAAGCAGGCGCAACTTCGAGTCCAAAGCGTTGGCATAGACAAAGTTGGGACTCTTCCAACCCAACACATGGCGGGCACCCTCGGCCAGCATAGTGCGGAAGCCCATTGCGGCAACCTGCTCGCCAATCTGGTCCGAGTAGATGAGCTCGGTATTGCGGAATGCGGTGGGGGTATAGCCAAACTCCTCCTTCATCAGAGCGATGTGTGCATCGACCTCTTTCTTGAACTCGGTGGGTGAGATGAGCGACGAGAGCGAGTGCGAGTAGGTCTCGGCCAAGAACTCTACGCAGCCAGTCTCGGCCAGAGCGCGGAAGCTGTCGAGCACCTCGGGGGTGTAGCTACGGAACTGCTCGATAGCCAAGCCCGAAATTGAGAAAGTTACTTTGAATTTGCCCTCCATCTCTTTGATGAGTCGGAGCAGCAGGTTGTTCATAGGCAGGTAGCACTCGGCAGCCACGCGCTGCATAATCGAGCGGTTGACCGACACGTCGAGATAGTTGTGGTCCTTGCCCATATTGAAGAACCTATAAGTTTTGAGCCTCAGAGGCTGATGAACCTGAAAATATAGCGATACTGTTTTCATAATATGCTGTGTGATTGTGTATTGTTATTTATTCTGCTCGTTGATTACACGTTCGTATCCTGCCTTAATCTTGGCAGCTGCATTGTTCCATTTGAGGCCCGTAACCTCCTCCAAGCCCTTGCGAGCAAACAGCTCGCTCAGAGCAGGATAGGTAACCAGACCATAGATAGCATCGGCCATTGCGTCTACATCCCAGTAGTCAACCTTAACGGCGTAGTCCAAAACCTCGGCCACACCCGACTGCTTACTGATGATGGTGGGTACGTTCGACTTCATTGCCTCCAGGGGCGAGATACCAAAGGGCTCGCTCACCGAGGGCATAACGTAAACGTCGCCCAGCGCAAACATCTTCTGCACATCGGCACCCTTGAGGAAGCCAGTGAAGTGGAAGCGGTCTGCAATACCGAGCCTTGCCACACGACGAATGACGTGGTTCATCATATCACCGCTACCTGCCATAACGAACCTCACATTGGGGGTACGTTTGAGCACCTTAGCGGCTGCCTCGACAAAGTAGTCGGGGCCCTTCTGATAGGTAATACGGCCGAGGAAGGTTACAATCTTGTCCTTCACGCCACGCTCCTCCTCCATATTGTTGTCGGCAAAGCGCACAGCGTTGTGAACGGTAATGACCTTTTCGGCTGGTATACCATACTTATTTATAATAATATTGCGCGTGAGGTTACTTACGGCCATAACCAGGTCGGCAGCCTCCATACCACCACGCTCGATGGCGTAGGTTTGGGTATTGATGTTCTCGCCGCTTCGGTCATACTCGGTTGCGTGCATATGCACCACCAGTGGTTTGCCCGAAACCTCTTTGGCTGCGATACCTGCGTAGTAGGTGAGCCAGTCGTGGGCGTGGATAACGTCAAACTGTCCCTCCAACTCGATAGCCACCTGACGGGCCACCAGCGCATAGCGTGCAACCTCTTCCATCAGGTTTGCGCCATACTTACCAGAGAAGTTGTAGCGCTCGCGCCAAACGTCGCCCACGTTGTGAACGGTGCCGACCTTTTGGCTATGCTTGCGCTCTCGCTCAAACTGCTCGGGCGAGATGTAGGGCACCATATTGGAGTTAATCTCCATAAACTTGACGTGCTTCCAAATCTCGCTGTCGCTCTCGCCTGCGGTGTAGACTGCATCGACATCGCTGGCATTGACAACCCTGATGAATCGCTGATCCTCGTCGCCATAGGCTTTGGGGACCACAAAGATTACCTCTACACCGTTACGAGCCAGACCTCGTGTCAGGCCGTAGCAAGCGGTACCCAGACCACCTGCAATATGGGGAGGAAACTCCCATCCAAACATTAAAACTCTCATACGGCGACCCTATTTTTTCTGTTTTTTAACCATCTGATAGATACGCAAGACTGCGCCCACGCTCCACGCCTGCGACATAGCGCCTCGTGCCTCGTGTGGTGGGTCTGCTTCGTAGATTTCGGCAATCGAGCCGATACCATTTTGGCTCATATCCTCCTCAAAGTTCTCGAGTATCTCCTCGGCCTTGGCCAAGAAGCCTACACCCTGAACGTCGAATTTGGCCTTAACGTAGTGCTCCAGAGGCCATACCCACACGCTACCCTGGTGATAAGCCAGGTCGCGCTCTTTCTGGTCGCCACCATAGCGGCCTTTGTAGAGGGGGTTGCGTGGCGAGAGGCTACGCAGACCTTTGGGGGTGAGCAGGTGGCGTTTAACCACATCCGACACAGCCTCTTGCTGCACAAGGCTCAACATCTTGTAGGTCATCGAGCAAGCCACAATCTGGTTGGGGCGTATAAACTGGTTGGCACCCTGCTCGTCTACATAGTCGGCCAGGTAGCCGTCGGCCAGCCAGAATTTTTCGACAAAGCTGGCTTTGGTCCTCTCGGGAATCTCGCTCCACTGGGCCACAAACTTCTTGTCGGCATTGTCCAGCGCGTAGCAAACGGCGTTGTACCACAGGGCCTCAACCTCAACAGCGTAGCCATTGCGGGGGGTCAAGGGTTTGCCGTCTACCTCGGCATTCATCCAGGTCAGCGCGTAGTCGGGGTGCGAAGCCCAAATGAGGCCATTGTCGTCGAGCCTTACATAGCCATTGCGGCCCAAGCGGTAAGCCTCCAGAATCTCCTTCACCACGCTGCCATACTTTTTCCACACCTTCTTGTGGCCGCACTGCTCGCCGAGCTGCTGGATTGCCCAAATCATCCACAATCCTGCATCGGCCGAGTAAAGGTTAGCAAAGGTGCCGCCCTCCATCTCGCTTACCACAGTGTCGAGCACATCTTCGCACGCCTGCACATCGCCCTGTGCCAGGGTAATGCCAGGCAGAGCCATAAAGGTATCTCTCAACTGGCGACCATACCAGGGGTAGCCTGCCACGACGCCGCTCTTGCCATTCGAGCGCACCACAAACTGGTGGGCCGAGTGACGCAACATCGAGATGAAGTCAATCTTGTTGTTCCTCTCCGAGAGCTCCTTGTCAAAGGCTGCGTGCAACTGCTCGGGGTCAATCTCCTCCAACGAGGCCGAGAACACCAGGGGTACATTCTTCTGCAGCTTAACCTCAAAGTAGCCATTGGTCATCAGATCCTCGTGGCAGTCGTAGCCGCGCTTGTACTCCTCGGCATACTCAAAGTCGTAGTACCAGTCGGGGGCTGCCACAAACTCGGCCATAGGGTCCGAGCACTGCATATGCAGGAATGGGAAGCCCTCGTACAGACGGCACTTAACACCGCCCTTGATGTCCCACGAGTGGCCGTTGGCATACATATTGGCCTTGCTGAGCGAGTGTTTCTCGCGGAAGGCCAGGTAGGGGCGCAGGCGCAGTGTAGTCTCGCTGCGTGCGTCGAGCAGAGTGTAGCGAATGAAGAGCCTGGGGTGACTGGTGTGCTGTCGCCACAGAATCTCCTTCTTCAAGAGTACACCACCTACTCGGTAGGTGATGGTGGGAGTGGGGTTGTACTCGAAATCCACGATATACTTATGGCCGCGAGGCTCATAGATACCAGGGAAACGGTGCAACGCCAGGTTGAAAGGTTCGCCGTGCTGAATAACGGTCTCGTCGAGCGACGAGAGCAGAACGTAGCTCTTGTCGTCGGTCTCGCTAATGGGGCACACCATCAAGCCGTGATACTTGCGCGTATTGCAGCAGACAATGGTGGTACTCATATAGCCGCCCGTACGATTGGTCGAGAGCATCTCTCTTTGGAGCGAATACTCCAAGTTACCCAGACTGTTCTTGTCAAATGTAAGTTCTGCCATAAAAAATTTATAAATTTAGTTTACTGTTTTCTTCTCGTTTATTTCCTCTTCGTCTTCTTACTATCATCAGGCCGTCGGCCAACTCACCCTCGGCCCCTTGTCATCTTGACAATCATCCGTAGTGCCACGTTCAATCTATTATTCCTCAGCCTCTTGCGGCCTACCCTATGGCACTACAAAACCTTTCAAGCCTAACCTATGTTTTTTATACGGGTGCTGCACAGCCTCCTCGTTCAGAAGCTGTGCAGGCCCACTATTTATGCTTGTCTTTCGTGTTGCTTACGCCCACTTAACCAGTGCGAAGTCCATACGGTAGGGCAGGTTGGGGTTCTTGGGGAACACCCTCAGTGCCACGTCATACGAACCGGTGTGCTCCATCAGAGCATCCACAGCGTAGGTAACCTTCGAGCCCTCAACGCTCACTACCGACAGTTCAACCTTGTCGGCAATCTTGACATCCTGACCGCGGTCAATTTGGCTTGCCAGCAGCAGCTCTACGCCAATATCCTCGGGGCGCAGAGTGTCAACATCTACGCTCACCTCAAAGCGGTAGTTGCCACCCACCACGAAGGGCTGCTTGCCCATATCGGCGGTCTTGGTCTCGAGTACCCTCACCTTGTCCCAAACGGCACTCACCTTGCGTTTCCAAGCGGCAATCTCCCTAGCCAACAGGTAGTCGCCCTTGACAACCTTTTTGTAGCGCTCGAACAGAGGATTGTAGAAACGCTCCTCATAGTCGGTAATCATCCTATTGGTGGTAAAGTTCGAGGCGATGTCGGCGATACAGCTCTTCATACTCTCAATCCAGCCGTGAGGCATACCGTCTTTGTCGCGGTTGTAGTAGAGTGGAACAATCTCCTCCTCAATAGTGCGGTAGATCATCTCGGCATCGAGCTCGTTCTGGTGGTTCTGGTCGGCATAGGTGCGCTCCATAGGCAGCATCCAACCAGCACCCTCTTTGTAGCCCTCAACCCACCAGCCGTCGAGCACGCTGAACTGCATTACGCCGTTCATCACAGCCTTCTCGCCGCTGGTACCCGAAGCCTCAAGAGGACGTGTGGGCGTATTCATCCAGATGTCTACGCCGCTCACCAATCGGCGGGCCAGCAGGAAGTCATAGTCCTCGAGGAAGATAATCTTGCCGAGGAACTCGGGACGCTGCGATATCTCGTATATTTTCTTGATGAGTCCCTGACCTGCACCGTCGGCGGGGTGAGCCTTACCGGCGAAGAGGAAGATGACGGGATGCTCGGGATCGTTGACAATCTTCGACAGACGAGCCTCGTCGGTGAAGAGCAGGTGGGCACGCTTGTAGGTGGCGAAGCGACGGCAGAAGCCGATGACCAGTGCATTGGGGTTCATCTTCTCCAGCAGCGAAACCACACGTGAGGGATCACCCTGGTTCTTCAACCATGTCTCACGGAACTGCTCCTTGATATAATCGACGAGCTTCTGTTTCAGAACCATACGGGT
>JAZPXV010000013.1:0-16534 GCA_045543795.1 Tidjanibacter sp.
TGGCGCAGCCTAAGACTGGTAAGACGATGCTTATGCAGTCTATAGCCAACGCCATTGCAGACAACCACCCCGAGGTATATATGATAGTGCTCCTTATCGATGAGCGTCCCGAGGAGGTTACCGAGATGGCTCGCCACGTGAAGGCCGAGGTTGTGGCTTCGACCTTCGACGAGCAGGCCTCGCGCCACGTAAAGGTGGCCGAGATGGTGCTCGAAAAGGCTAAACGTATGGTCGAGTGTGGCCACGATGTGGTCATTCTGCTCGACTCGATTACTCGCCTCGCCAGGGCCTACAACACCGTTCAGCCCGCATCGGGCAAGGTGCTCTCGGGTGGTGTCGATGCCAATGCACTCCACAAACCCAAGAGGTTCTTTGGTGCAGCCCGTAAGACCGAAGAGCGCGGCTCGCTGACCATTATAGCTACGGCCCTTATTGATACTGGCTCGAAGATGGACGAGGTTATTTTCGAGGAGTTCAAGGGTACGGGCAATATGGAGTTGCAGCTCGACCGCAAACTGGCCAACAAACGTATCTACCCTGCAGTAGATGTTACAGCCAGCGGCACTCGTAGGGAAGACCTTCTCACCTCAAAAGAGGTGCTCCAACGCACCTGGATTCTGCGCCGCTACCTGGCCGATATGAACTCGGTAGAGGCAATGGAGGTGATGATGAAACATATGCAAAATACCGAGAGCAACGAAGAACTGCTCGTTACGATGAATCAGTAAACCTAAAAATAATCATCAAATAAAACACCCCAAACAATGAAGAAATTTGCAACCATAGTGTTGAGCCTTGCGATGGCGCTCAATACCTTTAGCTCGTTTGGCTGGGGCCCCACTGGCCACGATGTAATTGCCGCCATTGCCGAGCGTCACCTGACCGACAAGGCTCGCCAAGAGATAGACCGACTGCTCGAAGGCCGCTCGATTGTCTACTACTCGTCGTGGATGGACAATATCCAGAACTCGCCCTATTGGGAGTATGGCTACAACCAGACCAAGACTTGGCACTACGCCAATGTGGATAAGGGCTACACCTACCAGACTATGCCCAAGAACGAGAATGGCGACGTGGTGGTGGCTGTGACCAAACTGGCCGACCAGCTGGCTAATAACTACGACAATCTGACCGATAGTATGAAGGTCGACTATGTGAAGATGCTTGTCCATATGGTGGGCGATATGCACTGCCCAATGCACTCGGGCAGGTTGAGCGACCTTGGCGGTAACCGTGTGAAAGTTAAGTGGTTTGGCCGCACGACAAATCTTCACTCGGTGTGGGATAGCAAGATTGTTGAGTCGGCTCGCAAGTGGAGCTATAGCGAGTGGACCGACCACCTCGACCGCACCAGTGCCGAGTATAAGGCAGCAGTGATGAGCGGCACCCCCGAGGAGTGGTTTGTTGAGACTGTTGAGTATGCGGCTGATGTGTATGAGTATGTTGAGAAACTGGGCGAGGAGCCAAAATTGTCTTATCAGTTTGTGTATGATTTTAGCCCCTTGCTGGAACAGCAGTTGCTCAATGGTGGCTACCGCTTGGCATACGTTTTGAACACAATTTTTGACGGTGAGTAGTACAACATAACGTATAAAGTTGTATATTTGTGGGGCTGAATTGGCAGCAATGTTGCGATAATTTGGCTTCACTATGCGGAAATAGCTCAGTTGGTAGAGCATTGGCTTCCCAAGCCAAGGGCCGCGGGTTCGAGTCCCGTTTTCCGCTCCAAGGGCAAAAGGATAGTACCCAAGGTACTGTCCTTTTTGTTTTTGTTTCGTGGCCTAAAGGTGCTATATTTGTGGAGTCATTAATTGCTAAACGATATGAAGATAGCTATAATTGGAGCAGGTAATATGGGTGGAGCGTTGGCGCGTGGACTGGCAAAGGGCACTATCATACCTACGGCCGACATCTACGTCGCAAACCCATCGACCGCAAAGCTCGATGCCCTCAAAGAGGAGTTTCCCGATATTAACACTACTACCGACAACTGCCAGGCGGCTGCTTCGGCCGATATGGTTGTGCTGGCCGTTAAGCCTTGGAAGGTTGAGGGGGTGCTCGGCGAGATTAGGCCACACCTCGACTACTCGCGCCAGAGCGTTGCCTCGATGGTTGGCGGACTGGGCATTGCCCAACTTACCGAGTGGCTCGATAGGGGCGATGGGGGAGTGCCCACCACATACCTTATTATCCCCAATACCGCCATTGCCACTATGAGCAGTATGACCTTTATCGCTTCGGCTCGCTCTACCGAGGCACAGGATAGGGTGCTACTCGATATCTTTGGCGAGCTTGGCGAGGCTATGCTGGTCGAGGAGGGACAGATTGCTGCGGGCACGTCGCTTGCTTCGTGCGGCATTGCCTATGCCCTGCGCTACGTTCGTGCAGCTATGGAGGGTGGCGTTGAACTGGGCTTTAGGGCCGACGATGCCAAACGTATCGTTATGCAGACTCTGCGAGGAGCGGTCGATGTGCTTGCTGCCAATGATAGCCACCCCGAGGTCGAGATTGACCGCGTAACCACACCTGGCGGCCTCACCATCAAGGGCCTCAATGCAATGGAGGCCGCAGGCTTCACCCATAGCGTTATAGAGGGACTGAGGGCTTCGACCAAGAGGTAGCGTACCTTGCCCGATACATAAAAACAAAGCATCCGAGTTGTTGGTGGCTCGGATGCTTTGTGTTGTTGGGTGTGCCCCCAAGTGGGGTGGTTACTCCTCGCTTTGGGGCTCTTGGCGGCTCAGTTTGATTGTAACATCGGTGGTGGCGGTGCCTTCGTGCCAGTTGCCGTCGCCATCTTCGTAGTCGTTGTGGCTGACAAATAGCTCGACACTTGCAGGCGCAAATGTGCCGCCATTCTTGTCGCCATCTACGTCGACCGCTACTATCTCGTGAGTGTTGGTCGGAAAGCCGGAGTACTTGATGGTGGCTTTGCCCGAGTTGGATGTGTAGCTGGCCGAAAGGGTGTCGGCAACAATCACTCCCGTAGGCTCGTAGGCACCGGTTACGGGATTGTATACTTGCTGTTTGTAGCGATTAACAGCCCCCACGCGAATACCCTTTATGGGGGTGTCGGTTGCAACATCTCTTATCTCTACGTTAAAGACGTAGTCGGCACTGGGACATCCATATTCGGCTGCTCCAAGAAATCCGCACGAGGTTGCCACACCCGAGAATCCGAGCAACGAGAGCAACTTGAGTGTAAGTTTAGACTTCATAGCTATTGTTATTGAGTGTTAGTTCTCAAACTCTACGGTTATGTTGTTGGTGAGCGCCACCAATTTGTCGTCGGGGCGGCGTATGTCCATTGTGATAGTGAATGTCACCTTGTCGTATTGCTCCTCTGGTATCTCTACGAGTTGTAAACCATATACCTCTTGCAGTAGAGTTTTCTTGATTTTTTCCACTGTTTGCACTTTTAACGCGGTGTCTAACACGTCGTATGTGGCAAAATCGACCAACTCGTGAATACACATTATGCCAAATTTATCCACCAGATTGCTACCAGTCTCACGACCAAACAAAGGAACATCTGCGGTAATAATCACATCAACCACCTCGGCGTGAATGTAAACATTGGCATTTTCATCATAGGTTAATTGCTCACCCAAATGAAATAACTGGGCTGTCGTAGCAAATTCTTTGTAAAGTTCGTATTTGTAATCCTCCTTTGTGATTACTATTCCAATATGGTCTTCTGGATAAGGTGATTTGTGATAAATAAATGTACTACCGTCATAACCCAATGCTAATGGAAATACCTCTTGATTACTCCAAAACTCTACATTAAGTGTTTCCCACTTTTTTTCTATCCCTACCGGATGTTCGTAATCAAATCTAACAAACAACTTTGGAGCTCTATAAGAAGCGCCATTATGTGCGGTATATACATTCCATTTACAGGGTTTTAGATACTCGTTATTAGTGGGTTCGCCAGGCTCGCACCCCACCAACAACATTGGCAGTAGTGCAAAAAGTAAGAATCTTTTCATAATTGTAAGTATTTAGGAGGTTAAAGGTGGGGGACACCCCCCAAATTAAGTTGTCAAGCGCAATATAATACAAAATGTGTGAAAATGCAAATTATTGAGCCAATAGGTGCTTGTTTGGGGTGAAATTTGTGTATGCCGATGAAATGCTGTCTATAGAGTGTGTAAAATTGTACACCTCGGCATATTAGGGAGAGGAGAACTAAAACTACTCCAAAAAACAACGGAGCGACACGCAAAAGGTGTTGCTCCGTTGCATTGCGATAGGATTACTCGTCCAGTTTGGTGATGCTGAATGTTACATTGTGAGTTGCTGTACCATCAAACCATCCGCTTGACCCTGGGTTTTTGTAGTCGTCTGCTTGGGTTAAAACCTCGGTGCTGACGGTCGAGTAGAGGCCACCATTTTCGGCTCCGTCAATGTCGTCGGCAATGATGAGGTGTGAGCTGGTGGGCAGATCGCGGTCTAAGAACAGAGTTGCCTTGCCTTTATCATTGGTCAATTCGTATGCCAATGTGTCAAGAGCCTCAATGTCGTGTTTGCCGGTCTCTTGGTTATACAGCGAAATTTCGCGCACTACGCTCACTCTCATACCTTCAATAGGGGTATTGGTGTCGGCGTCCTTTACGTCTACATTGAATACATAACTTGCGCTGGGGGTGCCATACATACACACGGCACCTCCGCCGCCAATCTCGTTAACGAGTTCGCACGATGTGGCTACGGTCGAAAAGCCGAGCAACGAGAGCAGTTTGATGAGAAATTTTGACTTCATAAGCCTCTGTTGTTTAGTGTTGGTTTAGGGGTGGGGCGGAGGTATTTCGTACCCCCTTTTCCTATATGACGCAAAAGGGCCCCAAAAAGTTGCATCTTGGGGCCACTTTTTTCATATTTTTTCAGATTATTCGGCCTGGGGCAGCGCAGCGAGTGCTGCATCGAGGCGGCGCAGAGTCTCATCCTTGCCCAGTACGGCACACATATCGTACATACCGAAGCCTTTGGGCTCGCCCACGATGCACAACCTCCAAGCGTTCATAATCAGGCCCATAGGTATCTCGTTGGCTGCAATCCATCCGCCAATGGTCTGCTCCATATCGGCCACACCAAACTGGTCCATCTGGGCCAACTGCTCGCGGAGCTGTGCAATCACTGCAGGGGCAGTGGGTTTCCAGTACTTCTTGGTAGCCTTCTCATCGTAGGCCGCAGGTGCCTCGAAGAGGAACGACGACAGGGCCCAGAACTCCTCGGGGAAGGTGGCCCTCATCTTTATCTGCGACACGATAGCCACAGCACTCTCGCGCGAAATGGTGTAGCCCTTGGCCTCCACCTGTGCGGTGTAGATGTCGGCCAGCTCGTTGTTGTCGCGGGTGTGCATATACTGTGCGTTGAACCAGTGAGCCTTGTCGGGGCTGAAGCGTGCGCCCGACTTGCCAACCCTCTCCAACGAGAAGGCCTCAATCAGCTCGTCCATCGAGAATATCTCCTGCTCGGTGCCAGGATTCCAGCCCAGCAGAGCCAGCATATTGATAAATGCCTCGGGGAAGTAGCCATCCTCGCGGTAACCCCTCGATACCTCGCCCGTGGGGGCCACAAAGCGCAAGGGGAATACGGGGAAGCCCATCTTGTCGCCATCGCGCTTGCTCAACTTGCCCTGACCTGTGGGTTTGAGCAGCAGGGGCAGGTGGGCAAACTCGGGCCTGGTATCCTCCCAACCAAAGGCGCGGTAGAGCAGGTAGTGCAGGGGCAGCGAAGGCAACCACTCCTCGCCACGAATAACGTGCGAAATCTCCATCAGGTGGTCATCTACGATGTTTGCCAAGTGGTAGGTGGGCAGTGCATCGGCCGACTTGTAGAGCACCTTGTCATCAAGCGTCGAGGTGTTCATCTCGACGTGGCCACGAATCAGGACGTCCATCTCTACCACCTCGTTCTCGGGCATCTTGAAGCGGATAACCCACTGGTCGCCACGAGCCTTGCGCTCCTCGACCTCCTCGGCACTCAACCTCAGCGAGGTGGCCAACTGCTCACGCACAGCGTGGTTGTAGCAGAATGTCTCGCCTTTGGCCTCCAGCTCGGCCCTCAGTGCGTTGAGCTCTTCGGGGGTGTCGAAAGCGTAGTAGGCGTTGCCCGACTCGACAAGTTGCAGGGCATATTTGAGGTAAATCTCTTTACGTTCGCTCTGGCGATAGGGGGCGTGTGGGCCACCCTCGTTCACGCCCTCGTCGATTTTGATACCACACCAGGCGAGCGATTCCATAATGTACTCCTCGGCCCCAGGAACGTAGCGGGTCGAGTCGGTGTCCTCGATGCGGAGAATAAAATCGCCACCCCTCTGACGTGCAAAGAGGTAGTTGTAAAGGGCGGTACGAACACCGCCAATGTGGAGTGCGCCCGTAGGTGATGGCGCAAAACGAACTCTTACTTTCCTATCCATATATAGCTTTGTTTTTAATTGACGTTAGACGTTAGACGTTAGACGTTAAAGAGGAAGTGCATAATGTCGCCATCCTGAACGACATACTCTTTGCCCTCGATGCCAATCTTGCCAGCCTCGCGACAAGCCTTCTCGCTGCCCAGAGCAACATAGTCGGCATACTTGATGACCTCGGCACGGATAAAGCCACGCTCAAAGTCGGTGTGGATAACGCCTGCGGCCTGTGGAGCCTTGTAGCCCTTGGTGTAGGTCCAAGCCCTCGACTCGTCGGCACCAGTGGTGAAGAAGGTCTCCAGACCGAGCAACTTGTATGCGCCCTTGATAAGGCGGCTCACGCCCGACTCGCTGATGCCCAACTCTTCGAGGAAAATCTGCCTCTCCTCGTAGCTCTCCAACTCGGCAATCTCGGCCTCGGTGGCGGCTGCCACAACCAACAACTCGGCATTCTCCTCGCTGATGGCCTCTCTTACGGCCTCTACATAGGCGTTACCACTGATGATGCTCGCCTCGTCGACGTTGCAGACGTAGAGTACGGGTTTGTTGGTCAGCAGACAGAGCTCGTTGATAAACTTGCCGTCCTCTTTGTTGTCAATCTCTACGGTGCGTGCAGCCTTGCCTTGCTCGATAGCCTCTTTGTAGCGGCACAGAATTTCATACTGGCGCTTGGCCACCTTGTCGCCACCTGCGGCCTGCTTCTGAGTCTTGCCAATGCGCCCCTCGATTGTTTCGAGGTCTTTGAGCAGCAGCTCGGTGTCGATAATCTCTTTGTCCCTCACGGGGTTGATGCTACCGTCTACATGGGTTATGTTGTTGTCGTCGAAACAACGCAGAACGTGAATAATTGCGTCGGTGTTGCGAATGTTGGCCAAAAACTTGTTGCCCAAGCCCTCGCCCTTCGATGCGCCCTTGACCAGACCTGCGATGTCTACAATCTCGATGGTAGTGGGTACCACACGCTTGGGTTTGTCAATCTCGGCCAGTTTGGCGAGCCTCTCATCGGGTACGGTTATGACGCCCACATTGGGGTCGATGGTGCAGAAGGGGAAGTTGGCTGCCTGTGCCTTGGCGTTAGACAGACAGTTGAAGAGGGTACTCTTGCCCACGTTGGGCAGACCCACAATGCCACATTGTAATGCCATAGTTATATGCTCTAAAAATATCTTAATTTGCTAAACTTTGGGCAAAGATACGCATAAATTTGCCAAATAAAACCAAAATTACTAATTTTGAGGGTTGTAAACCAATGAAATTTTAACCCACTATGAAAGATATTATTTCTGCACTAAACCTTGCCCAGAGCCTTGCCCGTCAGATTGACGCCAAAGAGGTGTCGGCTATCGAGCGCGATTTGGCCCTCGAGAAACTGCGTAACATATACGATTTACTGCTTGGCGTAGCTGTGGCTCCCGAGGTGCAAGAGCCACTTGCCGAGTCGGTAATCGAACTTATTGAGGAGCTTGTTGATGAGGTCGAAGAGTTTGACAATGAGGAAGAAGAGCCCACCGAGGAGCCTGTCGAGGAATCTGCTGAAGAGGAAGTTGCCGAGGTTGAGCCTGCCGAGGAGCCTGAAGTGAAATTAGCCGAGGAGCCTGCTGAAGATGAGCCCCAAGAGGAACTTGAGGATTCGGTAATCGAGCTGATTGAGGAGTTGGTCGATGAGGTTGAGGTGTTCGACAATGATGAAGAGGTTGAGGAACTCAAAGCCGAAACCGAGCCCGAGCCTGCTGTTGAGCCCGAGGTGCGCTCCAAGACCAAACTGGCCCACTCGGCCATCTTGGCCCTCTATGATGATGACGACGAGGAGGATGATGTCAATGATGCTCCTGCCGAAGTAGATGAGGTTGATGTGGCAGAGGAAAATGCGGTTGAGGAACAAGAGAACGAGGTTGTTATAGATATGACCGAGCTTGTACCTCCACTTACCGAGCCCGAAAACGAAGAGGGCGAATCGGCCGAGCCCGAGGTGGCAACTGCTGCCGAAACAGTTGAGCCTGCTACCTCCGAGCCCGAAGAGAATGAGCCCAAAGTTGCTGCTGCCGAGCCAGCCAAAGTGGTGTTGGGCGAGGTACTTGGGGCCGACCAGACCACTCTGGCCGACCGCATTGCTGCCGATGCCCCTGCCGATGTGGCGAGCGTGGCCAATGCCCAAAAGTCGCTGGTAGAGATGATTGGTCTGAACGACAAGTTTATCCTGCTGCGCGACCTGTTCCACAACAATCACGACTACTACGAGGCTGCCATCGACCAGCTCGACGAGTTCGAGGATATCGACGAGGCAATGCTCTTTATTCACGACAACTTCCAGTGGAATCCCAATAGCGAGGGTGCTAAACTGTTGGTTGAACTGCTGTCGAATAAACTTTTGTAATAGAGCAAACTAAGCATTATGCCTAAACTCTATATCATACCCACTCCCATAGGCAATCTCGAGGATATTACCCTCAGGGCACTGCGACTGCTCAAAGAGGTAGATGTGGTCTATGCCGAGGATACGCGCACCTCGCAGGTGTTGCTCAAACACTATGGCATCGAGCGCAAACTCTACTCGCACCACAAGTTCAATGAGCACCAGTCGGTCGAGGCCGTAGTGCGCCAAATCGAGGCGGGCCAGAGCGTGGCTCTCATTTCGGATGCGGGCACTCCGGGCATCTCGGACCCGGGCTTTTTGCTTGTGCGCAAGTGTGTAGAGAGTGGGGTGGAGGTCGAAACCCTGCCCGGAGCTACGGCTTTTGTGCCTGCGCTGGTGCAGAGTGGCTTCCCCTGCGACCGCTTCTGCTTTGAGGGCTTTTTGCCACAGAAGAAGGGGCGCAAAAAGAGGCTCTCTCAACTGGCTGCCGAGCCCCGCACTATGATATTCTACGAGTCGCCCTACCGAGTGCTCAAAGCGCTGGGCGAGTTTGCCGAGGCTTTTGGCCCCGAGCGCAGAGTGAGTGTGTCGCGCGAGCTGACCAAAAAGTTCGAGCAGACCGTAAGGGGTACGTTGGCTGAGGTGATTGCCCATTTCGAGGAACACCCACCCAAAGGCGAGTTTGTGATGATTGTCGAGGGAGCCGATGCCAAACACCACTCGGCCGACACCGACGAGGCCGACGAGTAGGGCCGAGAGCCCAATTTTAATAATTTGAAAAACAATACAATAGAATCTGTTGATTATGCAAGAGAATACCAATATCAATCAGGAGCAAAACCAGGCTCCCGAAAATAATCCCCAAGAGCCCCGACGCCACTTTGTAGGCCGTTTGGCCCGAGCGCTGCGATTGTTTCTTCACGGCCGCTTCGACTTGCGCGATGATAGCGCCCCACAAGAGGTGGTTATGGAAGAGGTGCACAAGGGTATAGAATTCCGTGGTACCAACCTGTGGGTACTTGTCTTTGCGGTCTTTATCGCATCGTTGGGACTGAATGTCAACTCGACAGCAGTAATCATAGGCGCAATGTTGGTGTCGCCCCTTATGGGCCCAATCATTGGTATTGGTACTGCACTGGGTATCAATGATTTTGACCTGCTCAAAAAGGCGTGGAACAACTTTTTGCTGATGGTGGCCGTAAGCCTTATCACATCGCTGGTCTATTTCTTCATTTCGCCTATTTCGACGGCCCAGAGCGAGCTGTTGGCGCGTACAAGCCCCACCACTTACGATGTGCTCATTGCCTTCTTTGGTGGTATGGCAGGTATGGTTGCCCAGACTCGTAGGGATAAGTCGATGACCGTCATATCGGGTGTGGCTATTGCTACGGCTCTGATGCCCCCATTGTGTACGGCAGGTTACGGACTTGCAACGGGCCAGCTCCAATTCTTTGTGGGTGCGCTCTACCTGTTTGTAATCAACGCGGTCTTTATTGCTTTGGCAGCCTATTTGATTGTGTTGATACTCCACTATGAGAAAAAGACTGTCCTCGACCCTGCGGCACAAAAGAAAAACAATCGCTATATTGCTATTATTCTCATAATTGTATTGGTGCCCAGTGTGTTGGTTGCTTCGCATATTGTGCGCCGTACCACCTTTGAGGACAATGTAGACCGCTATGTGGCCCAGGTGTTCCAGTTCAATAAGACTATGGTGGTCGACTATAGCAAAGAGTTTCACTACGACAAGAATATCTCGAAGGTGGAGATTAGGCTTGTGGGCGAGCCATTGAGCCAGAATGTTATAGACAATGCCGAGGCCCAGATGGCCGACTTTGGCCTTAAAAAGACCGAACTGCACATCAAACAGACCGACTCCGACGACCGTCGCCACCTCGATATTAGCCGCTTGCAGAAGGGTTATGCCGAGATTATCGACGAGAAGAACGCCACTATCGAGCGACTGACCAAACGCCTACGTTCGCTCACAACGATAGATACTCTGTCGGGTGCCGACATCTCGCGCGAGTTGGCAGCGGTCATCTCCAATGTCAAGTCGGTGTCGATATCCAAACATACCGCCTACGCTAATGGCACCCCCACAGGCGAGTCGGTAGTTGCTATTGTTAAACCCGTTGACCCAGCGCTGCCCCTCGACCTTGAGCGCATAGAGGTGTGGCTGTCGGTGCGCACCAAGAGCGGCAATGTGAGGGTTATTGCAGAAGAGTAACATAATAATAAAATGCTATGGCACAGAAAAATAAAGGCGACAAGATGAATCCGTTGCAGTGGGTGGCCTACTGGTTGCTGCTTGGGTCGGCCAAGTTGGTCGGCTTGTTGCCCTACTGCATATTGTACAAGGTGTTGGCGCCATTTATCTACTTCATACTCTACCGCCTTGTGGGTTACCGCAAGAGGGTGGTTAGGCGCAACTTGGCAGGGGCATTCCCCGAGAAGAGCGAGACCGAGAGGAGAGAGATTGAGCGTAAGTTCTACCGCCACTTGGCCACCATATTTGTCGACGTCATCGACCTTACGAGTATGAGCCCCCACGAGCTCAAACGACGTATGCACATTACCAACCTCGAAGAGTTTGACCGCCAGGTGGGTACCAAGAGCTGGATTGGAGCCCTGGGCCACTATGGCGAGTGGGAGTATTTCTGCTCGTTTGCTATTGGGCACAACTATCCCAACCTGGGTGTCTATCACCCCTTGAGTAGCAAGGTTATGGACCGCTTTATGATATATATGCGCACCCGATTCGGTATGGAGGCTATACCTATGTTCAACCTGGGGCGCAGGGTGTTGCAGTGCGTCAAGGAGCAGAAACAGATGGCCATTGGACTGATTGCCGACCAGAGGTCAACTATCAAGTTGAGCGACAAGCGCTGGCGTATGTTCCTCAATCAGCCCACGCTCTTTATTGCCGGTATGGGCCACTATGCCAAACGCTTTGGTATGCCCGTATATGTGCTTGATATCGACCAAGTAAAGCCTTCGTACTACACCTGCCGCTTTGAGCAGATTTACGATGGCAGCGAGGATATCTCTGACGTGGAGATTGTAGACCGCTATGTGGCCAAACTTGAGGATATGATACGCCGTAGGCCCGAGTTGTGGCTCTGGTCGCACAATCGCTGGAAACATACACCCTCGGCCGAGGATGTTATCTATAACCCCCACGATAGCCTGCCTAAATAATCTACACACAACAGCGCGTATGGCAAAAGTTCAGGTGGTGATACTCAACTGGAATGGCGAGCAGTTTTTGCACCGCTTTCTGCCGCGTGTGGTTGCCACTTGCAGTGGGTGTGATGCCGAGGTTGTAGTGGCCGACAATGGCTCTACGGATGGCTCCGAGAGGGTGGTGAACGAGGAGTTTTCTACCGTAAGGTGGCTCCCCCTGGGCGAAAACTACGGCTTTGCCGAGGGGTATAATCGCGCTCTGGCCCAGTTGGATGGCGAGCTGTTTGTGCTACTCAATAGCGACGTCGAGCCTGCCGATGGGTGGCTCCAACCGCTTGTGGAGCAGATGGATGCCGACCCTACGCTGGCAGCTGTGCAGCCCAAGATTTTGGCCTACGACAACCCCTCGCAGTTTGAGTACGCTGGTGCTTCGGGCGGATTTATCGACCGCTTTGGCTACCCATTTTGCAGGGGCAGAATTATGGGCACCACCGAACAAGACGCAGGGCAGTGGAATACACCCTGCAAGGTCTTTTGGGCAAGTGGCGCAGCTATGATGGTGAGGGCCGAGGCGTGGCGCAAGGCGGGCGGGTTGGATGGCGACTTCTTTGCCCATATGGAGGAGATAGACCTCTGCTGGCGTCTGCAACTTATGGGCTACTCGATTGGTGTCGAGCCCCGTAGCGTGGTTTACCACGTTGGCGGAGGCACACTGCCCAACAACTCACCCCGCAAGATTTTCCTCAATTTCCGCAACTCGCTCTCGATGATGTATAAGTGCCTGCCCGAGGGGCAGCGCTGGCGCCTGGCGGTGCGCAGGGCTATGGACTGGCTCTCGTGGGCGGTCTATGTCGTTACGGGCCAATGGTCGTTTGCAGGTGCGGTGGTCAGAGCCCACCGAGAGTGGAGGCAGAGCCGACCACAGTTAGCCCAAAAGCGTGCCCAACTGTGGCAGAGTGGGGTGGTGACTAACCCTCGCCCCTCAAAAATCTACGGTGGCTGGATTGTAGGCCGATATGCCCTGGGCCGTAAGACCTTCAAAGGCTTAGAGCTCTAATAACGGATAGGTATATAATAAAAAGGTACGCTTCGCAAAACGAAGCGTACCTTTTTTGTGCTTGTTTAGGTATCCCGAAACTATTTCTCCTCGGCGGTGGGGATAACCTCTACGAGCTCAACCTTGAAGTGGAGAGCCTGGTTGGGGCCAATCTGCTGGGGAGCCCTCTGGCCGTAGCCGAGCTCCGAAGGAATCCACAACTCAATCTCGCCGCCCTCGCCAACGAGCTTCATACCCTCGGTCCAGCCTTTGATAACCTGGTTCAGAGCAAACGATACGGTATCGCCACGCTCGTACGACGAGTCAAATACGCTACCGTCTTTGAGTTTACCCTCGTAGCAAACTTTTACCTGGTCGGTATTCTGGGTTGCTTTCTTGTCGCTACCCTCGCGGTTGATGCGATAGAGCAGACCGCTCTCGGTCTTCTTCACACCCTCCTCTTTCTCGATTTCGGCCAAGTAAGCCTGCGAAGCCTCCAGAGCCCTCTGGGGAACTACTACGTTGAAGTAGTTGCGCAGGAAACCGAATGCCTCCTCGCGCGAGAGAACTGCATTGTCGGCCAATACATCCTCTACTGCTGCGTAGAACACATCCATATTAACCTCGGTGTCTACCTGCTCGAGGAGCTGTTTGAGCGAAGTACCAAAGTCGGTACCAAGAGCGTAAGCGAGGGTGTCGTTCTCGCTCTTCAGAGCGCGACCACCACCGCACGAAGCCATCGAGCAAACCATTGCTGCTGCGGCCAAGATTACGATAATTTTCTTCATACTGTTGTTGTCTTGTGTTTGTTTTTATTATTGGTTTTTTAGAGTTTCTCGCTCTGTTTGCCGTTCGTCGCGGCAAATCCTCGCAAATATAGCGTTTTTAATTTGATTTTAGTATCAGACCGCACAATTTATACAACATTCGTGCGCCCACATTGGCATCCCACTCGTCATCTTTGTTGGCTGGGGCCACCTCTACCAGGTCGAAACCTACTATTTTGCGACCACTCCTCACGACCTTGTCGAGCAGATATAGAGCCTGATTGAACGACAACCCACCAGGTACGGGGGTGCCGGTCGAGGGGCAGTTCTCGGCTGCCAGACCGTCAATGTCAAAGCTGATGTAGACCTTCTGGGGCAGACACTCCACAATCTCATCGCACTGCTGTGCCCAGGTGGTACCCTCAAAGGCGCGTGAGGCAATGGCGTAGTCGGGGAACTGGTCTACTCGTGGTGTGCCCTGTGCCAACTCAACCTCATCATCGCAGTAGTCGCGTATGCCCACCTGAACGATTTTCTCTACCTGGGGCACCTCGTTCAGCACGTTGTACATAATCGAGGCGTGTGAGTAGGTGAAGCCCTCGTAGGCGTGGCGCAGGTCGCAGTGGGCGTCGATGTGCAGAATACCCATCGAGCCGTGGCGCTCGGCCAGGGCCTTTATGAAACCGAGTGGGGTAGAGTGGTCGCCACCTACCAAGCCCACCAGCTTGCCCTTGTCGAGCCACTCTTTGGTCTGGTCATAGACTGCCTTGTTCATCTTCTCCGAGCCACTGTTTACTCGGCTACGACGCGACGATAGCAACGAGGCGTCTAACATTGTGCCACCCTCTTCGAGATACTTGATAACCCTGCGAGCATCGCCTCGGAGCATTGCGCTGTGGTCCTGAATGGTGTAGTCGATGGGGGCAGTGGCAATGCCACGCTTCCACTGGTCGGGGCTCACTGCATCGTAGAAGTCGAGCTGTGTAGATGCACCAATTATGGCATCGGGGCCATACGACTGGCCACCTCCGTATGATGCCGTAACGTCCCAGGGCACCGACACCAGCACCAGTTCGGCCTCGTCGGTCGTGAAGGGCATACCAAAGTAGTTGCCATTGTCGACACCCACATCGTTGGGGTTGTATGTTGTCTTTTTGTCCATATTCACAATTTTGCTTTGTTTTTGGTGTAGTGATGGTTGGCACACACAACCACCAACCACAAAAGTACGCCTTTTTTGCCGAAAATGTTTGGAATCGACAAATTTTTTACTAATTTTGTACCATAAGGCGGAAGTTGCTTGTCCTTGGGAACTTTTCGGAGTGCTCTTTGCCGAGCAGTTTTCGTTTTAGTGATTCTTTCATAATCAGTATTTTAAGTTGGGGGGTTGGGGATACCGTGAGGTACCCCCAACTTTTTTTGTGCCTGTGGCCGTCGGCTATTAACACTCAATCCTTTGGCTCAGCGATGCGGCCGACTCGAACATTGCAATCTCGCCATAGTACTCCTCCTCGCTTGGTAGGTCTTTGTTGAAGAGCTCCACCAACTGGGGGCGTAGGTCGTAGTGAGCCGCAATCTGCCCTATGTGACTCTCGGGGTGCGAGAGCAGGTAGTGGAGCAGGTGACCACTGTGTATTACGGCCTGGCTGTTCTGGGCATCAGAGGTGGCGTAGTGGTCAACAAGCCCCTGCCATAGCAGCTCCAACGGCCCACCGTCCACACTATAGGCCGAGTGGTCTATGTGGTCAATCTGGTGACTACGCTCTTTTAGCCGCAGGGCAATGTGGCTGTTGTCGTTGTGGTCGAGGGCTATGCGCATTATGTGGCTGGCGTGGCAGTAGTGCTCGGCCACCATTTCGAGCCCTACGGCATTCAGTAGCGATATGTGTGGGTTGCGCTCGGCCCTTATGGCCCCTTTGGCAATTATGGTTGCCAGGGTTTTCGATGGTTTTGGTGTCATCTTTGCAGTCGTTTTAATCTTTTGTCTATGGTTGTACACAAAAAATAAACGGCCCCGTAGGACCGCTTATTTTATCGTTGCCTCTCCCATACCTCCAAGTCGGTGGGCTTGCCGTCGGCGAGCGTGAGCCTTATGGCTGTGCGCACCGAGTGAAAACCATAGGCTCCAGCCGCGCCAGGGTTGATGTTCAGCACCCCTAGCCGCTTGTCGTAGTAGACACGCAGGATGTGGCTGTGGCCGCAGATGAAGATGTCGGGCTTGAGGGTGGCAATCTTCTGCGCCACCGAGGGCATATAACGCCCGCCACGCATACCTATGTGGGTTATGAGCACCTTCACACCCTCGCGCTCAAACGACTGCCACTCGGGCAGCTGGGCACGCATAGTGTAGTCGTCGATGTTGCCGTAGACCGCATAGAGGGGCTTGCCCATAGCGGCCACCTGGTCGATGACGTGCTGTGAGCCCACGTCGCCTGCGCACCAAATCTCATCCACCTCGGCCAGAAAGGCCTTCAGTGGCTCGTCAAAGGTGCCGTGCGTGTCGGATATTATGCCTATGCGTTTCATATCTTTTTTAGTCTAACGTCTAAAGTCTAACGTCTAACGTCTAGAGTCTAGAGTCTATACTATTCAGTGCGTTCTGTGTGTTCTGTGTGCAAAATAGCTGCCAGGCTGCATTCTGCCGCCCCTAACGGGGCTTGGATGGATGGGTGGGTTGCTGGCACAGGGGTTGCGCTGGCGCTCCACCCCTGCCTATAACTTGCCGCCCCTAACGGGAAGTCGGATCGTAGCCATGTCGTTCTGTGAGCCAAGCA
>JAZPXV010000014.1:0-48900 GCA_045543795.1 Tidjanibacter sp.
CAACCTCATCCCCGACTGGGATAGCAGTGTAACAATTGCCAACGAGCAAAAGAGTTACACCGACTTTGAAATGCAAAAGGATTATCGCTACTACCTTGTTTTGGAAAGGCAGGCCGACACCCTCCGAGGTCTACAACTTTATAGTCGCTTTGTGTCGGTCATCGACTACGGGCTTGATACCCTGAGCCAGTATGTTGCCACCTATATTCCTGCGGCCGACTATGCCGACAGCTATGTGAACGAGTATGGCGAGATTGATTGCTCGGCTTGGGGCGATTTTTCGGGCGTTGTGCTCTATACAATGCTCTCGGGCCACCACGTTGCGGCATATAGCTACGACAATGGCGAACTCACGGGCCAATCATTCCTCTACAATCCCGACCAATCACCCGAAGAGAACACCACCGACTTTCTCTCAGTAATGAACGGAATGGAACTCTTTGTACTGCCGGCCGAAGAGGAAACAAGGTCATCACTGCCCTCACACATCCAATTCATTTATGTCGAAGTTAGAGAAGACAACACCATTATTTCTCACCAGTATTTGCTATTAGACGATGACAACAGTTCTTTGCTTGATGATGACTATACAACGCCATCCACAGGTCCTATCGAGATAGTAGAACCTATAGTTCTTCCAAGTACTGGTGGAGGAGGTGGCGGACAAACGACCACTACAACAGACGAAGCCATAAGAAAGGAGCGAAAAAAGTTAACTCAATCATTGTTTACCACCGATTCCCTTACAGAAGACCAAATTCAGGATGTTGGTAAAATGCTCGAACAGATTATGCAAGATTGTATGGGAGGGGAATTATACAACAAATTGGTTAATAATGGCAAGCCCATTAAATTAACATTCCACTCTGATAATAATTCTCAATACGACCACAATTCACACAGTATAATACTAAAAAGTTGCGATAGCGATACTCTACTCCACGAGATGTTTCATGCGTACCAACATTCGGTATTAGAAAATGACAAGTATGACGAAGCAGATGCCAACTACGAAATTGAGGCTCAAATTGCAAGATATAATTTTTTGTTAAGGAGAAGTGATGTTGAAGGTCTCAGCAACCACAACGACTTTGTTAGTACTAATTTTGGTTTAGCTATTAGTAGGACTGCAAATTGTTACACTTCAAAAAGTATACCCATAACAAGCAAGTTACCAAAATTAGAAAGCAACTATACTCTTGCCATAAAATATGTATTAGAGAAAGCAAAAGAAATGAAAATGGATATGATCTTCAAAACAGACTTTTCGCCAAATGATAACGTGCAAAATATAATAGATTTAAGTAAAAATTGCTAACGCCATGAAACTAAAATATATTGGACTTATATTTTCATTGCTGACAACAATACAGACTATTACAGCTCAGAGAACGCTGTATGGTGATGTTCTTCCTATCGTAAGTGATACCATCTCTATGAATGGATACACATACGTTTGTGATACAGTAGGTACATTTATTATCAACTTACACAACATTGAAAACCATCCCGGGCGAGGAGAGGTTGCCTATGCCGATGGAACTCCCATACCATTATATGATGCATTGCACAACACGTTGAAACATGTAGAATTACCCAGCGATGTAATACAAAAGCTACGCACAATTGTAGACACGGCTTTCTCGGCCGAGCAAGCCCAACAGCTTGCTCAGGATGAGAGATTCTGCATTATGCTGAACATATCGTCAGCCGATGGGGCAATCACTGATGTATACTTTGAGTTTGATATAGATCAACATTATGCTCAAATTCCTCTGGATGTATTCAGGGATATTGAATTACGGCTTAAAAATGAAGTAATTTTCGAGCTTACCGACGAAGGTCGTAAAATGAATTATTGTTTTCTAAGTTGGATGCAAGTGCCCCAAGGGCGAAGAGAGGTAACACCTACGATACCCGAGGTGAATGATGATGGCAGCGGTGGCGGTGGATTTACGGGCAATCCCATAGGCAACAACACCGACATCATAACCTCGGCCAGAGGGCGATAAAAAAGTTATTTTCTGCCATTATGTTCGATATTTGATAAATTCTGTGTAATTTTAGGCCCAATTAACAGAATACAAACTATGGGAGTGAGAATAGACAAGTGGCTGTGGGCCGTGAGAGTGTACAAAACACGCAGCGATGCAGCCGAGGCGTGCCGCACAGGCAAGGTTACCGTTAATGGCGCAGAGGCCAAGCCCTCGAAGGAGCTCAAAGAGGGCGACCTGCTGACCGTAAAGAAGGTACCCATAATGCGTTACTCGTACAAGGTGGTGGCACTCGTTGAGCGCCGACTGCCCGCCAAAGATGTGCCCCAGTACTGTCTGGACATAACCCCACAAGATGAGCTCGACAAGCTCAACGCCCCACGCGAAACAATCTTCGTGATGCGCGACCGAGGCACCGGCCGCCCCACCAAAAAGGAGCGCCGCGACCTCGATGCACTATGGGACAGCTTTGAGAATTGAGAATTGAGAATTGAGAATTATTTTCCTATAACTCTTATAACTCTTATTACTCCTATAACTCCCATAAATCATTAAAGCCCTTAAAGGCCTTAATGGCCTTAAAGAAAACCGGAACTAAAACACAAAAAACACTAATAACTAAAACACTTAAAAGCAATGGATATCGAACAGAAAGTAGCAGGTTTTACCCCCGAGGGTGAGGCCGTAGTTATCTACACAATGCGCAACGCAAAAGGTTGCGAGGTAGAGTTGTGCAACATTGGCGCAGGCATAGCAGCCGTAAGGGTACCCGACCGCAACGGCAAGCTCGACAACGTGGCTCTGGGCTACCAGAACTCCCTGGACTACATCAGCGACGGCCCCTGCTGTGGCAAAGTGCCTGGCCGCTACGCCAACCGTATCGCCAAAGGCCGCTTTGAGATTGACGGCAAAGAGTACCGCCTGGCTATCAACAACGGCCCCAACGCCCTGCACGGTGGCCCCACAGGTTTTGCCAACCAGTTGTGGGAGGGCCGAGTAGAGGAGAATCGCGTAATCTTCTCGCTCGACAGTGCCGATGGTCACGAGGGCTACCCAGGTGCTCTGTATGTAGAGGCCGTTTACGACTGGGACGACGACAACCGCTTGGAGCTCACTCTGCTGGCCCAGACCGACAGCGCCACAGTGTTGAACCTCACCAACCACGCCTACTTCAACCTTGCAGGCGAGGGCAGCGGCAGCGTATTGGACCACACCCTGAAGCTCAACGCATCGTACTACCTGCCCACCGACCAGTCGCTCGTTCCCACTGGCGAGTTGGCACCCGTTGAGGGCACCCCTATGGACTTCCGCACCGCCAAGGTTATTGGTCGCGACATCAAACAGGAGTTCGAGGCACTTATCTTCGGTAAGGGTTACGACAACTGCTGGCCCATCGACGGCTGGGAGAAGGGCAAGGTGCAGCAGGCAGCCGAGCTGCACAGCGAGGTTAGTGGCCGCACCCTGAAGGTCTACACCGACCAGCCCGCCGCCCAGGTCTACACCGGCAACTGGCTTGAGGGATGCCCCGTAGGTCGTTGCGGTCGCTCGTATAACGACTACGATGGCGTGGCTATCGAGTGCCAGGGCTACCCCGATGCACCCAACAAGCCCAACTTCCCCTCGCAGTTGCTCCGCAAGGGCGAGCGCTACGAGCGCCACATCATCTTTGAGTTCAGCGCATAATAGGGAGTCGAATTGAGAATTGAAAATTGAAAATTGAAAATTGACGGTTGACGGTCGACGGTCGACGGTCGACGAATTGTTAATAACTATTTTCGGCCATCCGCTTGGAAACTCCGAGCGGATGGCTTACTTTTGCACAAGAAAACCAAACAACAAAAACCCAAATCATACCATTACATAATATGTATCTCGAAAGTGCCAACAAACCAGGCTGGATAGAAGTAATCTGTGGCTCGATGTTCTCGGGCAAAACCGAAGAGTTGATTCGCCGTATGCGCCGCGCAGTATTTGCAAATCAGCGAGTTGAGATTTTCAAACCCCAGATAGATGTGCGCTACTCGGTCGACGAGGTGGTGTCGCACAACTCTAACAGCATTCCCTCGACACCCGTAGACAGCTCGGCACAAATCTCGCTGCTCGCCACCGAGGTAGACGTGGTGGGTATCGACGAAGCGCAGTTCTTCGACGAGGGCATCGTAGAGGTATGTATGGAGTTGGCCAACAGGGGTATTCGCGTCATCGTGGCAGGCCTCGATATGGACTACCTGGGCAAGCCATTTGGCCCTATGCCTGCACTGATGGCTCGCGCCGAGCATGTGGACAAGGTACACGCCATTTGTGTTCGCTGTGGCAACATTGCCCAGCACTCGCACCGCCTTACGCAGAACGACAACCTGGTGGTGTTGGGCGAGAAGGACACCTATGAGCCCATCTGCCGCCACTGCTTCAACCGCCTCCGCGCCGAGGAGGAGGCCGCCGCAGCCGCCACAGAATAGACCGACACGATTACATAACAAAAGCCCGATGCAGATTGATTCCGCATCGGGCTTTCTGTTTAATCATTAAAGTCCTTAAAGTCTTTAAGGCCCTTAATTAGTTTCCGTTAGAACTCCACTTTGGGAGCTACTTCGCTACCCTCGGCAGCCTCGAAGTAGGCTTTGGTCTCAAAGCCAAACATACTTGCCACCACATTGGCGGGGAAGCGTTTGATGCCCACATTGTAGCTACGAACAGCGTCGTTGAAGTCTTTGCGAGCAACGGCAATGCGGTTCTCGCAACCCTCCAACTGGGCCTGCAACTCGAGGAAGTTCTGGTTGGCCTTCAGTTCGGGGTACGACTCGCTGATAGCCAGCAGACGGCCCAGAGCCGAGCCAACCTCGCCCTGTGCTTTGTTGTAGGCGGCGAGTTTCTCGGGGGTAAGGTTGTCGGCAGCAACACTCATCTGGGTAGCCTTGGCCCTTGCCTCAACCACCTGGTCGAGGGTGGTCTGCTCGTGAGCAGCGTAGCCCTTGACGGTGTTTACCAAGTTGGGGATGAGGTCCGAACGGCGCTGATACTGGTTCTCGACCTGACTCCAGGCGTTCTCAATCTTCTCGCTGCGGCCCACAAAGCCATTATACTTCGAGATGCCCCATACTACAACGACTGCAACCACAGCCAGTGTAATCCATAATCCTTTGTTTTTCATACCTTGTTTTGTTTTAGTCGAACGTCTAACGTCAAGCGTCAAACGTCTTTCGGGTTATTATATTGTACTGTTTATATGTCAAATTCTTCTCGTCGTCAGACGTTGGTCGTTAGACGTCAGACAATCAAAAACGTCCTCCTGCGCCGCCACCGCCACTGAAGCCTCCGCCCCAGCCGCCACCGAAGCTGCGACCACCTCCGCCGCCAAAGCCACGACCACCGCCAATGATGGGGCCACCACCAAAGCCACCGCTCTGGCCATTATTCTCGGCCTCGTTGCGCCACACAATGTGACCGCAATATTTGCACTTGTAGGCCACCTTGTAGACACGTTGGAAGGCATTTTTCTCAACCTCTACACGCTCGCCACTACGCAGCAGGGCGTGTTTACGCTTGCACTTGGGACAGCGATTGTTGAGCACGAGCAGCAGCATCACCAAGCCGAAGAATACCAGGGCCGCGCCAATAAATATTGCCAACCCTATCAGCTCGTCATTATCATCTTCGGCCGCAGCCAACTCGTCGGGCACCTGGCGAGTAGAGAGTACCTGGGCCATAGCCCCCACGCCACGCACCATACCCTCGTCGAAGTTGCGCTCGCGGAAGGCGGGTATCATTATATTCTCGATTATGCGCTTGCAGATGGCGTCGGGCAGGTCGCCCTCTACGCCATAGCCCGTCTCAATCTCTATGGCTCCCTGACCGAGGGCCAGCAGCACCAACACGCCATTATTCTGCTCGGCATCGCCAAGTCGCCAGAGTCGGAAGAGTTCGTTGGCAAACATCCTGGGCTCCTCGAAACCTATGGACCCTACGGCCACCACCGCCACCTGGGCAATGTGTTGCTCCTTGAGGCGCAGCAGCATTGTGTCCAGGGTGTAGACAGCCTGGTCGGAGAGTATGCCGTCGGGGTTGGTAACGAAGCGTCGGTAGTCGCCCAGCTGTACATTTGGCACGGTCGATGGGGTGTAGTCGGTGGCCGACACAGCTCCAAACGACAAGAATAATAACGCTATTATGGTAAAAAGTCGCTTCATAGTGTGATAAAAAGTTGGTGGGTTGAGTACAAATGTACACTTTTTTGTATATTTGTGGCTACCTAATGGGGAAAATTTAACATAAACTTTATAAAAAACTAACAACAAATCTATGAAACTGAAAATCCGTCTTATCATTATGAACTTCCTGCAGTTTGCTGTGTGGGGTGCCTACCTCACCAGTATGGGAAGTTACCTGGTGAGCGTGGGTATGGCCGAGAACATTGGCTGGTTCTACGCAATGCAGGGCGTTGTATCGATTTTTATGCCCACACTGGTGGGTATCGTAGCCGACCGCTGGATTCCTGCACAGAAGGTGCTGAGCCTTTGCCACGGCATTGCAGGTTCGCTGATGCTGGCCGCAGGTATGTATGGCCTGGGCACCGAGGCACCCCAGTTTGGTACACTCTTCACCCTCTATGCCTTGAGCGTGGGCTTCTATATGCCTACCCTGGCACTGTCTAACTCGGTGGCCTACTCGGCACTCACTGGCGCAGGTATGGATACCGTCAAGGACTTCCCCCCTATCCGCGTGTTCGGTACTGTGGGCTTCATCTGCGCAATGCTGCTGACCGATGCTCTGGGCTTCCAAGCAAGCCCCAAACAGCTCGCCTTCTCGGGTATTGTGGGCCTGGTATTGTGCCTCTACGCACTCACCCTGCCCCCCTGCAAGGTTAACAAACAGGTGGAGAAAAAGTCACTTGTCGACACTTTGGGCCTGAGGGCTTTCACCCTCTTCAAGGAGAAAAAGATGGCCATTTTCTTCATCTTCTCGATGTTGCTGGGTGTGTCGTTGCAGATTACCAACGGCTTTGCAAACCCATTCATTACCAGCTTTAAGGCTATCCCCGAGTTTGCCAACACCTTTGGGGCAAACCACGCAAACGCACTCATCTCGCTCTCGCAGGTGAGCGAAACCCTCTGCATCCTGCTCATCCCCATCTGCTTGCGCAAGCTGGGCATCAAGAAGGTTATGCTCATAGCTATGTTTGCTTGGGTATTCCGCTTTGGCCTATTTGGTGCAGGTAACCCTGGTGGTGGTGTATGGATGTTCATCCTCTCGATGATTGTCTATGGCGTGGCATTTGACTTCTTCAACATCAGCGGCTCGCTCTATGTTGACCAGGAGACCAAACCCGAAATCCGCTCGAGTGCACAGGGCGTGTTTATGATGATGACCAACGGCTTTGGTGCCACTATCGGTACCCTCTCGGCCCAGGCAGTGGTGAACGCTTGCGTTTACTCAAAACCCATAGCCGAGCAGACCGCAGGCTGGAGCACCGCTTGGTATATCTTCGCCGCCTACGCTCTGGTAGTGGCTGTGCTGTTTGCAATCATCTTCAAGTACAAACACACCCCACAGCAGAACTAAGTTGGCCTTCGGCGCTCGGACTGCCGCTTTTTGTAAAAAGCGGCACCAAAAACTTTTAGTGTAGCCTTTGCGCTGAGGCTGGAAGTAGTGCCCTGACGGGCCTACAAAATAGAAGAGTAGCAACTGCTTGCAAGTAAACTTGCGCAGCCGCTACTCTTCTATTTTTGCATCCTATTCGAATGCTCCCCACTCCCATCCTCACCGAAAAAGGTATTCAGTTGGCAGTTATCATCTTATTACTCATATATCTCTTATTAGTCCTATAACTCCTATAAGAGCGATAGGAGCTATAAGAGCTATAAGAGTTATAGGATTTTCATTAAGGGCCTTAAAGCCCTTAAAGCCCTTAAAGGATTTCCCCCTCTAAGTTAGAGGGGGTGCCCCAACGGGGCGGGGGCGTGTGTCTGACTTAGGTCGGTTAGACGTTAGACACAAAAAGAGAGCCCGATGCAGCACATTGCATCGGGCTCTCTTTTTTTACACAACGGTCTATTTCTGTGCAGCCAGGGCGGTCAGGGCCAGAGCCGAGGCACCCAAGATTGCAGCGTCGTCGCCAAGTTTAGAGAAGAGCACTTTGGTATCTTTCATACCAGGGAGCATATACTTGTCGAGATACTTCTTCAGGGGGTTCATCAGCAGGTCGCCAGCCTTGGTGGGGCCACCAAAGAGGAACACAGCCTCGGGAGTGGTGATAGCCACAGCGGTCGAAACACCAATAGCCAGGTAGTGGCCAGTGATATCCCAAACCTCCAGAGCCAGTTTGTCGCCAGCGGCAGCAGCGATGCTTACATCTTTGGCGGTCAGTTTCTCGCGCTCTATCTTGCGGAGCGAGCTGGGAGTAGCGGTGTCGTCGATAAGGCGCAGGGCGGTACGGCGAATACCAGTAGCCGAGCAGTACGACTCCAAGCAACCACACTTGCCGCAACCACAGCTGCGACCATTGGGCTCAACCACAATGTGACCAAGCTCGCCAGCAAAGCTGTTGTGGCCATAAATAATGTCGCCATTGCTTACAAAGCCGCTACCCAGACCTGTACCGAGGGTAATCTCTACGAGGTCTTTCTTTTTGAGGTTTTTGCCACCGCCATAGTGCAGCTCGCCCAGAGCAGCAGCGTTGGCGTCGTTGGTCATAGCCACAGCCTTCACAGCAGGGAAGCGTTTTTTGAGCAGACGTACAACCTCGCAACGAGCCTGTTTCTCAAAGTCGCCCAGAGCAGTTTTGGAGGGTTTGCTACGGTCTTTCCAGGTCAGGTTGGCTGCGTTGATGATTGCGCCCTTGTAGTAGTTGGCATTGGGGGCACCGATACCGATACCTGCCACATAGCTGTCGGCGGGGGCCTGAGCCATCAGTTGCTCGATAGCGCCATAGAGCAGATCCATATACTCGTCGAAGAATACGGGGCCCTCCTCGGAGGTCGAGCGCTGGGTGTGGAACTCGGTACGGGCAAGGCAGTTACCCTCGCGGTCAATCAGACCAAGAACGGTGTTGGTGCCACCTACGTCGACACCAATGGTGAGTTGTTTTTTCATCTCTGAATCTCTGTTTTTAAGTTATTTTTGGTTATTGTCGTAATTTTCGGCCCAAAAAAGTTTGCCAAAAGCGATTCAAAAGTACCTCTTTTTCTGCAAATCACAAAGTAAAAATGTATATTTGCACAAATTTGGGACAAACAAGCAAAACCACAATAGTATGTATTCACTCTCCGAACTACAAAAAATCGTGGCCGACTATATGGCACGCCTCGATGTCGACGGACACCCCCACAGCCTCTACGAACCCATAGCCTACTCGCTTTCGGCAGGTGGCAAGCGCCTTAGGCCTATGCTCACAGTGGCTGCCTGCAACGTCTTTTCGGACAACGCCCCTGCGGCACTGCCTGCTGCGGCCGCCCTGGAGGTGTTCCACACCTTCACCCTGCTGCACGACGATATTATGGACAACGCCCCCGTCAGGCGCGGCAAGCCCTCGGTCTATGGCAAGTGGGGCGCCAATGCCGCAATACTCTCGGGCGACGCTATGATGATATACTCGTACAAGCTGTTACAGCAGACTCCCGTCGAGTACCTGCCTGCGGTGCTGGGCTGCTTCAACTACACCGCCCTGACCGTATGCGAGGGTCAAGAGTTGGATATGAAGTTCGAGAGCCGCAACGATGTGAAGATGGACGAATACATTGAGATGATAAACAAAAAGACTGCCGCTCTGCTGGCTGGTGCCACAATTATTGGCGCCATTCAGGGCGGAGCCGACCCCCACAGCCGTCAGCGACTGATGGTCTTTGCGACCGAGCTGGGCTTGGCCTTCCAGCTGCAAGACGACCTGCTCGACGCCTATGGCACCGAGGCCCAGTTGGGCAAGCCCATTGGCGGCGACATTCTGGAGGCCAAAAAGAGTTTCTTGATGCTCACCGCTATGGCCAAGGCCGAGGGTGAGATGAAAAATAGGCTTATGGCGCTGCTCAAGGATACCGCAATGGCTCCCGAGCAGAAGATTGCCAGCGTGTTGGAGATTTACAACTCGCTGGGCGTAAGGGAGGATGCCGAACGCGAGATTGCGCTCCACTTTGGCAAGGCTATGGAGGCCCTCGACAGCCTCGACGTAGATGCCGAGCGCACCGAGCCACTCCGACAGCTTGCACAGGGACTGCTTAACCGTAAGAATTAGGGAGATGGCACAGATTAAGCGTAGTGATATAGAGATTATGGCCCCTTGTGGCAGTTATGAGTCGTTGCGTGCGGCCATTGCTGCAGGTGCCGACTCGGTATACTTTGGCGTGGGCCAGCTGAATATGCGCTCGGCCTCGGCCGCCAACTTCACGCTCGATGACTTGGCGCAGATTGTGGCCATAGCCCACGAGCACGGCAAAAAGGCATACCTAACGGTCAATACGGTGGTCTATGAAGATGAGATTGACACTCTGCACCGCCTACTCGAGAGGGCAGCTGCCGAGAAGGTCGATGCCGTTATTGTGAGCGACCAGGCCGCCATACTCTACGCCCGCAAGTTGGGGCTGGAGGTGCATATCTCTACACAGATAAGCATCTCGAACAGCCAGACCGTAGAGTTCTACTCGCAGTGGGCCGACACGGTGGTGCTGGCGCGCGAGCTCTCGCTCGAACAGGTTGCAGGGGTGTACCGACGTATTCAGCAAGACAACATCTGCGGCCCTAATGGTCAGCAGGTAAAGATAGAGATGTTCTGCCACGGCGCACTGTGTATGAGCGTGTCGGGCAAGTGTTACCTCTCGCTCCACGCTACGGGTTGCTCGGCCAACCGAGGAGCCTGTCGCCAGATTTGCCGCCACGCCTACACGCTTGTAGACCGCGACACTGGCGAGGAACTGCACACCGATGGGCCCTACCTGCTCTCGCCCAAAGACCTCTGCACCATCGACTTTCTCGATAGGTTGATTGAGTCGGGTGTGAGGGTGCTGAAGATTGAGGGGCGCGCTCGCCCTGCCGAGTATGTCAAGAGGGTTGTAGAGTGTTATGATAGGGCACTGAACGCTATCGAGCACGGCTCGTTTACGCCCGAGAGGGTTGCCAAGTGGAAAGAGGAGCTGCTGACCGTATTCAACCGCGGCTTTTGGGGTGGTTACTACCTCAACCTGCCAGTGGTCGAGTTGAGCAAGAACTACGGTTCGTCGTCAACTGTGAGGAAGGTCTACGTTGGCAAGGTTACGAACGTGTTTAAGAAGATTAAGGTTGCCGAGGTGCAGGTGGAGGCTTCGCCATTGGAGCTGGGCCGCAAGGTGCTCATATCGGGCGAGACTACGGGAGCTGTGGAGTTCAAGCCCGAGCAGATATGGGTTGGCGAGAAGCCTGCCGAGTGTGCAGTGCAGGGCACCAGGTGCTCTATTAAGCTGCCCCAGCCAGTACACCGTGGCGACAGGCTCTACAAGTATGTCGATGCAGAGGAGTTGAAAGTTGAGAATTGACACACGCCCCCGCCCTGACGGGCACCCCCTCTAACTTAGAGGGGGAAGTACTTTAAGGGCCTTAAAGACCTTAAAGTTTTTGGGCGACTTTTTACAAAGAGTCGCAAAGAGAAAAACCTAAAACAACACAAAATATGTTACAAGAAGATTGTCGCAAACAGATTGCCGCACTTATACGTCGCGAGGTGGTGCCCGCAATGGGTTGCACCGAGCCTGTGGCCGTTTCGCTTTGTACCGCCAAAGCCGTAGAGTTGCTGGGCACCGAGCCCGAGCGCATCGAGGCCCTGTTGAGTCCCAATGTGCTGAAGAACGCAATGGGCGTAGGCATCCCAGGTACGGGTATGATTGGCCTGCCCATAGCCATTGCTCTGGGTGCCATTGTGGGCAAGAGCGAGTACCAGCTCGAGGTGCTCAAAGATACTACTCCCGAGGCGGTGGCTCGCGGTCGCGAGTGGATTGACCAGGGGCGCATTGGCGTAGGGCTCAAAGAGGGCGGTTGCGACATTCTCTACATAGAGGTGAAGACTTCGGCCCAGGGCCACACAGCTACGGCTATCATATCGGGTGCCCACACAAACTTTGTATATCTGTCGAAAGACCAGGGCGTGTTGGCCGATAGCCGCACCCCCGTAGAGGGCGGCGCCGAGTGCAAAGACATTGAGCTGAACCTGCGAATGGTGTGGGACTACGCCACCACCAGCCCTGTGGAGGAGTTGGAGTACATACTCCAGGCTCGCGACCTCAACAAGGCCGTAGCCGAAGAGTCATTGCGTGGCGAGTGGGGCCACTGCTTGGGCCGCACCCTGCGTAGCAAGACCAACTTGGCGATGATGGGCGACAGCACCTTTGCCCACATACTCTCTTACACCTCGGCCGCTTGCGATGCCCGTATGGGCGGAGCGCAGATGCCCGTAATGAGCAACTCGGGTAGCGGCAACCAGGGCATTTCGGCCACCCTGCCAGTGGTCATCTATGCCGAGGAGAAGGGCCACAGCCACGAGCAACTGGTGCGTGCCTTGACGTTGAGCCACCTGACGGTAATCTATATCAAGCAGAGCTTGGGGCGTCTGTCGGCCTTGTGCGGATGTGTGGTTGCCTCGACGGGCTCGAGCTGCGGCATAACCTACCTGATGGGTGGTGGCTATGACGAGGTGGCTATGGCGGTGAAGAATATGGTTGCCACACTGACGGGTATGGTCTGCGACGGAGCCAAGCCGAGCTGTGCCCTGAAGGTGTCGAGCGGCGTTTCGACGGCCATTATGTCGGCCGTTATGGCTATGGAGCACCACGGTGTTACGGGCTTGGAGGGTGTGATTGACGACGACGTAGACAAGTCTATACGCAACCTCACCTCCATCGGAGCTCGCGCAATGGGCGAAACCGACAGGATGATTCTCGACATTATGACACACAAATAGAAAAAAGGAGGCTCGCTAAAAGCCTCCTTTTTTAATTCAAAATTATCTCTATCAGATTTTCACCTTTGCGATAAACTTGCGGATGGGGGCATCCGAAATGCCAGGGGCGTGGCCATCCTCGGGGTAGAAGATTGCCAGTTGGCCAGGCTTGAGGGTAAAGAAGGTCTGGGCACGCTCGTCAGAGAAGCGCACATCCTTCTCGTCGCTATACTCGCCACGCCACTCGCTAATCTCTTCCAGAGGTTTCCAGCCCATAGTCTCGCTACCCTCCAGGAGCACCTGCACGTCGATATATTTGCGGTGAACCTCCAGGGGTGCGCTCTCGCAAGTTGCGGGCTCGGGCGAGCAGTTGTTCAGAAAGAGCTCCTTGCCCTTAATCTCTATAATACCCAGTGGGGCCGACAGGATGTCGTGGCTGGCAATGTAGTCAAACAGTTCGGGAAAGAGGGGGTGCAGCGACTCCAACTCTTTGCGGTTGTGAAGATTAGACAGAATCATAATGGTTTATTCTTAATGGGGTTAATATTTCTTGTACGTTGTGCCGATTGAGCTATTCTGCGAGTCGAGCCTTACGGCTATGAAGAACAGTATCGTGAAGGCCAGCAGCGATGAGCCACCATAGGAGAACATTGGCAGCGGTATGCCAATAACGGGCATAAGGCCAATGGTCATACCTATATTGATTATAACGTGGAACAGAAAGACTCCTGCCACGCCATAGCAGTAGACCCTGCGGAAAGGCTCCTGCTGACGCTCGCCCATCTTCATAAGCCTGATGATGAGCGTAGCAAACAGGGCCAGCACCACCACCGAGCCCACAAAGCCCCACTCCTCGCCCACAGTGCAGAATATAAAGTCGGTACTCTGCTCGGGTATGAAGTCGTACTTGGTCTGGGTGCCCTCCAAGAAGCCCTTGCCCCACAGACCGCCCGAGCCGATTGCAATCTTCGACTGGTTGACGTTGTAGCCCCACCCTCGCAGGTCGCTCTCGAGGCCAAACAGGTCGAGAATTCGTTTCTGTTGGTGGAGTTGCAGCACCTCGTTAAAGACGTAGTCGACAGCCCCCAAGAAGAGCAGCGAGCAGACAAACATGCCGCCATAGAGGTAGATGGTCGAAATCTTGGCCCGATAGGCATATATCAGCGCAGGCACCAGCATAATCAGTGCCGACACCAGCAGCGAGGTGTAGTAGCCCACATCCCACCCTGCCAGTTCGGTAACTCCATAAATTAGCAAGCTCAAAAAGCCCACCCAGGCTGTCCACACAGCGCTCTCGCGAGGGTTGCGGTTAGAGAACAGCTGGCTCACCACAAAGAACAGCACAAGCAGCACAAGCAGCGGCACGGGCGACATAACAAACGAGCCCACAAACAGCCCCACCACCAAGAACAGTGCATAGTAGACCCAGTTGTTGAGCCCCTCGCGGTAGAGCACAATCAAGAACGAGCAGTAGACCAGTGCCGAGCCCATATCATTCTGGGCCAATATAACCCCAATGGGCACAAGTAGCAGGAGTCCCACGCCCACAATGTGCTTGGCCCCCTGGAGCGAGAAGTTATACTCGCTCATATAGCGGGCCAGAGCCAGGGCCGTAGCCACCTTCATAAACTCGGCTGGCTGGATTGCCACAGGGCCAAACGACAGCCACGACTTGGCACCATTCACCTCCTTGCCGACCACCAACGTAGCCAGCAGCACCAACAGCATAAGCACATACGACGGGTAGGCCGCCAAGTGGTAGTAGATATCATCAATGAGCAGTATGACCAGCGCCACCACTGCCGAAATGCCAATCCAGATGAGCTGCATACCATACCTGCTACCCAAATCAAAGCCCCCAGCTGAGGCCTCGTTGTAGACCGCAGCATAGATATTGAGCCACCCGATAAAGACCAGCGCAACATAGACCAGAATAGTCTTCCAGTCTATCTTTGTCCACCCGAGTCGGTCGCTGTTATTTCTGGCGTTTCTCATAGTTGGGGTATGCAATTTTCATCTGTTTTATGTAGTCGACGAGCCACTCGCGCTCGGTCGTTCCGTTGATATACTGCTCAATCAGCAGGCTGGCAATAGGTGCCGCCACCGACGAGCCAAAGCCACCATTCTCGACATACACCGATATGGCAATCTGGGGATTATCCTTGGGCGCAAAGGCCAAGAAGGTCGAGTGGTCTTTGCCGTGAGGGTTCTGGGCCGTACCTGTCTTGCCACAGATGTCGAGCCCCTTGACGTAGGCCACGCCTGCCGTACCAATCTCGCGGTGAACGGTGCCCCACATACCGTCGATAATGGGCTCATAGTGCTTCTCATCAATCATTGCATAGTGGCGCTCATAGAATCGCTGCTCGAGCGAGTCGCGACCCTCGATGTGTTTCACAACGTGGGGGATGTAGTAGTAGCCCCTATTGGCAATAATAGCCGCCAGATTGGCCATCTGCAATGGCGAACAGCCCAACTCGCCCTGGCCAATAGCCATCGAAATCACCGTAAGCGAGTTCCAACGTGGGTAGTAGTTGTCATAAAACTCCTTGTCGGGCACAAAGCCGCCCATCTCGGCCGCAAAGTCCGAGCCCAGTTTGCCGCCAAAGCCAAAGCTACGCACATAGTTGGCCCAGTTGTCGTAGCCACCCTTCATAGCACCGCCATACTTGGGGTTGTCCATAATATCGCGAAAGACGTAGCAGAAGTAGGCGTTGCACGAGTTGGCCACCGCCTGTTGCAGATTCAGAGGCGAGATGTGGTCGTGGCACTTGACCTTCACACCCTTAGCACCCGTACCCACACTGTAGCCATTGTGGCAGGGGTAGCGGTAGGATGCTTTGAGCACCCCCTCTTGCAGGCCAATGAGTCCGTTTACGAGTTTGAAGGTCGAGCCCGGGGGGTAGCTCGACATAACAGCTCGGTTGAAGAGTGGTCGGCGAGGGTTTTCGAGCATCTTCATATAGTTGTTGCCCCTATCGCGCCCCATCAGTTCGTCGGGGTTGTAGGTTGGGCTGCTGACCATAACCAAAATCTCGCCCGTCGAGGGCTCAATGGCAATGATACTGCCCACCTTGCCCTCCATCAGCTCCTCGGCAAACTGTTGCAGTGGGGCGTCGATGGTGGTAGTGATTGGGGTTCCTGCCACCGCAGGGCTGTCGTACATACCCTCTTGGTAGGGGCCCTTGATAGCTCCTCGCACATCTACCACGCTTATGCGCTCGCCCTTCTCGCCACGCAGTATATCCTCATAGGCGCTCTCGATGCCCGAGAAGCCTATGTAGTCGCCACGCGAGTAGTAGGGGTTCTTCTGAATAATGTTGTCATTAACCTGGCCAATATAGCCCAGCAGGTTGCCAGCAATGTGGCGAGGATACGACCTCTGGGTGCGGAACATAGTATAAAAGCCCTCAAAACCAGCCTCGTCAAAGAGCAGTTTGGCCTCGGTGGTCATCTGTTTCACCACCACCGATGCACGGCTGCTGGAGTAGTTTTTGGCCTGCTGAATAGACTTTTTGAGCTGGTCGACCGACACCCCCGCAATCCTGGCCAGAGCCACCGTATCAAAACCCTCTTTGGGCAGGTTGCGGGGCACCAGCATCAGGTCATACGAGGCCACACTCTGGGCCAAGAACTCGCCATTGCGGTCGTAAATCTCACCCCTCGGGGGGTTGAGCACCTCATAGCGCAACACGTTATTCTCGGCTGCACGCCTATAGCTGCGGTCGATAATCTGGATGTGGAACAGCCTCAGTCCCAGCACCACAAACAGCAGCACCACAAACAGGCGCAATATGTCGAAACGATTTTTCACTCTTGGCTCGGTTCTTTCAGATACTTTCGGTTATACATTCTTTTTTTTGCGCTACCTGGCCCACAGTCTGAACAGTCGGGCCGTAAGCCACACCAAGCCGAGTGTAAAGAGCGAGCTGACCACAATCTTGGCCACCGTAAAGAAGAAGTGACTGCCCAGCGACTCGAAGCCAAAAAAGACCGCCTCGTGGCACATAATCAGTCCGCCTGCATAGAGCAGAAAAGCCTTGTCGTCGATAGCTCCGCCATAGGGCACCGTTTCGTGCTGCACATCCTTGCCCATCGTCAGATTCATAACCACGGGGCGCAAGTAGGCCACCGCTGCGGTAGCCATAGTGTTGAGCCCTGGCGAGCCCATCACCAAGTCCATAACCACGCCCAGCAGGGTACCCAGCAGCAATAGGGGCACACGGCCGCACTCGACGGGCAGCAGCAGCACAAACACAACGTAGTAGAGTGGCACCACCAGCGAGCCAATCAACAGGTTGTCGAACAGCAGCGCCTGCAACAGCACCACCGCCACAAAAAAGAGTATATATTCTGCAACTCTCTGCATTGTTGTTTCTTGTCAACCGTCAACCGTCGACCGTCTAACCGACCTAAGTCATTAAGGGCTCTAAGGGCCTTAAAGACCTTAGGGACCTTAGAGAAAATCATATAGCTCCTATAACTCTTACAACTCCTATTGCTCTTATAGGACTAATAGGAGTAATAGGACTAATAGGAAAATTCTCAATTCTCAATTCTCAATTCTCAATTCTCTACTTGTGTTTTTCGTAGAGTTCTTCGAGCTGGTGCAGTTCCTCGCCATCGAGGTACTTGACAACCACTACCCTATCGAGCCTCGACAAGTCGGCCGCCAGGCGCACCTCCACATCGCTATTCATCTTGTCATCCGTAGCCTCGAACTTCTCGACCACGCCAATCACCCTGTCGGGCGGAAACCTATACGACACCGTCGACACAATCGTGTCGCCAGCCTTGAAGCCTGCGTAGTGGGGCACATCCGTAAGCCTCACCTTGCGGTAGTCATCACCGTCCCACGCCACCGAGCCCATATACTCGCTGCCCCTGGCCTTACCACCCATCGTAAAGGCCGTATTGGCCATAGACATACACACCGAGTAGCGCTCCGAGCAGTCAACAACATAGCCCACAACATAGCCCTCGGGGGTAAGCACCGCCATATTGGCCTCAATGTCGTCGCGCAAGCCCTTGTTGATAGTGAAGAAGTTGGTCTGGCCAAAGACCGAGTTGCGCACCACCCTGGCAGTAGTGAACAGGTAGGGCGAAATCTCGTCGGCCGACAGCTCGACCACCTCTTCCGAGGCAGTATAACGTGCCAGTTGGCTCTCCAGCTCGACAATCCTCTGGGCCAGCACCTCATTCTCGCTGCGGAGCCCAAAGTAGTCGCCCACATCACGCAGCGACTCGTTCATAGCCCCCGTAATGTTGTTCGACACCGACAGCAGGCGAGCCCTCGTAAAGCTCGTCGACGAGGTATAGTAGCTCATCGCCACCACCTCAATGATTACGAAGAGCAGTGGAGCAGCTACACGTTTGAGCAAAAGCACAAGTTTATACATCGGTCTGTCGGAGTTGTGGATCACTATTGGGGATTAGAGGGCAAAAGACACTCTCTTTTATTCTCGCTTTCATTCTCTCTTTCATTCTCGCGTTCTCACCCTCGCCCCCTTTGTAAGTCGGGGGCTGTTGCTACTCTCTAACAACGGCCCCCGCCCAAAGATTATTTCATCAAGAACGAGAAGTTGTTGATATTCTTCAACGCAATGCTCGTACCCCTAACAATTGCCCTCAATGGATCCTCGGCAATGATGAAGGGGATGTTGGTCTTTTCCTGCAGACGTTTGTCAAGGCCCTTAATCAGAGCACCACCACCTGCCAGGTAGATACCGTTCTTCATAATATCCGAGTAGAGCTCGGGGGGCACCATCTCCAGCACCTTCATCACAGCAGCATCGACCTTCAAGAGCGACTTCTCAAGCGCATAGGCCACCTCGCTATACGAGATGTTGATGGTCGAGGGCAGTGCGGTGAGCCTGTTGGGACCAGTGAAGATATAGTCTGCAGGTGGGTTGTCAATCTCGCGCTGTGCAGCGCCCACCGACATCTTAATCTCCTCTGCCGTGCGCTCGCCAATCTTCACGTTGTACTGCTGGAGGATGTACTTCTGGATATCCTCGGTAAACACGTCGCCCGCAACGTCAATACTCTCGCTACAAACAATACCGCCCAGCGAGATACAAGCAATCTCGGTAGTACCACCACCGATATCAATAATCATATGACCCTCTGGAGCCTCAACATCCAGACCTGCACCCAGCGCAGCAGCCATAGGCTCGAAAATCATATATACGTCCCTACCGCCTGCGTGCTCGGCACTCTCCCTGACGGTACGAATCTCTACGTTGGTCGAACCCGAAGGGATGCAGATAACCATCTTGAGCGAGGGGCTGAACAGATGGCCATTGGTCTTAACCTTCTTAATCATACCGCGCAACATCTGCTCGGCAGCGTTAAAGTCGGCAATAACGCCATCCCTCAGAGGGCGAATAGTCTTAATGTCCTGGTGAGTACGCCCGTGCATACGCTGTGCCTCCTTGCCGATGGCCACAACCTTGTCGGTATGGATGTCAACAGCAATTATCGAAGGCTCGTCAACTACAACTTTCCCGTTGTGGATGATGAGAGTATTGGCCGTTCCCAAGTCAACAGCCAACTCCTGTGTTAAAGAAAAAAGTCCCATTTTTATATCATTTTTTGTTTTTACAAAGTGATTGCTCTCCTAAACGGCAAAAGTAAAAAAAATATATTAAATTTGCACACCCAAAAGGAACAATAAACATTTTTTAAGGATAATTTTTCTATGATTAAATTAGAAACCAAACACATCTCGGTAGGCGTGAGCGCAGCCGAGGTAGAGTCGCTCAAAGGTGCGGCTCAGAGCGCCAACTCGCTTCTGCACAGTGGCGAGGGCGCAGGCAACGATTTTCTGGGTTGGGTAAACCTCCCCTCGAGCATCACCACCGAGCAGATTGAGGCTATCAACGCAACCGCTAAAGGCTTGGCACAGAAGGCCGAAGTAATTATTGTTATCGGCATCGGTGGCAGCTACCTGGGCGCAAAAGCAGTACTCGACGCTATGAGCAGCTCGTTCCACTTCCTCAACAAGAACCGCCAGAACCCCTATATCGTCTTTGCAGGCAACAACCTCAGCGAGACCTACACCGCCGAGTTGTTGGAGGCTGTTAAGGACTACAGCATCGCAGCTATAGTAATCAGCAAGAGCGGTACCACCACCGAGCCCGCCGTAGCCTTCCGTCTTATCAAGGCCGAGATTGAGGCTCGCTATGGCAAAGAGGAGGCTCGCCAGCGCATTGCCAGCGTTACCGACGCTGCTCGCGGTGCTCTGAAAACCCTCTCGACTGCCGAGGGTTACGACACCTACGTTATTCCCGACAATGTTGGTGGCCGCTTCTCGGTGCTCACCCCCGTAGGTCTGCTGCCCCTGGCTGCCGCAGGTATCAACATTGCCGAGCTGGTGCGTGGTGCAAAAGATATGGAAGAGGCTACCGCCGAGGGCGTACCCTTCGAGCAGAACATCGCTGCACAGTATGCCGCAGTGCGCAACGCTCTCTACCGCAAGGGCTACAAGATTGAGATTCTGGCCAGCTACGAGCCTCGCCTGCAGTACATCGCCGAGTGGTGGAAACAGCTCTATGGCGAGAGCGAGGGCAAGGAGAACAAGGGTATCTTCCCCGCAAGCGTAACCCTCACCGCCGACCTTCACTCGATGGGCCAGTACATTCAGGAGGGCGAGCGCACCTTGTTCGAGACCGTTATCAGCGTAGCCGAGCCCGAGGGCAAGGTTACCATCGAGGCCGATAGCGACAACCTCGACGGCCTGAACTTCCTGGCTGGCAAACGCTTGGACAACGTAAACAAAATGGCCGAGTTGGGTGTTACGCTGGCTCACGTCGACGGTGGCGTGCCCAACATCCGCATCGAGATTCCCACCATCAACGAGTACTACATTGGTGCCCTGCTCTACTTCTTCGAGAAGGCTTGTGGCATTAGTGGCTACATCTTGGGCGTTAATCCCTTCAACCAGCCTGGTGTAGAGGCATATAAGAAGAATATGTTTGCCCTGCTCGACAAACCTGGCTACGAGGAGGCTTCAGCCGCCATCAAAGCAAGGCTCAAATAGTTTTGATTTTCACACAAAAAGAAGGCCCGACACCCCCAAAAGTGTCGGGCTTTTCTTTTTGTGGTCTAACGTCGCAAATGCGAGTAAGCGAGGGCAGAGGCTGCTTGCAGACTATGCCGAGCGTGAGCATTTTAGAGCAAGCGTCAGCTTGGTCAAACGTCGCAAATGCGAGTAAGCGAGGGCAGAGATTGCTTGCAAGCTATGCCGAGCGTGAGCATTTTAGAGCAGGCGTAGCCTGGTCAAACCGACCTAAGTCAGACACACGCCCCCGCCCCGTTGGGGCACCCCCTCTAACTTAGAGGGGGAAATCCTTTAAGGGCTTTAAGGGCCTTAGGGACCTTAAAGAAAATCATATAACTCCTATAACTCTTATTTCTCTTATAGGATTTATAGGAGTAATAGGACTAATAGGATATTTAGGAGAATGACAGACCCCCTCGGCCTACGGCCACTCCCCCTAACTTAGGGGGAGAGTGGTGGTGGAGCCACCAGAGGGGGAGTGGTTGTGGTGCAACTACGAGGAGAATGGTGGTGGAGCAAGCAGGGGGAGAGTGATTGTGCACCCAGAGGGAGAGTGGTGGTGGAGTCTTTTCTCGGTGAGGATGGGAGGGGGAGCAGAGGAAGGTGGGGATGCTCCGAAGGGGCAGACCCCAAAATAAATAGAGAGAGTACGGCTGCAAATCCATTTGCAAGCAAACTCTCTCTATTCATTTTGAAGCAGTGCCTTCATGCACCACTTTACTCTAATACCATGCCCAGACTCAACGCAAAGGCAACACTAAAAGTTTTTTGCGGAGCTTTTTTACAAAAAAGCGACAAAAGTCCGAGCGGCGAAGCCAAAACCAACCTATCGGCAGTCGGGGCAGAGGCCTTTGGCGTGGCAGCTAATCTCTTCGACCTCGAAGGCATCGGGCAGGTCGATATGGGGTATGGGCACCTCTTTGATACAGAGTGTGCGGCCGCAGCGGGTGCAGGTGAAGTGTATGTGCGAGGTGTGGGTATGGTGGTGCTCGGAGTGGCCCAAGTCGCACTCGCATAGGCAGTAACGTCGGATGCCGCTACCATTGTCGACTTCGTGCAGCAGGTGGTGTTCGACCAGCAGGGTGAGGGTGCGAAAGATGGTCGACTTGTCGACGCTCACGAGCATCTCTTCCATCTCGGCAAGCGAGAAGGTGCCTTCGTGGGCGAGTATGGCTCGCAAGACAAGCAGGCGGTTGGCTGTTGGGCGCAGGCCTGCGGTGAGGAGCATCTGTTCGGCATTGTGGTTATCCATATCTACTGCTTATTTTGTGGCACGCTGTCGAGCAGTGCTACGAGTTGGTCTATATCGCTATCGGTTGTGGCCCAGCTGGTTACAAAGCGCACATCGCTGTGAGTCAGGCCGCGAGGGCCCCAAAACTCAAAGCTGGCGCCAGTGAGCAGATGGTCTACCACGTTGTTTGGCAGGCGGAAGAACTGCTGGTTGGTGGGCGAGTCGACAAAGGGGGTGTAGCCGCGCTCAACGAAGGCCTGCTTGAGCCTTTGGGCGAGCCGCACGGCCTGTCGGCCAATCTGCAAGTAGAGCCCGTCGGTAAAGAGGGCCTCGAACTGCACACCGAGCAGACGGCCTTTGGCGAGCAGGGCTCCGTGTTGCTTGATGAGGGGGAAGAAGTTGTGGAGCAGGGCAGGATTGGTAACCACCACAGCCTCGCCAAAGAGGGCCCCAACTTTGGTACCACCGATGTAGAACACGTCGGCCAGGCGAGCAATGTCGGCCAGTGTGAGGTCGCCCTCGGTGGCAGCCAGGCCATAGCCCATTCGTGCTCCGTCGATGTAGAGGGGTATGTGGGCAGCGTGGCACACCTCACTGATAGCCTCCAGCTCGGCTCGGGTGTAGACCGTACCCAGCTCGGTGGGTTGCGAGATGTAGAGCATACCTGGGGCAACCATATGTTGCCAGGTGTCATCGGCGTAGAAGTTGCGGATGTAGGCCTCAACCTCGGTGGCGAGCACCTTGCCGTCGTGGCTGGGCAGGGTGAGTACCTTGTGGCCCGTAGCCTCAATGGCCCCAGCCTCGTGTACGTTTATGTGTCCGCTCTCGGCTGCCAGTACCCCCTGGTGGCGTGCCAGTAGTCCGTCAATGACGGTGGCGTTGGTCTGGGTACCGCCCACAAGCAGATGCACCTCGGCAGTGGGGCAGCCACACGCCTGGCGTATGAGCTCTTTGGCTCGGTCGCTGAAGCTGTCGCAGCCGTAGCCTGGGGTGTGGAGCAGGTTGGTTTCGGCCAGTCGTGCCAACACCTGGGGGTGGGCACCTGCGGTATAGTCGGAGTCGAAATATATCTTCATAATGAGTTTAATATCAAAGCAGTTTCTTTACAAGTCCAAACAGTTTGTAGGGCATATAGCGGAACGGAACGTCGATGGCCGTAGTGGTCGCCACCACCGAGCGGCGGTGCGAGAAGGCCAGGTAGCTCTCGCGGCCGTGGTAGCGCCCCATACCCGAGGCCCCTACCCCACCAAAAGGCATACGCTCGTTGGCGATGTGCATAATTGTGTCGTTCAGGCAGGCTCCGCCCGAGATTGCGCGAGCCATAAATGCTTTGCCTACCCTCTTTGGGCCAAAGTAGTAGAGTGCCAGGGGGTGTGGTCGCTCGCATACGAACTCCCTCACTTGGTCAATATCGTCGAAGGTCATAAGGGGCAGCACAGGGCCAAAAATCTCGTGCTGCATAACCTCCACCTCGCCATTGGGCACCTCGAGCAGCGTGGGCTCGATATACCTCTCGGCCGCATCGGTGGCACCACCGACCAACACACGCCCATCGGCCAAGTAGCTGCTCACACGCTCAAAAGCCCTCTGCGACACCATACGGCCAAAGTGGCGACTGCCCTTGATGTCGCCCCCGTAGAGCTTGTGTAGCGCAGCCCCAAAGGCCTCGACAAACTCATCCTTGAGCGAGCTGTGTACAAATACATAGTCGGGCGCAATGCAGGTCTGGCCCGCATTGAGGCACTTGCCCCAGGCGATGCGTCGCGCTGCCACAGCCACATTGGCCCCTCGGTCGACAATGGTGGGGCTCTTGCCACCCAGCTCGAGCACTACGGGCGTGAGATTGCGAGCAGCGGCCTGCATAACCACCCTGCCCAAGTCGGGCGAGCCAGTGAAGAAAATGAGGTCGAAGCGCTGTTCGAGCAGGGCCTGGTTGACCTCGCGGTGGCCATCAACGGCAGTAACGTAATTCTCTGGAAATGTGGCACCAATCATCTGCACCAACACCTGCGACACGTTGGGCACCGCAGGCGAGGTCTTGAGCACCGCCGTACACCCTGCCGAGATGGCACCCACCAGGGGGTTGAGCAGTAGTTGTACGGGGTAGTTCCAGGGGGCAATTATGAGTGCCGTACCGAGGGGCTGAGTGACCACCCTACCGCGCGAGGGAAACATCTTCAAGGGCATAGCCACCCTCTCGGGGCGCATCCAGCCTCGCAGGTGGGCCAGGTGGTTGCGTATCTCGCCCTTGACAATGCTCAACTCGGTGAGCACCGCCTCTTCGGTCGACTTGTGCAGGTCCTTCCACAGCGCCTCGCACAGAGGGGCCTCCCACTCATCGAGGGCCTCGGCCAGTTTTTTGAGCTGACGGCGGCGAAAACCATACGAGAGTGTTGCACCCGAGGCAAAGAGGGCACGTTGGGCCTCGACCTTTGCGCCCAGAAATTCGGATAGTTGGCTATTCATAACTGCAAAAAATATTGGTTGCCTATGCCCAAAAGTACAACCAAAAAACGAGCCTAACAAGAAAAGTGTAAAAAAAGTGTGCGGCTATCCTCTCGGGACAGCCGCACAACATATCAAGCATTATTCAGATTACTCTGCAGGGGTGAGCCTTGCACAAACTGCATAACCTGGCAGAGTGTAGGGATCCTCTGGAGTAGTATCGGGCTTAACACCAGGAGCACTCGAAGCTTTAATAACAAAGTCTATGAGCACCTCGCCAGTTGCAGGGTTGTAGTACGAACCATTGTGAGTAATCTGGTCGTAACCTTGCTCACGATCAATAAGATTAACGATATTGATCGTACCATCAGCGTTGGTTCTGGTCGACAAGTCGAAATAGATCGACATATTCCACCAATACCTCAACTTGAACTCCTGTCCACTCTTGGGCGAGCCAAATGCAGTGCTTGTTGCAGGATCAGAGCTAGCATCGGGGTTAGTTATCGCATCAAAAATAGTTGTACCTATATGCTGTGCAACCGACGACAGAGGAGTTGCTGCAAATTGAGAAGTTTCGTAAGTTACTGTATAGTTACCAACCATAGCGTGAGAAGGCAGAGTGCCAGTGTAGAATACCCAACTGTAACCATAACCCACTTCATCGCCTTCCATTTCCAGGCTGGCGCCATTACCTGGCGAGCCATAACCTTTACGAATAAAGTCGAAATAGATATTGCCGGTATTAGGATCGTAGTACGATGCATTGTGAGTAATAGGATCATAGCCACCTCCCTGAACGCTTGCAGCACCTGCTTTACCTGCCCTATCCTGCAAGTTAATCAGGTCGTACATACCTTTGGCATTAGGCTCGGAGGCTACATCGAAGTAGAGAACCATATTATCATTCCAGGGGTTCTTCTCATATACAACAGCATATTTCTGACCATCCTTAGGAGCCACTGAATTTGCATCGGGATTGGTTGCATTGTTTGCAGGAATAAAACCAGTATCCTCGGCAGTCATAATGGTTGTGCCCATCGAATATTTAGCATCGGCACGGGGCCACTGCGAGGCTATCTTCTTGGTGTTGTAAGTACCGCGCAGATTGATTATAGTACCTGCGTAGTCGGTAGGATTGAGGGTAACAGGAGCCAAATCGAGAATACGAGCACGAGCCAACTCGCCACCTGCAAGGTCATACTGAACAGTCTTGTTGGTGTCGCTGGTGATGGCCAAACTGAAGCCACCCGAAAAGTCGTTGGCACAAGCCACAAACATCAGCTCTACGCCCTCGGCACAGTTGAGCGCAGTAGTGGCATTAAGGGTGATAGCAGTAGGGTTACTGCTACTGTAATGACCATCCCAACTACAACCGCTCTCGCTGATATTGTAAGCAGTACCTGTACCTGCCATAACTTTGCCATCGGCCGAGGTGAGGACTGCTTTGGTGATATTAACGTCGCCAGTAACCTTTACGGCAATAATACCGCCCACATTGACCATACGGCCAGTGTACTCGGTGCCAGTCCAGTTGAGTTTACAAACCGAGGTATTCACATTGTCGGCAAAGCCGCCATTGACCATAGGCTGGGTAGCTGCAATGGGCACTCCATAGAGTTGGCCATTAAAACCAGTATAACCGCCTGCCCAATAAGGATATGCAACATAAATAGCCTTATCCTCCGAGCCCACGGGCAAGGTAAACTTGAAGGTAGCATCGGTACCATTGTTCTCGGTAATGGTTGCGGGGTCGGCAATGGTATAGCTATCGCCATAGTAAACGCGCAGCTGGTCGCTGTCGCTCCAGAGTACGTTCAGATTTTTGTCGAGAGTAGTACGGGTGGCGTCTTTGCCCGTAGTGAAGTAGACGGTGGTCATCTCCTGCTCGGGAGTCTCGGGAGTGACGGTCTGGTCAAAGTCGTTGGTACAGCTCACTGCTGCCGCGCCAAAAAGGGCCAACAAGGCCACTTTGAAGATATTTTTCATAGTGCTATGTATCTGATTTAATAGGGGTTAAACAACAATCTGGGCGAACGAATTACTCCTCGTCGTCGAGATACAAATCATACATAGCAGCCTGGCGAGCAAAGCCCTCGTTAGAGATTGCAATGCCCTGCTCGGTTTCTACTTCCAAAATGTCAACTTGGGGGGGGTAGTAGTTAATTTTTGTCATAAAATAGGTAGGTTTGGTTTAAGATTATTATTAGTGTTTGTTTTGGTTTTCGGCTCTACTTCAAAAAAGCTATTATGCAAATATAAAGAATAATTTTTAACGACCACGCAATCAATCAATTATTTAGCAAAAAAATGTGCGGTTGTTCCACCTTTATGGAACAACCGCACATCCTATTGTGCATTATTGCATATAAACCTCGCTTACTCTGCAGCAGGGGTAAAGTCGTAGCAGTAGAGGTAACCAGCCTCGTTGCCCTCCTCAACAGCAGCACCACCGCCACCACCAGGAGCCGACCAACCCAAAATGATGAAGTCGAAGTGAACAACACCAGTTGTGGGGTTATACCACGAGCCATTCTGGGTAATCTGGTCGTAACCAGCTGCGCGGTCAAGCAGGTTGATGAGGTTGATGGTACCATCGGCATTAGCACTCTCGGCCAAGTCGAAGTAAACCAAACCATCGGCCCAACCACTATTGTAGTTTACGCAGAACTGCTGACCATCTTTGGGAGCACCAAATTTCTCATAGGTGCTATCGTAGATAGTGGTATTCATCTGGTGGCCAGGACGTGCAGCTTTGAAAGCCGAAGTACCCTCGGCAATGGTGTACTCGCCTACGATGGGGTGCGAAGCAGCCTCTTTGAGCAGGTTGAAGCAGTATACCTCACCTGCAGTGTCGTGGCCCTCGCCCAGAGCAGTACCACCGCCACCACCTGGCGACCAGTAGCCCAAGATAATGAACTCGAAGTGAACATTGCCAGTTGCGGGGTCGTAGTACGAAGCGTTGTGAGTAATCTGGTCACCACCGCTGGCACGGTCCTGCAAGTTAATCAGGTTGATAGTACCATCGGCATTGGCCTCAGTTGCAAGATCAAAGTAGAGGATACCGTCGGCCCAAGTCTGGCTATAACCAATGGCATACTTCTGGCCACCCGAGGGAGCACCAAAGGTTGCCGAATTCTTGTCCATAATAGTCTTGGTCATCGAGTGGCTCGAAACCTTTGCTTTCCACTGCGAAGCTACGCGCTCGGCAGCAGCATACTCGCCTACCAGAGGATCGGCCGAAGCAGCGCCAAAGTCGGCAGCGCTCAGAGTGAGGGGCTCGATGTCAATCAAACCGGCACGTTTAAGCTCTTTGCTCTCGGCTACGGTATAGGTGTAAACATCGCCAGCCTCGTTGGTGAAGGTGAACGACAAACCACTTGCGTAGGTCTGGGCAGGAGCAACTACAACAAAGGTCTTCTCGGTAGCCAGGTCGATAGCCTCGTCAGAAACCACGTTGATAAAGTCGCTATTTGCAGCATTGCCAGTACCATCCCAAGTGCAACCATCCTCGCTGATGTTGTATAGAGTACCGCTACCCGACATCTTCTCGCCGCCGAGTGCCTTGACGGTCATACTCTTAACCTTAACGTCGCCGCTAACGGGAACGCGAATCAGACCACCTACGTTTACAAATTTAGCTTTGTAACCTGTGCCGGTCCAGTTCATAACAGCTACCGACAGGTTGCTACCATTAGCAAAGCTGCCATCGACAAAAGGCTGCTCCGATTTGATGTGAGCCGAATAGATTTGGTCGTTCCAGCCACCCCAGCCACCAGCCCAGTAGGGGTAAATGGCATAGAGAGCTTTGTCCTCGAAGCCAGCAGGCAAAGTGATAGCAAAGGTTGCTTTGTTGCCCTCGCACGAAACGATAGTAGCGGGCTCGGCAATGCCGTAGTTGCCATCAGCATCGTCATACTCTACGCGAATCTGGTCGTTCTCGTTCCAGTATACGCTCAAATCCTCAGCCAGGGTGGTACGGGTGTCGCCACCAACCTCAAGCAATACAGTTACCATCTCGCCCTTCTGCTCGGGTGCGATGTTCTCGGCTACGTCGTTGGTACAGCCAACGGCGGCAACGCCTGCAAGCACTAAAAGTGCATTACGGAAAAGTTTTTTCATAGTGTTTTGTTTATATAGTTAGTAAATTAAAAAGGTTTGTCTAAAGAGTTCCGTCTCCTCTACCCCACTATTACCTAATCTCGCCAATCTCCTCGGCAGGAATCTCCCAATTATCGGTGCGGAAGGGCACGAAGGGCAGGTTGTAGGTGGTCTCGAGGTTAGCCTCGCGAGGGAAGTTCACAAAAGCATAGCGCACTGCTACGGGGTTGGGCACCTCGTCGCACCAAACCTCAACCTTGTTCTGCCACCAGATGACATTTGCCCTTGCAGGGTGGTAAACCTTATCCTCGCCAGCAATCTCAAAGCCTTTGGGCTGGATGTAGCTGTGCTCGTAGTAGCCGCGAATACTGTTAGGCTCGTTGGCGCTACCGTTCGACAAGTTGTTGAAGCTCAACACAAGTTTGTTATCCTTGCGCTCCATCGACTTATAGGTAGGAGCCGATGCGGGCAGACCCTCGATGCCATAGTCGTTGGCCAGAGCCAACCAAGCCAGGCGGTCGCCAACCTCTTTCTTCTTCTCGGGGTGGATGCAGGTGCGGTTGCCAATGTCGGTAGTGGCTGCAATGCCTGTATAGGGCAGCTCGGCCATAGCCTGATACTGTGCCTCGATTACCAGAGGCAGCGAGCGCAGATTGTCGCCCTCGTAGGTGTAGGGGGCCAGCTGAACTGCATAGAAGGGCATCTTATCGTCGCCCCACATCTGGCGCAACATCTTCACAAAGCCCACCTGCAACTCTTTGTAGTCATACCAGTTGTGGCGGTTGCTGCAACCCTGGTACCAAATGAAGCCTTTGGCGGTGTAGTTCTGCAGGGGCACAACCATACCGTTGTAGAGGCGTTCGGCTTTGGTGTGGTCCCACTGGCCCTGGTGTGCAACCTCCTGGTTCACTGGCAGCGACTTAATTACCTCGTCGTCCATCCAAGCCTCAATGGCCGAGCCACCCCAGTTTGAGGTAATCAGGCCAATGGGGATATTGAGCACCTGGTTGAGCATACGGCCAAAGAAGTAGCCCGTTGCGCTAAACTCGGCAACCGACGCAGGCGACGAGGTTTTCCACTCGCCCTTGGTGTCATACAGAGGCTCGCTCGAGGGAGCACGGGGTACGGTGAACAGGCGGATGTCGGGCCACTGGTTGGCCTCCGATACATACTGTGCCGAATTCTCTACGGGCTGATACACAAAGCCGCCCACAGGCATCTCCATATTACTCTGGCCCATACAGATCCAAACCTCGCCCAGCAAGATGTTGTTCAACACAACCTTCTCGCCATCGCTAATAGTGATGGTATAGGGGCCACCAGCCTCGGTAGTTGCCACCTTAACAGCCCACTTGCCATCCTTGTCGGCAGTGGTACGATAGGTCTGGTCGTTCCACGAGGTAGTGATGGTCACCTTCTTCGAAGGAGTGGCCTCGCCCCAGAGGTTAACCTCGGTATTGCGCTGCAACACCATGTTGTCACCCACCAGTCGGGGCAATGTAATTTTAGCCTCGGCACCAAAAGTCATCAGTGCCGCAACCAAGCAAATGATTACTCTTTTCATACTCTTTTTATGGTTAATGTTTGTTAGTGATTCTCGCCTAAACTACTTCTCCCAACGGGCCTCGGCCAGGGGGTGGTCAACGGTTACGTTGTCGCAGTGGTCGAATACAAAGTAGCGATACTCGTTATCGAGATACTTGTACTCGGCAGGCTGGGTGAGCTCAATCACGTTGTCGTTGGTGAAGCTAACGCCGTCAACGCAGTAGAAGTTGATAATACGGGGGTCAAATACGCGGAAAGTGTTGCCCTCGATGCGCACATTCTGGTGGTAACGACTCTGCTCCCTCTCGGGGATACCGCTACCCACCGAGATGCAGGCCGAGCCCCAGGTGCGGCTACCAAAGTTGCCATTCTCGAATACGTTGCCCTTGATGAGCAGGTCGCGAGTACCCGACTGCTCATACCAGTAGTTGCCGTCGCCCTCGAGCAGAATGGCAGCACCAGCAATGTGGAAGTAGTTGTCCTCGATACGCATCGAGCCACGCGAGCCGAGCAGGATACCCCTTGCGCGGTTACCCCTCATACGGCAACCCTTCATCAGCACCTCGGGATAGTAGTCGTCGGTAGCAACCACATTCTTCTCGGCAGTGCCCTCGGGCAGAGGCTCGGTGAAGGTAACCTCGTTGTAGAGTTTATTCAGCCTCTTGATGCTCTTGACGGTGCGGGTATCGATGGTCATCATAGTCTTGTTGTCGACAATCTCTACAGTGGCGCCCTCCTCGATGAAGTCTACGCCAAACTGGCCGCTATTGTGCCATCCGAGCAGCACCTTGTCGGGGGCCAGAATCTTGTCAATCGACATATAGAGGCCGTGGATGTTGGTTGCGTCGTCTTTCTGGTTCTCGAACAGACAGTCTATCATCTGCAAGTAGCCACCGCAGTTTACAAAGTGGGTTGCATCGGCCGTAGCACTAATCATCCTGCCCTCGGGAGGAGTAACCTTAACCCTCTCGAGCAGAATGTCGTGGCTCAGCTGGCCAATAACGCCCATACCACCAGTGTGGTAGATGGTTACGTCCTGCAGCGTAAAGCCATCGACCTTATAGAGTGTAAAGGCTGGGTTGTAGCGAGCCCTTGCGCCAAATACCATCACGTTACCAATCGTAGCGGTCAGGTCTTTGTGGTGGATACGCACCAGTCCGTTGGGCAGCTTCTCGGCAGGAACGCCATAGTTCCACAGCCAGTAGTCGTATGCCCTAAAGGCAGGCTCACGCAGCTTGGAGTCGAACTCCAACATACTCGAGTACTGATAGGTGGTCCACTCCGAGTCGCGGAAGCGCAGCACGCCATTGGGGAAGTCGATGTTATAGTCGGCAGGGAACTCCATATCGAGGTAGTCTTTGCCCTTGCCCCTGACGATACCCTCCGAGTGGAAGGTGCGAGTAAAGTCAATCGAAAGGTTCTTGATAGTAATGTCGGCGCAATTCTCGACATTAAAAGGCGAGATGAAGCCTGTGAAGATAAGTGCGGTGCCATTACCGTCAATCTCCAGCCCCTCTACGCCCACCAGGTCAAAGGCGATGCGTTTGAGGCTCTCGTTGTTGTTGCTGATAAATTGGTATTTCTCGGTTGCCATCTCGGGGCGCAGGCGCAGCTCGCCACCAGGCAGTACCAAGCGGTCGGCATCGATGCGAGCACACTCCTCGAGTGCGGCCCTTACGGCAGGCACAGCGTCGCGTGCGCTATCCTCGGTCATAAAGTCGGCCAAGTAGACCACCTTGTCGGCAGTCGAGCAACCAACAGTCAGGGCGGCCGCCAGGGTTGCTACAAAGAGAAAAAATCGTTTCATCTTATCTTATTTATGCAGTTAGTAATTATATTTTCTGAAGTGGAGTGACTGCGGCTATTTGATAATCATCACAAAGCCGCCACCAGCATTGAGCTCGATGTTCATCTTCGAGTCGGCCCTAACCTCTACGTTCTTAATCTCATAGTCGGTAGCCTTGCCACCCACCACGTCGGTCATCACCTGGGCGGTGTAGGTGCCCTCGCCGAGGAAGCCAAACTCTACCTCGATAGTGCGGGGCGACCAGTCGGTCATACCACCAACATACCACACGCCATTGGCCTCGCGAGCGGTAACAATGCTCTCGCCAACCTTGCCCGACAGCACCGTGGTCTGCTCAAACTCGGTGGGGATAGATGCTATATAGCGAGTACACTCCTGATCGGCCTCATAGAGCGAGGGTGAGTCGCAGAGCATCGACACGGGTGCGTCACAAACAACATAGAGTGCTGCCTGGTGAGCCCTGGTACCCTGGCTCATAGGGTTGTAGTAGTCAATCTTGAATTCGTCCTTGTAGGCGTTGCGATAGGCACCCTGGGTATAGTCGCAGAAGCCCTGAACCATACGGATGTAGGGGAAGGTTACGTCGTACTCGGGGTGGTCGGGGTTGCTCCACTTAACCTCCTCAAGACCAAACACGCCCTCGAAGTTGACAATGTTGGGGAAGGTACGGTTGATGCCAGTAGGCTTGTAGATGCCGTGAATGTCGAGTACCAAGTGGTGCCTTGCAGCAGCCTCGCAGATGCGATAGATGCGCTCGACGGCATACTGGTCGTCGCGGTCAATAAAGTCAATCTTAAAGCCCTTAACACCCATTGCAGCATAGTGCGCGCAAGCCTCCTCGAGTTTGTTCTCCAGCACGTTGGCCACAGCCCAGATGAGGATATTAACATCGCGCTCGGCAGCATACTCGACCAACATTGGCAGGTCAATCTCATCGATAGTGCTCATCACGTCGCCCTCTTTAGGAGCCGACCAACCCTCGTCGAGAATCACATACTCCAAGCCATACTTGGCCGCAAAGTCGATATAGTGTTTGTAGGTCTGGTTGTTAATGCCTGGGGTGAAGTCCACATCGGTCAGGCCCCAGTCGTTCCACCACTCCCAAGCCGACTTGCCAGGCACTACCCACGAGTAGTCGCCAATACGGTTGGGCGAGCCGAGTGCATAGACCAAGTTGTTCACTGGCAGCTCGGTATCCTCGTCGGCCAACACCACCAGTCGCCAGGGGAAGGTACGTTTGCCCTCTACGCTGGCAATGTAGTCGTGGCGTGTGGCCACCCTCTCCATACAGCGAACGTGGTGTATGTAGGTGCTATCGGGCAGGGGGGCAAACTCGCCCTTGAGCTGGCCGTCGTAGCGCAAGAACATACCTGGGTAAGCCTCCAGGTCGGCCTCGCACACCAGTGCCTTACCTGCCTGGCCCATATCTACATAGAGGGGCAGCACCACAGGTTTCTCGCCATTCATCTCCTCCAGCGCACTGGGGGTATAGGTAAACTGGAAGGCGTTGCTCAAGCCGTCCGAGTAGGCAGCCAACACCTCGGCTTTGGGCGAGAAGTTGAACTCGGCAACCTCGTTTTTCACCACGATAGGGTTGCCAAACTTGGTCTCGAAGCGGTAGGCCACGCCACTATTGTAGGCCCTCAGGCGCACTGCATAGCCACCCTCGAACTTAACCAGTGCCTCGTTATACACCTCGCTGAACTCGGCCTGGCGGTAGAAGGGTGCCTCAATTTTCTCGGTCACATTCTTCTTGTTCTTCACGCATTTGGCCTTTGGCGCAGCGCCCAAAACGGTGCCGTCCTCCAGCTCCATAGCCATCTTCGATGGGGCCACAGCCAGCGCACCATTGCGCTCAACAGCCCAAGTGAGGTTGTCGCCCTCGAGCTGTACGGTCATTTTAGTCACTCCGTCGGGCGAGGTGAGCACAACGCTCTCGGGCGCCTGGCAGCAAGCCACAGCCGCCACAGCCACCAGCCCTACACACAGGGTTTTAAGAATAGATTTCATAGTAGTTTTGTGTTACTTATATTTATTATTCGATTATTTCAGCACAAATTTGGCGCTCTTGCCCTCGGCTACGGTCTTGCTCTGCTTGGTGCCGTCGGCCTTGGTCAGCACAATCTCCACCTTGCCACCTTCGATGCGGCTGACGGTAACGTCAAACTCGCCACCGAAAGCCCTCACCTTATTGAGGCTCATAGTGTTCCACTCGGTGGGCAACGAAGGTTTAACCTCCAACGAGCGCAGGCCAGTTGGGCGCAGGCCAAACAATCCCTCGGTAATAATGCGGCAATACAGACCGCTCTCGGCCGACAGGTGACGCTGCGAGCCCTCGGGCCAAGCCTCAATTGGGTAGGGAACGTGGTCGCCCAGCAGTCGGGTGCGCGAGTAGCTGGCCAAAAAGTCGGTAGCCTTGTCGGCATAGCCTGCGGCATAGATACCCCTCATTGCATAGAGGGTTGAGCGATCCCAGAAGGTGGTGCTACCCTCTTCGGTCAGCACACCATTGTCGCTGAGCAGTTTGTCGCTGAGCAGAGCGGCAATAGTACCCTCGGCGCGGTCGTAAATACCCACAGTCAAGGGCATACAAATCCACGAGCGCAGCAGGGTGTTGCCCTCGTAGTAGCGGTAGGTGTGATAGCCACCCACCTCGGCCCCAAAGTGTTTCTCGATATTCGAGCGCAGCACCTTGGCCTGTTTGTTATAGCTACGAGCCACGCTTGCGGGTTTGCCAATCTCTTTCGAGAGCATTGCGGCCGACAGCAGTGCATCGTAGTAGAGCGACGAGGTACACAAGTTGGCATCGCCTGCAGGGAAGCGTCCCTCCAACTCGTCGGTGTCTGACATAACCACACCTGCGGGCGAGAGTTTGCGCTTGCAGTACTCCAGGCACCACTCAATCAGGGGCCACAGCTCCTGGGCCACAGCCTTGTCGCCCAGAGCCAGTGCATAGCGCGAGGCACCATAGGCAATCATTGCAGCATCGCCCCTATCGCCTGCACCATTCCAGATGTCGATACCCTCGGCAATAATACTGCTGGGAATAGGCTCCCACTTGTCGTTCATAAAGCGTGCAAAGTGGCGGAACGAGTTGAGTGCCGACTCGTTGCCCTTATCATAGCCCAACCAGGGGAAGAATGGGTTGACATATTCGGCCTGGTCGTTGGCCCACAGAGCGGCATAGTAGCTCTCGCCACCTGGGGCGTGCATATAGCCGCCTGCGGTCTTGCAGATACTCTCCGATGCACGCAACTTGGCCATACGGAAGGCCCTATCGATAACATCGTCGGGGGTGTCGAGCACCAATGCGCCGTCGATATCGCCCTCAACAAATGCCATCCTGGCCTTATACTCGGCCTCGGCATCGACCACCACTGGCTGCTCGCCCTGGCGGTAGGCCTGCAGGGTTGCCACAACGGTCAGTTCCTGCTCGGGAGCCAGGGTGTAGGTACCCGAACCTGCGAGCGACAGCTCAACAATGTAGCTACCCGTTACACCCTTTTCGGGCAGGGTGGTATAGCGCTGTGTAAACTCGGGCACATAGACAATCCTCTGGCGGTCGCTGATGTTGCGCAGGGTATAAATCTCACACATTGCAGCCTTGTCGACCGTAGGGAAGATAGTGCGCTCCATCTCGATTGCGGGCGTGGGCGTGGTGCCCCTACCCGAGCCGATATTGCTCTTGCCCACCGACAAGATACTCTTGACCTTAACTGCACCATTTATCTCCACCTGGCTCACCTGTTCGTTCTTCATAGCCAGGCCGCCAACGCTAATGAGCGAGGGGACATCGGTAGCCACCCTGTGCATAAGGCTTGCGTGAGTGTTATTGGGCACAGTGCGCAGCATTGGGAACACCAGCGAGCGCTCCGAGTTGAAGGCTCCGCTCTGGTCTACACCCCAGCGCAGTACCACAGCCATCTGCTCGCCACTCATCTCGATATGGTCGGCGTGGGGCAGGGTTTGCTCGGAGGGGGTCCACACGATACCTCCATTGTCTGACGACATTTGCCAGCGCTCACTCTGGGCGGTGGCTGTGGTGGCCACAAACAGAGCGGCCACGGTTGCCATAATAAGTGCAGTTCGTTTCATCATCTATCAAGCGTAGTTTTTCGGTTATTTTCAATCTTACCTCTTTGCCTCGAGCAGGTTAGCCAGGGCCTCCTCGGGGTTGAAGTCCTCAATCTTGGTAGGCTCCTCGCCCTTAATATGCAGATTGAGCACATAGCACTCGCTACCATCGAAGCGAGCCAGCTGCACCTCATACAAGGGCAGCCATCCGTAGCTCTTCTGGCCATTCCACTCGGCCTCGACCAGCAGGTTAGGATAGCGCAGGCCAAACTCGTCCCAGTGGCCATAGATATTGCCAGGCATCTCTACCCTACCGCCCTTGTCGGCCACAAAGTCGGCCAGCACCTCGGGCGACACCGAGTAGGAGTACCAACCCACGGGATAGAGCCTTACGGCAGCACCCTCGGCAGCCTTGCCCTCGGGGGTGGTAACATTTACCACAATCTTCTCGGGGCACATTGCAGCCACCAGGTCGTCAATCTCAACCCTGCGGTCGGCCGCCAGGTTAATCATATTGACGGCATAGGTGCTCCAGTGCCTCTCGCCATAGGGGTAGTTCATAATGCAGCGCACACCCCTGTGTTCGGTGTGGCTTATGGGGTTGCGGTCGGCGTTGACAACCATAGCGTAGATGTCGGGCATACCGCGTGCGTGTCCAAATTCGTGAATGATGCCATCGATAGCACCTGGCTCGAAGGGGTTGTTGAAGCGGTCGTTGTGTATGCGCGAGTGGTAGACACACTGCCACTGCGAGCCATACCAACCGCCACCCTGCTCTTCGGGCGACGACTTATAGCCGTCAATAATGACCAGATAGTCGTGGTCGGGGTGAGGTTTGTAGACCTCTTTGGTCGACACGCCATCGTAGACATAGAAGGCGTCCCAGTCGACCTCAAAACTATACTCGCCCACAAAGCGTTCGTCAGAAGCGAACGCCTCGTTGATGCGGTTAAACATTCGTGCCGTCTCTCTCTTGACCCAGTCGAGGCCACCGAGCGAGTCGATTGTGTGGGTATCGACACCCACCTTTACCGTAAAGCGGTACTGGGGACGAGCTGCGGCGGTGAGCACCGAGCTCACCGCTGCAACTATCGTCAAAAGTGTTAGAAAAAGTTTGCGCATTTATTAACTGTTTTAGCTCTTTTTTCTCTCTCTTGTGGTTAATCGTTCGCCGCCCTATTTACCACCGAGCGACTTGCGTATAATCTCCAACTCCTGGGGAGTATAGCAGGTGGTCGTAACATCTTCGCCCGCAGCCTCCGACACCACCGACAAGAAGAACATCACCGCCTCGGCCTTGTTGGCAAAGTTGGGAATCTGGTCGTTCTCCATTGCATACAGCGCGCGGAAGGCCTTTTTATAGACATCCCAGCCGTAGCGCTCCTTGATGCGCAGGAAGGTGTAGTGCAGAGCGTCGCCATTGTCGCGAACAACGCCTGCGCCAATGGTCTCGTCGAAGAAAATCTTGTAGTAGTTGTCGGCCTCGGCACCAGTGTAGAACACATCGCGCTGCGACATTGTGCCACCCACAGCCTCCAGGCCATAAGACATACGGAAGTTGGCAAAAATCTCGTCGTTCCAATTCCACTTGGCCCTGCCACATATCTGGCCCGATGAGAAGGTGTGACCAATCTCGTGCATAATGCCAAAGTTCCAGTCGCCCTGCTCGGCTGTGCGAGTGAGCAGTTTGTCGATGCCAACGTGGTTGTTCCACAAGATTGGGTTGCCAGCCAGCGCCCAGTAGCCAGGCTCGATGCCAGGGGTAGTAAGGATGCGAATCTTGTTGCCCTCGAAAGGCACTGCACCCACCAACTCCTCATAGGCCTCGTAAATCTTATCCAGATTGGCCAGCCACTCCTCTACAGCCTCGGGGCTGATGACCATCTTATCCTTGTCGACCGACAGGATAAGGTGTTCGCTCTCGCAGGTGAAAATCTGCTCGTCGGTAACCTCCTCAACGGTCAGCTCATCCCACCAGGCCTTGCCCAGTGCGGTGCCGCCATTGTAGGTGCCAGGGAATGAGCCCAAGCTCATTCTCACCTCGGCAGTACCATCGGCTCCAGGCACAAAGTCGATATAGACCTGTTTCCAATCGGTGGTGCCATAGGTAAACTCCGAAGCGTTCCACACCTGTTTGCTCTCGGGAATCTCTACACGCAGTATAGCTCCCCTACCCTCGGCAACATCCTCGGTACGCAGCCAAGCGCTTGCACGATAGAGCTTTGCGGGGTCGAGTCCCTCAAGAGTGCGAGCCACATAGAGTGTGCCCCTACTCTCGGCGCTCAAGGCAATACAGCCGCTACCATCAATGCCCTCATCGGCGCTCCAGCGAGCCACAGCGTCGTCGGCCTTCTGCTCCATAACGCTCCAGCCCGACTCTACTGCTGCCAGCACATCTTCGTCGAACGACTCGCTATAGCCGTATGGTTGCGAGCACGAAACAGTGGCAAGGAGGGTGGCTACCGCAGCAGCCACCTTTATAATCCTATTCATAAAGTCCTAATTTGTTTTAGCCGTTTTATCTCAACTCACTCTCCTCACTATCGGGGCGATACATACGAGTCGAATTTGCTCAAATCGTTGTCCAGGCCATCCTTTGCATAGCCGTGGTTGAGCTTCGACAAGTAGCCCTCGATAGTCCTCAAGGCAGCCGCTCCACCCGAGAAGGCGCTACGAACATCCTCACCATTGGGGGTGAACTTGTTCAGAGCCTCGAGCAGGTAGTTGAAGCGCTTCCAGTCGCTCCAGGTCTGCTCCTGGCTCTGGTCGCGAGGAATCTTATAGAGGAAGTCGTAGGTCTTTTTCCACAAATCCCAGCCATACTTCTCTACGGTCTCGGTGAGCATATAGCACAGTGCGTTACCCATCTCCTCTGTCTTGCCTGCAGCAATAATGCGGTCGTAGCAGTTGCTGGTATCGGTCTTATAGAGGGCGCGAATCTCTTTACCCACATAGGTCTTCTCCTGGGTCTTGTAGCCGCCACTACCATCGGGCACCGAAGCGTCGGTCACCACAGTAGCGTTCAACTGGTCAAGAGCGTAGTACATACGGAAGTTGGCAAACAACTCCTCGTTCCAGTCGAAGGTGTAGGTACCACCCGACATAAATGGAGCAAAGTTGTGGCCCATCTCGTGCATAATACCAAAGCACCAGTCGCCCTTGGTCAGCTGGCTCAAGGCGTGGCTGATATAGTTTTGGTGCCACTGGATAGGCTCGCCAGCGTAGGCCCAAGCGTCAATCATAGCCGAGCGGAAGACCATCTTACGGCCACTGAAAGGCTTACGACCACTGAACAGCTCGACATAGCACTCATAAACCTTGTCCAGGTTTGACAACCACTCGTCGATAACCACATCCGATACCGAAACCAAATCCTTGTGAACCATCATCTTGCAGTGCTCGCTCTCGCGCATATAGAGGTCGGTATTCTCGGTCAGGGTTACGTTGTCGAAGTAGACCTCGCCCTTACTGTCGGCCGAGGTGCTACCCAAGCGCAAGCAGATAGTAACCTCGCCATTCGAGGGGGGCGAGTCAATCTCCAGAGTCTCGGTGTGCCACTGGTTGTCGGGGGTGAGCATACCTGCACTCGATGGAGCCCACAAGAACTCCTGGCAGATATTGGCACCCTTGCCACCACTAATGGTGGGCGACTTAACCCTCACAGTAGCCTTATAAGGCTTGCTGGGATCGAGGCCCTTAACTACCTGGCCGAACATAACGTCTACACCCTTGGTGGAAGTAATGACCAAGCAGCGCGAGCCGTTCACACCTCGGTTATCCGACTGCGAAACATTTGCACTCTCGGCATTCCAACCGCCCAGGTAGTGCCACTGGCCGGGTATCATATCCTCTTTAGCTACCAATGTCAGATCTACATCCTCGTCGAAATTGGGGTTGGCAATAAGGTTTACCACTTCAATGGGCTCGTCGGTAGTTGTAGAGTCCGAAGGATTCACCGGTGCAGGAGGTGCTGGGGGGTCGATAGTGGGCAGTTCGGGAGTACCACAAGCTACTGCCAAAGCACCCATTGCCACCAAGCTAAAATTGATAAACTTTTTCATAATAAAACAGTTAACATTTCTTTATGTTGCACAAATCTACAAATGCACCCAAACGAACCGTCGTGGAGCCCACGCTCCACAACGATTCGCTTGTGCGTTCTGTTTTAGGTCTATTAGATCTTGTCGTACAGACGTACCGAGTAGATCGAAATATCCCAATAGCCAAACTTGGCAATATCGATAAATACCTCGCCAGTAACGGTGTTTACATACGAGCCACCCGAATCAACCAATGGGTCATAACCACCCGAGTTCTGGTGAGGACGGTCGCAGAAATCGCCCAACCTTACGCAGTTCTCCTTGCCAGGAACGGGCTGATCCATCAAAATATTGAAGTAAACCAAGTTCTCATAGGTGTTGTGCCACGAGATGGCATATTTCCACCTACCCTTGTCCTCGGCCTTCATAGGATCGGTAGCCGTACCGGTACCAACCAACATAATGCGGTTGCCGAAAATCTCGCCCTGATTCTCCTTAATCTCGGGAGCGTTCGAGCCATAATTCTCGTTGGCCTTGATGCTGTCGATGGTGTGGGCCGAAGCCAACATCTCGCGCTGGTAGGTACCAACCAGAGTCTTCTGCACCTTCATATACTGAATCAAGGTCTGCTCGCCCTCGGTAATAGTACCGCTAACGAGTTTGTCTTTGTCCAGAACGAAGGGTACCAGATATGCATCGGGCGAGTCGAACTCCATACCCGAAATGTCGATATTAAACTCGGCCTCAACGCTGAGTGCGCCTGCGGGAATCGCGGTCTCGGCAACGGTAACGGTTTTAGCGTCTACGCCCAGGTAGGCGGTACCATTAGCGGCATTGTAGGCTGCAACCTTATCGCCAGCAAACTTGATAACGATGGGCTGGGGTTTGTCCATAGGTGCGTTGGTCACAACCTTGATAGTACCCTTACCCGAGGTGTTGTCAACAACAGTGTTGGCCTGGTCAACCCACACCTTCAGCTCGGTCAGACTTACGATAACGTAGTAGATTTCCGACTGGTTTACAACATAGTCGTCGTGGCTCTCGGTCAGCTGCAAGGGCAACAGATAGGTGGCGCTACCCGAAATCTTGTAGCAATCCATCTTAACCTGGGTAGTAACGGTCAGGTTATCCTTGTCAAACACGGGGGTGCCAATCTCGTACTCCTTGGTCAGCAGCGAGTAGTTGGTGCCGTTGGCATCGTTGTAGCTCTTAACTGCGTCGGCCACAACAACCCACTCCAGTTTGCTAACATCTACATTGTTGAAGTTTGCATCAACCACCAGGTCAACGGTCTGAGTCAGCTTACTAACAGGTACAAACGACAACTGTTTGGGCTGCTCGGGCAGTTGAACGGTCAGCTGGGGAGTATCAATCGAGGGGCTGAGCATCAGCTCCGACAAGTAGGCCTTATCCTCGATGCCCTCAGCCTCGATGCGGATAGGAAGTACTGCGTTGTTGGCAGCCTCCAGGCCCATATCTTTAGCCATAGCATAGGGTTTGAAGGTAACCTGCAGCTTGGTGCTCTTGGTATTAGGCTCGAAGGTTACGGTCTGGGGAATCTCATAGTACTTGCTCTCCAAAACGGTGTAAGTAGTACCATTGATAGTGTTCTGCTCCTCTACCAGAGCCTCGTCAATCACAATGTTGAGTTCCAACTCTTTCGAGAGGCCATAGGTACGCTCAATGCTGATAGTCTCTACATAGCTCTCGTAGGCCAGGTTGGTCTCAACCACCTGTACACCATTCTCGGGGAAGATGGGGTCAGGCAGTACCGTCGGATAGGGGTGCTCAAACTCACACGAAGTAAGCAGCAGTGCGACGGCGCTCAAAGCATATATAAATTTGTTTTTCATATTCTCTATTGATTTGTCAGTTATTCTCTCTGTATTAAACAACACGTTCAATCATCTGTCTATTCTTGTCGTGTGCCTTACCTATTATTATATATATACTAATAGAAGGGGGCCTGAACAAGTTTAGTGTTGAACGCACACTCGCTTGCGCTCACAGGAGCGAAGTAGTGCTCGATACGGAAAATACGAGGAATACCCTCTTTCATAGTGAAGAATGCGGGATCGGTAGCGTGTTTGCCCTGCGATACGTCAAAGCCATATACTGGGGTGTTCAGCACACCATCAACGCCGTGAGCAATGAACCACCTACGAACATCGAAGTAGCGCGATACCTCCCATGCCAACTCTACCCTACGCTCGTCGCGGATAATCTGGCGCATCTCCTCTTTGGTAAATGAGCCTTTTGCCAGCAGCTGGTCTACATTCTTGTTCTCGCCCTCGATAACGCCTACACCAATACCTGCCCTCTCGCGGATAGCACGCAGGTAGGGCAAAATCTCGCCGTGGCACTTCTCGCCATAGTACTCGTTCATAGCCTCGCAATAGTTCAGATAAATCTCACCCAAACGGATGGTTGGGAAGGGGATGTAACGAGCAGAGTGTTTACCCTCGCTCTTGTCGGTAGTTGCATCCATAGGGATGTTCTTCCTGGGCGACAGACCGGTGGTGTTGTGGTCACCCGACGATTTCGACAAACCGCTGTTACCCTCGTACCAGAACTCGATAGTCTGCCATACATCGGGGTTGGTGTTGGTAGCATACGAGATGTACTGGTTGGGGAAGTGGTTCGATGCGTAGAAACGGGGCTCGCGGCCAACGAACATCATAAAGGTGTTCTTCTGGGTACCGTGCTCCAGGTCATCCTCGGTCGACCACTCTTTGTTCTCAAACCAGCTCTCCAACTCGGGAGCCTTCGAGCCATCGGCCATATAGTAGGCGTTGGCCAGGTTGAGGGTGACAGCGTCGCGAGCGTTCCAGCTCTTGAACACTGCGGGCCAGCACTGCTGGCACCACCAGTCGGTCGACTGGGGGCAAGCCCAAATCAACTCGTCGTTGTAGGTGGTGGTGATAGCGCGGTAGTTGTCTACATAGTCCTGGAAGGTCAGCTCCTCGCCATCCTCTGCCTTGGGAGTGAGCAGTTTGTACTGGGGCATATCAATAACCACCTTTGCAGCCTCGGCAGCCAGTCTCCACTTCTCTGCATCGTACTCCATAGGCATCAGCACAGTACCATCGTCGTTACGCCAGTTGGCATAGGTCTTATTACCATTGTAGAGGGGGCTTGCTACGGTCAGCAGCACGCGAGCCTTCATAGCCAATGCAGCACCTTTGGTGGGGAAGCCAAAGTCCTCCTCGGTACGGGTCTCGTACATACCGGGAATAGCAGCATCAATCTCATCGATAATGAACTGAACGCACTCCTCCAAGGTATTACGCGGAATTTTCAGACCTGCATCCTCGCTCTGTACCGACTCCCTCATAATAGGAATAGGGCCGTACTCACGCAGAATCCAGAAGTGATACATTGCACGCATAAACCTTGCCTCGGCAATCATCCTATCGCTGTCGATTTGGCCCAGCTCGGTACATTTGTGAACATTCTCCAAGAAGATGTTACAGTGGCGGATTGCCTTATAGAAGTTCTCGAAGTAGTATACATCGGTCCAAGCACCAGTGGTCTGCTCGGGCGAAATCATACCCTGCAATACTACGGGAATATGCCAGTCGAGCGCGTTGTTTGCGTCGTCGTGGCCAAACATATAGTGGTTATAGTATGCCGAACCTGCCAACTCCTTGGGGAAGTAGTCGTCAGAGTAGATACGGGCAAACCACTTACGAGTGTCGGTCTTGTTCGAGAACACCTTGTCAATCGAGTTCAAATCCTCGGGGTCCTGATCAAGGAAGTTGCAACCGGTGGTTGCCAAAACCGAACAGAAAATCAGAATATATTTTACAAATTTTTTCATCGTCAGTAATTTTTAGAAGGTTACGTTAAGACCCAAGAAGATGGTAGCCTGGATAGGATACGAGTCAGCACCTACCTCGGGATCCCAGAACTCGTTGGCAAATTTACTGATGGTAAAGAGGTTCTGGGCCGAAACATATACGCGAGCGTTGTCGATGCCCATATCTTTGGCGATACCCTGTGGCAGAGTATAACCAACCTCGACGTTCTTCAGACGCAGGTAGTCTGCATTGCGTACCCACCAGGTCGAAGTCTTATAGTTGTTCACGTTCTGGCCCATATAGAGGCGGGGCGAGAATGCGTTGGGATCGGGATTCTCGGGAGTCCAACGATCGAGGAAGTTTACGATAAGGTTACCCATATACTTGGGCTCACGCTCGGCCTGGAAGGGCTGGAAGTACCAACCTGCGCTCAGGTAAGAAGTTGCACCTGCGGCACCCTGCATCAGGAACGAGAAGTCAAAGCCCTTATAAGCCAACGATGCACCAAAACCGAACATATGCTCGGGAGTCGAAGGCGCCGAAGTCCAAATCTGGTCGTTCTCGTCAATCTTACCATCGTCGTTCACATCGCGGTAGCGGATATCACCAGGGCGCAACTGCTCTTTGGTCAGAGCGAACTGGCGGTAGTAGTCGGGCAGAGCTGCAATCTCCTCCTCCGAGAAGAGGTGCATTGCATCGTACATCAGACGCTCGCCATAGCGAACACCCTTAGTATCCTGCCAGGGGTTCTTGTAGTACTGACCATCCTCGATATAGCGGTTACGAGCAAAGGTGTAGTTACCACGAGCGGTGAATACCAAGCCGCTGTCGAATGCCTTATTGTACTCCAACGAAGCCTCAAAACCGCGGTTGTCCATCTTACCAAGGTTGGCAAACATAGGTTTCTGCAGACCTGCAACCTCACTAACCTGGGGCTGCAAGAAGATGTTCTCACGCAGGTCGTAGAATACCTCGAAGGTACCACGGAAGGCGTTCCACAAACCAACCTCCAAACCTACGTTATACTTGGTTGCAACCTCCCAGGTAATGTTGCTTGCGGCCAGCTGATCCTCGGCCAAACCACCCATCGACTGGTTGTAGTTCACACCAAAGTTGGTATAACCACCGGAATCTACCAGAGTCGACAGATATGCAAAGCGAGTCGACGAAATCTGGTCCGAACCTACCTGACCAGCCGAAGCACGCAACTTCAACCAAGTCAGAGTGTCGTTACCCTTCAAGAAGTCCTCGTTGCTCAACACCCAACCAGCAGCAACTGCGGGGAAGAAGCCCATACGCTGATCTTTGGGGAAGTTCTCCGAACCGTTGTAACCAATGTTAACCTCCAACAGATACTTCGAGTCGTAGCCATAGGTTGCACGAGCAGCCAGACCGAGGCTTCGGTTGGGCAGCGACGAAATGTAGGTACCTGCGGTATTGTTGCGGTAGTCTTTCATAAAGTAGAGCAGCAGACCACCCAACTCGTGTTTGTCGAACTTGCGGTCATAGTTGAGCGAAGCCTCAAAATAGTTGGTCTTGTTACCCCAAGCGCTCGACGAGTAGTTCAGGTAGTCCTGGTGTTTGTCGGCGTCGATAACTTTATAAACAATCGAGCCATCAGCATCGCGGCTCTCGGCCTGGTAGCGAGTAATGGTACGCTGACGTACTGCGTCGTTGTAGTTCACAGCATCGTATGCATAGCGCACGATTGCCTTCAGGCCCTTGGTCAAGAACGACAAATCCTGGTTAATCGACAGGTTCATACGCAGGTCGTTCGAGGTAGTGGTCTTGTGACCAAGCTGGGTCAGCTGAACATAGGGGTTATAGAGCGAGTCGCGCGAGGGGAATTTGCCATCTTTGTAGAGAACGGGGAATGCGTTAGGCGCACAGTTGTTAATCCACATATAGATGTTGCTCGAACCCTCAACAGGCTCTACGTTGGTTGCCACGTTACCCTGCATACCGAGCGATACGGTGGTGTACTTGCCCAAGTCCATATCTACGTTGGTACGGAAGTTATAACGGGTATAGTTTACGTTGCTACCATACTGGCCAATCTCTTTGGGTACCCAATCGTATGGACCGGGGTCGATAGCATACTGACCCTGCTGGTTGTAGACCGACACTGCCGAGAAGTAGCGCACGTTCTTACCACCACCCGAGATGTTAACACTCAACTTCTCGTTCAGAGTTACATCCCTCATCAGTACATCCTGCCAATCCACGTCGGGGAAGAGCTCGGGGTCGGTACCATAATACATTGCCGACAACTCATCTTCGGTGTACTTGCTGGCCTGCGAAGCTGCAGGGTTGGCATCAACCGCCTCGTTGTAGAGCACCGAACGCTGGTAGGCATTCAGATACTTGGGACGCCTGGTTGCATACGAGAAGCCCTGCTCATAACGAGCGTCAACCTTTGCAGGACCATCAAAACCACGTTTGGTAGTAATCAGAACAACACCGTTAGCACCGCGAACACCATAAACAGCGGTTGCCGAAGCGTCTTTCAGAATACTGAAGCTCTCAATCTCCAGGGGGTCTACGTTACTCATAGGACGCTCGATACCGTCAACGAGCACCAGAGGATCGCGGTTACCGGTAAAGGTACTGATACCACGAATCCAGAACTGGGCATCGTCCTTACCAGGCTCACCCGAACGCTGAACCGAAATAATACCTGCCACACGACCACCAATCGAGTTGGTAAGCGAACGTACAGGTACTACAAGTTCGTCGGCCTTAATGGAGCCTACTGCACCAACGACCGACTCTTTCCTCTGCTGGCCAAAACCTACGATAACCACATCCTCCATTGTAGTAGCATCGCTCTCCAGAACAATGCGAGGAGTAGTTCCGGCCTTTTTGACCGATACGGTTACTGTCTTGTAGCCCAAATAGCTGACCTCCAAAACAGCGTCTGCGGGGACGTTCATCACAAAACGACCGTCCAAATCTGCCGAAGCGCCAAGAGTATTATCGCCAACAACAGTGATGGCCGCACCAATCAGTGGGTCACCATCGTTATTAACAATAACACCGCGTACAGTAACGTCTTGTGCAAACAACGACGAAACCGACATTAGCATTGCAGCTGCGAGCAGATAAATGCATCTCGTAAAAAATTTCATAAGCTGAAATGTTTAGGTTAGAAATTAAATAAAAAAATGTTGTTGTTATTGTTTGGTGTTTAGTAAGTAGCAGTAGTTCATTAGGTACGAAAGGGGTGTTTGTACTGCTTGCGTGTGGTCTACACGCAAGCAGGTGCGCACCTGCTTTTATCCATTTTACAAAGGTAAATTGTTTGCCCAAATTTACAAAACTTTTACCACCTAATTTTTAGCCACTTTGCCACATTTTACACACAGGGTTTGTTTATGTACACATTTTCCTTAACGCCCCCCTTTGTGCGGTTGCTGCTGCGTGCTGTATTTCGCCCACGGTGGGCTGGTAGCCTCATAAGCGAGCAACTGATTACCAGATAGTTTTTGTGATAATTTGGATAAAAAAAAGAATATCGCTACATTTGCGGTGCCGAAAGATGGGTGTGTGGTGCATAGCCGCCTGCTATTACTCACTTTGCGGTGTGTGGTATAGATGTAGTGTGATGCATTTTGTACCGAGCGATAAGATTGGTTCCGTAGCTCAGTTGGATAGAGCAACAGCCTTCTAAGCTGTAGGTCTTGGGTTCGAGCCCCAACGGGATCACAAAAAAGGAGAGTCAAATATATTTGACTCTCCTTTTTTGTGATCCGCATTCGACCACCCATCCAAAAATGTAATTTTTATTATTCAGTCGACAAAACATCTCGTAAAGTAACTCCATCCTGGGTTTTCCACTCTGTCAAACCATTTGCGTTACGTCCCATAACCACCCCCGCCGCAGTACTGGGACTATTGAATAGGTAGTCTTTCGTAAAACAGTAATCTTGTATAACGCCTTTTGACATTAATTCTTCACGAATATTTATGATTGTTTGCGATGCTGATGGTGTCACCGAATTGGCCACCAGGGACCCCTTCAAGACGACAAATCCCTCAGTGGTCTTTTGCCCCATACCATTCGCCCCTCTAACGGCTTTAACAAACAATGTATTCGCCTTCCTTTCTTGGCTAGTCTGATTCTGAGATATGACAGGTTCAAATATTTTGATACCAAGAGCATTTGTCAACAATTTTGCATTCTCAACAAACTCTTCCATTTCTGCTTCATCTGCCTCTGATATACTTGCTCCACCAGGTTGGTTTCCATTTTGCAACACACACCTACCCACCTCGCTTGCAATATCATAAAATCTTCTCTCAATGTGTTTTACATGAGCTTTATTTAGGCTATTATCAGTTCGAATGAATACTAAAGCTTCATCCCAAAATTCTTTATGTTTTAGGTGTTGTAACAATCGCTCTTTGGCATTATCACACTCTCCTATGTATGCCAAAGTATTACCATCGTCATTTTTACCTAACAAAACATAAGCACCCGTGTATTGCAAATCTGAACGATCCTCTGACTTTTTAATTTCATTTCTCGGGATTCGGTATATTCTACCATTCCAATTTGACAACTCGCAGTATAATCGTTGATTTGGAGTACCCTCTATCAGAAAAATTTTAATGCTTTTACCTCTCATAAATACATAACTGCATGGTTTCTCTACAAAATTACTCAAAAATCACAAATCCACAAATTTAACACACTTTGCAATCCGATGAAATTGGGGGATACACCAACTCATAAGAGTCACAAGGAGTTCCTAACGCTCGATGAAGTGAAACAGCTCGCCGCAACACCTTGTCAATACGATGTGTTGAAGCGAGCTGCTCTATTTTCGTGCCTTACGGGACTGCGCATCAGCGACATATTGAAGCTGCGCAGGGAGGAGGTTGAGCGTGCCAGCGATGGCGGCTGGTGG
>JAZPXV010000015.1:0-137167 GCA_045543795.1 Tidjanibacter sp.
TTGATAGACCTTAAACGAGGCGAGATTGATCATGGAGATATTGGGCAGATGAATCTATATCTCAACTACTTTGCAGAGGAAGAGAACACCGAGGGGGATAATCCACCTATCGGCATTGTATTGGGAGCGTATAAGGATGAGGTATTAGTCAAGTATGCTACAACAGGTCTTGCTATTCAGTTGTTTGTTAGCAAATATCAACTTTACCTCCCCGATGAGAAGGCTCTGCGTCACGAAGTGCAAAGAATCCTGGAACAAGAATAAGACATTCAATATCTCAAAGTTCGACATCCGAGTCCACAAGATTCGGATGTTTTTTATAACAAAATATGAATTACACAAATTGTTATTACAAAAAGTGTAAATACATTTTATGTAACATTGATTTTGGAGTGTGCATTTTATTTCCGAGGTGCGCTATAAATGCTGCGTTTCGGAAACAAAACAGCATTCCATACTTTCTCGGACAACTTATATATATGGCTTTATATCAATATATTATCTCCAAAACTTTCAGAGTAAAGAAGTATATGTATTTAGCTGTGAGTGTGGTGTGAGCGCATACGGTAAAAATCGTATAACACTTTGAATGTTTGAAGCAAATAACTCTCATCGTCTTCACCGCCGGGATTACGAAAAAAGGAGTCGAATTTCGACTCCTTTTTCTTCCACGGCCACGTTCATCGCCTTTACCGTTCAAATTGATAAGCATCCACGAATGCCTCCCTTAAAAGATTAGGGAACTTTTAGGGCTACGGGGCAATTTGGCCAGATTAGGGCCCTTACTGTTTATGGATGAGCTCGACGCTGCGGCGGATAAAAGCGGTCAGTTGCTCGCCCTTGAGCATTCCGTTCGACAGCAGGGCCAAGTCCACCAGCTGTTTAACCAGTGTATTCTTCTTACCCTCGGTGCGCAGCGTTGCCAAGCGAGCCTCTTGCAGGTCGGCAACACGTTTCTGCAGGTCATCCCTCTGGTTGCGCTCCTCGGTCGATATTTCCTCATCTTTTTTGTCTTTCAGCAGGGTGCGGATGCTTGCCAGCTGGCTCTCGGCCGATGCAATTTTCTTGTCCTGGGCTGCCAGGCTCTCGCCGCAAGCCTTCTCAACATCGCCCAAAATCTCGGCCACCAGGGGGTGGTTGGCATTTACGGCAATGGTGTAGCTATCAGGCATCTGGGCGTAGAACTGGCTCATACCGCCACCGCTAATCTGGGCCATCTCTTTCATACGGCGCATATACTCGTCGCGGATAATCGACACGGGAACCTCGTCGGCCTCCATCGACTCGAACGAGATGTTGTAGTGAATCTTGTCGGTCTCGGGCAGCTGGCTCTCAAATACGGGGCGCAGAAGCTCCTGCTGGTCGGTCGAGAGGGCAATCTTCAGGTCGGTATCCTTCTGGATGAGTTTCTCGACGACGTTCGAGTCAACCCTCACAAACGAGGTCTTTTCGTTCTTGTTCTCGAACCAGTTGATAAAGTGGCTATCCAGGGGGCCGTCCATCATCAGCACATCGTAACCCTTTGCTTTGGCGCCCTCGACAAACGAGTATTTGTCCTCCACGTTGTCGGCATAGAGGTATACCAGAGTGCCGTTTTTGTCGGTCTGATTGTCTTTGATAAGGGTTTTGTACTCCTCGGCCGTAAAGTACTTGCCCTCGCTATTTTTGAAGAGCATAAAGCCCTGGGCCTTTTCGGCAAACTTCTCGTCGGTAACGATGCCGTACTCGATAAAGATTTTCAAGTCGTCCCACTTGCTCTCAAACTCGGGCCTCATAGTATTGAACAACTCCTGCAAACGGTCGCCCACCTTGCGAGTGATGTAGCTCGAGATTTTCTTCACGTTGCTGTCGCTCTGCAGGTAGCTGCGCGATACGTTCAGAGGGATGTCGGGCGAGTCGATAACACCGTGCAACATTGTCAGGTACTCGGGTACAATGCCCTCGACCGAGTCGGTGACGTAGACCTGATTGCAGTAGAGCTGTATGCGGTTTTTCTGCATATCGAAGTTGCTGCGAATCTTGGGGAAGTAGAGAATACCCGTCAGGTTGAAGGGGTAGTCGATGTTCAGATGGATGCTGAACAGAGGCTCCTCCGAGGCGGGATAGAGGGCTGCGTAAAAGTCCTTATAATCCTGCTCGGTCAACTCCGAGGGCTTGCTGCTCCACAGGGGGGCGGTGTCGGTGATGACGTAGTCGCGGTCGGTGTCGACATACTTGCCATCTTTCCACTCCTGCTCCTTGCCACACACAATCTCTACGGGCAAGAAACGGCAGTATTTGCGCAGCATCTCGCGGATGTGGCTCTCGCTATTGAACTCGAGTGCATCATCGGCCAGGTGCATAATAATGTCGGTACCGCGCTGGCGCTTGGTTGTGCTCTCGGTGAGGGTGTAGTTGGGGGTGCCGTCGCACGACCAGAGCATTGTGGGCTCGTCGGCGTGGTAGCTCTGTGTGAGAATTTCGACCTTGTCGCTGACCATAAACGACGAGTAGAAGCCCAGACCAAAGTGGCCAATGATAGCTTGGTCTTTGTACTTTGCCATAAACTCCTCGGCCGATGAGAAGGCAATCTGGTTGATGTAGCGGTCAACCTCGTCGGCGGTCATACCCACGCCATTGTCGCTCACGGTGATGGTCTTGGCTGCGGTGTCGACCTTAACACTCACACGCAGGTCGCCCAACTCGCCATCGTAGCCGCCACTGGTGGCAATGGTGCGCATCTTTTGGGTTGCATCTACGGCATTGGCCACAATCTCGCGCAGAAAGATTTCGTGGTCCGAGTAGAGGAATTTTTTGATTACGGGGAAGATGTTTTCGGTTGTTACCCCGATAGTTCCGTTTTTCATAGTTTGTTGGTTTTATGTTTTGTTACTTTATTGTTGTTTGTCGCTTTACGGAAAGATGATTGAGCAAAGTGTGTGCCACGCAGTCAGGACTGACATTTTGTCAGTCTGACGACTGACGTCTAATTGAAAATTGTCGACCGTCAACCGTCAACCGTCAACCGACAGAGGTCTAACGTCAAAAGAAAAGGCCGAAAGGGTTTTCCTTTCAGCCTTTTCTTTTACACACGCCCCCGTCACTTCGTGACACCCCCTCTAACTTAGAGGGGGAATTAGGGGGAGTTCAATTTTGCATTTTGAATTTTCTTAAAAACCTTTGCCGATGCCGATAAAGTCCTCAGCTTTCAGTGCGGCGCCACCAATCAGGCCACCGTCAACATTCTCTTTGGCAAAAATCTCGGCTGCATTGCTGGGTTTGCAGCTACCGCCATACAGGATAGCGGTCTGCTCGGCAGCAGCACCAAACTTCTCGGCCAGCACCTTGCGGATGTAGGCGTGAATCTCCTCGGCCTGGTCAGCGGTAGCGGTCTTGCCAGTACCGATAGCCCATACGGGCTCGTAGGCGATAACCAACTTGCCAAACTGCTCGTCGGTAAGGTTGAAAACAACCTCCTCCAACTGGGCCTTAACAACCTCGAAGTGTTTGTCGGCCTCGCGCTCCTCCAGGTTCTCGCCAACGCAGTAGATAGGGGTTAGACCGTTGGCATAAGCCTGTGCCATCTTGGCGTTGAGAGTCTGGCTGGTCTCGCCATAGTACTGCCTACGCTCGCTGTGGCCCAGGATAACGTACTCGATACCGAGCGATGCCAACATAGCAGCGCTCACCTCGCCAGTGTAGGCACCTTTAGCCTCGGCTGCGCAGTTCTGTGCGCCTACGGCTACGCGGCTACCTTTGGCTGCCTCGGCAACCATCGACAGGTGGGTGAAGGGAGGGCATACAATAAAGTTTACGCACTCGCAAACCTCGGCGCTCTGTGCAATCACGTTCTTAACCAACTCCAAACCTTCTGCGGGGGTGGTGTTCATCTTCCAGTTACCCGCTACAATTTTTTTCCTCATAATTTTTAGTCTACCGTCTACCGTCCAACGTCTACCGTCAATAGTAGCATGGAAATAGACAAATTAAAGTTTATAGTAATGTTTAATAGTTATTTTGTTTTGTTGCTTGTTAAGTATGTTATCAAGCTATGAATGTTTGCAGCAATGCGCTCACAATCATTGCGGATAACGCAGACCTTTGAGTTGTCAACTTGGAATAAGTCCATTATTAAATAGAGCATACTCCTAACCTCGCCACAACTACCATTGGCAATGTGTAGAAACTTTACAAAATTGGCATCAGAACCCGAAACAGAGCCTTCGGCTATGTTGTTCATTACGGAGATTGCTGCACGTCTGATTTGGTCTTTGAACGACCAATCGTTGATGGAGTCTGTGAGAGAATAAATCTCTTTAACCATCTTGTGGGCATCTTGCCAAACTCGTAAATCTTCAAACCGTTTCATTCTTGCTAATATGTAAATTGTCGGTCGACGGTTGACGGTTGACGGTCGACGATGTTAAACGGTGGGTTCTACCCAGCGTTTAACATCATCCATAGTGGGATTCTTGAGGCCCAGTTTGTTCTTCTTGTTGAAGCCACAGAGGTCGTTGAAGAGCTTGCCAGCCGAGAGTTTCTGCAACATCTCTACCCTCACAAAGCTCATCTTCTGCAGCACAGGAATCCACTCGGCAGGAATACCCTTCTCGATGTACTTCTCATCCGAGTCCTTCTGGGCACCCTTCTCGGGCTTCATCTGGGGGAACAACAGCACATCCTGAATGGTCTGCTGGCCAGTCATAAACATCGTAAGGCGGTCGATACCGATACCCATACCCGAACAGGTAGGCATACCGTACTCAAGAGCCCTCACAAAGTCCATATCGATAAACATAGCCTCGTCATCACCCTTCTCGCTCAGCTTCAACTGCTCCTGGAAGCGCTCGTACTGGTCGATGGGGTCGTTCAGCTCCGAGTAGGCGTTGCAGAGCTCTTTGCCATTGACAAACAGCTCGAAACGCTCGGTCAGTTCGGGATTGCTGCGGTGACGTTTGCACAGGGGCGACATCTCTATGGGGTAGTCGGTAATGAAGGTGGGCTGAATCAGGTGCTCCTCGCAGTAGGTGCCAAAGATAGCATCAATCAGCTTGCCCTTGCCCATAGTGTCGTCAATCTCTACATTCAGCCTCTGGCAAGCCTCGCGGAGCTGCTCCTCGCTCTGGCCAGTGATGTCGTAGCCAGTCTTTTCCTTAATTGCATCGGTCATCGACAGGCGACGGAAGGGGGCCTTGAACGAAATCTGGTTGCCACCAATGTTAACCTCGGTCGAGTCGTTCACAGCCACGCATACCTTCTCGAGCATCTTCTCGGTAAACTCCATCATCCAGAAGTAGTCTTTGTAGGGAACGTAAATCTCCATACAGGTAAACTCGGGGTTGTGGGTGCGGTCCATACCCTCGTTGCGGAAGTTGCGCGAGAACTCATACACACCGTTGAAGCCGCCCACGATAAGCCTCTTCAGATAGAGCTCGTTGGCAATACGCAGGTAGAGGTCGGTGTCGAGCGAGTTGTGGTGAGTGATAAAAGGCCTTGCTGCGGCACCACCAGGGATGGGCTGCAGTACGGGGGTGTCAACCTCAAGGCAGCCTGCCTGGTTGAAGTACTCCCTCATAGTAGCCATAATCTTCGACCTCTTAACGAACACATCTTTGACGTGGGGGTTAACAATCAGGTCGACATACCTCTGGCGATACCTCTGCTCGGGGTCGGTGAAGGCGTCAAACACCTGGCCATCTTTCTCCTTTACGATAGGCAGGGGGCGGATGCTCTTGCTCAGGATGGTGAACTCCTTGCAGTGAACGCTCAACTCGCCAGTCTGGGTGATGAAGGCAAAGCCCCTCACACCGATGATGTCGCCAATGTCAAGCAGTTTTTTGAATACTGTATTGTAGAGAGTGGTGTCGCCCTCGGGGCACACCTCGTCGCGACGGATGTAGACCTGAATACGGCCTGTGTGGTCTTGCAGCTCGAAGAACGAGGCGCTACCCATAATACGTCGGCTCATCATACGGCCAGCGATAGTGATGTCGGCAAAGTTGCCCACCTCGGGGTTGTACTCTTGTGCCAACTGTGCTGCGGTAGCTGTAACGTCGTAGCGTGCTGCGGGATAGGGGTCGATGCCCAGCTCGCGCAGGGCCTGTAGAGAGGCTCGGCGCTGAATCTCTTGTTCGCTAAGATTGAGGTTGCTCATAATGTGTTGTATCTTTATATTTTGTTCGTTTTGTTCGATATTATCCCAAATAACCCACAAAGATACAAAAAGAATTTACAATGTAGAATGTATAATAGAGAATTATTAAGGGCCTTAAAGTCCTTAATGACCTTAAAGCCCTTATTACTCCTATTACTCTTATTGCTCCTATTACTCACTTGGCTGCTGCTCCTCTATGGCGGCCAGTGCAGTGGCGTAGGTGCTCCACCCCTCGGCGGTGGTGTAGTCGGTCAGGCTGGCGGCGGGAACGTAAATTGTGCGCCCCGAGCCGTTCTTATCCCAAGCGTGTATGGCCAGCGTGGGTGGCACTACGCAGGGGCACACGACCTCCACAAGCGCACTACACTCGTTAAATGCCCAGCCACCAATGGCCCCAAGTGTTGTGGGCAGGGCCACGCTCACCAGCGAGGTACACTTGCAGAAGGCGTAGTCGCCAATCTCCGTCAGCCCCTCATTCAGCCCCACCGAGGCCAGCGCAGTGCAGTTGCGGAAGGCGTAGTCGCCCACCACCTCTACACTCTGGGGCAAGGTTATGCCGCCGAGGCTCTCGCAGTTGTAGAATAGGCCCGTACTTATGGCCGTCAGCCCCTCGGGCAGCGATATCTGCTCCAACTTTTCGCAGAAGTAGAAGGCATAGTCGTCTATCTGGTCAACGCTCTGTGGCAGGACTATGGTTTTGAGGGCAAAGCAGTGCGAAAAGGCCCTCTCGCCAATGATTTTTAGCCCCTCGGGCAGAGTTATGTCGGTGAGTGCATTGCACTGGTAAAAGGCGTTCAGCCCCAGAGTAGTTACCCCTGTGGGTAGCGACAGAGTGGTCAGTGCCTCGCAATATCTGAACGCATCTTCACCAATGGTGGTCAGCGTGGTGGGCAGAGTGACCTCACCGAGCGACGAGCAGTTCTGGAACACCCCTTTGCTGAGGGTTACAATTCCCTCGGGAAGGGCTATGGCCCTAAGTCGCTCGCAGTTGTAGAACTCCTGCTCGGCCAGCGAGTTCAGCCCTGTAAAATGTTTCAGCTCCCTGAAAGAGATTATGTCGGTGCCCTTGAAGATACCCTCCAACGAGGTTACGGCTGCGGCCTCGTTGTACGAGAGCTCTTGGTCGCCATCGGTGTCCCACGCCATTACGCACAGCACTTTGGCAGTGTTGTCGAGAAATCGTATAGGGGCCTCGCCTGCATCGTAGTAGCCCTCCAAGGGGATTATAACGGTCTTGCCACTGGTGAGTATGAAGGTTACGTCGGTGTCGGAAATGATGATTGACTCGATGAGTGTTTCGCCATCTTTGCCATCCACACCATCCTTACCATCCACACCATCCTTGCCGTCAGCTCCGTCTTTGCCTGGGGCTCCGTCGGCTCCATCCTTGCCGTCGGCACCAGGGGCTCCGTCGGCTCCTGGTGCTCCGTCTTGGCCGTCTTTGCCATCGGCACCATCCTTGCCGTTGGTGCCGTGTTTGACGGTCAGTGTCGAGCCATCCGAAAAGGTTACCACAAAGCCCTCGTTGCACTCTACTACCGAGGTGATTGTGAGTTTGTTGGCCGAAGCATTGAGCAGTGTTTCCACCTCTGCGAGCCTCTCTTTGAGCGAGTCTACTTCGCCTTTAAGTTCGCTATCGTCGTAGGGCTCACCGCAAGCGGTCATCATCAGGGCAGCCATTGCGCCCAGAGCAAGTATGTGGAGTTTTCTCATAGTGAGTATGATGTTTTGTCGTTACAGAAGTTTGGCATAAAGGTAGCAAACTTTTGCTCCACAGCCAAATATGCGCATAAAAAACTCGACAGGCGATTGATTTCACCTGCCGAGTCCTAAATGTTCTCTTAATAGTTTACAAAACTATTTGATGCCGAGTTTCTTCTTGATTGCTTTTGGAAGAGCGTCTTTGTGAACGATGATGTTCATAGTTTTGTAGCGTACAAAGGCCTTCGATGCGTACCAGATGCCGTTGTATTTGCCGCTCTCGCCCCACGAGTTCTTAACCATATAGTACTCGGTACCCTCCTGGTCTACAGCCTTGCCATAGATCTGCATACCGTGGTCGTCGGTGGTCTCCCAGTTGTCGTAGGCAATCTGGCGCTCCTCCTGGGTGCACCATTTCTGGGGCTGGGGTTTGGTGGTCAGCTTCTTCTCGGCGGGCGAGAGTTTGAGCCAGTGGGCCATATCCGAGCCGCTGAGTTCCTGGGCCTTCTCTACGTCGGGCATTACGGCAACACCGTCGCGGGTGAAGCCCTGCTCGCTAACGTCGCTACCCCAAGCGATGGTGTAACCCTGCTCAATAGCGTAGTCGAACACCTCCAACAGCTCGTCGATGGGCAGGTTGTACGACTCGGCCCAGCGCCAGTTGTCCTGAATCTCCAATACGAACGACTCGTAGAAGGGGTGGTGGGTATAGCTGGTGAGCGAAACATAGTCGTCGGCATTCAGACCAGTCGACTCATAGAACGATGCAGGGGTGTACTCCTTACCCTCGTAGGTGAAGCTCTCGGGGCAGTCGCCCAGGTAGATGTCGTGAACAGCCTCAATAGCCTTTTTCCACAGAGGCTGACCATTGGGGTCTACCTGCAAGTTGCGGTGGTTGCCCTTTGCGATAGCCTTAACTACAGCGTCGCTAACGGCCGACAGCTCGTTGTGGTTGCTCAAGGTCTCGCCATACATAACACCAGGTTTCATCTCCTCCTCGGGTACCAGACCATAGTGCTCCATACCGTAGATTACGTCATAGAACGAGCCACCCTGCGAGAACGAAATGTCGCCGTGGGTGCGAACAGCCTTGTCGGCGCGGTCGAGGTAGGTTTTGTGTACCAGGTACATCTCCGACAGGTCAAACTCGCCTTTGCCCATACGCAGCAGCTCCGACTCGATGAATGCCAGCGACGAGTAGCACCAGCAGGTACCTGCGCGGTTCTGGTTTTTGATACTGGTGATAGGGTTCTCTTTCACCACTGTAAACTGGAAGCCCTCCTCCTGCTTGGGAGCGCTCTCCTGTGCGTTAGCGCCATAGATAGCGGCCATTGCGCACAATGCTACAAAAAGTTTTTTCATTGTCTTGTGTGTTGTTTGTGTTTATTGTTTGGTTTGTTTCTTTCTTTTTAGTCGACCGTCGACCGTCGACCGTCAACCGACAATGGTCTAACGTCTAACGTCTAACGACGAGTTAAATTGAAAATGGAAAATGGAAAATGGAAAATTAAGGAGTGTCTGCGACACAGAAATTTATAAATACTCGCACCGAAGGTGCACCAAAATTCTCAATTCTCAATTCTCAATTCTCTTGTCGGCTCATCTCAAATCCCAAGTTCATACCGTCGTAGCTCTTGGCCACTGCGCCAATGGTGGCAATGGTGGTGTTGGTCGAGCCCTCCGAGATGGTCTTGATGAGCTCCAACAGGCCGTCGGCCTTGACCAGTATGTTTATGTTCTCGTGGCTTACGGTCATACGGGTTGCGAAATCTTTGCCACCCTCTTTGAGCGAGAGGTGTATCTGCTTGGCCTCTTTGTCGTAGCTCCACTTGCCTTTGAGCTCTTTGCTGCCCAGCAGCAGGCTCACGTTGCCATCCTCGGCAAAGGTCATAGTGAACAGACCAGGTTTGATGCCCACCTTTGCAAACATAGGCTCCAGCTTGCCCTCTACGGTCTCGGCTGCCACAATGCCACCAGCGTCGGTCAGAGCGTTCTCGCTCTCGAACTCAACTGCGGGCCTCTGGTAAACGTATGTGCCTGGCACTTCAGCCTCTTTGATAAATGCGCCCAGAACGCCCTTCACCTCGTCGGGCAGTACTTCCTCTACAGCCTCGCTTGCGGCCTGCTTAACCGAGTTGAAGAGGTTCTTCAGATTGAATTGTGCGCTGGCCGAGGTACATACTGCTGCTACGGCCAACATTGTTACGATAAGTTTCTTCATAGTCTTTTATTTTTTTGTCGACCGTCGACCGTCAACCGTCGACCGTCAATTTTTAATTATTCAAAGTCTTTGTTAGCACCACTACCAAATACACTCGGAGTGCCCGTAGGCACCAATTCTCAATTTACTCTTCTGCCCAGAGTTGTGCCAGGCCTACGATGGTGCGCACTGCGGCATACATACTCTCGAGCGAGATGAACTCAAACTTGCCGTGGAAGTTCTGACCACCCGTAAACAGGTTGGGACAGGGCAGGCCCATATACGACAGCCTACTGCCATCGGTGCCGCCCCTGATGGGCTTGACGATGGGCGTAACGCCAGCGTTCTCCATAGCCTCTTTGGCCTTGTCGATAATCTCGGGGTGTGGCTCGACCATCTCGCGCATATTATAGTATTGGTCTTTGAGCGTCAGCTTAACCTGCTCGGCACCATACTTGGCACCCATCCACTCGGCAGCCTTGGTCAGCAGCTCTTTCTTCTGCTCAAACTTGGCCCTGTCGTGGTCACGCACGATGTAGCTCAACTCGGCATACTCAACACTGCCCTTCATACCCACCAGGTGGTAGAAGCCCTCGTAGCCCTCGGTGTGCTCGGGCCTCCAATGTGGGGGTAGCAGGCGGTCGAACTCCATTGCCAGGTGCATCGAGTTTATCATCTTGTCCTTGGCGGTGCCAGGGTGAATGTTGCGGCCATAGAACTCTACCTTTGCACTGGCAGCGTTGAAGTTCTCGTACTCCAGCTCGCCCTCCATACCTCCGTCGACGGTGTAGGCATACTTGGCGCCAAAGGCCTCTACGTCAAAGTAATCCACGCCTCGACCAATCTCCTCGTCGGGGGTAAAGCCAATGCGAATCTTGCCGTGCTTAACCTCGGGGTGTGTGAGCAGGTGCTCGGCTGCGGTCATAATCTCGGCCACGCCAGCCTTGTCATCAGCACCCAACAGCGTTGTACCGTCGGTGGTTATGAGGGTGTGGCCCTGGTAGAACTTCAGGTCGGGGAAGTCGGCCACCCTCATCACTACGGGGCCTCCGCCCAGGGCAATGTCGCCACCGTCGTAGTTCGGCACAAACTGGGGGTTAACCGCAGCACCGCTCATATCGGGCGAGGTATCGACGTGGCTGATGAAGCCTATCACGGGGGCGTTCTCATACCCCTCACTTGCCTCGATGGTACCCATAACATAGCCGTGCGAGTCCATCGTCACCTCGGTCATACCCAGCTCAATCATCTCGTCCCTCAAGGCTCGGAGCAGCACCAACTGCTTGTCGGTCGAGGGAAAGGTTATGCTATTCTCGTCGCTCTGGGTGTCAAAAGCAACGTATTTCAAAAATCTCTCTTTCAGTTCCATAATCTTTTTTTAGTCGACCGTCGACCGTCAACCGTCGACCGTCAATTTTTAATTATTCAAAGTCTTTATTAGCACCACTGCCAAATACACTCGGAGTGCCCGTAGGCACCGTCGACCGTCGACCGTCAACCGTCAACCGTCAATTTTTAATTACACACTCCCTCCCCCTTCGGGTACTCCCCCTAACTTAGGGGGAGAGTTTTTATCCGATTCCCCCTCTAAGTTAGAGGGGGTGTCACGAAGTGACGGGGGCGTATGTCAATTTTCAATTCTCAATTTTCAATTCTCAATTCTCTTGGCGTCCCAAATGAAGTAGGCAATAAGTGCAACGTAGGTGGCTACGCCCAGCCACTCGGCACCGCTCGAGGCGTACCACTCGGTCATAAATGGATCTACGCCCAGGTACTTGAGCACTGCACTCACTACACCCATCAGGGCACCACCTGCAATAAAGCCCGATGCAATCAGAGTACCCCTATCGCCACGTTTCTTGTTCACCTCGGCATCCTTCGAGCGAGTGGTTACAAACCAGCTAATCAGACCACCCACCAGCAGAGGAGCATTCAGCTCCAGAGGGATGAACATACCCAGTGCAAAGGCCAGAGCAGGCACGCCTATCATAGTGAGAATGAGCGACAGCGCAGCACCTGCAAAGTACAGCATCCAGGGTGTTGTGCCACCCGTCATCAGGGGTTTAATCACCGCAGCCATAGCGTTGGCCTGGGGAGCCACCAGGGCACCCTCGCCCGTAAAGCCATAGGTCTTATTGAGCACCATCATTACGCCAGCAACGGTAGCGGCCGACACCAGTGTGCCGAGGAATTTCCAGCTCTGCTGCTTCTTGGGGGTTGTACCCACCCAGTAGCCAATCTTCAGGTCGGTAATGAAGCCACCAGCCATCGACAGAGCCGTACAAACCACGCCACCGATAATCATCGCTGCAGTCATACCGCTTGTGCCCTCCAGACCGATGCTCACCAACACCAACGAGGCCAAGATTAGCGTCATCAGAGTCATACCGCTCACAGGGTTGCTACCCACAATGGCAATAGCATTTGCAGCAACGGTGGTAAACAAGAATGCAATCACAAAGACCACCACCAGTGCCACAGCCGACATCCACCAGTTGTCCAACACGCCAATGCGGAAGAACACCAACGTAGCGACCAACAGCGCAATCAGTACTGCCAAGATAGTACGCATCGACATATCCTTGTCGGTACGCTTGGTCTGGCCACCCTGCTTGCTGCCCTTCAGCTCATTTACGGCCATCGAGAGCGAGCTCTTGATGATGCCTGCCTGCTTGATGATGCCAATGATACCTGCCATAGCAATACCACCAATACCCAGGGGCTTGCCAATGTATGCAAACAGATTCTCGGGCGTGAAGATTGCCTCGGGATTGGCCAGCAGCCTTGCGTCGGTAATGCCCAGCAGAGCCACCAAGTTCTGCGCATCCACGCCAGCCTCGAACGAGCCCACCATAGGCACAATTACAAACCACACCAAGAACGAGCCTGCACAAATGAAGGCTGCATACTTAAGGCCCACAATGTAGCCCAAGCCCAGCACTGCAGCCGAGGTGTTCAGCTTAAATACAGTCTTGAACTGGTCGGCCATATGCGCGCCCCAAGCGGTCAATCGTGTAGTGATAGTGTCGGTCCACAGGCCAAAGGTGCTGACCACAAAGTCGTACAAACCACCAATCAGTCCGCTCACTGCCAACAGCTTGGCCTGGCCCTTCTGGCCCTCGCCACTAACCAACACCTCGGTTGTAGCGGTAGCCTCGGGGAATGGGTACACGCCGTGCATCTCCTTTACGAAATACTTGCGGAACGGAATGAGCAGCACAATGCCCAGCAGACCACCCAGCAGCGAGCTGAGGAAAATCTGGTAGAACTTGGCCTCCAGTCCGAGGATGTAGAGCGCAGGCAGGGTGAAGATTGCACCTGCCACAATTACGCCACTACTTGCGCCAATGCTCTGGATGATTACGTTTTGGCCGAGCATATTCTTTTTGCCCGTCATAGTGCCCACGCCCACTGCTATAATAGCAATAGGTATGGCAGCCTCGAATACTTGGCCCACTTTCAGGCCCAGATAGGCCGCTGCGGCCGAGAAGATGATGGCCATCAGCACACCCATACCCACCGAGTAGGGTGTCACCTCTTTGGGTTGTTCGGCAGGGCCCATTATGGGCTCATACTCTTCGCCCTCGGCCAGTGGCCTGTAGGCGTTGCCTGCCAGTTTTTTGATTTGTTTGTTTTCCGACATAGGTGTCTATTTTGAGGATTATACTTTTCTCAACCTACAAATATACAAATTCAAAATGCAAAATTCAAAATTAGGAATTGAAAAATCACACTCACCTAAAACCTTACGCCCACGCCATACATAATGTTGTGGGTATATTGAAGGCTGCTAAGGCGGTAGCCAATGAACACAAATGCGCGCTCGGTCATAAATCCTTTCAGGGTGAACGATGTGTAGTAGCGTCGCATATCGTAGCCGTGTGTCACTATGTTCAAGCCACTGCCCACACCCACAGCCATATAGCCCATTCGCAACTCGCCACGCAACGACACTCCCAACGAGGTCTGCTGCCAGAGTGGCGGTCGCATATAACTGACTAACATATCGTCTTGCCATACAGCGTCGTACAGATTGGCGCTCGTATCTATGAATAGGTCTAACGAGCCACCTATACTCACATATCTATTGAGCCTATATAGGGGCGAGAACATCAATCCCCCGTTCACGAGTGGCCTGTTGACCACGCAGAAGCGGCCATTGGAGAAGAAACGGTCGGCTCGCCAGCCACCATAGGCTATCAAGTCCCACACAAGCCTACCGGTCGTACCAGTGTCGCCCAACTCGACCGAGGGCTCTGCAAGTCGTCGTATGTCTACCTTTGTGTGGTGTCTGTTGCCAAACTCCACGAGTGCACCTATTCGTAGGCCAAAGGTGTTGGTGCCGGCGTTGGGATAGGAGGTATCGCCATTTGAAAAGTGGGTAAAGTCGGGCGTTAGACTCAGCTCCCAGCCACCCTCCATTTGCCATCCTATGGGTATGCCTACGTTTATCAACACGTTCCACCGCGAGTTCATAGCATCGTTTGGTCGCCACCCCCACGAGTAGCCCAAGTTCCACTCATAACCCACCGAGGGCCCCGAGCCCTTACTGTCGTGTAGTCTTGCTCCTTGGAATAAGTATAGGGCCAAAGGTGTGCCCACTGCGCGCTCACTAAAAAAAGTGTAGGATGCAATGCCTATGCCCTGATATACAGCGGGGTATAGTATCCCTATCCGACTTGATGGCGAGTGCTCGAAGGCGTAGCGCAGGTGTATCGATGCGCACTTGTCTATAATCTTGTTATCGGGATTTCGGCCGTTGAAGTAGCCGTGTGAAATGAGGTTATAGGCGGGCCTTAGTTCTACCGACAGTTTGTGTTTGGGGTTCTCTTGGGCCTTGACTGACAGGGCCGAGGCCATAATTAGCGCCCCAGCCACTACCATTGTGCATATCCACCCGACAAGCCTACTCATTTTTCTTCACTCCATTACTTCCCCCAAAGGTACTATTAAAAATTTGAAAATTGAAAATTGAAAATTGAAGCAAATGCGAGTAAGCGAGGGCAGAGATTGCTTGCAAGCAATGCCGAGCGTGAGCATTTTAGAGCAAGCGTCAGCTTGGTCAATTGAAGCAAATGCGAGTAAGCGAGAGCAGAGATTGCTTGCAAGCTATGCCGAGCGTGAGCATTTTAGAGCAAGCGTTAGCTTAGTCAATTGAAAATTATTTATGGAAACCATAGGAGTTATGTGATTTGTAAGAGCGATAGGATTGTTATTACTCCTATTTCTCCTATTTCTCCTATTTTCCTTAAGGTCCTTAAGGACTTTAAAGACTTTAGACTTTTTAGGATATAGGTTGTCGGTCGACAAAAAAACAAGGGCCAACTCGTTGTGAGTCGGCCCTTGTGTCGTATTGGGTTTGTTGCTATCAGCAAAGACTATTTGTTGTTGTAAGCAAACATCTTCTCGATCAGCATCAGAACTTTGTTCGAGTAACCCCACTCGTTGTCGTACCACGAAACGAGTTTAACGAACTTGGGAGTCAGCTGGATACCAGCCTCAGCGTCGAAGATCGAAGTGCGTGCATCGTCGATGAAGTCGCTCGATACAACAGCCTCCTCGGTGTAACCCAGGATACCTTTCAACTCACCCTCCGAAGCCTCTTTCATAGCAGCGCAAATCTCTGCATAGGTAGCCTCTTTAGCCAGAGTACAGGTCAGGTCAACAACCGAAACGTCCAGGGTAGGAACGCGGAACGACATACCAGTCAGTTTGCCATTCAGTGCGGGGATAACTTTACCTACAGCCTTTGCAGCACCGGTCGAGCTGGGGATGATGTTGCCAGCAGCAGCGCGGCCACCACGCCAGTCTTTTACCGAAGGACCGTCAACGGTCTTCTGGGTAGCGGTGGTAGCGTGAACGGTGGTCATCAGACCCTCTACCATACCGAATTTGTCGTTGATAACTTTGGCGATAGGAGCCAAGCAGTTAGTGGTGCACGAAGCGTTCGAAACGATGGTCTGACCTGCGTAGGTGTCGGTGTTAACACCGCAAACGAACATAGGGGTGTCATCTTTCGAAGGAGCGCTCATTACAACATATTTAGCACCAGCCTCGATGTGAGCCTGAGCTTTCTCTTTGGTCAAGAACAGACCGGTCGACTCAACAACGTACTCGGCGCCTACCTCGTTCCATTTCAGGTCAGCGGGGTTGCGCTCTGCAGTTACGCGGATAGCGTTACCGTTAACAACGAGTTTGCCATCTTTAATCTCAACGGTACCGTTGAATTTGCCGTGAACGCTATCGTATTTGAGCATATAAGCCATATACTCAACGTCGATAAGGTCGTTGATACCTACTACCTGAAATTTGTCTGCCTGGTTGCAAGCTGCGCGGAATACCAGACGACCGATACGACCGAAGCCGTTGATACCAATCTTAATCTGTGCCATAATTTTCGTTAAATTAAAGTGTTAATATACTTATCGTTAATTTTTTCACACCGCAAAAGTAGAAATTTTGCTCCATTTACCAAAGCATTTTTTTAATTTTTTTAGTAAATCGGGCAAAAGTAACAATTACTTAACATTATTCTTCCTTAAAGTCAACGTATTCGCCCACGTTTTCGTTCACACGTTTTTTGGGTTTTGGGGCGCTTTTCACCCTCACTTTGCCCTCATCGGGGTTGCTGGGGCGCGAGGTATTCTGCGAGCCGCCAAAGTGCCACTGGTAGCCCTTAAACTCCTCGCCCCTCTCGGCTGCTTGTCGCTGTGCCCTGGCCACTCGATAGCGCAGCACCAGCGATGCAATCAGGAAGGCCAAGATTATAAAGCCAATAATGTGGAACACAAAGCTAAAAATATCGCCCAGCGATATGGTGCCCGTCAACAACAGGAAGAGCACAATAATCCAAATCCAAAGTCTTGTTTCACTTCTCATATTTTTCTTCTTTGTCTAACGTCTAAAGTCGAACGACGGGTTGAAATTGAAAATTGAAAATGGACAATTGAAAATTGTGGTGTGCCTTTGGCACGAGTGTTTGAGCAGACCCCTCCGACCTTCGGTCACCTCCCCTGCGCGAGGACGCGCAGGCAATTTCGACCACCCCTCCCGACCTCCCCTTTCGTAGGGGAGGAGTTTTTAGGGAATTTAAGGAGTTTAGGGAGTTTAGGGGCCTTGAACTCATACTTATAACTCCTATTAACTTTCAATTTTCAATTGACCAAGCTAACGCTTGCTCTAAAATGCTCACGCTCGGCATAGCTTGCAAGCAATCTCTGCTCTCGCTTACTCGCATTTGCCTCAATTTTCAATTCATTTATTTACTCTATAGGCTTTTCTTACGCCGTCGAGCTTTTGTATGGCATAGGTAACCATATCGGCCACCGACGAGCTGGGCACCTCAATGTTTACGCTACCGCTCAAGGTGTTATCTCTTGAGGGGGCAAGGCTCAACGAGCGGATGTTGATGTGCAGGCCGCCAATGGTGTCGGTCAGGCGGTTGAGCATACCAGTCGAGTCGTCGGCCACAATGCGAATGGTGGCAATAAAGCTACCCTTGCTGGTTTCGCCCTTCCAACGTGCCGCAATCACTCGGTAGGGGTACATCTCTTTGAGCCTCTTGGCATTGGGGCAGTCGCTGCGGTGAATGGTTATACCCTCGCGTATGGTGGTAAAGCCAAACACATCGTCGCCAAAAATGGGGTTGCAGCAGCGTGCTGCCTTGTACTTCAGGCCGTGGACATCGTCGCCCAACACCAACTCCTCTTCGCTCTCTTGGGGCTTGGTGCCTACGGGTTCGTTGCGAGGTTTGGGAGGCTGTGGTGCATCGCCCCCCTCGAGGTAGCGACCAATGACCTCCTTGACCTGCATCATATCTACCTTTTCGTCTACTATGCGGCCGTAGAGTTCAAGGCCTGTGCGTAGCTTGTAGTGCTTGCACAACACGTTCACCGCATCATCAATAGCGATGGTCATCTTCCAGTTTTTGAGCTTTCGCTCCAACTCCTCGCGCCCCAGGTTAGCCAACTTGGCATCCTCTTCGCGCAGGTAGGCCTTTATGCGACTTTTAGCCTTGCTGGTAACGACTATCGAGAGCCAGTCGCTCTTGGGCTTCTGGTTCTTTGAGGTGAGTATAGTTACGATGTCACCATTGTGCAGCTTCTCTTTTATGGGCACATTGCGGTCGCCAATCTTGGCACCCACGCACTGGCTACCTACGCCCGAGTGGATGTCGAAGGCAAAGTCCAACACCGTAGCTCCTTCGGGCAGCTTGCGCAGGTCGCCTTTGGGGGTAAATACGAATACCTCTCGCGAGGTGAGCGACGTGTCTAACTTCTTGGCAATACCCGACTTGTCGCTGCTCTCCTCAATAATCTCACGCAGTCGTGCGAGCCACTGCTCGTGGCTGATGGTGCCACCGCCAACGCCCTTGTAGCGCCAGTGGGCTGCGATGCCTCGCTCGGCCACCTCGTCCATACGCTCGGTGCGTATTTGTATCTCTACCCACTCGCCAAAGGCCGACACAGTGGCGTGTAGCGACTCGTAGCCGTTGCTCTTTGGAATCGAAATCCAATCCCTCATTCGCTCGGGGTTGGGGGTGTAGAAGTCTGTCACTATCGAAAAGACGTTCCAGCAGAGCATCTTCTCCTGCGCGGGCGGACAGTCGATAATTATGCGTATGGCAAATATGTCGAACACCTCATCGAACGACACCTTCTGTCGCTCCATCTTGCGCCAAATTGAGTAGACACTCTTGGTGCGGCTCTTGACGTGGTAGCGGATGCCGCTCTCGCGCATCCTCTGCTCCACCGGGGCGAGCACATTGGCAATCAGCTCGGCACGCCTGTCGGCTCCCTCTTCGAGTCGCTTTGTAATCTCGGCATAGGCCTTGGGCTCGATGTGCGCAAAGGCAATCTCTTCGAGCTCGCTCTTGATGTTGTAGAGGCCCAGTTTGTGTGCAATCTGGGCATAGAGGTTCATACTCTCCCAGCTCTTGCGCAACTGCTTTTCGGCAGGGAAGATGTCAATCTTGCGCATCACCTCCAATCGGTCGGCCAGCTTGAGCAGAATCACTCGTGGGTCGGTCGAGTAAGAGATTATCAGGTCGCGGAAGTTGTCTATCTGCTCCTTGTCGGCCTTGGTGCGGATAGAAGATATGTCGTTCATCCCGAGGATGATACCCACAGGGGCCTCGCCAAAGAGTTTGTTCACCTCGGCCAGCCCTACGAGCCCCATACGGGCGGCATCGTGCAGAATTGCGGCCACAGCCGAGTTGCGCCCCAAGCCGACCTCGCCCACCACTATAGCAGCAGTGGCAACCGAGTGGTCGAGCAGTGGCGAGCCATCGTAGCGAGTGAGTCCCTCGAGTGCCTCATTGGCCATCTCTACGGCCTGGTGTATGAGCACACAACTGTGTTCGCTATACTGGCCACAGCAGAGGTCGAAAAAGGCCCCATATCTCTTTTTTAATTCTATTTGTGTCATCTTCAGTCTTGCACTAACTAACCTTATTTCTTAATTATGTAAGGTCATTAAGGGCCCTAAAGTCCTTAGAGTCCTTAAACTCTTTAAGGCCCCCAATGCCTAAATCATTGTCCCTTGCTACCAAATGACAACCCTATCCTCGGGGGCGCGGAACATCTTGCCCTCGGTGATGCCGAATGCCTCGTACCACTCGGCAATGTTGGGCAGAGTGCCATTTACGCGCCATTTGCCCAGCGAGTGGGGGTCAATCTTGGTGAGGCGAACAATCTCCTGCTCGCGGATATTCTGAGCCCACAGGGTTGCATAGGCAATGTAGAACCTCTGCTCGGCAGTGTAGCCGTCGATAGGCTCGGGAGCCACGCCACCCTGGGCATTTTTCATAGCGGTATAGGCAACCCTCAATCCACCCTGGTCGGCAATATTCTCGCCCAGAGTGAAACGGCCGTTGGCGTGCAGCCCCTCGGCATTAACCTCGATGGCATCGAACTGGTCTACAAGCACCTGGGCCCTTTTGTTGAAGGCCTCGGTATCCTCTTTGGTCCACCAATCGTTCAGGTTGCCATCTTTGTCGTACTGGCGGCCCTGGTCGTCAAAGCCGTGAGTCATCTCGTGACCAATAACCACACCAATTGCGCCATAGTTTACAGCATCATCAGCATCGGGGTTGAAGAATGGGGGCTGAAGAATTGCTGCGGGGAAGCAAATCTCGTTGGTGGTGGGGTTATAGTAAGCGTTTACGGTCTGGGGACTCATCAGCCACTGCTCCTTGTCGACGGGCTTTTTCAGGTCGGCCAGGTTGTCATCGGTGTACCAAGCGCTGATGGCCTTACGGTTGGCGTAGTAGCTCTGCTTGGGGTCGATTGTGAGCGACGAGTAGTCTTTCCACTTGTCGGGGTAGCCAATCTTTACGGTGAACGAAGCCAGCTTCTCGTGAGCCTTGGCCTTGGTCTGGTCGCTCATCCACTCCAGGGCGTCGATGTGCTGGCCCAGAGCCACTTGCAGGTTCTTAACGATGTCTACCATCTTGGCCTTATACTCGGCAGGGAAGTACTTTTTGACATACATCTGGCCTACAGCCTCGGAGAGTGAGCCGTCGGCCACACCGAGCGAGCGTTTCCAACGGGGGTGCATAGCCTCCTGGCCCGACATTGTGCGGCCAAACAGGTCGAAGTTGGCCTCAACAAAGGCATCGCTCAACGACGAGGCCGCGCTACGAATCTGGTGGAAGATGAGGTAGTCCTTAATGGTGCGCAACGACTCGCTACCAATCAGTTTGTTGGCGCGAGCAATGGCAGGCTTCTGGCTTACGACCATCTCGGCAGGCAGCTCGAAGCCCATAGCCTCGGCATAAGCATCCCAATCTACGTTGCGATATGTGCGGCGCAACTCATTGGCGGTAAACCTATTGTAGTTTTTATGAGGATTGCGACGCTCTACGTTGGTAAAGTGAGCCTCGGCAAGTTTCTGCTCAATGGCCAACACCGACTCGGCAATGCGGTCGGCCTCCTCGGCCGAGTAACCTGCCAGGGCGGTAACGGTCTTAATAAACTCGACATACTTGGTCCTAATACCCTCGCTCTGCTGGTCGAAGTAGTAGTCGCGGTCGCCCAGGCCCAAGCCCGACTGGCCAATGTAGAGTATGTTTGCATTTGTATTCTTTTGGTCGGCACCCACGCCAGTGCTGAAGAACACGTTGGCACTTGTGCGGTGAATCTGGCCCAGCAGCGAGCTCAAATCCTTGCGATTGGCAACTGCCTCGATTGCAGCCAAGTCGGCCTTGATGGGCTCGGCACCCTCGGCATTGAGTCGAGCGCTATCCAAGCCCAGGCGATAGAGGTCGCTCAGTTTCTGCTCGACCGAGCCTGCAGGGGCCTGGCTCTGCTCCAGTTCGGCAAACAACTCCTTAACCCTCAGTTCGTTGCTCTGGCGAAGCATATCAAAGGCACCAAAGCGCGAGTACTCGGCAGGCATAGGGTTATTCCTCTGCCAGCCAGCGGTAAAGTGCTCATAAAAATCATCGTTCAGCGCATAGCTATCGTCGAAGTTTGCAGGATTGAGTGCAGGAGTTTTCTCCTTCTGGCCACCGCCACACGAGGCGAGTAGCGCTGCCGAAAAAATCATAATCATTGTGCGTTTCATAAGTCTTATAAAGAGTAATTGTTAAACGTCAAAAACCTCATTATTAGTACCCAAAGGTACGAAAACAATAGTTACTAATTGCAAAGTTAAACTTTTTTTGTATATTTGTAAACAAACGAAGTTTCTAACCCGATAAATTAAATGAGCTATGAAACGAATTTTTACCCTTTTGGTGGCCATTTTATTGGCAGTGTCAACCATTACCCCTGCCTCGGCACAGGCCAAGGGCGAGTGGAATATCAAAGGCGGCGTGGGCTGGGTATCAACCCCCGACTTTGTTGGCGCACTGATTGCAGGACTCGGCTCGATTGACACAACCGAGGGCACCTCGCACAAAGAACTGACCACTCTGCTAAACCCCAATGTAGAAATACTTTACGGCGTTAACGACAAGTGGGCTTGGGGCTGCTCGTTGAGCGCCGGATACATCTTATCGCAGTCGGTTTTCGACGACACAGGCGTTGTAAACAAGAGCGCCAGCGCCTTCTACCCTACCCTCTGCTTGGCAGCCCAAACCACCTACTTCCGCAGGGGCCAATTTGCGATGTACGGCTCGTGGGGCTTCGGCATTATGGCAATGGTTATTGAGCAGAAGGGTGCTGACGTGACGGCCGACGGCCCCAATATTGCCTTCGCACCTATGGGCAACGTCTACCCTCTCAGTTTCTCGTATGGCGGTCGCACAGGCGGCTTTGCTGAGATTGGCTGGGGTGCAAAGGGTATCGTAAATGTGGGCATTTACCACAATTTCTAACCGCAAACAGAGCAAAAAACCATGCACAAAACTTACTGGCCCCAAGGGGTATGCTCGAGGCAAATCGACATAGACTACAACAGCGACGGCATCATTACCGAGGTGCGCTTTACGGGCGGTTGCAACGGCAACACCCAGGGCATAGAGCGACTGCTCAAAGGGATGGAGTTGCACGCCGCAGCAGCCACCCTGCGAGGCATTGACTGCAAGGGCAAAGGGACCTCGTGCCCCGACCAATTGGCCCGAGCACTCGAAGAAATTATCGACACTCTGTAGAAAAATCACACATATATTAGAAAAAATTGCACATAATCGACTCTTCAAGGGCCGATTATGTTGCTTTTTGTGCTTTTATCAGAAAAAATATAGTATATTTGTGTGCTTATTTGGCAATAAACGGCAATACAAAAAACACAATAGATATGCTTAAAAAAATCACACTCATCGCTCTGTTGACTATCGCCCTCAGTTCGTGCGGTAGCAGAGAAGACCTGGTCTACTTCCAGGATGCCCAAAGTGGCTCGTTGGAGAGCATCTACGGCCAGCTGAACACCATTCAGCCTGGCGATATGCTCACAGTGTCGGTTTCGTCGTCAAACCCTGCACTGGCAGTTCCCTACAACCTTTTCTCGGCTCGCAGCCAGATTTCCAACGCAACCTCGTTGGCCAACTCGTCGAGCAAGGTTATCTCTAACGTAAACTATGAGGGCTACACCGTCGACAGCGAGGGTTGCATCAACTTTGCCGTGCTGGGCAAGATTGAGGTTGCAGGCCTCACTCGCGAGCAGGTAGCCGCCAAGATTCAGGCACTGTTGGTTGACAAGATGCCCGACCCTGTGGTTACCGTTACCATCGTCAACTTCTACGTTACCGTCATTGGTGAGGTTAACCGCCCTGGCACCTACAACTTCCCTGGCGACAGGCTCACCCTGCTCGAGGCTATCGGCTTTGCAGGCGACCTGACCGTCTATGGCGAGAGGAGCAAGGTGATGGTCATCCGCGAGGAGGCCGAGGGTAGGCATGTAGAGATTCTCGACCTCAAGTCGAAAAACATCTTCGCGTCGCCCTACTTCTACCTCAAGCAGAACGATGTTGTATACGTCGAGCCCGTAGGCGCAAAGGCCAAGAGTGTTTCGACCTTCACCACCTACTTCCCCATCATCACCTCGCTGGCATCGCTCGGTACCAGCATTGCCATGATGATCTATTATGTAACCTATGCATCACGTCTGAGATAATAATTAAAACTACGATAAATAATGGAAAACATTAACTATCAACAAAATCCCCAGGGCCCACAGGGTGGTCAGGAGGAGCAGGGAACCGAGATTTCGCTCAGGTCTATCTGGTCATTCTTCATCAACAACTGGCTCTGGTTTGGCATTTCGGTATTTGGTTGCCTCTGCTTGGGCTTCCTCTACTGCAAGGTTTCGCCCAAAATCTACTCGTCGTCGGCAGTTATCTATGTTGATGAGAACGCTTCGCGTAGTGTTAAGTCTGACGTAACCTCGATGACCAACCTGCGTATGATGCGCCAGACATCGGTGGTCGATAACGAGTCGGCAATTCTGCGCTCGTACACCCTGATGGAGAAGGTTGTCAAGAACCTCAACGCTAACATCTGCTACTCGGTGCAGGCCAAACTGCGCAAGGTGGAGATTTACGGCCCTTCGGCTCCCGTAGAGGTGGCGGTTGACTCGCTCAAATACCCCTTTGCACTCGAGCTGCAACTCAACGGCAACGACCTGACAGGTAAGATTAAATATCGCACCCCAGGTAGCCGCAAAGATAGCGAGCAGAAGTTTGAGGTGGCCTATGGTTCGCCCGTAGTGAGCGAGGCTGGTATCTTCCGTGTGCTGGCCAACGACAATCTGGCCGAGGCTACAAAGAAGGACAACCGCCTCTTTGTTAAAGTTTCAAGGCCCAGTGGCTATGCCAGGGCTCTGCAGGCCAACCTGTCGGTAGCTCCTACCAGCAAGACCACCAGTCTTATCAACGTGAGCATGAAGAGCCCTGTGGCTCAGAAGGCTGCCGACCTGGTTAACGAGCTGATTTACGTCTACAACGAGGATGCCAAAGAGGGTGAGCGTGCTGTTGCTCGCGCCACTATGGAGTTCGTAGACGAGCGCTTGGGCGTAGTTGGTGCCGACCTCGAGAGCGTAGATACCGAGGTTGAGTCGTACCGCAAGAAGAGCCGCTCAGTTAACTCGACAGCCGAGGGTAGCCTCTACTTGCAGACCGCCAACAAGCTCGAGGAGGAGGCTGTGAAGATTGAGACCCAGAAAGTGCTGCTGAACGACATCCTCAACTCGGTCAACAAGACTATGGGCAAGGTTGAGCTGATTGCCAACCTGGGCCTGGAGGATGGCTCGCTCAATGGCCTTATTTCTGACTACAACAACTCGGTACTGGAGTACAAGATGATGGGTGGCGACCAGAAGTTGAGCAACCCCTCGGTAGCCAATGTTCGCGACAGGGTTTTTGCGCTGCAGGCACTGCTGCCCCAGTCAATTGCCAACCTGCGCACCTCGCTCGAGTTGCAGTTGCGCTCGGTTGAGAAACAGATTGCCGAGAATAGGTCGAAAGTTAGCGACCTGCCCACTATCGAGAAGGAGGCACAGTCGATCTTGAGGGATCAGGAGATTAAGGTGGGTATCTACTCGTTCCTGCTGAACAAGCGCGAGGAGACCAGCCTTAAGCTTGCCACCACCGCACCCATTTCGCGTATTATCGACCCTGCAATGGCTGCATCAGCTCCCATTTCGCCCCGTACTATGATGATTATGTTGCTGGCCTTGATTGTCGGCTTTGTAATTCCCGTAGTGGTTATTTTGGTTGCCGAGGCTCTGCGCAATAAGATCTACTCGGTCGAGGAGGTTGAGAGCGAGATTGGCTCGGTAGTGTCGATTGTAGGTGCAATTCCCTCGAAGGAGGACAAGAAGAGCAACGACATTCTGGTTACCCCCAATAGCCGCGACGCTATTGCCGAGGCATTCCGTATGGTGCGTACCAATATCGACTTTATGATGCCCGAGGGCGGCAAGGTGCTGATGGTAACATCGACCATTCCTCACGAGGGTAAGACCACAGTAGCCCTGAACGTAGCCCTTTCGTTTGCCATCACTGGCAAGAAAGTTATCGTTGTGGATATGGACTTGCGCAAGGGCTCGATGGAGCAGCGTATTGGCGACGAGCACCACACCTTTGGCGTGGTAAACTACCTGGTGGGCAAAGAGAGCAATATCGACAACCTTATTGTTAGGGATTGCTTGCACGATGTTGATGCTCTGTTTGTGGGTACCATTCCTCCCAACCCTGCCGAGTTGATTATGCGTCCCCAGCTTGACGAGTTGTTTGCTGAGTTGCGCAAGAGGTACGACTATGTGATTGTCGATACCGCACCTATCGCACTGGTTACCGATACTATGGTTGCCAACCGCGTAGCCGATATGACTCTCTACTGTATGCGTATGGGCCACACCGAGAAGATGAGCTTCGAGACCGTCAAGGCTATTGCTGGCCGTAAGAGCCTGAAGAATATGGGTATCGTGATGTCTGACGTAGGCGTTGAGACCATCTACTATGGTGGCGAGAAACGCAAACAGACCTACGGTTATGGCTATGGTTACGGCTACGGCTACGGTTATGGCTATGGTTATGGCTACGGTTATGGCTACGGCCACGGCAAGGACGGCAAGAAGAACAGGTACAAAGGCCTGCTCGGTAAGTTGTTCAAAAAGAAAAAATAACTATTGGTCAAAAAAAGTTGCCAAAAGTGTTGTAATAAAAAAATAATGCTATAACTTTGCAAATGACCTAAACATCATAAACACACATCATTAAACTTCAATTACTATGCAAAATTTGGTAGAGAAAATCAACGCTCAGATTGAGCAGTTCCAGGTAAATGCAAAACTCCAGGTTGAGAAAGGCAACAAAGCTGCTGGCACCCGTGCTCGTAAAGCTGCTTTGGAGGTATCGAAACTGATGAAGGAGTTCCGTAAAGCATCGGTAGAGGCTGCTAAATAATCGGCCAACCGACCTTTAAGGATTCTATGAGGGCCGCACTGATTCGACAGTGCGGCCCTCTTGTTATATAGGCAGAAGTATTAAAACCGCTAATCAAGCCGTTAGTCGCAGCAGACTATCGAGCGAGAACCTGCCAGCCCCCACTATGAGCAGAAAGATGTATATGCCAGCATAGACAACGTGTAGCTCGGCCTGGGCAAAGGTCTGCCCTGGGAAGAATAGAAAGGCTGCGCCAAACATCACAACGACCATAACTGCGGAGGCGACGCGCGTAAAGAGCCCTATTGCCAGTAGCACCCCTGCGCCAAGCTCGAGTAGCCCCACGATGGTGACCACCTGGTCGGATGTGATGCCCCAAATCGAGGGGTACTGGTTCTCGATTAATAGGTAGTCTTGCGACTTGGTTATGGCCTGCGTAAAGAGTAGTGTGGCGACAAACAGGCGCAGAAAGAGCACACCTCGGTCGGCCGTAAGGAGCCGTGGCGAGGGGGTATCAACGGGTGCAGATGCAGGAGTGGATGCAGAAGCAGATGCAGGAGTGGGGGCGGATGTAGGGGCAACGGAGCCCCTCTTCTTGTTTTTAGTGTTGGCTGTCATAATAGAGAGAATAGAGGTTGCTTTTTGACTCTGCAAAAAGCAACCTCTATGCCACAACTATTATATAAATAATAATAGGTATAAACTCCTATCGGCTCAATTTGTCGAGCAACACCTGACACCCCTCTTCGAGCATATCGAGTACCAGCTCAAAACCATCGGCCCCTTCGTAGTAGGGGTCGGGCACATAGTCGTAGCCAAAGTGGGCGGGGATGTAGTCGGCCATACGCTCGAGCTTCTGTAACCCCTCGACAGTGGGCGACAGACGGCTCAGGCTCTCGTATACCGAGTCGTCCATAGCCAGTAGCAGGTCGAAATGGTCGAAGTCGTCGGCCCTAACCTTGCGACTGCGGTGGGTGAAGTTGTAGCCGCGACGCTTGCCTGCCGCCCTCATTCGTGGGTCGGGCAGGTCGCCAGCGTGTCCGCCGTAGGTGCCTGCCGAGTCGACCACAAATTGGTCGGCAAGCCCTTTGCGGATGGTCAGTTGGCGAAAAATCTCATCGGCTGCCGACGAGCGGCAAATGTTGCCGAGGCATACGAAAAGTACTTTCTTCATAATTACATCACAAGTTGGTTCTATTCAAAGTTGTATAACAAGAGCTAATTTTAGGCGCACAAAGCTCGAAAAAGCGGAGTTTACTCGTTAGTAAATGAGCATTTTTCAGAGCGAGTGCAACGACAAAGTAGCCTTGTTAGACAGCTTTTTATCGTATTGTTCCTGGGTAGACCTTCAGTGCCTCACGCAATATCTCGCACGATGCCAGCAGGTCCTCCTTGCAGAGCACATAGGCCAGTCGAGCCTCTTGCTTACCCTTGCCAGCCGTAGCATAGAAACCCTGGGCAGGGGCTATCTGCACTGTGGCCCCTTTGTACGAAAACTCCTCGAGCAGCCAGCAGGCAAACTTATGGCAGTCATCTACGGGAAAGCGTGCAATGGTGTAGAACGCCCCCTGGGGCAGTGGCGAGTAGACACCCTCAATCTTATTCAGCTCGCTCACCAGACAGTTGCGGCGCGAGGTATACTCGGCCACCACATCATCGAAGTAGCTCTGCGGAGCATCATAGGCTGCCGAGGCGGCAATCTGGGCCAAGAATGGAGGCGACAGACGTGCCTGGGCCAAGCGCAGGGCAGCGGCTATAACATCTTTGTTGCGGCTAACAATGTTACCCAACCTTACGCCACACATACTAAAGCGCTTCGACACCGAGTCGATAACCACCACATTCTCGTCAATCCCCTTGAGCGAGAGGGCCGACACCTGCTTGGTGCCATCGTAGCAAAACTCGCGGTAGACCTCGTCGCTGATGAGGAACAGGTGGTAGTGGCTCACCAAGTCGGCCAACATCTTCATCTCCTTCTCGGTGTAGAGGTGGCCCGTAGGGTTGTTGGGATTGCAAATCAGAATGGCTTTGGTGCGCGGAGTGATGCGTTTTACAAACTCCTCTACGGGGGGCAGCGCAAAGTCGTTGTCGATGGTGCTGGGCACAGGTACCAGTATGGTGTCGTAGCTTGCAGCAAAGGTGTTGTAGTTGGCATAGAAGGGCTCGGGCACCAGAATCTCCTCGCCAGGGTTGGCACACACCAGCATAGCCATCTGGGCCGCCTCGGTGCCGCCGAGGGTAACTATCAGGTCGTCGATATCGAGCTTGATATTGTTCTTGCGATAATAGTCAATCAGCTTTTGGCGATAGGGCAACAAGCCTGCCGAGTGCGAATAGGGAAAGATTGTGTCTTGTACGCCCTGCACAGCCTTGAGGGCCTCGGCAGGGGTTTGGATGTCGGGTTGGCCAATGTTAAGTTTGTAGATTTTTGTGCCACGGGCGGCTGCGGCCTCGGCCAGCGGAACGAGCTGGCGGATGGGCGAGATGGGCAACGTGTGGCTCTTGGCGGAGATTTTCAACATAGCCGTAGAGTTTTAAGATTGATATATATTTTGTGCGATTTTGCCAAAAAAAGTTGCTTGCCTTGTAAAAATATCACATTTATGGCAAAAAAACAAAAAAAAGATTACATTTGTGGTAAGAAAACTTTTTTACACACTAATCCACTAAAACTTTTTAACTATGTCATTTTTGTCCGAATTCAAGAAATTTGCGCTCAAAGGTAACGTCGTAGATATGGCAGTCGGTGTTATCATTGGTGGTGCATTTGGTAAGATTGTAACCTCGTTGGTTAACGATGTTATTATGCCTCCTCTGGGTATGCTTATTGGCAAGGTAAACTTTACCGACCTGGCCCTGAACTTGGGTAGTGCCGAGGCTCCCGTAATGTGGAAATATGGTGCATTCTTGCAGCAGGTATTCGACTTCCTGATTGTTGCAATGTGTATCTTCTTGCTCATCAAGGGTATCAACCGCCTTTCGGAGCTGACCAAGAAGAAAGAGGAAGAGGAGGCTGCCGCACCTGCACCTGCTCCTGCTCCTGCACCCGAGCCAGAGCCTACTAAGGAGGAGATTCTGCTGACCGAGATTCGCGACCTGCTGAAAAACAAATAGTCGTCGGCAGTAGTAAAGATAGAGTTCCAACTCTTTCGACCAAAAACGAGCGAGCCAACCACCCATCATCGGGTAGTTGGCTCGCTTGGTTTGGTATGATTACCGACCCATTTACTTATTCATACTCGTAGCGAACACCAAATATGCACTCAAAGGTTATTTCATTATTGAATGTCACTTTAACAGTGTAAAAAACAACATCGGGTTTTTCTTCAAACACCTTTTCACCCATCTTGAAGTAAATCCTACTGGGAGCATAACATTGCATAAGTTCTGTTCTCCAATCAACCACCTCTGGGAAGTCCTCGTTATACCAATCTAATCGGCCCGTAAGGTCATATAAATCGCCCACATACTCACCATTGGGATAAGAAAATAGCATGGGAGACACCGCACTATAAACTTCCCACATATCCATCAAATTACCACCTGGCTCGACACCCCACAAAGTCTGATCGGCAGTGATTTCCAAGTTGGTAATACGTCCATTGACATAATGTATTTCATACGGAGCATTGAAATAAATACTTCCATCATAGGAGTGCTTAACCATCTCGTTTTGTATATTTGTCATCACCTCGCTGTGCTCTTTGCTCCAAGCATCGTAATCGGCCCTCCAACCATCAAGATCTTTTCTACGTGAGTTAAAAGCTATAACCCATCCGACATTTTCAGGGCTCTTTTTAGATGTGTTTAGTGTTTTCCAAGTTGCAAACATATATGGATCCTGATCTAGGACTAAAACATAAGGTCTGGCAGGTGGTGCTTCATCACACAAATCATCTCCATTTGTAACTGGTTCTTCGGGCTCTACAGCATCGGCGCTATCGCCACTTGCTGTACCCTCATTAGTGCTTTGCGAATTATCTTCACCTTCGACTTTGGTTGTCTCGTCGCCTTCTATATTCTGCTCTACCTCGGGGGCACTCACCTCGGGCTGGGGCGCACACGCAACCATGCAGAACATCGCTGCCATAGCTGCTATTATAAAAATTCGTTTCATATATTTATAGAGTATTAAAAATTAAAGTCATAATGGTTTTTGTGAGTGTACACCTTCCCGTTTGCAATATAATATATATATATATGCAAAATCCAAATATTTGGCAAGGAAAATTATTGATTTAGAGCAAATTTATTGCTCGGTGGGAATAATTACACACCCCCACTCGACACATTGCACATAACGACAAGCACCCCCACCTAACAAAACAAACGACCTCGCCCACTCTTACTTGGGCGAGGTCGTTTGTTTTGGTTATGACTGCGAGCGGAGCGCGCTACTTGAACTTCACTACGGTAACGCCTGCGCCACCTCGGTCGGGGTGGTCGTCGGTAGCCGAGGCCACCTGGGGGATATAGCGCAAGTAGCGGCGTATCTCCTCCTTCAGAGCACCCGTACCCTTGCCGTGCAGAATCGTAACCGACCCTATGCCAACCATTATGGCATCGTCGATAAAGTCTTGCACAATATCCAGCGCATCGGCAGCGCGTTGGCCCCTGACGTCGAGATTGTCGCGGAAGTTGAGTTTGCGGCTCGATATATCTACGCTCACCACCGTACGGGCCGTAGTGGGCCTTGTCTGTTTCTTATACTCGCTATTCGATATAGCCTCCAGGCGGTCAATGGCAATGGTGGTCATAATCTGGCCAATGGCCACAGTGGCCTTCTTGCCCTTCATCGACACAACCTCGCCCACACCGTCTTGGCCAACAATGCGCACCTTGGCACCCACCTCGATGGGCAGCACTTTGGGCTCCTCGGGCTTCTGCTCCACCTCCGTAGCCTCGCCCCTTTGGGCCTTACGTTCGGCACGTTTTTGGCGGCGGCGCTCAATCTTCTCCATCTCGCGCTCTACCCTCTCGCTCTCGGCCGAAACGTAGTCGACCTCCTCAACCACGCGCTCCTTGAGCGACTCAATCTCGCGACGGGCCATTCGGGTGGTCTCCTTGTCGGCCTGCGACTCGCGAATAACCCTCACAGTGTTCTCAATCGTGCGGTTGGTCTGGTCCAAGATGCTCTTTGCATCCTCTTTGGCCTGACGTATGATGGCTGCGCGTTCCTCTTTCAGCTTGGCGAGTCGGTCGGCATACTCGCTCTCCATCTCCTCCACGCGCTTGTCGGCAATGCGTATGCGCTCGCGTTTCTGCTCCCAGTAGTTGCGGTTGCGAGCCACCTCGCGTAGCTGACGTTCGAGGCTTATGACCTCCGAGCCTGCCTTGTCCGAGGCGTTGCGAATGATGCTCTCGGGCAGGCCAATCTTGCGAGCAATCTCAATGGCAAACGAGCTGCCTGGCTCGCCCATCTCGAGGCGGAACAGGGGCCTGATGTTCTGCACATCGAACATCATTGCACCATTTACCACCCCTCGGTGGTTGGAAGCAAAGTATTTAATATTGGTATAGTGAGTCGTAATAACGCCATAGGCCCCTGCCTCGACAAACCTCTCGAGTATGGCCTCCGAGATTGCACCGCCAATGACGGGCTCGGTACCGCTACCAAACTCGTCAATCAGCAGCAGCGCCCTCTCCGACGCCCCAGCCAACATCTGCTTCATATTGAGCAGGTGCGACGAGTAGGTACTCAGGTCGTTGTCGATGCTCTGCTGGTCGCCTATGTCGATATATATGTGGTCAAAAATGGGGAGTTCGCTCACAGCGCTGGCCGTAATGGCGATACCGCACTGGAACATATACTGCAACAGGCCCACAGTCTTAAGGCAGACCGACTTACCACCTGCATTGGGGCCCGAGATAACCAAAATCCTGCGCCCCTGGTTGAGCACCAGGTCGAGGGGCACAACCTCTTTGTGCTCCCTGGCCAGAGTCTGCTGCAAGAGTGGGTGGCGAGCATCGCTCAAGCGCAGCACCCCATCCTCCGACACGATAGCCTTATAGGCACCATTATCAATAGCCCAGCGAGCCTTTGCACGCAGCATATCGAACTGGGCCAAGTAGTGGCCACTGGCTTTCAAGTCGGGGCAATATGGGCGCAGAGTGGCTGCAAACTCGGTCAAGATGCGTATAACCTCGCGTCGCTCGGCATACTCCAACTCCTTGAGGGCATTGTTAATCTCTACCACCTCTACTGGCTCGATGTAGACGGTCTTTCCCGTTGCCGACTCGTCGTGAACAAAACCTTTCAGCTTGCGTTTGTTGGCCGCCGCTACGGGGATAACCGTGCGTCCCTCGCGCACCGACAGCGAAGCATCACTCTCCACAATGCCGTTTCTGATAGCCTCGGCCAGCACAGCGTGTAGCCTCTTGGCCGCCTGTCCCTCGTGCGAGCGTATAGAGCGACGTATGTCGTACAGCTCGGGGCTGGCGCTATCGCGCACCTCGCCTGTGCGGTCAATGATGGTGTCGATATGGCCCACAATCTCGGGGAAGTAGCCCACCCCCTGGCCCATCTGGGCCGAGAGTGTAAAGCGCTCCTTGCGAGCCTCGAAAAACCTCACACCCTCGCCTACCGACTTAAGTCCTGCCCTCAGCTGCACAAGTTCCTCACCCTCGAGGAACGACCCCTCGACGGCCAGCTTGCTCACCTCGGCACCAAACTCGGCCAGCTCGCCCTTGGGGAAGTCGTGCTCCATCATCAGAGCTTCACGGAACTCCTCGGCCACAGCCTGGCGTGCAGCCACCTCGGCCGCATCGGTCGAGAATGTCTGCTCGGCCATAAGCGAGGCTCCCGCCGAGGTCGAACACCTCTCGAGCAACTGTGTGCGTATGCGGTCAAAACCGAGTTTCTGTTCTATCATTTTGTTCTTTTTTGTTTTGTTTTGTCGCTTTTTTGTAAAAAAGCGACGCAAAAAACTTTTCTGAGATACTCGCTTCGCTCATATCTCTTACACTCCATAGGTAATACTTCTATGCAAGGCTGAATTTCGGCAAATGTTGAAAATCAAAAATCTGTGCCGAAGGCACTCCTCAATTTTCCATTTTCGCAAATGCGAGTAAGCGAGAGCAGAGCAAATTCATTTGCTCTGCCGAGCGGGAGCATTTTAGACAAAATTTATTTTGTCAATTTTCAATTCGTCGGTCGACGGTTGACGGTCGACGGTCGACCCCCTACTCGTACAGCTGGTCGTAGTGCGATGAGCTCTTCTCGTACTTGAGGTCTTGCAGCAGCGATGACTTGACATTGATGCGGAAGCTCCAGCTCTTGCGGTAACCAAACGGCACACACGAGAAGTTCATCTGCCAACAGTGCAGGTCACGCACTATATTCACAACGCCAGGCGTAAGTTCCTTCTTATCAAAGTCGAAACCACCCGTATAGGATATTGCCCAGTTGTTTTGCTTGTCGAGCGTCACCGAGGCATTGAATCCGAGCGTATTGACCACTCGGGACTTCACACCGTTGTTGGTGTAGTTAATCGAGTAGTTGAAAGACACGTTCCACGGCATCGAGAAGTCGTAGTACTGCGAGGTCATAAGTTGTCGCCTCAAGGCCGGATCGAGCGGGTCGTTGGGGTCGTAGAAATATGGGTTCGAGTACTCGGGATAGTCCTTCGATATATCGTTGATGGTGGCCTCGGTGTAGAGGTTCGACGAGTTGAACGTATAGCCGCACGACCAACCCGTAGAGGCAATACGGCCAGGGATACCGCGTGTGAGCAACAGCAGTTTGTTGTAGCGCTTACCCGTAGTTTTGTCGACCTCGTATGGGTCGAGTGTCATCGAGATGTTGATACCGAACTTGGGAATAATACTCGAGCGTATTCGCACAGGTATCGACTGCGACAGTTTCATCGAGTCGGCCAGGAAGTTGTAGCCCAGCGAGAACGAGAAGTCGTCGATAATCTTCACCTTCTTCACACCCGTAGTATCCTCGTCGCTCTTGACCTTCGCCTCGAGGGTTTGGGCCATCGAGAACGATATGCTGGCGTTGCGACCGCTACTGGGCACGCCATAGAGGTCACCTGCATAGGGCGAGTACTTGACGGTCTTTTCGGGGTCGGGGCCTGCCTGAACGGTCTTCCAGTAGCCATACTTCTCTTTGCTAAAGTCGGGCGCTATCGAGCCGCTCAAACTCATATTTATGGTGTGGCGAATGGCCTTGACGTATGCGTTGGGATTCTTGAACTGGTAAAGACCATACAGGGTGGTGTTGGCCGATACCGAGGCGTTGTAGTCGTAGACGCGGTAGAAGCCCCTGACGGTATCTTTGTCGATAATCTGCGTTTCGGGGTTCCAGGTCTGCTCGACCTTGCGGAAGTACCAGCGCTCGGTGTAGTTCACCGAGGGCGAGAGGTTGATGTAACCCAGCACGTTGAACGATGCACTGATGGGCAGCGAGTGGCGCACACCATTGCGGAATTGGCCCAGTGCCTGCTTGGTGAAGAGCACATCGTCGGTGGTCTTGATTGAGTTCTCCATCTGCGCCTTGTAGGTCATAGCAATCTTCTCGTACCAGCGCTCCTTGCCCACCACAACCTTGCGTTTGAAGGGGTAGAAACGGTTTACGTTAAGGTTAATCGAGGGCAGACCGAGCGACACATCACCCGTATTGAGGTTTTGCGAATACTGAATATTGGCCGACATCGAGATTGGGGTACCCTTCCACGAGTGCGAGTAGGCAATCGACGAGTTGGTCTGGGCGTTCAGATACTCGCTCAGAGAGGTCGATGCCAACTTGTTGTAACCGCTTGTCGAGAAGTTGACGTTGGCCGAGAAGGTCGAGTTGGGGTTGTACTTCGAGTCTTGGCTGTGTGTCCAGGTCACCTTGAAGTTGTTGGAGTTCTGGTAGTCGGCCGACCCCTTTTCGCCGATAACTGTCTTGGCATAGTTCACGCCCACCGAGCCGTTGAACTTGTAGCGCACGCGGTAGTTTGATGCTGCGGCCAACTCCCACGAGCCGAGGGTGTAGATACCACCCGTCAGCTTGAGGTCAATATAGTCGTTGAAGGCAAAGTAGTAGCCACCATTGCGCAGATAGAAGCCTCGAGTTGCATCCTCGCCATACGATGGCATAATGAAACCCGTCTTGCGCTTCATATTCATCGGGAAGAATATCTCGGGGATGACCAGTGGCAGGGGCACATCGGCAACGACCAAGTAAAGTGGGCCCGAGACAATCTTCTCGCCTGGGATAAACTTGGCCTTGGTCATACTGATGTAGTAGTGTGGGTGGTCGGTGTGTTCGCAGGTGGTGTAGACGCCGCCACGAATGTTGAACGACTTGTCGGGCATCATCTTCACCTCTTTACCCGTCAGATAGCCCTCGCCATCTTTGGTCACTACGCCCTTAATCTTGGCTCGCTTGGTGTCGATGTTGTAGGTTACGGTGTCCATCGTGTAGGTGGCGCCCGCCTCGGTAAACTCGGGTCGGGTGTGGCCGTATGCCGAGGTGTCGGCCTTGCCGTATGCCAGAATCTCTTTCGACTCCATCGACACACGCATATAGTCGGCCTTGATGTTCATATTGCCGTAGGTCACATCGCCCTGCTCGTAGATGTGTACCATCTTGCCCCTCACGTCGTAGTAGAGCGAGTCTTTGTTCTTGCCGTTGATAATCTCCTCGAGGAAGTTCTTTTGCTTGCGCCCTGCGGTGTCGGCAGGTACCGAGTCTACACCAATGGTGAGCAGACTGTCGATAGCGCTTTGCTGTGCCCTTACCTCAAGCGAGTCGGAGCCCATAAAGGCCCTGCTGCGTTCGAGCTGCTTGACACGCTCGGGCGCAGTGGTCTGCAAAGAATCTTTGGCGGAGAGTAATTTTTTTTCGCTCGCGGGCAAATTTTGTGCCCCGAGTGAGCCTACTCCAGCCAAAAATAAGGCAGACAGAAGTGTGTATTTTATCGTCTTAAAATCCAAAATATCGCAAAAAAGTGTTACCTTTGCCGACAAGGTCGGCAAAACCCCACAAAAATGGGCCCTTCGACCCGATTAACGTAGTTAATTATTCAGCAAAAATAACAAAAAAATGAAAGCTACAACTCGCTTTTTGATGATATTAACGCTTTGTTTGCCTTTTGTCGTATCGGCACAGACCAAAAACGAGCTGCCCGATGTGGGAATCGACTGTGTGGTTATTGATGCTGGACACGGTGGCAAAGACCCTGGATGCTCGTGGGGAGGCAACCTCGAGAAGGACCTCAACCTGCGCGTGGCACTACGCCTTGGCGCTATGATTGAGCAGGCCTATCCCGACGTAAAGGTCATCTACACTCGCAAAGACGACCGCTTCATCGAGCTGCACGAGAGGGGCGACATTGCCAACCGCGCAGGGGCCGACCTGTTCATATCGATTCACACCGACGCTGTGGGCAACAACACCGCCCACGGCAACTCGACCTACATAATGGGTAACGACAAGAGCGAAAAAAACCTTGCCGTAGCGCAGAGGGAGAACTCGGTAATCGTTATGGAGGGCGACTATGAGGCCAAATACGAGGGCTACGACCCCAATAGTGCCGAGAGTTTTATCATCTTCTCGCTGATGCAGTATGCCTATTCGGAGCAGAGTATGATTTTTGCAGAGATGGTGCAGAAGCACTACTCGCTCAACACCCCCATAACCAACCGCGGTGCTCGCCAGGCCCCCTATCTGGTGCTGTGGCGCACAGCTATGCCTGCGGTGCTGACCGAGCTGGGCTTTATGACCAACAAGAGCGATAGGGATTACCTGTTGAGCCCCGAGGGTGAGCAGGCTGTGTCGAAGGCTCTGTTCGACGCCTTCAGCGAGTACCGCACCAAGTGCGCCGACAAGGCGAACCTTGCCCAACCCCAACAACCTCAACAGCCCCAGGCCGAAGTTAAGGCCGAGCAACCAAAGGCCGAGCAGCCCAAAGCCGAGGTAAAAGCCGAAGAGCCAAAGGCCGAGGTGAAGAAAGAGGAGCCCAAGCCCCAGGAGCCAAAAGAGCAACCCCAGGTTAAGCAGGAGCCCAAAGAGGAGCCACTGAAGTTCTACGCCCAGTTGTGTACCCTCTCGGCCAAGAGTAACCCCAACGATGCCAAGTTTGGCCACTACAAGGGGCGCATTGTGCAGAAGCAGACCGCCAGTGGCAAGTGGCGCTGTATGGTCGAGGGCAAAGATTACAACGAGGCCAAGCGCATAGCTGCCGAGGCTGACAAGCGTGGCTTCAAAGGGGCCTTTGTGGTGGCCTTCCGAGGCGACAAGTGGATACCCCTGGCCGAAGCACGATAGAAACAGCCCCTCCAACACGAACAAACGAACACAAAACAATAACTCAACACACACAAACAACTTTATGAAAAAGAACTTATTGGCAGTAGTTATGACAGCAGCTGTGATAATGAGCGGTTGTGACAACAACCCACTGATTAACCCCGCCGACACCCCCTTCGGCACCCCCGAATTCTCGAAAATCAAAATCGAGCACTATATGCCCGCCTTTGAGCAGGGCCTCAAAGAGGCTCGCGCCGAGTTGGAGGCAGCAATCAACAACCCCGAGGCTCCCACCTTCGAGAATACCATCGAGGCTATGGAGCGCGGTGGCGAGTTGCTCAACCGCGTGTCGACCATCTTCTTTGTGCTCGACGGCAATGAGACCTCGCCCGAGATGCAGGCACTGGCCCTGGAGATTCAGCCCAAGTTGGTTGAGTTCTACAACGATATGAACCTCAACCCCACCCTGTGGCAGAGGGTTAAGGCTGTCTACGAGCAGCGCGAAAGCCTCAACCTGACCGAGGAGCAGGCCAAACTGCTCGACGACACCTACAAGGGCTTTGTGCGCTCGGGTGCCAATTTGAGCGACGAGCAGAAGGAGGAGTATCGCAAGATTTCGACCGAGCTGTCGAATATGACTCTCAAGTTTGGTCAGAACGTACTGGCCGCAACCAATGCCTACACCCTCAACATCACCAACCCCGATGAGGTGGCCGAGTTGCCCGACTTTGTGAAAGAGAATCTGGCTGCCGAGGCCAAGGCTCGTGGTCAGGAGGGTTGGACCGTAACCCTGCAGGCTGCAAGTATGTCGCCCTTCTTGACCTACTCGTCGAACAGGGACTACAAAGAGCAGGTGTGGAAGGCCTACAACTCGCGCTGTATTGGTGGCGAGCTGGACAACACCGAGCTGATTAAGGGCATCACCGAGCTGAGGCTCAAGAGTGCACAGTTGTTTGGCTACGAGACCTATGCCGACTTTGTGCTGGAGGAGCGTATGGCCGAGAATCCCCAGACCGTAACTTCGTTCCTCGACGAGCTGCTGACCGCCACCATTGGTCAGGCTCGCCGCGAGGTTGCAGAGGTGCAGCGCTACGCACGTCGCAATGGCGCCAACTACGAGCTTATGCCCTGGGACTTTGCCTACTGGAGCGAGAAGTACAAAAACGCCACCTATGCGTATAACGAGGAGGACGTAAAACCCTACTTCGAGCTGGAGAATGTAAAGAAAGGTATCTTTGAGTTGGCAGGCAGGCTCTACGGAATCAAATTTGTTCAGAATACCGAGGTGGATGTTTACCACCCCGACGTGCAGGTTTACGAGGTACGCGAGGCCAACGACGAGCTGCTGGGTCTGCTCTATATGGACTTCTTCCCCCGTGCAACCAAGAGCGGCGGTGCTTGGATGACTTCGTTCCGCGACGTGTATGTAGACAAGGATGGCAACGAGGTGCGCCCCTTGATTTCGATGTGTGGCAACTTCACCAAGCCCACCGAGAGCACCCCTTCGCTCTTGACCTTCGACGAGTTCACCACCTTCTTGCACGAGTTTGGCCACTGCCTGCACGGCCTGTTTGGCAAGGGTAGCTACGCTTCGCTGACCGGCACTTCGGTCTACCGCGACTTTGTTGAGCTTCCCAGCCAGATTATGGAGAACTGGGCTACCGAGCCCGAGTTCCTCGACATCGTAGCCGTTCACTACCAGACCGGCGAGAAGATGCCCGAGGAGCTGAGGAGCAAGATTATCGACTCGAAGAACTACTTGGCAGCCTACTACAACACCCGTCAGGTGGCCTATGGTAGCAGCGATATGAAGTTCCACTCGATTACCGCCCCCATTGCCGATGCAGTAGCCTTCGAGAAAGAGGCTCGCGCTGCTTGCGAGGTGCTGCCCACCATCGAGGGTTACTCGCCTTGCGCTGCCTTCACCCACGTTTTCTCGGGCGGTTATGCCGCAGGCTACTATGGCTACAAGTGGGCCGAGGTGCTCGATGCCGACGCCTTTGCGCTGTTCAAAGAGAAGGGCATCTTCAACCAGGAGGTTGCCGCCTCGTTCCGCGAGAACATCCTCTCGAAGGGTGGTATCCGTCACCCTATGGAGCTCTACGTTGCCTTCCGTGGCCACAAGCCCGCAACCCAGGCTCTGATCGACGAGATTGTAGTGCCTGCAAAGAGGAAATAGTTTTTCACAATGGGGTGGCGCACCACCCCGTTGTAGAGATAGGATAATAAAACCACACTCACCACCAAAACGCCAAGCCTATGAATTATTCACTTGGACAGATAGCCGAAATTTCGGGCGGCAGGCTCGTTGGGGCCGACATAGCCGTCAGGGGTGTAATGACCGACTCGCGCCACAGCTTTGCGGCCGACAGGATGCCCATATTTGTTGCCATTGAGGGTGTAAACCACGATGGTCACCGCTTCGTAGGCGACCTCTATCGCAGGGGCGTGAGGGCCTTTATGGTCGAGCACGATGTAGAGTTTGGACTCTACCCCGAGGCAGGCTTTGTGGTGGTACGCAGGTCGCTCGCCGCATTGCAGAAGCTGGCAGCCTACCACCGCTCGACTTTCAAGGGCAAGGTGGTGGCTATCACAGGCTCGACGGGTAAGACCACTATGAAAGAGTGGATAGCCCAGGCCGCACCCGACGGTATGAGGGTGTTCCGCTCGCCCAGGAGCTACAACTCACAGTTGGGCGTGGCGCTGTCGCTGCTGATGATTGAGGGCACAGAGGATATGGCCGTAATCGAGGCTGGTATATCGAGGCCCGATGAGATGGCTCGCCTGGAGGCTATGATTAGGCCCGACATAGGCATCTTCACCGCCCTGGGCCACCAACACGACGAGAACTTTATCGACTGGGGCCACAAGGCTGCCGAGAAGGCTGTACTGTTCAGCCGAGCCAAGTGTGTGGTTTACAACTCTACCAGCGAACACATAACCGATGCTGTGGCGGCCGTAAGGTGCAAGATTGGCGCGACCGACATATTGGGTATGGCCGAGGAGCTGTATGCCCTGCTGGGCTACGACCGCGCCGAGACCAAAGAGCGCCTCTCGGGGGCCGAGCCTGCAAATATGCGCCTCTCGCTGGCCGAGGGATTGGGCGGAGCGGTGGTGTTGAGCGACACGCACAACACCGACATCAACTCGTTGCGCATAGCCCTCGACGAGCTGAACGACGTGGCTGCCGACCGTCACAAGATACTGATACTCTCGGACATACTCTACAGCACCCTACCCGAGGGAATACTCTACTCGCAGGTGGCCGAGATGTGCGCCCAGGCAGGCTTGAGCCGCTTTGTGGGCATTGGCAAGCGTATAAGCGCCCACAAAGACCTGTTTGACTCGAGCTACGACTTCTACTTCTCGGCCGACGAGTTTCTCAAGACTCTCACCCAGAACGACATCGAGCAGGCGGCCGTGTTGGTCAAGGGAGGCCCAATGTCGGGCTTCGACCGCATAGTTCACGCCCTGCTGCGCCAGAGCCACACTACGGTGTTGGAGGTCAATCTGTCGCAGATGGTGCGCAATCTGAATGTCTACCGCTCGCTGATGCCTGCAGGGAGCAAACTGGTGGCTATGGTCAAGGCGTCGAGCTACGGCCACGGCGACTACGAGATTGCCTCGGCGCTGGAGCACGAGGGTGTTGACTACCTGGCAGTTGCATTTGCCGACGAGGGTGTACTGCTGCGCCAGAAGGGCATCACTATGCCCATTGTGGTGCTCAATGCCGATGCCGACAGCTTTAGGCTTATGACCTCATACCGCCTGGAGCCCGAGATATACAACTTTGCCTCGCTCGAGGCCTTCGCCGCAGCCGTTACCGCAGCAGGCGAAAACGACTACCCCATACATCTGAAGGTCGATAGCGGTATGCACCGCCTGGGCTTCACGATGGAGGATGTCGAGAGGCTCAACGGCCGCCTGGCCGAGCTGAAAGAGCTGCTGACCGTAAGGAGCATATTCTCGCACCTGGCCACAGCCGATGACCCTCAGCAGACCGACTTTGTGGCCACTCAACAACAGCGATTTGCCCAGGTTAGCGACGCCATAATGGCTTCGCTCGACTACCACCCACTGCGCCACCTCAACAACACCGCTGCCATAGAGCACTACCCCACCTCGGCCTACGATATGTGCCGTCTGGGCATAGGCCTGTATGGCGTGGGGGCCGAGGGTGTTAGGCCCATTTCGAGGCTCACAACTCGAATTGTACAGATTAAGAAACTCGCCCAGGGCGAGAGCGTTGGCTATGGCCGCGCAGGGCAAATCGATACCCCCACGACCATTGCCACCATACCCATTGGCTATGCCGACGGATTGGACCGTAGGTTGGGTTGCGGAGGCTGGAGTGTGAGCATTGGCGGCAAGAGTGCCCCCATTGTTGGCCGCGTGTGTATGGACAGCTGTATGGTCGACGTAAGCGGCATAGATTGCAAAGAGGGCGACGAGGTGGTAATCTTCGGTGGCGAGGCTGGCTCGGTCGAGCAGATGGCCGACAAGCTGGGTACCATCCCCTACGAGGTTATGACCTCTATATCGAGGCGCGTAAAACGCATCTACGTCAAGGAATAGTATGGCAAACTACGGTAAGATATATATGCTGCCCTGCCCCATTAGCGAGGGCAACCCTTATGACACTCTGCCCGAGGCAAATCGCGCTGTTATGGCCTCGATTGACTACTTTATAGTCGAGAATGTGCGCACCGCGCGACGCTTTCTATCGGCAGCCAAGATTGGCGTGGCTATCGACTCGCTCGAGTTTGCCGAGTGTAGCGAGCACACCACAGCCGCCGACATCGAGCCCCTACTGGCCCCCGTACTTGCAGGGCGCAACTGTGGCATCATCAGCGAGGCAGGCCTGCCAGGCATTGCCGACCCTGGAGCCGACGTTGTGGCCGCCGCACAGCGCAAAGGCATTGAGGTGATACCCCTTGTGGGCCCTTCAAGCATACTTATGGCGCTGATGGCGAGTGGCCAGAATGGCCAGAGCTTTGCCTTCAACGGCTACCTGCCCATCAAGCCTGCCGAGCGCACCAAAGCACTCCGCCACTTCGAGCGCAGGGCACAGCAGGAGCGCCAGAGCCAGATATTTATCGAGGCCCCCTATCGCAACGTAAAACTGTTGGCCGATATGCTCGCCACTCTCTCGCCCGCAACCCTGCTGACCGTAGCAGCCGACATCACAGCCCCAGGCGAACTCATACGCACTCGCACCATTGCCGAGTGGCGCAACACCCCCACCCCCGACATCCACAAACGCCCCACCATATTCATCCTGGGGGCGCAGTAGGCATTGTCGCAACCCAGTAAACAGACCACAGACTACTCGCACGACAACAAAATAAATAACTCAAAATACTAATAATTATGAAGCTCAAACCACTATTCTACACTCTGTCGGCGGCAGCAATGTCGCTCGCAGCACTTCTATTTGTGCAGTGTACTCCTGTAGCTGAAAGTTTCCAGCTCGGCAACAGCTCGACCGTAATCCCCCTGACCGTCAAGCAGGGCACCACTGCCCACTTCCTCACTGACTACTATCCCCAGTGGGAGGGGGCTACAAAGCTGACAACCAGCGACGAGCGACTGCAGCTCAACCCCACCACCGACAACTGGGAGCAGTTTGAAATAACCACCCAGAGCGATGTGATGGTATCGACCATAGAGGTATGGCACAACGAGGCAAAACTGTCGATTGTAGTGCTGGGTGGCCAGCGCGACACCGAGGGCAGCTATATGTCATCCACCAATATCAAAGGTGGCAACATCACCGTTTGGGCCTCGAAGCCCGTAGTAGAGGCCGTAGCAATGTGGCAGAACGAGGTGATTGAGGATGTAAAAATCGAGGGCAACACTATCGAGGTTGCCATCCCCAGCGTAGCCAAGAAGCACCAGCGCTCGGCTGTCCGCATCTTTGCCGCCTCGGAGGATGGTCGCTTCAACGACGTACTCCTGCCCCTCGAGTATGGCAAGGTGGTGGTCGATGCCGAGGATATCCGCCGCCAGGACTTCCAGTCGCAGATTCTCTACTCGCTGATGATTGACCGTTTCAATAACGGCACCACCGCCAATGACTGGAAAATCAACTCGCCCGAGGTGTTGGACAAGGTTGACTACCAGGGTGGCGACATTGTGGGTATCACCCAGAAGATTGAGGATGGATTTTTCAACGACCTGGGTATCACGACCATTTGGATTTCGCCCATCACCCAAAACCCCTACGATGCGTGGGGCCAGAACCGCAACCCCGACACCAAATTCTCGGGCTACCACGGCTATTGGCCCATCTTTAGCACCGTTGTAGACAAACGCTTCGGTACCGACGAGGAGCTCCGCACAATGCTTGCCGAGGCACACGATAGCGAGCTGAACGTCATCCTCGACTATGTGGCCAACCACCTGCATATCGACTCGCCCGTACTGAAAGAGCACCCCGACTGGACAACCGACCTGATGCTGCCCGACGGCCGCAAGAACATTGGTCTGTGGGATGGCGAGACACGCCTTACCACCTGGTTTGACGAGCACATCCCCACCCTCGACACTCGTCGCAATGAGGTGTGCGAGCCTATGACCGACTCGGCTCTCGTTTGGGTGCGCAAGTTCGACTTCGACGGCTTCCGCCACGATGCTTGCAAGCATATTCCGCTGAACTACTGGCGTATGCTCACCCACAAGATGAAGTCGTCGATGCCCGACCGTCAGCTCTGGCAGATTGGCGAGACCTATGGCGACGTTGAGCTCATTGGCTCGTATGTAAAGAGCGGTATGATTGACTCGCAGTTTGACTTCAACCTCTACCACACCTCGCGCGATGTGATTATTGATGAGAGTCGCTCGATGCGCGACATTGCAAAGGCAGTAGAGGAGGCCGAGGCTGCCTATGGCTCGCACCACACAATGGGTAACATCACCGGCAACCACGACAAGGCTCGCTTCTTGTCGCTGGCTGGTGGCGACTTGACGCTCCAGAATGGCGACGACAAGTCTATTGGTTGGAATCGCAAGGTGGTTGTGGGCGACAATGTGAAGGGCTATGCTCGCCTGTCGCTGCTGAAGGCCATTATTTCGACCGTACCAGGCGTACCCTGCGTATACCAGGGCGACGAGTATGGCATACCTGGTGGCAACGACCCCGACAACCGCTATATGATGGAGTTCGACGGCTACAACGAGTTCCAGCAGGCAGAGCTTGCAGCCACCAAGGCGATGTTTAAGTATCGCCGCGCTTCGATGCCTCTGATGTATGGCGACTACCGCACCCTGTATGTCGATGACGACGTGTTTGTATTCCTGCGCCACTATATGGGCCAGTGGGCTGTTGTTGCCCTCAACATCCGCCCCGAAGCTCGCCAGGTGGAGGTAGCTATGCCCGAGTTCGTTGGGGCCAAGAGCGCCCAGGTAGCTCTGTCGACCGAGGGCGGCAAGGCTTTGCTCGAGGGTGGCAATCTGAGCATCGACATCCCCGCATACGGATATGTAATTGTGAACAAGTAATAATCTAAATACCAACAAATTATGATGAAGAAATTATTTGCGCTGGTCGCCCTTGTTGCGACCCTGATGAGCTGCGGTGGTGCACAGACCGAAAGCACATCGACCTTCGACAAGTTCAACTCTGTTGTCTATGAGCTGAATGTTCGCCAGGCAACCGAAGAGGGTACCTTTGCAGCTGCCGAGGAGTATCTGCCCGAGCTCAAAGCTATGGGCGTAGACATCGTGTGGCTTATGCCTATCAGCCCCATTGGCGTTGACGGTCGCAAGGGCACTCTGGGCTCGTACTACTCGATTATCGACTACAAGGCCATCAACCCCGAGTTTGGTACTATGGAGGACTTTGACCACTTCCTGGCCACCGCTCACGAGCTGGGCCTGAAGGTCATTATCGACTGGGTTGCCAACCACACCTCGCGCGATGCAAACTGGTGGAAAGAGGGCAAGAAGGATTGGTATGTGCTTGACCAGAAGACAGGTCTGCCCATTGTCGAGTATGACTGGACCGACATTGCAAAACTCAACTACAAGAATGAGGATATGCGTGCTGCAATGCTCGACGCCATCAAATTCTGGATTGAGAAGGGCGTTGATGGCTACCGTTGCGACGTTGCAATGAACGTGCCTGCCGACTTCTGGAAGAAGGCTTGGGAGGAGGTTCGCAAGATTAACCCCGACGTATATCTGCTTGCCGAGGGCGAGGAGACCTGGCTGCACGAGTGTGGCTTCGACGCCACCTACGCTTGGGAGCTGCACCACATCTTCAACGCTATGGCCAAAGGCGGTAGCGAGACCAAAAATGTGGCTGGCGACGGCACCATCAAGACCAATGCCAAGACCGTCAAAGACCTCAAAGAGTATATGGAGCGCGACGACCAGAAGTATCCTGCCCCCGCAATGCGCCTGATGTTCACCTCAAACCACGATGAGAACTCGTGGGCAGGTACCGAGTTTGAGCGTATGGGCGATGCCCACAAGGCTCTGGCAGCACTCACCTTTGTTATGCCCAAGTCGCAGCCCCTTATCTACACTGGCCAGGAGATTGCCCTGGGCCGCCGCTTGCAGTTCTTCGAGAAGGACTCGGTGAAGGAGCTTGTTGACCTCGAGTACGGCAAAGAGTACCGCAACTTCTACCGCACCCTCTGCTCGTTCCGCCACGCAAACAAGGCCCTGGCAGCTGGTGCCGATGTAGCCCCCGTAGAGTTTGTAGAGGGTGTAGGCGAGAACGTGTTGGCATTCTCGCGCCAGAAGGAGGACAACACCGTGCTCTGCCTGTTCAACTTCTCGGCCGAGCCCACCACCGTTACCCTCACCGAGGCCGAGGCTGGCGACTACACCTGCGCTTGTGGCCAGGCTAAGAGCTTCAAGGCTGGCGACACAGTAGAGCTTGCCGCCTGGGGCTTTATGCTGCTGGCAAAGTAGGCTTTTCATCCAATGGCAAAAAAAGGAGTAGAACTTGACAGGTTCTACTCCTTTTTGCATATCCGAGTATTGGTTTACGGTGTCTTTTAAGTGGCTTAAAGCCCTTAAGGCCCTTAATGACTTTTGGTCGGTAGAGCGCACACAAAAAAGCCCGATGCAGTTGGTTTGCATCGGGCTTTTTGTACTGAAATGTAGCTACTATTTCTCCTCGGGGGCAGCAACCTCCTCGGGGGTGACAAAGCCACGCGAAATCATCAGCGCATCGCGACTGGGGTCGGCACCGCGGAAGTCGCGGTAGAGGCTCATACCATCTTTCATACCACCCATCTCCAGCAAAGTGCGGAATCGGGCCGCAGTCTCGCGGTCAAACAGGTTGCCAGTCTCGACAAACGCCTGGTAAGCATCTTTGTCGAGCACCTCGGCCCATATATAACTATAGTATCCCGACGAGTAACCACCATCGAAGATGTGCGAGAAGTAGGTGTAGCGGTAGCGAGGCGCAATCTCCTCAATCAGGCCACGCTGCTCGTTGAGCACCTTGCGCTCAAAGGCGTTGATGTCGATAGGCTCGGTTACGGCCAAGTTGTGGATATCGAGGTCGCTCAGCGAGGCTGCCAACAGCTCGGTGGTCATAAAGCCCTGGTTGAAGAGGGCGCTCTTCTGGATACGCTTAATCAGGTGGTTGGGAATAACCGAGCCATTCTGGTAGTGGAGTGCATAGGTCTTGAGCAACTCGGGCTCCATTGCCCAGTTCTCCATAATCTGGCTGGGGAGCTCAACAAAGTCGCGCTCAACACCACTCAAGCCCTTATAGGGCACCTGTGCAAAGAGGTTGTGCAGGGCGTGGCCAAACTCGTGGAAGAAGGTCTCTACATCGTCAATCGACAGCAGCGAGGGAGCCTTGCCCACAGGGCGTGGGAAGTTGCAAACTACGGTAACTACGGGGGTTACGCGCTTGCCGTCCTTGATGCTCATATCTACATAGCTGCCGCACCAAGCGCCAAAGCCCTTGCCTGGACGTGGGTGGAAGTCGAAGATAACAACGCCCAGGGTGGTGCCATCGGCATCAAACACCTGGTAGGCGCTACACTCGGGGTTGTAGACGGGCACCTTGGCAGGGCTAAATGTGATGCCATAGAGGCGGTTGCAGAGGCCAAACACACCCAGGCGGACATTGTCGAGCGAGAAGTACTGGCGGATGCTCATCTCGTCGAGGCTGTAGCGCTGCTTGCGCAGTTTCTCGGCATAGAACCACCAATCCCACGACTGGAAGGGGGCGTCACCCAGGTCGCTCTTGGCGAGTTTTTTCATATCCTCGAGCTCCTGCTTGGCCGTCTCAAGTGCGGGGCCCCAAATGCCGTCGAGCAGTTCGTAGACAGCCTCGGGGGTTTTGGCCATAACATCGTCGAGCACAAACTGTGCGTGGGTGTCGTAGCCCAGCAGGTTGGCCCTACGGGTACGCAGAGCAAGCAGGGTATTGATAACCTCTTTGTTGTCGTTCTTGTCATCGAGGTTACACTTGGTCAGGTAGCCAGTGTAGAGCTTCTCGCGTAGGTCGCGCTCCTTCGAGTAGGTCAGGAAGGGAATCATACTGGGCTTGCTCAAGTCGAAGAGGTACTTATCGGTGTAACCCTTTGCCTCGGCAGCCTCGCTGGCTGCGGTGCGCACGCTCTGGGGCAGTCCGTTGAGCTGGTTGGCCTCGAGCACCATCTCAAACTCGGCATTGGCTGCGAGCAGGTTTTTGGCATACTGCACGCCTGCCTCGGAGAGCTTCTGGTTAATCTCGGCGAGCTCTTTCTGGTCGGCCTCCGACAGGTTGGCACCCGAGCGCTCAAAGCTCTTGTAGGTCTTCTCTACCAGGCGGAGCTGATACTCGTCGAGCCCTGCATTTTTGCGGCCCAAGTAGACCTTTTTGACACGTTTGAACAGTTCGGGATTCATCATAATCTCATCGCTGTGTGCCGAGAGCATAGGGCTCACCTTGCTCTGAATCTTCTGCATCTGCTCGTTGGTATCGGCCTCTGCCACCAGGAAGAAGCAGTTGCTCACACGACTGAGCAGTTCGCCTGCATTGTCGAGAGCCAGGATGGTATTCTCCCAAGTGGGCTCGTCGGGGTTGTTGACGATGGCCTTAATCTCCTCTTTGTGGGCCTTCATTGCGGCCTTAAAGGCGGGCATATAGTCATCGAGCTCGATTTGGTCAAATGGGGGCACACCCAGGGGGGTGGTCCACTCGGCCAGCAGGGGGTTCTCGCGCGAGGCCGAGCCACCCTCGTTAGTACACGAAATTGTCATAATCGCAATCAGTGTGGTCAGTAATACGAATGTTTTCTTCATAGTTATTTTTGGTATATTGATTAGTTGTCAATCTTATGCCCTAATCTTGGCAATAAGTCCCTGAAGCACAGCGCCTGGGCCGAGTTCAACAAACTCTTCGGCGCCGTCGACCAGCATAGCCCTCACGCTCTGTGTCCACCTTACGGGCGAGGTGAGCTGGGCCACCAGATTGGCCTTAATTTCCTCGGGCGAGGTGTGGGGTTTGGCGTCGACATTTTGGTACACGGGGCAGCGTGGGGTGTGGAACTCGGTCTGCTCTATTGCCTCGGCCAACTTAACCCTTGCCGACTCCATACAGGGCGAGTGGAAACCTCCGCCAACAGCCAGTGGCAGAGCACGCTTGGCCCCCGCCTCTTTGGCCTTCACCGAGGCCTCTTTAACAGCCTCGATGGTACCCGAAATAACCACCTGTCCAGGGCAGTTGTAGTTGGCAGCCACAACACCCTCAATGCCGCTGCAAACCTGCTCGACAGCCTCATCTGGCAGGCCCAATACGGCTGCCATAGTCGAGGGCACAGCCTCGCAAGCGGCCTGCATAGCCAGCGCACGGGCATAGACCAGTCGCAGACCTGCCTCGAAGTCGATTGCACCCGAGGCTACCAGGGCACTGAACTCGCCAAGCGAGTGGCCTGCCACCATATCGGGACAGAACTCGTCGCCCAGGGCTACTGCGGCTGCCACCGAGTGGATAAATACCGCAGGCTGAGTGACTTTGGTCTGGCGCAACTGCTCATCGGTGCCACCAAACATAATATCGCTAATCTTGAAGCCCAAGACTTCATCGGCTTTGTCAAAAAGTGCTTTTGCGGCGGGGCTGCTCTGGTAGAGGTCGTGGCCCATGCCGCTGAATTGTGCCCCTTGTCCAGGGAAAACAAATGCTTTTTTCATCTCTCAAAAAATTATTTTACGCGAATGCAAATATACAAATTGAAATCGAAAGTCGAAACACGCCACCAAATTATGCTCGCGGAGGCCAAAAAAATGGTGCAAAGTAGGGCTTTCGATTTTCGATTTCGATTAAAAACACCTATATTTGCAGGTTGTAATATAAATTGAGGTAATCTGCCACCAAATGTCACTCTGGGTGGGTAGATTTGCAGCAAAAAGTGATAGAAAATGGTAGTAATGATACTCTACATATTGGTGATTGTGGTCTGGGCGCTGTTGTCGTTGGTGGCAATGTCCGTCACAGCACTGATTGACTTGGTCGTGGGCAAAGAGCGCCGACTGACGCTCTGGCTCTCCTATGTGGTGGCCCGAATGGTCTACCGCCTCTCGCCCGCCTGGAAGGTGCGCATCGAGGGGCGCGAGAACTTTCCGACCGACAGCCGCCCATACGTCATCACTGCCAACCACCAGTCGTTCTTCGACATTCCGCTTTTGTTTTTCATCCCCCCTCGCAACGGCTTCAACTTTGTGTCGAAGATAGAGGTACGCAAAATTCCTGCCATAGGATGGATGCTCGGGCTGAGAAACGACATTGTTATCCAACGAGGCACCACCAAAGCCGCCGCAGCCGTAATGGAGCAGGGCTCGAGACACCTGAAGGGTGGCACCAGTGTAGTAATCTTCCCCGAGGGTACACGCAGCAAGGATGGCCAGGTACACTTGTTCAAGGAGGGTGCCTTCCGACTGGCCCAGGAGTGTGGCGTAGACATTGTGCCCTGCGTGCTCGACGGCACACCCAACCTGTTGACCAAGCGAGGGCTCAAGCGCAGCATACTCACCCTGCGAATACTGCCCACCATCAAGGCCGAGCAGATTGAGGGCCAGAATCCACGCGAAGTGGCCCAGAGAGTACAACAACTCACAGCCGAGGGGCTGGCCGACCTTCGTGAGAGGGTGAAGCAACCCACCGACAAATAGAGAAAAGAGAGAGATATCGAACAAGAAATAATACTATAGATACAAAACTAACAACGTGGCAAACGAAACAAACAAAATAGCAAGTCAGTATACCGACGAGGATATCAAGAAGTTGCCCCCACGCGAACAGGTGCGCCTAAGGCCTGGTATGTGGATTGGCAAGCTGGGCGATGGCTCGCTGGCCGAGGATGGTATCTACACACTCATCAAAGAGGTGGTAGACAACTCGGTCGACGAGTTCACTATGGGACACGGCTCGCTAATCGACATCACTATCGAGGATAAGTGGGTTACCATTAGGGACTATGGTCGTGGCATACCCTTGAATATGCTCGACGCCTGTGTGGGCGAGATGAATGTGAGTGGTAAGTACAACGGTGCAGGCTACAAAAAGACCGTAGGTCTGAATGGTGTAGGTCTGAAGGCCGTCAACTACCTCTCCGAGCACTTCGAGGCTCGTAGCGTCAGGGATGGCAAGTCGCGAACAGTGGTCTTCGAGCAGGGTATCCTCAAGGAGGACAGGCGCGAGGACAATGTGACCGACAAGCCTGGCACCACGGTGCGCTACCTGGTAGACCAAGAGATTTTCGGCATCTACGACTACAACCCCGAGTATGTCGAGCAGAAGGTGCGCAACTACACCTATCTGAACACTGGCTTGGCCTTCCGCCTGAATGGCAAGAAGTACGAGTCCAAGCACGGCCTGCTCGACCTGTTGACCGAGAATATGGGCGAGGAGCCTCTCTATGCGCCCATCCACCTGAAGGGCAAGGATATTGAGATTGCCTTCACTCACGGCTCGGGCTATGGCGAGACCTACTTCTCGTTTGTCAACTCGCAGCACACCACCCAGGGCGGTACCCATCAGGCAGCCTTCAAAGAGGCGGTGTCAAAGACCATCAAGGAGTTCTTCAAGAAGGACTACGACCCTGCCGACGTGAGGGCCAGTATTATTGCGGCTGTGAGCGTGAGTGTCGAGGAGCCCGAGTTTGAGAGCCAGACCAAGATTAAGCTCTCGTCGAAGAATATGGGCCCAGGACTGTTGTCGGTGCGCCAGTTCATTGGCGACTTCGTAAAGCAAGAGCTCGACAACTATCTGCACAAGCACTCCGAGACGGCAACCATAATGAACAAGAAGATTGCCGACAATGAGAAGGAGCGCAAGGCCATCACCACAGTGCAGAAGAAGGCTCGCGAGATTGCCAAGAAGGTGAGCCTCAACAACCGCAAGCTGCGCGACTGCAAAATTCACTACTGCGACGACAAGAACCCTCGCAAGGAGGAGTCGATGATATTCATCACCGAGGGACTTTCGGCAAGTGGCTCGATTACCGCATCGAGGGATGTTCAGACCCAGGCTGTATTCTCGCTCAGAGGTAAGCCCAAGAACTGCTATGGCGAGAGCAAGACCTTTGTCTACAAAAACGAGGAGTTCAACCTGCTGCAGGCCGCGCTGGACATCGAAGAGAGCATCGACAACCTGCGCTACAACAAGATTATCATCGCCACCGATGCCGATGTGGATGGTATGCACATCAGGCTGCTGATGATGAGCTTCTTCTTGCAGTTCTTCCCCGAGGTTATTAGGCAGAATCACCTGTTTGTGTTGCAGACCCCTCTGTTCAGGGTGCAGAACAAGCAGCAGACCAAGATACTCTACTGCTACAACGAGGAGGAGAAGCAGAAGGCTATGGACGAGATTGGGCCCAACTATGAGGTTACGCGATTCAAAGGTTTGGGCGAGATTTCGTCGAGCGAGTTCAAGGAGTTCATTGGCCCCAAGATGAGGCTCGAGCCTGTGAAGATTTCGGCCGAGGAGCCCATCCACACGATGCTGGAGTTCTATATGGGCAGCAACACCCCCGAACGCCAGGGCTTCATTATCGACAACCTGCGCATCGAGGCCGACTATGTCGATGACCTTAGGTAGAGTTGAAAATTATTTAAGGACCTTAAAGCCCTTAAAGTCCTTAATGACTTAGGACGATTAGACGTTTGACGTTAGACGTTAGACAAAACAAAAAAGATGGAAGATAATAAAAACATAGAGAATCTTAACAACGAGAATTTGGAGCAGGTTAGCACCACTACCGACGAGCCTATCGAGGCCACCGAGGCCGACGAGGTTGTGGAGGTAAAGGATGTCAACTCGCGCAAACTCTCCGACAAGTATGCCAAGCTGATGGGTGAGGGCGGCAAGGCTCGCACCAAGCTGACGGGATTGTACCGCGACTGGTTTTTGGATTACGCCTCGTATGTAATCCTGGAGCGTGCGGTGCCCTACATCGACGATGGTCTGAAGCCCGTACAGCGACGTATTCTGCACTCGATGAGGCGTATGTATGACGGCAGCCGCATCAAGGTGGCCAACATTGTGGGCCACACAATGCAGTTCCACCCCCACGGCGACGCCTCGATTGGCGATGCGCTGGTGCAGTTAGGCCAGAAGAACCTGCTTATTGACACCCAGGGTAACTGGGGTAACATACTGACGGGCGACGGAGCTGCCGCACCTCGTTACATCGAGGCCAGGCTGTCGAAGTTTGCGCTGGAGGTTGTATTTAGCCCCAAGATTACCGAGTGGATGCTCTCATACGACGGCCGCAACAAAGAGCCCGTAACGCTGCCCGTCAAGTTCCCCTTGCTGCTGGCACAGGGTGTAGATGGTATTGCAGTAGGTCTGTCGTCGAAGATTCTGCCCCACAACTTCAACGAGCTGTTAGACGGCTGCGTGGCACACCTCAAGGGCGAGGAGTTTGAGCTCTACCCCGACTTCCCCACTGGCGGTCTGATGGACGTGAGCCGTTATAACGACGGCTTGAGGGGTGGCTCGGTCAAGGTTAGGGCTCGCATCAACAAGATAGACAAGCGCACCATTGCCATTACCGAGATTCCCTTTACCACCACGTCCGAGAGTGTGAAGGAGTCGATCGTAAAGGCCTCGGAGCAGGGCAGGATAAAGATTAAGAACGTAGACGACAACACCGCCTCGACGGTGGAGTTGTTGGTACACGTTGCTGCAGGCGAGTCGCTGGACAAGACCATCGACGCTCTGTATGCCTTCACCGACTGCCAGGTGTCGATTTCGCCCAATGCGTGTGTCATTCGCGACGACAAGCCCTGTTTCTTGGGCGTAAAGGATATTCTGCGCTACAATGCCGAGCACACTCGTTCGCTGCTGGGCAAGGAGTTGCAGGTGAGGCTCGATGAGTTGAATGAGGAGTGGCACATGGCCTCGCTCGAGCGCATATTTATTCAGAACAAGATTTACCAGGTGCTCGAGAAGTGCAAGTCACCCGAGGAGGCCTACAAGGCTGTGGATGATGCACTAGAGCCCTTCAAGAAGTTGCTCCGCAGAGAGGTGACCAGAGAGGATGTAATCAAGCTCACCGAGCTGAAGTTTATCCGCATCACTCGCTACGACCTCGACAAGGCCGACAACCACATCAAGGCAGTCGAGAAAGAGACCAAGCAGGTACGCCACGACCTGGCCCACCTGACCGACTACGCCATTGCCTACTTTGAGGGCATCAAAGAGCGTTACGGCAAGGGGCGCGAGCGCAAGACCGAGATTAGGGAGTTCGACACCATTGCCCAGTCGAAGGTGGCCGTAATAAACTCTAAACTCTATGTCGACCGCGAGGGTGGTTTCTTTGGTATTGGCAACCAGATGCGCCAGTACACCTACGTTTGCGAGTGCTCGGATATGGACGATGTGATTATATTTGCCGAGGACGGCCGCTACACCATACGCAAGGTGCTCGACAAAGACTACTTCGCCCCAGGGATTGTCTATGTGGGCGTGTTCCGCAGGGGCGACGAGCGCACCATCTACAACGTGCTCTACCGCGATGGCGACAAGGGTGCCAATATGATGAAGCGTTGCGCCATCAGCGCCATCACACGCGACAAGGAGTACAACATCACAAAGGGTACCCCCAAGAGCCGCATTCTGCACCTGAGTGTCAATCCCAATGGCGAGGCCGAGGTATTGAAGATTATCTTCCGCCAGAAGGCCAAGCTGAAGAAGGCTATTGTAGACCTCGACTTCAGCCAGTTGGCAATCAAGGGCCGCAGTTCGCAGGGCAACATATTCTCGCGCAACCCCATTCACAAGATTCTGGTCAAACAGAAGGGCATCTCTACCCTGTCGGGCCAGCAGATTTGGTACGACGAGGATGTCAAGAGGCTCAACGATAGTGGTCACGGCAGGCTGTTGGGCGAGTTTGAGGGCAACGACAAGATTATTGTCTTTACCTCGAAAGACCAGTTCTACACCACTGGCTACGACGTCGGCCACCACTTCCCCGAGGATACCACCAGGGTTGAGAAGTACGACTCGGCCAGAATATACAGCGTAATCTATTGGGACAGCGTAGCCCAGTATTACTATGTCAAGAGGTTTATGGCCGAGGCCAACGACAAAATGTCGTGGTTTGTGGATGAGGAGAATCCCAAGTCGAAGGCCATAGCCCTGACCGACGAGCCCAGGCCCGCAATGGAGGTTGTCTATGGTGGCGTTCACTCGACCAAGCCTTCAGACATCATCGACGTGGCCGAATTTATTGGCGTCAAGGGCTATAAGGCCAAAGGCAAGAGGGTTACGACCTACGAGGTCGAGAAGTTGAGGTTCATACCCAGCTACTTTGCCCCCACCCCAACCGAGCCCGAGGGTGGCAACGAGAATGACGAGCAGCAGAGCGAGCAGACCACCGAGCCAGCAATGGCACAGCCCGACTTTGAGTTAGTTCAGCCCGACGTGGCAGAGCAGAGCGTGGCAGAGCAGAGTGAAGAGCTTGTGGCACCCGAGAAGCCAAAGGCAAAGGCGACATCGAGAGCCAAGAGCGAGCAGCCCGACCACTATGTTGCGCCCGAGGTTGTCGAGGCCCCGGCGGTGGTGCCCCTCGATGACGACGAGCCCGTAGCTGTGGGGCCCACCGAGGATGTGGTGCTCGAGATAATCGTGCCCACAGGCGACGACGAGCCCTCGCACAACCCCGACATTCAACAGCTAAACCTATTTTAGAATTGAAAATTGAAAATGGAAAATTGAAAATTTTTTAAGGGCCTTAATGACCTTAAAGCCCTTAAAGCCCCACAACCACTCCTCCCCTAAGTTAGGGGAGGTGACCGAAGGTCGGAGGGGTCTGCTCAAACACTCGTGCCAAAGGCACACCACAATTTTCAATTGTCCATTTTCAATTTTCAATTTCAACCCGTCGTTCGACTTTAGACGTTAGACAAAAAGAAAATGGTTCTGTTTTTGGTAGGATTTATGGGGTGCGGCAAGAGCACCGTTGGTCGTAAGCTGGCCGAAGCAAAGGGCTACAACTTTGTAGACCTCGATGCCGAGGTGGCCCGTATGGCTGGAATGAGTGTGCAGGAGATTTTTGCCACACAGGGAGAAGAGGCCTTCCGCCAGATGGAGCGACAAGCCATAGAACAACTATCGCTGGACGACCGCACAGTGGTGGCCACAGGTGGCGGTGCCCCCTGCTACGGCGACAATATGCAGCTGCTCAAGGCCAAAGGCACAACCGTATATCTGAAGATGTCGGCCGAAGCACTGACCGAAAGGCTCCAGCACGTCAGGGTTCCGAGGCCCAAAGTGGCAGGTATGGATGCCGAGCAGTTGGGTGACTATGTCACACGCCTGTTGGCCGAGCGCGAGCCCATATATATGCAGTCGAGGGTGATTGTGGACTGCAACAATGTGAGCAGCGGAATGGTGGCAGGCAAGTTGCGCTACCTACTTAAGTAGAAGCCAATTAATTACTCAACAATATTAGTAACCAAGCAAAAAAAGCAATTATGTTTGACAACAGGCCCATAGGAGTATTCGATTCGGGAATGGGAGGACTATCGGTATGGCAAGCGCTACGCCGCGAGTTGCCCCACGAGTCGCTCGTCTACCTGGCCGACGGCAAGAACTGCCCCTATGGCAACAAGCCTGCCGCCGAGGTGGCCGAGCATGTGAGCCACGCCATCGACGAGCTCGTAAGGCGAAATGTCAAGCTGATTGTTGTGGCCTGCAACACCGCCACCGCCGTAGCCATCGAGGCTATGAGGCAGCGCTACCCCGAGATACCCTTTGTGGGTATGGAGCCAGCCGTAAAGCCTGCCGCCCTGACCACCAAGACGGGCACAATAGGCATATTGGCCACCCGTGCGGCACTGGCAGGCGAGCTATTCCGCCACACTTGCGAGAAGTACTCCGACGGGGTACGAATCATAAGCGCCGTAGGCGAAGGCTTTGTTGAGGCCGTCGAGGAGGGGCGCGAGAGCGATGCCGACACACTGATGCGCATACGCAAGGCTGTGGGGCCGATGCTCGAGGCTGGGGCCGACAAGATTGTATTGGGCTGTACCCACTATCCCTTCTTGGCCCGACAAATACACGAAGTCATAGGCGAGCGCGAGGTCGAACTGATAAACCCAGCGCCTGCCGTTGCTCGTAGGGCCGCCTGGTTGCTCGACCAGCACCATACAGCCGCTGCCCCCGACCACAAGCCCGACTACTCGTTTGTGACCTTTGCCGACGACAGCTACCTGGCCCGCATAACCGACAAGGCTATGATGTTGGCCGAGGAAGAGGAGTAGAAGATTTCGCAGACGACATCCTATTAGCCACACACAATTCAACCCACTTACCTACCAAACACCTTATACCACACACACGATATGGCTACCAACAGAAATAACACCCCCAAGAAGCCGACACGCAAGGCTACCAACACCCCCGAGCGCAAGCGTTTTACACTCAGCGACCAACATCGTTGGGTCATTTGCTTCACACTGTTTTCGATTTCGGTCTTTGTACTGATGTCTATAATATCGTACTACTTCACCTGGCGCGAAGACCAGATTGGTGGCGGAGCACCAGCCAACAATGGCGGCTCGATTGGCCTGCTGATAGGCCAACTGCTGGTGGGCGACTGGTTTGGTGTGTGCGCCCTGGGTGTACCAATTGTGGGTATGCTAATCTCGCTGCGTATTATGCTCGGCCAGAGGGTGTTTATCGAAAAGGCCCTGCGCATAACACTTATTGTGATGATTCTGGGCTCGCTGACAGCTGGCTATGCCTTTGGCACCAAGTGGGATGTCTTTGGCTCGGGCCTGGGCGGCAAGTTGGGTATTGATGTGGCCAACTGGCTCGAGCAGTACATTGGCGACCTGGGGTTGTTGCTTATGCTACTGATGCTGTGGGTACTCTTTGCGGTGTACGCCAACAGCAAGACCATCAATACCGTAAACAAGGTGGCAAGCAAGGGTGTTGACCTGTTCCGCAGGCACGAGGGCGAGCAGGGCGAAAGTGGCAACGACTACGAGCGAGATGATAGCTGCAACGAAGACTACTACGGCCGCGAGGTGACCGACAGGCCAAACGAAGATGGGGTGGTATACCTCGACAATGAGCCCGAAAGGCAGCCCGTCGACGAGCCCGAGGCCGACACCCCTACTCTGCCAGAGGAGAGGGCTAATGGCGAGAATGACAACCTTTTGGTAATCAACCTCAACGACGACAATGACGACGTTGTGGCAACAAGCACCCCAAGTACACAAGCCACAAATGGCACCCACGACAGCCACGTTGTACCCCTCGATGACGACGAGGAATATGGAGCACAAAGCCAACATCGCTCGGTTGCACAGCGCGTAAACAACGACGATGACGACGAGTTCCAGATTTACAAGGCCGACGGAGGAATGGAGGGGCTGCCCCAGAACAGCGAGGCCGCTGCCACTGCTGCCACTGCCACCGCAACGGCAGCCGCTGCCACCACAGTCGCTACCGCCGCAGCAAAAGGCGAAGAGATACTGATTGGTACGGGTGGAGTTGTTGCCACAGGCGAGGACGGCCAGGTGGAGATTATCAAGCAGGAGCACGAAGAGGATGAGGCTGGTCGCATAGGCTCGTTCTATGACCCCACACGCGAGTTGAGCCGCTTCCAGAGGCCACCGCTCGAGATTCTCGACACCTACGACACCCAGGCGGCACAGATTCCATACGATGAGATTGAAGAGAACAAGAACCTTATTCAGACCACTCTCGAATCGTTCGGCATAAAGATTAAGAAGATTACCGCCACCATAGGCCCCACCGTAACGCTCTATGAAATTGAGCCCACGCTGGGCACCAAGGTGGCCAAGATTAAGAGCAGCGAAGACGACATTGCCATATCGCTCAAGGCTATGAGTATCCGTATGATTGTGCCTATGCCAGGCAGGGGTACCATAGGTATTGAGATTCCCAACCGCACAAGGCGCATTGTGTCGATGCACTCGGTCGTAAGGTCGGCCAAGTTCCAGGAGAGCAAGTACGAACTGCCCATTGTGCTGGGCAAGACCATCCAGAACGAGACCTTTGTGATTGACCTGGCCAAGATGCCCCACTTGCTGGTGGCAGGTGCTACGGGCCAGGGTAAGTCGGTGGGCCTGAATGTGATTATCAACTCGCTGCTATACAAAAAGCACCCTGCCGAGTTGAAGTTTGTGATGGTCGACCCAAAGAAGGTTGAGTTGTCGCTCTACTCTAAACTCGAGAAGCACTATCTGGCCAAGATGGAGAGCGAGGATAACGCCATACTGACCGACACGCAGAAGGTGGTCTACACCCTCAACTCGCTCTGCAACGAGATGCAGGCACGCTACGACCTGCTGCAACTCGCCTCGGTGAAGAAGATTAGCGAGTACAACCAGAAGTTCTTGGCTCGCAAGCTCAACCCCAACAAGGGGCACCGCTTCTTGCCCTACATTGTGGTCGTAATCGACGAGTTTGCCGATATGATTATGACCGCTGGCAAAGAGGTCGAAACACCCATCATCCGTCTGGGCCAGTTGGCTCGTGCGGTGGGTATTCACCTGATTATCGCCACCCAGAGGCCCGACGTGAAGGTCATCACAGGTCTGATTAAGGCCAACTTCCCTGCCCGAATTGCCTTTAAGGTGACGTCGATTGTCGACTCGCGCACCATTATTGACCAGACGGGTGCCAACAAACTGATTGGTTTGGGCGATATGCTGATGATGATAAATGGCGAGCTGACACGTTTGCAGTGCGCCTTCCTCGACACCCCCGAGATTGAGCGCATAACCGACTTTATAGCCAAGCAGAAGGGCTACGAGAGCGCCTACTTGTTGCCCGACTATGTGCCCGAAGATGGCGGTATGGGCGGTGGCGGCGGAGTTCGCGAGAACATTGGCAACCTGGACTCGATGTTCGAAGAGATTGCTCGCTTTGTGGTCAACAACCAGCAGGGCTCGACCTCGTTCATACAGCGCAAGTTCAATGTGGGCTACAACCGCGCAGGCCGCATTATGGACCAGCTGGAGCAGGCGGGCATTGTGGGGCGCAGCGAGGGCAGCAAGCCCCGCGAAGTGCTCATCAGCGACCCCACAACCTTAGAGCGCATCTTGAACGACTTGTACATCGACAATATGTAGGAGTAGGTCTATTTAGTAGGGGAGATTTTAAGCCACTCCTCCCCTAAGTTAGGGGAGGTGCCCGAAGGGCGGAGGGGTCTGCCCCCTAAAAAACAACAAACAAACTAAACACGCAAAATGAAACGCATTGCAATAACCATATTGGCAGCCCTATGCACCTTTGCAGCAGGGGCCCAGGGCAGTGGGGCCGAGGTGCTCCGAGCAATGAGTCAAAAGTTGGCCCAGATGGGTAGCTACCGCATAGACTTTGCCATAGATATGCCTGGCGTAGAGGAGCCCTCGAAGGGTTACTGCCTGGTGGAAGACGATAGGTATGTCATCGACGTAGACGGCCTGGCCCAGGGCTACGATGGCGAGGCGGTGTGGATGCTCAACAACCTCACCAAAGAGTACACACTCGACAGCCCCAAGCCCCAGAGTCGCAACCTCTTCGACAACCCCACAAAGGCCTTCGACTTTAGCGAGGATATGTTTGAGGTAGAGAGCTTTGCAACCAAGTCGGAGGGCGAGTGGCGAGTGGTGCTACTGCCTGCCGAAGGGGTGCTCGACGGCATTGAGCGAGTGGTGGTCGATGTGGACCAGAGGAGCCAACTCCCCACCCTGCTCGGCTACGATATGGCTGGCGTGGGCATCTACATCGAGTTGGTGAAAATCGCCCCCGTCAAGAGCTCGACCAGCGACTTCCAAATTGCCCCACCCGAGGGGTATGAAGTGATAGATTTCCGATAGTAGCGGCCCACCCTATTACACCCCACAAGACCACAAAGCCACCCTGCAAATCAAGCACCAGGGTGGCTTTTTTGTAAAGTGGCTAAAAAGTGGGCTAAAAGGGCAATAAAGGCCATTTGGGGGCTCGGAGGGCCCAACATCTCGACGCCGCAAAAGCAAAAGTGGCTCAAAAGGGCTAAAAATGGGGTTTAACGGGTAAAAAAACTACGTTTTTTTTGCCACCCCACAAAAAAAGTGTATCTTTACACGTTAAAATAGCCACGGCAAAAACTTATACAAGAGATACAACAATTCACTAAAAATGTCTGAACTGAACGACAACGTAACTTTGACCGAGCAGCTCCCACCCGAGGAGCGCATCATCAAGATTAACATCGAGGATGAGATGAAGACCGCCTACATCGACTATTCGATGTCGGTAATCGTGTCGCGTGCTCTGCCCGACGCAAGGGACGGTATGAAGCCCGTACACCGCCGCATCCTCTATGGTATGAGCCACGAGCTCGGCCTCTACTCAAACAAGCCCACCCGTAAGAGCGCCCGTATTGTGGGTGACGTAATGGGTAAGTTCCACCCCCACGGCGACAGCTCAATCTACGACGCTATGTGCCGTATGGCCCAGCCCTGGAGCCTGCGTTACCCCCTGGTAGATGGTCAGGGTAACTTCGGCTCGATGGACGGCGACTCGCCTGCAGCAATGCGTTACACCGAGGCCCGTATGCGCAAAATCACCGACGAGGTGATGGCCGATATCGACAAAGATACCGTAGACTTTGTATACAACTTCGACGACACCGAGTTGGAGCCTACCGTACTGCCCACCCGAGTACCTCTGCTGATGGTTAACGGTTCGAGCGGTATTGCCGTAGGTATGGCAACCAATATGGCTCCCCACAACCTGTCGGAGTGCTGCGACGCCATCTGCGCCTACATCGACAACCCCGATATGGAGCCCAGCGAGATGTGTCAGTATGTCAAGGGCCCCGACTTCCCCACTGGTGCCGTAATCTACGGCTACGAGGGCGTAAGGGAGGCTATCGAGACTGGCCGCGGTCGCGTGGTTATGAGGGCCAAGACCGAGATTGAGTACACCAAGAGCGGCAGGGAGTGCATAGTGGTGACCGAGGTTCCCTACACTGTTAACAAGGCCGAGATGGTGCAGAAGATTGCCCAGATGGTCAACGAGAAGAAGATTGAGGGCATATCGTACATCAACGACGAGAGTAATAAAGAGGGTGTGCGAATCGTTATTATCCTCAAGCAGGATGCCGTAAGTAGCGTAGTGCTCAACACTCTGTACAAGATGACCCCCTTGCAGACCTCGTTTGCGGTCAACAACATCGCTCTGGTAGGTGGCAGGCCCGTATTGATGAACTTCAAGGATATGGTCAAGAGCTTTGTGGAGCACCGCCACGAGGTAGTCGTAAGGCGTACCAAGTACGACCTGGCTGCTGCCGAGGCAAGGGCCCACATTGTTCAGGGCTTGCTGATTGCCCAAGACAACATCGACGAGGTTATACGCATCATCCGCGCATCGCAGACTCCAGATGTTGCCAAGGCAGGCCTTATCGAGGCATTCGGTTTGAGCGAGGCGCAGGCTGCTGCTATCGTAGATATGAGGCTGAGGGCTCTGACTGGTCTTGAGAGGGGTAAGTTGGAGGCCGAATTGAAGGAGCTGATGGAGAAAATCGAGTACTTCAAGAACGTACTCTCCGACGTGAAGATGCAGTTGCAGATTGTCAAAGACGAGACCAACGAGATTAAGGAGAAATATGGCGACGAGCGCCGCACCGAGATTGTGATGAGCGCAGGCGAGTTCAACCCCGAGGACTTCTATGCCGACGAGGAGGTTGTAATCACCATCTCGCACATGGGCTACATCAAGCGCACCCCACTGGCCGAGTACCGCTCACAGCATAGGGGCGGCATTGGCGTAAAAGGTAGTGCCACAAGGGATGAGGACTTCATCGAGCACATCTACGTCACCACAGCCCACAACACAATGCTGTTCTTCACCGAGAAGGGCCGTTGCTACTGGCTGAAGGTTTACGAAATCCCCGAGGGCACAAGGGCATCGAAGGGCAGGGCTATCCAGAACGTAATACAGATTGAGCCCGACGACAAGGTGAGGGCCTATCTGAATGTTCGCCACCTGGAGGACAAAGAGTATGTCGAGAGCCACTACATTGTGATGTGTACCGCACAGGGCGTAATTAAAAAGACCTCGCTCGAGGAGTACTCGAGGCCCAGGCGCAATGGTGTGAACGCTATCAACATCAGGGAGAACGACCAGCTGATTAACGCAGTGCTGACCAGCGGCAAGGCCGAGATTCTGATTGGTACCCACGAGGGTAAGGCTATCCGCTTCAACGAAGATACCGTCAGGGCCATTGGCCGTACAGGTACTGGTGTGAGGGGAGTTGAGATTGAAGAGGGCAACAAGGCTATCGGTATGATTTGCGTAGAGCCCGACGACACCAAAGACATCTTGGTACTGAGCGAGAAGGGCTACGGCAAGCGCACCGACTTGGACGACTACCGCAAGACCAATCGTGGCGGCAAGGGCGTTAAGACCATTCAGGTGACCGAAAAGACTGGCAACCTGGTGTCGATTCAGGCCGTAAGCGACGAGAACGACCTGATGATTATCAACCGCAGTGGCATAACCATCCGTACCGCAGTGAGCGACATCAGGGTTGCAGGCCGTGCTACCCAGGGTGTTAAGATTATCAACCTGCGCGATGGCGACTCGATTGCCTCGGTAATGGCGGTGCCCAAGAACGAGGATGAAGAGGTTGCCGCAGTTGTGGCCGAGGAGGGCGCAGCAGTTGTAGCCGAAGAGGTTGTTGCAACCGAGGGCGCAACCGAGGCTCCTGCAAACGAGTAACATTACCCAAACAACACAGAAATAAACACGAAACAAAAACCAATAAACAACATTCACAGAGCTATGAAAAAGACATTTCTGACGATTGCAGCCGCACTGTTGATGTGCGTGCCAACCTTTGCTCAACAGCAGCAGAAGGTTGATGTTGAGGGCCTGCTCAAGAAGATTGAGAAGTCTGACGCAACTATTGCTAACGAGAAGAAGGCTACCAAAGCCAGCAACTGGGTTAAACGTGCCGAGATTATGATGGAGGCCGAGACCGCCTACACCTCGAACATCTACGAGACTATGGAGGCCAATATGGTACTGATGCTGCTCGGCAACCCCGCCACCCAGGAGCAGGCCGAGGTTGCAGGCAACCCCTACCTGAAGATGGGCTACGAGGGCTTTGCTATCTACCTGGGCGCAGACCAGAGGGTTAAAGGCTGGGAGGTTCCCAACCCCGTATACCCTGGCGCAGTTGACAAAGCTATTGAGGCTTACAACAAAGCCTACGACCTGAACCCCAAGCTGGCTAAAAAGACCGCCGAGGGCTACCAGAAGGTTATCAGCGCTATTCAGAAAGATGCAGGTAACTACTACTTCTTGCGCGACTTCGGCAAGGCTGCACAGTGCTTCGAGAAAGCATACGAGGTATCGTTGATGCCCGCTGCAGGTGTTAGTGTTGATACCCTGAGCATCTACAACGCAGGTTTCACCTCGTACTTCTCGGGCGACTTCGAGCGCAGCGTTAAAGACCTGCTCATCGCTGAGGAGCTTGGCTTCTATCAGGATGGCGAGCTCTACAACGTGCTCTACAACTCGTACCGCAGTCTGTGTGGCGAGGACAAAGAGAAGTTGGCTGGTGCCAAAGAGTTCTTGCTCCGTGGTCTGAAACAGTTCCCTGGCAACTCGAACATCATCACCTGCTTGACCGACCTCTACCTGGCTCTGGGCGAGAATCCCGAGGAGATTGTACCTCTGGTTAAGACCGCTATCGAGAGCGAGCCCACCAACGCTATGTTGTGGTATGGCCTCGGCTCGGTTTACAAAGAGCTGAAGAACTACGAGGAGGCTATGAAAGCCTTTGATGAGGTTGTCAAACTCGACCCCACCAACTCGGCTGCTCACTACTTCATCGGCTACCTGTATGTACTGATGGGTGATGCCAAGAACGACGAGGTTAACGCAATGCCTTGGACTGGCCGCGAGAGCTACGACCGCGAGTACCAGAAAGTTCTCGACCTGTATGCACAGTCGGTTGCTCCCTTTGAGAAGGCTTATGAGCTGAACCCCAACGAGATTGCATTTGCCGAGTACCTGAAGGTTGTTACCTTCAAGCTGCGCGATATGGCTCCCCAGTATCAGGAGAAATACGAGAAATACAACGAGATTTTCAAACAGATGAGTGGCAAATAGTCGAAGCTTGTCTTTCGTACAAAAGAGCCCGATGCAGATTGGCTGCATCGGGCTCTTTTGTGTATCCAAGCACCTACCGACATAAGCCTTTAAGGGCCCTTAAGGGCCTTAAGGACCTTAAAGTCCTTAAAAAAAACACTCCCCCTCTAAGTTAGAGGGGGTGTCGCGTAGCGACGGGGGCGTGTGTTTTAGCTATCAGCGGTCAGCATTCAGCCTTCTTGACAGACCCCCTCGGCCTACGGCCACTCCCCCTAACTTAGGGGGAGAGTGGTCGTGGGGTGCCCAGGGGGAAAGTGGTGGTGGGGCAACCAGGAGGAGGGTTGTGGTGGAGCAACCAAGGGGAGAGTGGTGGTGACCCCCCCAAAAGAGAGTGGTGTAAGGGTTTTTTCTCGGTGGGGATGGGAGCAGGAGCAGAGGAAAGTGGGGATGCTCCGAAGGGGCAAACCTCAAAATAAATAGAGAGAGTACGGCTGCAAATCCATTTGCAAGCAAACTCTCTCTATTTATTTTGAATCGTGCCGTCAGGCACCACTTTCCTCTAATACCACGCCCAGACTCAACGCAAAGGCTACACTAAAAGTTTTTTGCGGAGCTTTTTTACAAAAAAGCGACAAAAGCCCAGCGCCGAAGGCAAACAATTCAGTGCCGTTGGCGGCCGAATCAATACCCGTAGCGTTGGCGGTTAGCCGACAAGAGCCAGAGGGTAAGCACTACCGACAGGGCCTCGGCCACCACAATGGCCCACCAGATACCCTCGACACCCATCAACTGGGGCAGCAGCAGGATTGTGGCTGCCTGGAACAGAAACATTCGCCCAAACGAGAGCAGGGCCGAGATGACACCATTGTTGAGTGCCGTAAAAAAGGCCGAGCCAAAGATGCCTATAGGGGCGAAGATGAACGAGATTGAGTAGATTGCAAAGGCGTGGCGGGTGAGTTGGGTGAGCCCCGCGTCGTAGCCCACAAAGAGGCGCGATAGCCACTCGGCCGAGAGCTCTGCCGCAGCGACCATAGCCACAGCCGAGGTCATCAGTATCACCAGGCTTTTGCGAAAGAGGTTGTGCAGTTCGCGGCGGTTACCAGCCCCGTAGTGGTAGGACACCACGGGCGACACTCCCATAGAGTAGCCCAAAAAGAGTGCAATGAAGAAGAAGTTGATATACATCACCACTCCGTAGGCGGCCACTCCGTCCTCGCCCAGGAAGCGCATAAGTTGGAGGTTGTAGAGTATCGTCACAAACGACATCGACACGTTGGTGACCAGCTCGGATGAGCCGTTGAGCGACACCCTGGCCAGTGCTCGCAGGTCGAGGTGCGTTGAGCCCAGGCGCAGGTTGCTGCCATTGGGCATTGCGAAGTAGACCAGTGGCAGCACTCCGCCCACCACCTGGCCTACGGCAGTAGCCAGTGCAGCGCCCACAAGTCCCCACTCAAAGACCGCCATAAAGAGCCAGTCGAGCACCGCATTGGTAACGCCTGCCGCCACCGTAACCTTCAGCCCCAGTTCGGGCTTGCCTGCGGTAACCAGCAGTGCCTGGAACATATTTTGGAGCATAAATGCGGGCAGGGCAATGAGCAGTATGGCGCCATACTCGACGCAGTAGTCTATCATCGAGCTATCGGCCCCGAGCATTACCGAAATCTTGGGCAGCAGGGGCAGTCCCACCGCCGCAAGCAGTGCCGACAGGCCCAGGCCCACATATACGAGCATAGAGAAGATGCTGTTGGCCCTCTTAGGATTGCCCTCGCCCAGAGTCTTTGCCACCAGAGCGCTACCACCCGTACCGAGCATAAAGCCCAGCGAGCCGAGTATCATCACAAAGGGAAAGATGATGTTGAGCGCTGCAAAGGGTGTCTTGCCCACATAGTTCGACACAAAGAAACCATCGACCACGCTATAAATCGAGGTAAACAGCAACATTCCCATCGAGGGGAGCGTAAATCGCAGCAGCTTGGGGTATGTAAAGTTTTCCGAAAGTGATATATTCATAGTTAAGTTGGCTTGGGCGGTAGTAACAATAGGGGACCGCTCGGTCCCCTATTGTTGTGTATATATTATATAATGTGTCGATTAGATATCGTCGGTGCGGAACTCGTAGCCCAGGCGTTTGCCGGTCTGTAGCTTGGGGTTCTCCATACGCGACTCGAACTGCTCGATGTTGGCATTCTTGACAGCATCATAGGGGGGCATCAGCAGGTCGAAGCCCAGCGAGTAGAGCATAGCACGCTCGACAATCTCTACCACAGCCTGGCGCGAGATGGCCTCCTGACCAAAACTATCAACACGCCAACGCTCTTGGCGCTTACCCTCAACAAAAAACTTATTCTCGTGGTTGATGAAGATACGCCCCACCAGGTAGCCCTCGTCGTCGGCACGTTTGAACTTGAACGAGTCGGAGAGGAAGTTATAGATGTTAATCACACCGCAGTAGCTCCTCTGGTTATCCTCCTGCACATACTTGTTGTGCCAGATGCGGTGGTCGCGCTCGAAGGTAAAGACGTTGGTGTGCATAGCAAACACAAGCACATCGCCTGCCATCTGGATTCGTGCCTCGAACTTACCGCGGTCGCTATACTCGATGCGGATACGTTTGTCAAGTTTTTCGTCGAGCTCTTCATCGATCTCGGTCGAGAACTCGTGGAGTACATCTTTGAGCTCGTTGAAGAGAGTGTTGGTGTTGTCGAAAACGCGCTGTTTGAGGCCCGACTTGCTGACGAGCAAATCTTTAATCTGTGTTCGTAACTCGGATTGCGATTCCATAGTGGTTTTGATTGTGTGTGTGCTTTTTAAGCTGTGTGGATTAAAAAAAAGTGTGAAAAAATATGTGATGATATCGTCTTTAGACGACTCTACTCGATATAGATTTGCTGCCCCTCGGCCAATGCAGCGCCTCGGTCGGCAATGTTGTTGAGCTTGCACAGGCGGCGAGTGGATACTCCCACCACGCGGCCAATGCGACCAATCAAGTCGCCCTTGTGGGCCAAGATGTAGCGCCCACCCTCGTCGGCATAGATGCCATAGCCACTGATGCGGTGCAGAGGTACGGCCACCCTATCGACATCGACTGCCACCACAACCTCAACCTCGGCAGTATGTTCTTGGGCCTGCTCGCCCTCTTTCACCTCGCTCTGGGCAGGAGTGGTGGGCTGTGCAGGGGCCTCGTAGTCGGCCAACAGTGCATTGTCGTAGCGGTAGAGCTGGTGCTCCTCGATAATCTTTATCAGCAGTTCGGCATATACGGGGTTGGTGGCATAGCCTGCAGCCTTAAGGCCGTGGGCCCACCCTTTGTAGTCCTTGGGGTCGAGCGTGAAAAGCCCCTTGTAACGCTCCCTCTCCGAGAGGAACAGCGAGTGGTCGATATAGCTCTCCTCGACCGAGTCGTAGCTGCGGAAGCACTCCTGTGGGGCATCGTCATCGTGGCGCAACGAGGGGCCATCCCACGAGCCTCCACACTTGATGCCAAAGTGGTTGTTGCCCTCGCGTGCAAGCCTCGAGTTGCCATTACCCGACTCGAGCAAGCCCTGGGCAAGAGTAATGCTGGCAGGGATGCCATAGAGGGCCTGCTGCTCTACTGCCAGAGGAGCATACTTGTCGATATACTCTTTGCGAGTGAGCTTGGCCTGCTCTTGTGCCGACACCGCTCCACCCATAAAGGCAAGCGCACCGAGCACCAAGACTATATGTCTAACTAATTTTGTCATAATCGCCACAAAGATATGTATTTTTTTTATTTTTTGTACCTTTGTGGCCAAGGCCATAACATATTAATATAAAGAGGGGCAAACCGATGGTAACGCACAGCACAGTAAAACACGTTTTGGTAATCCGCCTGCGAGGATTGTCGCAGACGGCTATGTGTGTTCACGCCTTGAGGGGACTGCGCCGCGACTTCCCCGAGCTGAAGATTACAGTCTTGACCGTCAGGCAGTTCGAGCCACTATTCAGGGGTGTCGAGGGTGTCGAGTACCTCTTTGCCGACGAGCCTTGCTACAAAGGTGTGGCTGGCGAGTGGCGCTTGTGGCGCTCGATACAGCGCCTGGGCGTTGATGCCATAGCCGACCTTGAGGCGAGTGGCCGCTCGCGTAGGCTTGCTTTCAGTTTGAAACCTCGACGCATAGCACACATCGACAAAAGCCGCAACGAACGCCGACTTTTAACCCGTAAATTCCGCAAAGTTATGGCCCAGTTAGAGCCCTTGTCGCAACGTAGTCGCGAGGTTTTCAACCAGTTAGGCCTTCCATTCTGTATGCCCGCCCCCATACGCCGTAGGCGCATAAGCGAGCCCCCACAAATTGCAACCATACTGGCTGGCGAGAAGCGCGGAGTGTGGATTGGCGTGGCCCCTTTGTCGCCCAACCACGGCACCTGCTACCCTATTCCCCAGGCAGCCGAACTGATTGGCCTGCTGGCCGACAAGTACGATAAAGTCTTTGTCTTTGGCAACGGCAAGTACGAGAGGCAGTTCTGCGAGGGTATGCAGAGCAAGTTCGAAAGTGTAATCTCCATAGCCGAAAGGGCCTCGCTGAGTGAGCAGATGGAGCTGATAAAGATGCTCGATGCGGTGGTGACCATCGATGGCCCAATATTGAGCCTTGCATCGCTGGTGGGCACCCCTGCGGTGTCGATTTGGGGAGCAACCCACCCCTTTATCGAGTCGTGTGGCTATGGGCAAAACCCTGCCAACAGCGTTCAGATAGAGCTTCCGTGTCGCCCTTGCTCGGTCGACGGACGCCACCAATGCCTGCTCGGAAGCCACGAATGTATGAGGCGCATAACGCCCCAAATGGTCGCCAAAAGGGTTGAAGAGGTCGTTAAGGGCTGTTAATACAAAAATTATTAAAAAAATTTACTATCAGTTTAACACATATCTACAAGCCTAAATATCAAAAACTTACACCACAAACAGCGGCAAAAGTATGTAAATTTAATGTTAAATTATTATTAAAAATTTTTAATTTATTTGCAGGTTTCAAAAATTGCCGTACCTTTGCAGTGAAGTTTTAAGGTTCATTTAGGTTAGTAGTTTTAGGTTAGTAGAAACAGGGCAAGAGTGATTCTATCCCCTGTTTAAGTTAAAAGCTCGCGATTTTTTTCTTATCAAATCGTGGGCTTTTTTATTTCCCCCTACCTACACCCCTCAACCCAAAGGGTTGCACGCTATTTGCAAACAAATCCTAACGACACAATAAAAAACTAAAAAACTCGTTTGGTTTTTCGAGTTTCCTGCGCTACATTTGCGCCACAAAACACTTATAAATATAAGTGGGCCGCAACGACCGCACACATATAAGTACAAATAAAGCAAAAAAACAATGACAACCAGAGAGCGCATAGTAACTACGGCAACCGAAATGTTCATTGCCCAGGGCATTCGCTCGGTGCGTATGGACGACATTGCCCGCCAGTGTGGCGTATCAAAGCGCACCATCTACGAGCTCTTCAAAGACCGCGAGGAACTCATTGGCGAGAGTATGCGTCACCACGCAATACAGAGCCACACCCAGAGCGAGCAGGCTGCCGAGGGTGCAGAGAATGTTCTGCACGCATTTTGGCTCGTGTCGACCAACGGCAACCGATTTTGTAAGGGCAACCACACAATCATCGACGAGTTGCGACGTTATTACCCACAGGTGATGGAGCAGCTGATGATAGATATTCACGAGGCTGTAGTGGTCCACACGCGCGACAAACTGTCGGAGGGTGTGACCGATGGGTTGATAATCCCAAGCCTCGACCTGGATTTCTTCTCGCGAGCTCTGACCAACTATGTCTACGGCCTTGGGATTATTAGTGCCAACACCCAGACTACGGGTGTGGTCATTACCGACCAGACTATGCCCACAGCCGTACTGGTCTTTCTGCGAGGTATCTCGACCGAGAAAGGCCGACGCTACATTGACGATAATTTACTAATAAACAATAAATAATTTCATTTTTCTGAATAAGAAGCAGTTATGAAGAGAATCATCATCTGTTTGGCCACCGCTGTGGCGGCCCTGTGGTCGACGAGTGTCGGCGCACAGCAGTTTGAACTCTCGCTCGACAAGGCTCTGGAAATCGCACTGAGCGACAACCCAACAATTCAGGTTGCAGGGCTGGAAATCGAGCGTCAGGATTGGGTTAGGAAACAGACCATTGGCAACTTGTTGCCCAATGTGTCGGTCAGCGGACAGTACTCATATAGTATTGTCAAGCAGGAGATGGCCAAAGGCCTCTCGTTTGGTGCCGACAACAGCATCTCTACCCAGGCATCGTTGAGCCTGCCGCTGTTTGCACCCACCGTTTACGAAACCCTCAAGATGAACCAAACCCAGTTGGAGCAGGCTGTCGAGAGCGCTCGCAGCAGCAAGATTAACCTTGCCAACGAGGTCAAAAAGGGATTTTACAACATTCTGCTGGCCGAGCAGTCGCTGGTTGTACTGAAGGAGAGCGAGAAGTCTATTGCCGAGACCGTAGCCAACACCGAGAAGATGTATGCCCAGGGGTTGGCCTCGGAGTACGACCTGTTGAGTGCCCAGGTGCAGTTGAGCAACCTGAAGCCCAACATCATCCAGACCGAAAACTCGATTAAGACCAGCAAGTTGCTCTTTAAGATGTACTTGGGCCTGCCTGCCAATGCCGACTTTACCCTTGTGGGCACACTCGACCAGATGGCCGACCAGGCATCGGTGAGCACCATACCCACCGACTCGGTAGACATATCGAACAACACCGACCTGCGCTCGCTCGACCTGCAGGCACAGATGCTCAACCACCAGCTCAAACTGACCAACGCAAGCCGTCTGCCGACCATTGCTGCGTTCTCGAACTTTATGTTCTCGGGTAACGACAACACGATGGACTTTGGCAGTATGATGGGCGGCGGTATGGGTGGCCCTGGAGCTGGCAGTGGCTCAACGGGCAGCGGCTCTACCACCAAGAAAGAGTGGTGGTGGCAGCACCCCCTGTCGGCAGGTATCACCATCAGCATACCACTCTTCTCGGGAGGCAAGAATGTCAATAAGGTGAGCGAGATTCGCAACTCACTCAGCCAGCTCTCGTTGCAGAGGGAGTATCTGCGCCAGAGCGTAAACATTCAGGTCGAGAACGCCTTTAACGCCATACTGACAGCACGCGAGAAGATGGCCTCGAACGAGATTACCGTTCGCCAGGCACAGAAGGCCTACGATATTGCCCTGGTGCGCTACAATGCTGGCACCAGCACCATCTTGGAGCTCAACTCGTCGGAGTTGTCGCTCACCCAGGCCAAACTGAACTACTCGCAGGCCACCTACGACTACCTGGCAGCCCGCGCCGACTATGAGAAGATTATAGGTCAGGGCTTTGAGCCCGAGCAGACTGCCGAGCCCGAGCAGCCCTCCGACGAGCAGGGCGCACAGCAGTAGCCACCCCCCAACACAAACAGAGAGAATAACAAAAATAAAAAATACCAAATAAACACAATGAAACGCAACACAATTGTCGTAGCCTGCTGCATTGCTGCCGCCCTTACGCTGAGCAGCTGTGGCGCAAAGAAAGGCACTTCGCAGGGTGCAGGTCTTGTAGCCCCCACCGAAGTAGAAGTACTCACCCGCACTTCGCCCGTAGAGCGAATGACCATCGCCCAGACCGAGGATTTCACATCAACCCTGCTCCCCTACAAGAAGAGCTTTATCACCCCCCAGATGTCGCTCCGCATCGACAAGATTAACGTCGAGGTGGGCGACCACGTTAAGGAGGGCCAGGTGGTTGCCGAGTTGGACCGCAACCAGTACAACCAGAGCGCCGTACAGCTCAAAAACACCAAGCAGACCTTGGAGCGTATGCGTAGCGTATACGAGGCAGGTGGCGTGAGCCAGTCGCAAATCGATGAGCTCGAGACCTCGGTAACCGTATTGGAGGAGACCGTAGCCAATCTGAAACGCAGCATCGAGCTGAAAGCCCCCTTTAGCGGCATCATCACTGGCCGTTACAACGAGGTGGGCGACCTGTTTGCTATGGCAGGTAATGCCGACGGTGGTATGGGTATGTTCCAGATTATGCAGATCGACAAGCTCAAAGCTATCGTAGCCCTGAGCGAGCAGTACTATCCCCAGGTCTACAAGGGTATGAAGGTGATGGTCAAGGCCGATGTCTACCCCGACAAGGAGTTCCCTGCAACAGTGAGCATCGTCTACCCCTCGATTAACGCCACTACGCGCACCTTTAACGTAGAGCTGGTAATCCCCAACAAGGATGAGATTTTGCGCCCAGGTATGTTTGGTCGTGCCACCTTCAATATGGGCGAGCGCAGCAGCCTGACTGTAGAGGATGTGTCGATTCAGAAGCAGATGGGCGTAAACGACCGCTACGTCTATGTCATCAAAGATGGCGTTGCCGAGCGTAGGGTTGTAACCCTGGGCCGCCAGGTGGGCAGCCGCGTGGAGGTACTCTCGGGCGTAAACGAGGGCGAGCAGGTTGCCGTAACCGCACTGTCGAAGCTCAAAAATGGCAGCAAAGTGAAGGTTGTCGAGTAAGTCGCACCCCAACATCTACCTACAAGAAAGAAACACACAGACAGAGAGAGAGAGTTTTAAGTTAGCGTTATGAAAATATACGAAACATCAGTAAAGAAGCCCATTTCGACGGCGCTGATATTCATTGCAGTGATTGTGTTCGGCCTATTCTCGCTCAACAATCTTGCAATCGACCAGCTGCCCGAGATGGACTTGCCTGCCATATCGGTCATCACCACCTATCCTGGTGCCAATGCCGAGGATATCGAGACCAACATCACTCGCCGCATCGAGGATGGCCTCAACACAGTGAGCAATCTGAAAGAGATTACCTCCAAGTCGAGCGATGGAGTGTCGCTCGTGTCGCTCGAATTTGAGTGGGGCACAAACCTCGACGAGGCCTCAAATGATATTCGCGATGCTCTGGGCCGACTGACCGACTATCTGCCCGAGGATGCCGAAACCCCAATTTTGTTCCGCTTCAACTCGTCGATGATGCCCATTATGTCGTTCTCGATTACGGCCGAGGAGAGCTACCCCGCTCTGAACAAGATTCTCGAGGAGCAGTTCGTAAACCGCTTGAGCCGCATCGATGGTGTGGGCTCGGTGGGCATTTCGGGTGCCCCTGTGAGGGAGATTCAGGTTAACGTAGACCCCGTGAAGATGGAGGCCTACGGACTGAGTGTCGAGCAGATTGGCGGCATCATTGCCCAAGAGAATATCAACACCTCGGGCGGTACACTCGACATCGGTAACAACACCTACAACATTAAGGCCGACAGCGAGTTCACCAGCAGCGACGATCTGAAGACCATCCTCATAAGCAACCTCAACGGCCAGGAGGTCTACCTGCGCGACATTGCCGAGATTAAGGATACCCTCGAAAAGCAGACCCTCGACGAGCGAATGAACGGCCGCCAGGGTGTGAGGGTTATGATTCAGAAGCAGTCGGGTGCCAACACCGTAAGGATTGTGAATGAGGTGAAGAAGATGCTGCCCTCGATTGAGAAGAATCTGCCCTCGGATGTTGAGATTCACCTGCTGGGCGACTCGTCGAAGAACATCAAAGACAGTATCAACTCGCTGAGCGAGACCATTATGTTCGCATTCTTGTTTGTGATATTGGTTGTGCTCTTCTTCCTGGGTAGGTGGAGGGCAACACTGATTGTCTGCCTTACTATTCCCATTTCGCTGGTGGTAGCATTCATCTATCTGAACCTTACGGGCGGTACACTCAATATCATCTCGCTCTCGTCGCTCTCGATTGCGATTGGTATGGTTGTAGACGATGCCATTGTGGTATTGGAGAACATCACCACCCACATTGAGCGAGGCAGCAAACCACGCGAGGCAGCAATCTATGGTACCAACGAGGTGTGGCTGTCGGTAATCGCCACCACCCTGGTAGTAGTAGCCGTATTCCTGCCCCTGACTATGGTAGACGGTATGGCTGGTGTGATGTTCAAACAGCTCGGTTGGATTGTGTCGTTGGTTGTAACCACCTCTACTGTGGCGGCAATTTCGCTCACACCTATGCTCTCGGCCCTGCTGCTCCGCCTGGAGAATAACAAGCACACCTACAAGGGCCTGAGCATTGTATACAAGCCTATCGACAAGTTCCTCGCTTGGTTGGACCGCGCCTACGAGCGCATACTGCGCTGGGCACTAGCTCACAAGAAGATTGTATTCTTTGCGCCAATGGTGATACTGGTATTTGGCTTGTGGCTGTTTGCGACCAAGATTCCCACCGAGTTTATGCCCAGCAGCGATGGCGACCATATGAGCGCCACCATCACCCTTGAGCAGAACATTGGCGTTGAGTACACCACTCGCATTGCTCGCCAGATTGACAGCATTGTCTATGCCAACTACCCCGAGGTTATGCTTTTGAGCACCAGTGCGGGCTCGGCAAGCACCTCGAACGTATTCTCGGCAATGAGCACCACTGGTAGCAACATCATCAACTACACCTTCCGTCTGACCGACCCCCAAGACCGCGAGCGCACCGTATTTGAGATTGCCGATGCTTTCCGTGCCGACCTGGCTACCATACCCGAGATTAAACGCTCGATTGTAAATGCTGGCGGCGGTATGATGGGTGGTAGTGGCTCGGTGCAGATACAGATTTTCGGTCACGACATCGAAAAGACCAACCAGATTGCCGACGACCTGATTGCCCAGTTCTCGCAACTCGAGGGCGCAAGGGATGTGCGTATGTCGCGCGATGATATGAGGCCCGAGTACAATGTCGAGTTCGACCGCAACAAGATGGCCTACTACGGCCTGAACACCTCGACCGTTGCGAGCGCTATCCGCAACCGTATAAACGGTATGACCGCCTCGATTTACCGCGAGGATGGCGAGGAGTACTATATCAAAGTTCGCTACGCCGAAGAGCACCGCACCTCTATCGAGGATGTCGAGAACATCTTGGTCTACAACCAGCGTGGCCAGGGTGTGAGGGTTAAAGATGTGGGCCGCGTGGTAGAGGTCTACGCTCCACCAACGATCGAGCGCGAAAACCGCCAGAGGCTCGTGACCGTAACCGTTGCACTGGGTAACAACGTAGTACTGGGCGATATGGTTGCCAAAGTAAACCAAATCCTCGACCAGTATCCTATGCCCGAGGACGTCTATACCGACATTGGTGGCGACTGGGAGGACCAGCAAGAGTCGTTTGCCGACCTGGGCGTGCTGTTGATACTGATTGTACTGCTCGTTTACATTGTTATGGCTACCCAGTTCGAGTCGTTCGTGATGCCCTTCATCATTATGTTTACCATTCTCTACGCCCTCCCCGGCTCGGCCATTGCACTGTGGCTGACCAGCACCCCTCTGAGCCTTATGGCGCTGATTGCTATTGTGATGCTGGTGGGTATTGTGGTCAAGAACGGTATCGTTATGGTAGACTTCACCAACCTGCTGCGCGAGCGTGGCGTGGGTATGTACGACGCAGTTTTGGAGGCAGGCAAGAGCCGTCTGAGGCCCGTATTGATGACCTCGCTCACGACCATTTTGGGTATGTTCCCAATGGCGCTGGCGCTGGGTAATGGTGCCGAGCTGTGGCAGCCTATGGGTATTACCATCATTGGTGGTCTTACCTTCTCGACCGTACTCACTCTGGTTGCTGTGCCCATCCTCTACTATGTATTTATGGGCCGCAGCGAGAAGTATCAGGCACGCAAGCAGGCTCGCCGCCAGCGCAAGTTGGAGCGCAAGATGGCCCTGCTGAAAGAGAGGGGCGAGGCCGAGTAGCAAGCGGTAGGCACACAAAGTTGAACACTAATAGTTTTAGGAATTTACATATTATGAAAGCACTATTTATATCCTACAATCAGGCTATGACCGAGCGTGTAGAGGCTATGCTCAACGAGGTGGGCATCAGGGGCTTTTCGCTCTTTCCGCTGACTCACGGCAGGGGCAGCTTCACCGGCGAGCCCCATATGGGCAACCACACTTGGCCTGCAATGAACTCGACCATCATCGCTATGGTCGAGGACGAGAAGATTGAGCCCGCAATGGCTGCCCTGCGCGAAATAGACAAGGATACCCAGTTGCAAGGTCTGAGGGCCTTCACCTGGACCATCGACAGCCAGATGTAGAGGACTTTTCGGGGAGTTTGCAACCTCCCCCCTCAATAAAGAACAGCCCACCGAGAGTGCTCGGTGGGCTGTTCTTTTGTTGCTATTTTGCAGAAAATCATTATATTTGTAATGTATGAAACGTGCTAAAAACATATCTACAACCTCTGCTCACACGGCTAACTCGCTGTGGGGGGGGCATTTAGCGCACTCTGTTTCGACTAATCACAACACTCATTACGACTTGATTTGTTTGGGGTGGCAATCCTTTCGCAAGGGTAGCCGCCTTGGTTTATGTTATATCTAATCCAAATTTTTTACACGATGAAAAAAGAAAATTATGTAGCTCCCGAGTTGGAGCAGTTGCAGGTTACGGTTGAGGGAGGTATAGCCACATCTCCTGGCGATGACAATACCGGCTCGTTTGACGGCGAGTGGGTGCCCATTGGATAATCAGTCTTGCAACTCCGCAAAAAGCAAAAGCCGCAAGGAACGCTCTGTTCCTTGCGGCTTTGTGTTGTGTTAAGCAATAAGTTTGACTATTTAGCAAATTTGTCTTTGTGCTTTTCGAGCTGTTTTTTCAGTGCGTCGATAGCCTCATCAACTGCCTCCTCGAACGATTTGCTCTGGTGCTCTGCAACCAGAGTCTCGGTAGGAACTTCAATCTTGATGGTGGCCACCTTGTTGCCCTGCTCGGGGTCTTTGTCGATTTTGAGGATAACCTCGGCACCGGTGGTACGATCTACAAAGCGCTCCAACTTTGCCATCTTGTTCTCAATGAATTCGATCAACTTCTTGTCGGCATCGAATTTGACGGATTGAATCTTTACGTTCATAACTAATCCTCCTATTGTTTTGATTTATGTTGTGCCCTGTCGCCAGGGCGTTTGTAATTCAATTTTTTACAGACCTCTCCGCCCCTCCGGGGCACCTCTCCTAACTCAGGAGAGGGGTGGTCGTGGTGCTAACCTTTGGCAGTAGCAGGTGGAAAAACCACCACTACTCTCCCCCTGAGTTAGGGGGAGTGGCTGCAAAGCAGCCGAGGAGGTCTGTCCTCACTTGGTTCCTCTACGCTCCACTACGGCCTGCTCAATGGTAGCAATAACCATATCACTACAATTCCAAACAGCCTCGTTAGGTATACGCAACACTTCTATACCCTCTCGATTGAGAAACCTTGTACGCCTCTCATCTCGCGCCATCTCTTCATCCATGTTATGGTGAATACCATCCACCTCAACACACAATCTTACCTCGGGACAATAAAAGTCCAACACATACGGCCCAACAGAGAATTGGCGATACCAGTGTGAATTAGCCACCTTTTTCGCTCTCAACATCTTCCACATAGCGTTTTCCTCTGGAGTCGCTTTGCGGCGAAGTTTGCGGCGAAGTTCCAAACCCTCTGGCAAATTGTTTGTGCGTTCTACTCCCATTGGGCGCTAGTTCTTATTATCTTATTTTACAGACCTCTCCGCCCCTCTGGGGCACCTCTCCTAACTCAGGAGAGGAGTGGTCGTGGGTTAAAGGTTGGTTGCGGTTCTCACTCGCCCCACAACTACTCTCCCCCTGAGTTAGGGGGAGTGGCTGCAAAGCAGCTGAGGAGGTCTGTCCTCACTTAGCTCATACAATCTCTACCCCTCTCTGTTGCGGCCGCGGGGGTGGGCGGTGGCATAGACCTCTTTGAGCGAGGCTATGCTGTTGTGGGTATAAACCTGCGTCGTGCGCAACGACGAGTGGCCCATAAGCTCCTGTATCTCCCTTATGTCGGCACCATTCTCGAGCAGCAAGGTCGCAAAAGTGTGTCTTAAGACGTGGGGGCTCCGTTTGCCCTTAACTCCTGCCTCGGCAAGCCGCTGTTGCACCGCTCGTTCAATCTGGTGGCGACTCATAGGTTCGCCTTTCGATGTTAAAAATAGCGAAAAATTGTCGTTTGTGCAAATTTTTTGACGGGTAAATTTTAGGTACTCCTCTACCAGAGGGCGTAATCCGCTAACAATGGGCACAATGCGTTCTTTGTTGCCCTTACCCAGCACACGCACCTCGCCCAGGTCGTGGGCCAGGCTGGCGGTCGTGAGGGCCGTAACCTCGGCCAAGCGGATACCCGTAGCGTAGAGCAGTAACACCAGCACGGCGTTGCGCCTTACAACATAGTCATCCGAGAGTGCCTCGGCTCGCAGTTCGCCCACCAACTGGGTCATATCGGACTGGTGGACATAGGTAGGCAGGTGAGAGGGTACCTTCAGTCGGGGCACACCCTTTGCAGGGTTGACCTCAACCACCCTCTCGACCTCCTTAAGCCAGGTGAAGAAGGCTCGGACCGACGAGGCCTTGGTATTGACCGATGAGGATTTGCGCTTGGGGCCCATACACCCTGCAACCTCCTTGTCGGAGAGCGACATCACCCACCCCTTAATGTCGCGCTGGCCCACCTCCGAGGCGGTAAAGTTGTCGACCGAGTAACCGCACCACTCAATGAAGGCTCGACAGTCGCGCAGGTAGTTAGCCACGGTGCCTGGGGCAAGGCGTCGCTGCGAGGTGAGGTAGATTTCGTATTGGTCGAGCAGGTTCATAGTGTCAACATTTGGGGTCAAAGCGGCCACTTCGGGGTGGCGGTAGTCCAAAGATAGGGTTTTTCTGCCACACCTGCAAAAGAAAAACCAACTCTTTGGGGCTGAAAAATAATATATTATTTTCCATAGTCGTTAAAAATGTATAAATTTGCGCGTTATTTTGCCCTCACTATCGGGCAGCGCTCTTAATGACAGAGTTAGAAATTTATGAACAAGAGAGTAATTTTTAGGTTTGTGGCACTGGCTGTGGTGCTTATGATGGTCGGTTGTGGCTCGTACAACAAGCTGCTCAAGCGCAACAATCCCGACGAGATGTTCTATGCTGCCATAGACTACTACAACGGTGGCGACTATGAGCGTGCGCTGCAACTCTTCGACGAGATTTCGCCTCGCTATGCCACCACCCTGCGTGCCGACACCATAATGTACTACACGGGTTGCTGCTTCTACAAGCGCGGCGACTTCACCAGCAGTGCACAGATTTTCGACGAGTACCGCCGTACCTACGGCCGTAGCCCTCTGTTGGAGGATGTTGAGTATATGTACGCCATGGGCTACTACTTCTCATCGCCCGAGGCTACGCGCGACCAGACTACCACCATCCAGGCCATCCAGGCCATAAACGAGTATATGGAGCGCTACCCCTCGTCGCCCAAGTTGCCCCTGTGCCAGATGCGCATAGAGGAGCTGAAAGGCAAGTTGTACGACAAGTCGTTCTACAACGCTCGTACCTACCACAAGACCAGGCGTTACAAGGCTGCCATCATTGCCCTGCGCAACGCTCTGGACCAGTATCCCGAGACTCCCCACCGAGAGGAGATACTCTATCTGACACTCGAGTCGAGCTACGAGTTGGCCTCCAACTCAATCTCCTCGTTGCAGGTAGACCGCTATCTCGACACGATGGATGCATACTACAACCTCATCTCCGAGTTCCCCGACACCAAGCACCGCAGGGCTGCCGAGCGTATTCAGCGCCAGTGCAAAAACTTCCTTGCCAAGCACAATGTCGAGGGCACCGACGAGTCGGCCGATGAGGGCTACACCACCACACAAGCAGGAAATACAAATACAAACTTATAAGGTTAGATATGGAAATCAAAAAGAACGTACCCAACAACACGGTAACTCGCAAATTGACCGACATCGACGCCCCCACTGGCAACGTATACGAGTCGGTAACGATTATCGCCAAACGTGCAAACCAGATTGCGACCGAGCTCAAACAGGAGCTCAATCGCAAGCTGGCCGACTTCTCTACCAATGTTGACTCGCTCGAGGAGACCTTCGAGAACCGCGAGCAGATTGAGATTTCGAAGTACTACGAGCGTATTCCCAAGCCCGTACTTATCGCAACCGAGGAGTTCCTCGATGGCGAGGTTGTGTTCAAAGAGAACAAATAGAGGCTCATACCCATACGCCCCTAACATTCAACCTACAAACCATAAGCGGGAGAGAGGCGACCGATTGACGTACCAACAGAGTAAGTCGGAGGCACTCTACCCGCTTTTGTGGCTCAAAAGACCGACAGCAAATGCTGCCTCACAACCCACCCTCACACTATTTTAAGCTCACAAAAACCCACACCAAACCGCTATGCTACGCCACCTGCTGGTCGAAAACTACGCTCTGATTGAGCGACTTGACATAACCCTCAGCCCTGGATTGAACATCATCACGGGCGAGACGGGTGCGGGCAAGAGTATTCTGCTCGGAGCTTTGGGGCTGTTGCTGGGCTCCAGGGCCGACGTGGCTGCGCTGAAGGAGAACGCCCACAACTGCGTGGTCGAGGGCAGCTTTGCCATTGGCGCCTACGGACTGGAGGAGTTCTTCGAGGAGAACGACCTCGAGTGGGCCGACGAGAGCATAATCCGCAGGGTAATAACCCCTGCAGGCAAGTCGAGGGCCTATGTGAACGATATGCCCGTACAGCTGTCGGTGCTCAAAGAGCTGGGACTCAAGTTGATAGACATCCACTCGCAGCACCACTCGCTCAAGGTTGGTGACCCACAGTTCAGGATGCAGATTGTCGACGCAATGGCCGACAATGGGGCCCTGGTGGAGGATTACCGTGGGCGTTGGGAGGCTCTGCGCACTGCCCAGTCCGAGCTGGCCGAGGTGAGGCGCACGGTCGAAGCCAACTTGAGGGACAAGGAGTATATCGAGTTTCAGTACAACCAACTGGCAGCCCTGAAGCTACGCAGTGGCGAGTTGGAGGAGCTGGAGGCCGAACAGAAGTTGCTCGACAATGTTGAGCGCATAGCCGAGGCTCTGGGCGAGAGCAGTGCAGCACTCGATGAAGAGGAGAATGGCGTACTGGCCAGAGTAAAGAGGGCCAAGAGCGCCTTTACCAAGCTGAAGGATGTATATGGCCCTGCAGGCGAGTTGAGCGAAAGGCTCCACAGCGTGATGGTCGAATTGAAGGACATTTCGGCCGAACTGGGCGACCAGATGGGGCGCGTGGACAACAATCCACAGAGGGCTGCCGAGGTGGTCGACAGGCTCGATGCCATCTACACTCTGTTGCGTAAACACTCGCTCACGACGGTAGATGAGCTGATTGCTCTCGAGGCCGACTATGCCACCAAGCTGGCCGTCATTGTCGACTCCGACGAGCGACTGGCCGCACTTGAGAGCCGCGTGGCTCAATGCACCACCCAGGCCCAGAAGGCCGCCGCCAAGCTGACCGCCTCGCGCCAAAAGGCAGGTGCCAAGTTGGCCAAAGGGGTGGTAGCAATGTTGGCAAGGCTGGGTATGGAGCACTCGCAGTTTGTGTGCGAGATTGCCCCCACCGAGGGGTTACAGCCTACGGGGGCCGACAGGATTGACTTTCTGTTCTCGTCGTCGCCCAAGTTTTCGCCCCAGCCGCTTGAGAAGGTGGCCTCGGGTGGCGAGATTTCGCGCGTTATGCTCTGCCTGAAGGCGCTGGTTGCCGACCGAGCAAATATGCCCACCATCATATTTGACGAGATTGATACGGGCATCTCGGGCCGCATAGCCGATGTTACGGGCCAGATTATTGCCGAACTGTCGGCAGGCCGCCAGGTGGTGAACATCACCCACCTGCCCCAGGTGGCATCGAAGGGCGACACCCACTTCCGCGTGTGGAAGGATGCCAAAGCAGGGCGCACCAACATAAGTCTGCTCACCGCCCAGGAGCGCATCGAAGAGGTGGCCAAGATGCTCAGCGGCAACGAGGTTACCGAGGCTGCAATGGCCCAAGCACGCGAGCTGATAGAGGGATAGAGTGGACAATTACAAAAGAAGGCCTATATATAATATATAGGTATTGGACAATACGGAAAGAGTTATTTGGGTGGTGTATTTTTGCGCCACCCATTTTGTTTTGAGTCAGTCGGTTAGCGGTAAAAAGTTGCTCTTTGGGGCGTGTAATTTGCACCCCCTACTCGGTTGCACCCCCACAGGGGAGTGAGTAATTTTGGTGGATAGAAGAAAAAGCAGATAAACCAACAGATTATGACCGACTACAAGAGCGAGCGCGAACAGCTCTCGAAGCTATACAACACCTCACAACCCATTATCGACCTGCCCGACAGCACAGTAGAGATACGCAACTACGAGTACACATCGACCTTCCCCGTTGAGTACCAAGATGGGGGCGTGATGCGCGGCAACCTCTACTACTTCGAGCTCTCACAAGGGGGCAAAGACGAGAACTACCACTTTGTCTACCCCATAATCACCCCCAAGGGGGCCGACACCTTCGACCGAGCAATCATCTTCTTCCACGGCCTCAACGAGCGCAGTTGGGACAAATACCTGCCCTGGGCCAAATTTCTGGCCGAGAAGAGCGAACGCCCTGTGGTGATGTTCCCCATAGCCTACCACATCAACCGCTCGCCCAAGAGCTGGAGCAACCCACGCAATATGCGCGAGGTGGTGAGCGACCGCAGCACAGCAGTCGAGGGAGGCGCCACATCAACCTTTGCCAATGCCGCCCTGAGCACCAGGCTTGAGAAGAATCCCGAGCAGTTTTTGGTCTCGGGCATACAGAGCTACTACGACGTTCTCGACATCGTGGGCAGCATCAAGGCGGGCCGTCACCCACTCTTCAGCAAGGGGGCACACGTCGACATCTTTGCCTATTCGATTGGCTGCTTCCTGGCCGAGATTCTGCTGCTCAACAACTCCGAAGATATATTCCGCAATTCGCGCCTGGCGATGTTCTGTGGCGGCGGCACCTTCGACTCGATGTATGGCATATCGAAATACATTATGGACGAGAAGGCCTACGAGAGCGTTATGAGCCTCAACAGCGGCAAGAAGCTGCGCCAGATGGGGCGTAACTTTGTGGGCGCACCCAAGTCTATGCGTTTTCGCCAGAATTGGGACGCCATAGGGCTGATGATGAACGATGGTGAGCGTCGCTCGGAGCGCGAGCGCCTATTTGCCCACAACGCCCACAACATCTACGCCATTGCGCTCGAGGGCGACAAGGTGATGCCATTCAAAAAGATTATCCGCACACTGAAAGGTCGACGTGGCGACATACCCACTCGCGTAGAGGTCATCGACTTCCCCTTTGAGTACTCGCACGAGATACCCTTCCCCACCTCGGAGGAGAAGCAGATGCCGCTGGTCAACAGGGCCTTCAACCTGGTGTTCAACAACATCGTAAACTTCTATCTGATGGGCGACAGCGTTAGGGAGAAGGCCGAGCGTTTCCGCCTCGAAAAGGCCGCACGAGCCGAAGAAGCCGCACGCCTGCAACGCGAAAAGCACGAGCGCATAAAAGCCGAGAAGGCCGCCAAAGAGGCTGCCAAAGCCGAACAAAAGGCCGCATCAAAGCAGTCGAAAGCCGAGCGCAAGGCTGCCGAAAAGCAAGCCAAAGCCGAGCAGAAGGCTGCCGCCAAACTCTCAAAGGCCGAGCAAAAGCAGGCTCGGGCAGAGCAAAAAGCTGCCGACAAGCAGGCTCAAGCCGAGCAAAAAGCCCAGGCTAAAGCGGCCAAAGAGGCTGCCCGAGCCGCAAAGAGAGTGGCAAAGAGGAGCGTGAAGTAACACCCACTTACCATAAAAGCACAAAACAAAAGAAGCCAAGATGTTTCCACACATCTTGGCTTCTTCGCTCTCTAATATACTCGTTCCTAACCCTGGAGACTACATCTCATCCGACACCAGCACGCGGCCGCAGTACTCGCAGATGATAATCTTCCTGCCCTGGCGAATCTCGCTCTGGCGCTGGGGAGGAATACGGTTGAAGCAACCACCACAAGCGTCACGCTTGATGGGCACAACAGCCATACCATTGCGAACATTCGAGCGGATACGGCAGTAAGCCTGCAACAGGCGCTCGTCGATTACCTCGCGAGCCTTATCGGCCTGGGCCTTCAGGTTCTCGATATCCTGTGCGGTCTCGGCGTCGATGCTCTCCAGCTCGGCACGTTTGGCAGCCAAGTCAATCTCGCGGTCGCTCTTTGCAGCCTCAACATCCTCGATGCTCTGTTTCTTAACCTTCAGGTCGGCAGTGTACTGTTTGATGTGTTTCTCGCACAACTGAATCTGCAGTTTGATATACTCAATCTCATTACCAATCGAATCAAACTCGCGGTTGTTGCGAACATTTTTCTGCTGCTCTTCGTACCTGGCAATCTGGATTCGGCTCTGCTCAATATCCTCTTTGTCCTTGCGGAGCAGTGCGTTGAGCTCGTCGATATCGTTCTGAATTTTGTCGAGGCGGGTTTGCAAGCCAGCTACCTCATCCTCGAGGTCGGCTACCTCCATAGGCAGTTCGCCCTTAATCTTGTTGATTTCGTCGATTTTCGAGTCGATTTTCTGCAACTCATAGAGTGCTTTGATGCGCTCCTGCATAGTGTAGTCGACGGTCTCTACGTTCTTTCTGTTAGTTGTTGCCATACTCTATATTTGAATCTTCTTAAATTATTATCCCTAACCGATTGGTAAGCCTCCTTACTCGCTCTACAACATATAGTTTACGGGGTTGACCGAGCAGGTACTCTTATGGAGTGCAAAAGTAGGTAATTTTTTTGATAATATCTCAAACAAAATGTCAATTGCGCAAATTTCGGTCTCAAAATGTCCTGCATCGACCAGTATCATACGGTCGGCATCGACAAAATCGTGGTATTTGAAGTCGGCCGACAAGTACATATCGGCCCCAACTGCCTCGGCCGCCTCGATGAGCGAGCCACCACTGCCGCTACAAATAGCAACCCTCTGCACCCTCTGGCACCTAATGGGGCTGTGCCTCAAGGCCTCAACTCCGAGGGTGGTCTTTATCTGGGCCAGCATATCGACCGCAGCCACAGGCTCTCCAACGACCTCGGCCACAACACCTATGCCCACCCCCTCGGTACCCGAGGGCTCCAACAGAGCCACCTCACGCAGCGAGAGCATCTGGGCCAAGCGGTGGCTTATCCCCTCGGCAGGGGCGCTGTCAAGGTTGGTGTGGGCCGCATAGAGGGCTATGCCGTGCTCGATAGCCTTGGCAATGGTGCGCTGCTGGCGATTGGCCCAAGCCAGTCGCTTTATGGGGCGAAAGATTATGGGGTGGTGGCTAACAATCATCTGCGCCCCCACCTCTATCGCCTCGTCAACCACCTCCTCGGTGACATCCAGAGCCACCAACACGCGCTCAACGTCGGCCTGCGGATTGCCCACAGCCAGGCCAGCATTGTCGTAACTCTCCTGCCATCCCAGTGGCACCTCGGCCTCAAGCGCCGCAACTATGTCGCATACCTTCATACTGATACAAATAACTCTCTCTTGTGTTGTTCATTTGGCCACAGCGCAGACTAAAACAGAGTCTGCTCAATCACCCTATTCTTTGCCTCCTTCTTGGACTCTTTGGCCGACTGCTTTGCCACCGCCAGGCGTATATCCTCGGGCGAGAACAAGTTGCCCCCAATCAGCGTGCCCACCTTGGCCGCCTTGGCAGGCTTTTCGGCCTTTTCGGCCTTTTCGGCCACTGCACTCTCGGCCACCATAAACTGTTCGTCACCAGCAGGCTGCTCTTCTACAACCTCCACAACCTCGGGCTCCTCTGACACCGCAACAGACTCCACAGCCACTTCCTGGGCAGTGGGCTGCACCTCGGCCGCAGGGCTCTCTGTTGCAACTTTGTCGGTCACCACTACCTCATCATCCTCCTCAAACTCAATCACCTGGGTGTCGCCACCGAGCTCCTCGCGCAGGGCGGCCAGCATATTGCGAATACCGCGCAGGCGTTCTACAATCTCGGCATCGCGGTTAACCCCCTCGCGATTCTGGCGGATGCGTTTCTTGGCACCCTCCAGTGTCATACCCTGCTCTTTCACAAGGTAGTAGATAAGGCGAATGTTGTCTACATCGTCGGTGGTGTAGATGCGGTGGCCCCTACTATTCTTGGCAATCTTGAGGATAGGGAACTCCTCCTCCCAGAAGCGGAGCAACGAGGCGTTGACACCAAACAACTCGGCCACCTCGCCCATCGAGTAGTAAATTTTACCTTTAGGATGAACAATTTCTTGCATAAAAAGTGTATATTTGAGCAGTCAACAGCGTTGACGCGCATAGTACGACAAAGATACGAGCGCAAGATACAAAAAAACTACCAAAAGGTCAATAGCAAGGTTTTGAAAAGTAACCGTCTAAATATAAAAATAATAGGTCGAGTAATCTACGGCAATGGTTTAGGTCACCAGATGGGTTTCCCTACGGCCAATCTGTCGGCCGAGGAGTGCGACCTCTCTGCGGTTGCCAACGGAGTCTATGCAGGCTTTGCCGTAGTTGGCGGAGTGCGTCACTGCGCTATCGTTAATATAGGATTCAGTCCCTCGGTCGTAGAGGGCGGAGCGCGTCGCATCGAGGCTCACATACTCGATTTCGATGCCGACCTATATGGGCAGCTCATCGAGGTCGAGCTCGTTCAATTCATCCGTCCCGAGCAGAAGTTCCCCTCACGCAAGGCCCTCACCGAACAGATTGGTCGCGATGTGGCCACCGCCCGAGCCCTACTCCAATAGAGCTGTCATATCATCTATTATTATATCTACATTACACACCAAAAAATGGCGACCTCCACACATTGGAAGTCGCCATTTTCTATTATGCACTCGGGGTGTTGGGGCCGCTTTATCGCCTCGCACCCCCTCACGACTGGCCCTCTCTCGCCCCCTACGCCTGGCCCATATTGAAGCCACCCTGGGGACCACGAGCCTTGTTGAGCTTAATCTCGCCAATGTTACGCTCGTAGCGAGCTACGTTCTCCTGCAACGAGAGCATCAGCGCCTTGGCGTGCTCGGGGGTCAAGATAATGCGGCTCTTGACCTTTGCCTTCTGGACTCCAGGCAGCACTGCCGCAAAGTCCAACACAAACTCGCTGGGCGAGTGGCTAATGATTGCCAAATTGGAGTACTTGCCCTGGGCCACCTCGGCATCCAGCTCAACCTCCATACGCTGCTGCTGATTCTCGTTTGCCATAGTCGTTGAAAGTGTGTGTATTATGTCGTTTAGAAGAATTTAGTGCGGTTGTCTTCTACGTTTGCAGTGCTCTCGAGAGCCTCGTTCAAACGGTTTTCGAGGCGGTAGAGGCCATACGAGTCGAGGCGAACTTTCTCGTTCTCGGCAGTTACGTTCTCGGCTGCGGTGCGGCCCTCAACAAAGATGTAGCAAACGCTATAGTCGTCAACAAATGGGCCTACGAGAGTATTCTCGGGCAAAACCGAAATGTTACCAATCAGCTCCAGAGCGGGGCCCATACCCGAGATGTTGTTGGCGTTGCCCAGCAACTCCTCAGCATCGATAACGGTCGTGTTGAGTTTCTCGGCAACCTCCTCGATGGTGGTAGCACCCTCAGCCATTCGTGCAACCTGAGCAGCTTTACTCTCGTGGCTCAATACGTTTGCAATCGAAACGGCAACCTCCTCAACGGGTTTGTAGCCCTCTGTGCGTACTTTCTTAACGGTAGCCACAACATAGTCGCCGTCGATCTCCATAATGTTCGACAGAGCGCCCTCTTTGTTGTTGAACGACCAGCGAATCAGCTCGCGAGCATCCTTGAGGGTGTAAATCTGGCGGTCTTTGTTGTTGATAGTAATCGAGCGTTTCGACAGACCAAGTTTGGTGGCTGCTTTGTCGAAGCCCAGCCTGTTAACCTCCGAAATAAACTCGTTAGCCTCGTTCGATGCCAGCTGCAGGGTCTCATCGCCAGGGGTTACGCGGTAGTTAACCTTGGCAACCTGTGCCCTCTTCGACAATTTACCTTTCCAAGTAGCCTGGGCAACGTGGATACCGAACTGGCTCTCGATAACTACAATCTTGCCAGTCGAAGCCTCAATCAGAGCGTTGCTAAACTCGGGAATCATCTGCTCGGGAGCAAAGCGGCCCAGTTTACCACCATCGGCTGCGCTACCGTCGAGCGAGTATTTCTCGGCCAGGGCTGCAAACTGCTTGCTGTTTTTGCGCAGAGCGGTTGCGATGCTGTCGGCCAAATCTTTCTGGTCATACGAGAGCAGGATGTGGCGAGCCTCCAACGAGTCGGGCATCATACGGATGTCGGACACGCGAGCGATGGTATAGGTGTTGCTGGGCTCGTGCAGTACGGGGCCGTAGAAACCATTGTTCTCGTTCTCAAAGGCGATACCCTTGAAGCGAACGTCAATCATCCTATCTTTGGTGTAGTAGTTGTAGTCGGGGCGGTCGTATGAGTTGGCGGCAGCAAACTGCATAGGATCGGCAGCAGCCTTGAACTCCTCGGCCATAGCCTCAATCTCCTCTTTTGCAACAGCATAGTCGGCCTCCGAAGGCTCAACATTGAATACTACATACTCTACCTCGCGGCTATTTTTCTGGCGATAGAGCTCTTTGTGCTCGTTATAGTACTTCTTAATCTGCGAGTCGCTAACCTTGCCTGCCAGCGAGTCAGCGATGGTATAGTACTGTTTCGACACAATCTTAACATTCGAGGCGTTGTTGGCCATCTCTACGCTCCTGTTAACCTCCAGGTTGTTGGCGTTCATACCCTCGGCAATCAAGTTAGTGTAGTTCGAGAGCAGACGCTGCTCCGAAGCACGCTGTTTGATGTAGTTCCAGATTGCGAATGCGTTGGGGTCGTTCTCTACCTGGGTCAGGAAGCCTGCCATAGCCTCGGCGCTGAACTGACCAGTCTGGGGATCCGAGAAGAAGCTTGCAATCAGGGGCGAAGTGTAAGCACCCTGAATCATATCAACCACCTCGGCGTTACTAACGGTCAGGCCCAACTTCTCGAACGAAGGTGCATAGGCGTGAGTCATAACCAGGTCGTTCCAAGCCTCGTCGTAGATCATATCGTACTGCTCGGCATTGAAAGCGCTGGTACCCCACAACATGGTGTAGATGTTTTTGATATTCTCGGTCTGGTTGAGATAAACCTGGTAGTCGATAACCTCGCCATTGATTTTGCCCACGCGGTTCTGGCGCGAAGCGAAGATGCTACCACTGCTAAAAAGGTCGCCCAATACGAAGGCGAGCATAGCGACTGCGAGGACAATAGTCAACACCCAGCCACCCTTGGTTCTTAAATCATTTAATGATGCCATTTTGATTTGAGTTGTTTGTAATTTTTTATTTTGTTTTGTCTTTTGTTGCGTTCTCTTAATCTGCTTGCCCACCGCCACTCCTCTCACCTTGAAAGTGTACCGCCAGGCACTTTTCGCAAATTGGCCTCAAATATAGTGATTTTATCCGAAAAACCACATCACAAAAGCCTAACTTTTGCCAATTCTACCCTCGAAGAGGTAGATTTTAGGATTTTTATCTCTTTTCCACCATTTTCGATCACCGTTCCGACCGTTGGAATACCGCCATATTTGGCAATAATGTAGCCAGCCAGGGTGTCGTACTCGTCGCTCTCCTCGAGCTCCAGTCCGTAGCGTTCGTTAAGGTAGGCAACCTCCAGTCGGCACGACAGCACCCACTGCTTATCCTTGAGCACCTTCTCGACCAACTCGGGCTCGTCGTGCTCGTCCTCAATCTCGCCCACAATCTCCTCCAGCACATCCTCCAGCGACAATATGCCGGCCGTGCCACCAAACTCGTCGATAACCACCGCCACAGCCTGGCGCGAGCGTATCATCTCGCCCATCAGTTTTTCGGTCTCCATTGTTTCGGGCACATACCTCACGGGCATCAATATCTCCCTAATACTCTGTGGCTTGCGGAACAAACTCTTGGTCGTCACATAGCCTATAATATTGTCGATACTACCCTCCCACACAAACAGGCGTGAGTAGTTCGTTTCCACAAATCTATTGGTCAGTTCCTCAATCGAGGTCTCTACCTCCACAGCCTCTACGTCTACCCTCGGGACCATACAATCTCTCACTCTCAGGTCCGAAAAGTCGAGTGCGTTTTGGAAGATTTTTATATCATTTGCAGGGTTCTTTTCGGCCGCCTCGGCGCTCTCATCAATGAGGCTCTCGAGGTCAATCTTGCCAAAGCTCTTGATGTTGTGTTCCTCCTTAACCTTCAGTCCGAACAACCTCAACAGCGCAAATGCCAGCATAGTGGTCAGTTTCGACAGTGGGAAGAGTATCAGGTAGACCAAATAAACTGGCAAAATGAAGGCCCTGAAGATTGAGTTGGGCCTCAACCTAAACAAACTCTTGGGGCCAAACTCGCCCAAGAAGATTATCACAATCGTAGAGATAAGAGTCTCTATCACAACCGAATCGGGCGACATAGCGATGCCCATCTTGGCAGCCAATAGGTGAATGAGCTCGGTCATAAAGGTCGAGTAGACAACCAACACAATATTGTTGCCCACCAGCATTGTGGTGATATACTCGCCAGGCTTGGCTGCAAACTTGTCGATTATGCGCCCTACCACACCGCCGCGCTTGCGGTCAATCTCCATACGCAGGCGGTTGGCGCTCGTGAATGCTATCTCCATACCCGAGAACCAGGCCGACAACAGCAACGACACCAACGTAATGGTTACAACGCTCAAAAGACTATCCATCTATCTTTACGATTACCTATTTTTATTACTTATTATATACAAAAAAGAGACTCCGCCCCATCTTTTCATCCTCATTGTGGCGGAGTAGAACTCTCTCTATTTTGTGGGGCCACCAGTCGATTTAGCAGGCTCGTTGCTCCTACGCGCATTATCCACCCTGGCAGCTTGGCTCGCCTTGCCAGCTTTACGCTCCTTTGCAAAGCGGCCTTTCGGCTCCTCACCACCTCCATTTATGGGTTTGATGTTGCTTGGGGGTGCAATGGGTTTAACCACCTTACCCTCACGCTCTTTCACAGCTGGCTTGGCGCTCTTTTCGTTCTCGCCATCCACCTTCTCGCCTGCGCCTTTGTTATCCTCTGCGCCCTTCTTGCTCCCCTTCTCGCCTTCAGCCTTCTCACCCTCGGTGGTCTGGTCGCTCTCGCCCTGCGAGGCATCTACCCACATACGGCCCTTGCTCTCGCGGAATACCCAGTCCTTAAACTCCGAGTCCGACTCGAAGCCCTCGCCCACAAACACGTCGTCGCCATCGACAACCTTTGTGTCGACATTCGAGTAGACCTTGTCAGTCTTTTCGTCCCAGAAAATCTGTTGGGTATAGAGCCTACGGCCATCCTCACCTCGGCCTCTAACATTACCACGGGCCTCCCACAACTCGCGCTTCTCATAGTAGATGGCATAGTCGGCCAGCAGTTGCGAGGCCTCATTGCCGAGCGAGTCGAAGGTGATAATCTCGATGCCGTAGCGGAACTCCATATAGGGGTCACGGGCAAACTCATACCTCTCCATCAGCGGAGTGGTAAAGCGGTAGTCCTTCTGCCCGTTTTTGGTATAAATCATCGTCAGAGTGTCGCTCTGCTGGGTAATCATCGTCTCGAGATTGACGCCCGACGACTTGGGTTGCGCTTTGCACGAAAACAGCAAGATAGCACCTCCCACGAGAGATGCTACCATTGCTATTTTAGTTATGTACCTGCCTATAGTCACTATTTGTACTTAACAGTGGTACCACCCGAAATCCAGCCACACTTAACAGTGTAGGGATCGCCCTGTGAGGTCAGACCGCGGAAGAAGCAATCCGACTGTGCGGGGAAGTAGTTGCGGTAGGTGTTCATCAGTGTGGTGGCAACCTCCTGCTGCTCGGCGTTACCCTCAAAGAGGCCACGAGCTTTGGCAGCCAGGTCATAAGCCAGCCAGAATACGGTCTGTTTATCGAAGTCTACGCAAGCGCTCGAGCCAGTAACGTAGGCCTGAGCCAAGCAGATGTAAGCCGAGCCGTTGTCGGCATCAAACTCGATAGCCTTCTTGGCGTAGTCGGCCGACTCGCGAGCGTTCTCGGCAGCCAGGTAGGTACCCGAAATCTGAACACACAGATTAGCTTTAGCTTTGGGGTTGGTCTCGTGCTCAATTGCAGCATTCAGATAGTGGATAGCTTTGTCAAAGTTCTTTGCGTTCTCAAAGACCTTGCTCAACATCTGTGCAACCTCGGTCGAGGGGGTGTTGGCATAGTACTTCTCGCCCACCATCAGGAAGAACTCGCTCTGGCAGTTGTTACGAGCCATCAGCTTGAATGCCTTCTCAATCTGTGCAGCGTTGTCGGGGTCGTTAGCCAGACGCTCCGAGAAGATGGTCTCCAAGTTATTGCAGTCGGCAGCACCCGATTTAATCAGCAGTGCGTCGAACGAGGTTTTAGCCTCCTCGTCGGTTACCTGGTCCATCTTGCTGGCCATAAACTCATACTCGCTCATAAAGTGGTCGGTCTCGACGTTCAGAGCCTCATACTCCTCTACCAACACGGTGAAGTACTGGTTGATGAAGGTGGGGTCAATCTCGGGGTCAATCTCGATACCGTGGCGGAAGAGTTTCAGCATACCAGCCTTGTCCTCTGCGCGATATTTGTAGTAATCTTTCGCTTTGTTCTTGATGATGTAAACCTCGCCATACTTGGCATCATCGGCAAATGCAGCCAAACGGTAGTCGTAAACCTTCATCAGCGAGTCGATGTTCATAGCCTTCTCGTCGAGCGATTTCGAGCGAGCAATCTTCTGGCGATAGATGTTGGCGGTGTTTACATACACAGTACTACGAGCTTTGGGGCAGTTGTTAATCAGTGTGTAGGCATACTCCAGAGCTTTGTCGTAGTCTTTGTTGTTATAAGCATCGATGAAGAAGTTGTAGGTCTTTACGTTCTCCTCCCTCTGTGCAGGGGTAGCGTTCTCGCCCCACTCGGGACCGAAGGTGCTGGTAGGCTGCTGCTGTGCAGGGGCACCACCTTTTTTAGCCTCGGCTGCCTTCTGGGCTGCGATAATCTTTGCAATCTTCTCAGCCTCTTTTGCAGCTGCTTTTGCAGCTTTCTCCTCGGCTTTGCGTTTCTTCTCGGCCTCTTTAGCAGCCTTTTTCTCTGCTTTCTCACGAGCTTTGCGCTGTGCGGGGGTCTCCTCTACCTGTGCCTGCTCCTGGGTCTGAGCCATCACGGTCGAACCAACTACGCTGCCGCCCATCATCAGCGCCAGCATAACCATCGATTTGATTACGATACGTTTCATTGAATTAGTTTTTTATTAAGTTTGATATTTTGTTTTGTTCGTATGTTTCAACTCATTAGTCGTACTTGACCTTCATAAACCAGTAGTCCTCGCCAAAGAAGCTAAAGCCTATGGTAAACTTCAAGTAGTTCTCCCTCACCAAGCCTGCATTGGTCGTACCCCTCTGGCCCAACTCGAGGCCCAGGTTGATGTTCGACAGGCCTGTCATCCTCAAGGGTATGCCCACGCCCATAGTCAGAGCCACGTCGCTGATGGGGGTATTGTTGAGCACCACATAGTTTTGTGCCCAGCGCAGACCTGCGCGATAGGTCCAACGGTTCAGTGCGTTACGCACATCGCCAGGGTTGGGGGTATACTGACCGCCCAAGCTCACCTTGTTGGTATTGCGGAAGCAGATGTTCTCGCTCACATCGCCCTGGTTGCGACTACCCCAGTCGGCAAACTTCCAATCCACACCCACGCTCCATTTGGTGCGGTGGTAGTAGAGGCCCACGCCATAGGTGTTGGCCAGCGAGAAGTCTGAGGTGTACTCCTTCTCCACAGCGTTAATCTCGGGTGCCAAGGTAGCATTTACGGGCACAATCTCGACCACCTTGCCATTTGTGCGGCCACCCATCTGGTAGATTGCACCGATGGTGAGCACATGGTCGACATTCGAGATTGGAGTCCACTGCAAGCCCACCGAGCCGAAGAACTTGTCGATATTCTCCTGAATGGTGCCCATCAGTGTATGGTAGCCACCCGAGCCAGTGATAACGGTAGGAATAGCGTTGTAGCTACGCTCGATATTGCCGTGCAGATAGACCACATCGGCACCAATCGAGAATCCCTTGAAGGGCTCCCAGCCAACGCCAGCCTTAAACTGTGTCACATCGCCCTCGCCAGTGTAGGCATAGAGCATCTGGCCAATATTTGCCAACACATCGGGGTCCTGGTCATAGAACTGTACCCTATAGCCCACCGAGCTGTAGGGGCTAACGCTCACACCTGCGCCGAGGCCCTTACCCAGGGGGAACGACATCGATATGTCGCGGATGTTGAACGAGTTGTTGCTGGTCTTGGCCGTAGCGGTGCGTGCATATACGTTCTGGCCCTCCATATCGAAGTTAGACAAGAAGCTGTTGCTCCTGACCGAGCTATACGAAGCTGGATTGACTGCATTGACATAGAGTGGATTGCGGAAACCGAGCGCTGCGCCGCCCATAGCACGAGTAACTGCGTTGCCCTGCTCGTTGATGTCGCCAATGCCGTAGAAGGTATAGGGCGAGTAGGCGTTAAGGCTGCTGCTCTGGGCCACAGCCTTGCTTGTGCCCATCATCACGAAGGCCACAAAAAGTGTTGCGTATATTGCTTTTTTCAACTGCATTTTTTCTACGAAAAATTACTCCGTTTTTGAAAACTCCAAACAGATTTTGCAAATATCAAAATTTTCTCTCTTTTTTCAAAGAAAAAACACCCTTCATCATCAATTTTCCCTCTCCGAGGTATGTTTTTTCTTTTTCTGGGGTTCTATTTGGCCTCTTCGGGCGTCGAAACCTGTCGGCTGATTTGGTCGAGCAACTGGCACGCAGCGCCCACACCCTCTACATTTCTAAACGTCAAATAGACCTTGTTATTGTTCTGTTTGAGCACAAATCGTGCAGGATTCTGCGCCACAAAGCGCAATATGGCTCCGAAGAGGCGACTCTTGTAGTAGGGCGAACGACCATCGGCAGGGAACCACCCCAGCATCAGGCCGTTCTTGACCTTCAGTTTCTCAAAGCCCAGGGCCATACCCCTCCAGCGCAGTCGCACCACATCCACAAGCGTAGTGGCCTGGGGTGGCATTGGGCCAAAGCGGTCGACCATCTCGGCTACAAATCGCTCCATATCGGCCTCGTTGGTTATGCTGTCCAGGCGGCGGTAGAGCTTGAGTTTTTCGTTCGGCTGGCTCACATAGCTATTGGGCAGCAGGGCCACAGCGTCGGTCTCGATTTGGCAGTCGCCCACAAAGCAGATGTTTTCGACTGGCCCAGCCGCCTGGTCGGTCTGTTCGGCCATAGCACCCCCACCTGCAACAATCTCGGCCACAGTTGGTTGCTGCTTTTCGCCCTCGCTCTGTCCAACCACTTCATCTACCCCCTCAACGCCCTCGGCCCTCAACTCGGCAATGGCCTCATTGAGAATCTTCTGGTATGTCTCAAAGCCCATATCGGCAATAAATCCGCTCTGCTCGGCACCCAGCAGGTTGCCTGCACCTCGGATGTCCAAATCCTGCATAGCAATGTTAAATCCCGAGCCCAACTCCGAGAACTCTTCGATGGCCCTGAGCCTACGCCTCGACTCGCTCGATAGCAGCTCGTCGGGGGGCGAGAGCAGATAGCAGTAACTCTTGCGGTCGCTACGCCCCACCCTGCCACGCAACTGGTGCAGGTCGCTCAGGCCAAAGTTCTGGGCATTGTTGATAATGATGGTATTGGCATTGGGTATGTCGACTCCGTTCTCAATAATGGTGGTGGCCACCAGCACGTCGTACTCGCCATAGATAAAGTCCATAATGAGCTTTTCGAGCTGCTGGGCGGGCATCTGTCCGTGGCCCACAGCCACCCTTGCCTCGGGCCTTAACTTCTTGACAATGGCGGCAATGCGCTCGATATCCTCCACCCTGTTGTGTACAAAGTAGACCTGACCACCTCGGCCCAGCTCAAAGTCCAGCGCCTCGCTAATGATGGCCTCGTCAAAGGTGTGCGACTCGGTAACGATGGGCTGGCGGTTGGGGGGCGGTGTGGAGATGACGCTCAAATCCCTTGCACCCATAAGCGAGAATTGCAGTGTTCGGGGTATGGGGGTGGCCGTAAGCGTAAGCGTATCGACACTCACACTCAACTGGCGCAACTTCTCCTTTGCGGCCACGCCAAACTTCTGCTCCTCGTCTATAATAAGCAGGCCCAAGTCCTTGAACTTAACCTCCTTACCCAAAATCTTGTGCGTACCCACAAGTATATCTATTCGGCCTGCCTCGAGGTCGGCCATTATCTGCTTGGTGTCTTTGGCCGAGCGAGTGCGGCTCAGGTAATCTACCCTCACAGGCAGTCCCCTCATTCGCTCCGAGAAGGTGCGGTAGTGTTGCAGGGCCAGGATGGTCGTAGGCACCAGCACAGCCACCTGTTTGCTGTCGCAAGCGGCCTTAAATGCGGCCCTCACAGCCACCTCGGTCTTGCCAAAGCCCACATCGCCACACACCAGCCTGTCCATAGGCTCGGCCGACTCCATATCGGCCTTTATCAACTCTACGGCTTTCTGCTGGTCGGGGGTCTCCTCGTACATAAACGAGCTCTCCAGTTCGTGTTGCAGGTAGTTGTCGGGCGAGAAGCGGAAGCCACCGCTCGCCTTGCGCTCGGCATAGAGGCGTATGAGCTCGCGAGCAATGTCCTTCACAGCCCTCTTGGTGGCCTCTTTCATCCTCTGCCAAGCCCCCGTACCAAGTTTGTAAACCCTGGGGGGTGCGTCGCTCTCCTTGCTCTTGTAGCGAGCAATGCGGTGCAGGGCGTGAACGCTCACCAGCAACACGTCGCCATCTTTGTAGACCAGCTTGACGGCCTCTTGCTCTTTACCCCCCTCGGTGGTGTGGACAAGTCCTCCGAACTGGCCCACTCCGTGGTCGATATGTACCACATAATCACCCACTTGCAACTGGTTAAGTTCGGCAATCGTAAGGCTCTCCCTGCGGTCAATCTCGCCACGCAGCGAGTAGCGGTGATAGCGCTCAAAAATCTGGTGGTCGGTATATAGGCTCGCCTTCAGCGTGTGGTCCGAGAAGCCCTCGTGGAGCGTAGTTTTCAGCGGCTCGAAGTGGGCCTTGGTGCGCGTTGCGGCAAGCACATTTTCGAGCCTCTCGAACTGGGCGTGGTTTTCCGACAAAATATAGGTCGTGTAGCCCCTCAATGCTCGGGCCTCAATCTCATCGGCCAGCAGGTTGTACTGCTTGTTGAGCGAGGGCTGTGGAGTGGTGTGGAACGTCACCTTTTCGCTCGCCTGTCGTCGGCTGCTCGCCCCTCGCAGCACCATTGCAGCCCCATCTGTCGAAGCCAGAAAGGCCTTTGCCGAGGTCACTCGGGCCGCATCGATGGCGGGCTCGTCGCTCTCGGCCAGCAGTTTGCGCCTCACCTCGTCGAGCATACCGAGCGTATGGTCCAGATCGCTCATCCACCACACTGCCCCCTCGGCATAGTCGGCCAGGGGCACCTTCTTGTCGGCCGTAAAGTTTTTCAGATTGGGGATTATGGTCACCTGGTCGACCTTGTCTTGCGAGAGCTGCGAGGCAATGTCAAACCTCCTGACGCTCTCGACCTCGTCGCCAAAAAAGTCGATTCGGAAGGGCTTATTCTCGGCATACGAAAAGATATCGAAAATACCGCCCCTCATCGAGTACTGGCCAGGCTCGTAGACAAAGTCAACCCTCTGAAAACCAAGCTCCTCGACATCTCTTTGGAGCGACTGCATCGAGAACCTCTCGCCCACCCTTACGCGAATGGCGGCATCGCTCACTTGGTCCGAGGTGACCACATTTTCGGCCAGTGCCTCGGGGTAGGTGCAGACAATCAGCCCAACTCCCCCCACCGAGTGGTGGCGTATGGCCTCCAGCGCAGCGGTGCGCTGCACCACACCCGACTGATCCTCGGCCCCAAAGCGTATGGAGCGCTTGTAGCTCGAGGGCAAAAACAGCACCCTATCTTTGTCGGCCGCCACTGCATAGAAGTCGCTGCACAGGTAGGCTGCGGCATCTCTGTCGGCCGCCACAAAGATGTGTACGCCCCCCATACGGGCCGCCACAGCAGCCGCATAGAGGGCATAGGCCGAGCCCACAAGTTGCTCGACCTCTGCCACTTGACAACTCTCGATAGCAGTGACCAGTTGGGCCACCTGTTTGGTCTTGGCCGCCCTGCTGACAATATCGCCAATGGTTATGGTAGGTGCTTTTTTCATATTATTTGTCTAACGTCTAACGTCCAACGTCTAACCGACCTAAGTCATTAAGGACTTTAAGGACTTTAATGCCCCTAAAAGAACTCCTCCCCTAAGTTAGGGGAGGTGCCCGAAGGGCGGAGGGGTCTGTAAACTGATAACTGATAACAGTAAACAGTAAACTCTCAACCCCCAAGACAACCGAGGGGCCCTCACGCCCTCAATCGACGTGCAGCCCCTCTGGTATAGTCTGCTCTGCTATTGCAGTTGGCGGTTTCGCTTGTCGGTGAGCCTAAACTCGACCATACCGAGCGACTGGTCAACAACCACCTTCACACGGCACAAGTACCTGCGGCACCACCTTCGGCGTATGCTCCACAAGCCACCTTTGGTAAGCCAAGCCGCCAAAATGGGGTTTACAACCACCTTCAGCGCACGCTTGCGCTTCTCGATTGCGTAGTAGGCAATCTGATTCTCTATCTGCTTGTCTATCAGAATCGAGGGCGACACCTTGCCCGTACCACCACAAGTGGGACAGGTCTCCTCGGCCTTGCTGATAGCCTCGGGGCGCACCCTCTGGCGAGTAATCTGCATCAGGCCAAACTTGGTGATGGGCAGGATGGTATGTTTGGCCTTGTCGCCAGCCATCAACTTCTGCATCTCGTCATAGAGTCGCTGGCGGTTCTCGGCCTTGTGGAGGTCAATAAAGTCGATAATCACAATACCGCCCATATCGCGCAGGCGCAACTGACGGGCGATTTCGGCAGCAGCCGAGAGGTTAACATCCATAGCGGTACTCTCCTGGTCGTCAGCCACCTTTGCACGGTTGCCACTATTGACGTCGATGACGTGCATAGCCTCGGTGTGCTCGATGATGAGGTAGGCACCTCGCTTGAGCGACACATACTTGGCAAAGAGCGACTTAATCTGACGCGAGATGTCGAAGTTGTCGAAGATGGGCTGCGAGCCCTTATAGAGTTTGACAATCTTCAGTTTGTCGGGGGCGATGACCTTCACATAGTCGCGAATCTCGTTGTAGAGCGCCTCGTCGTTGACGTGGATGGCGTTGAACGAACTGTTGAGCGAGTCGCGAATGATGGTGTTGGCCCTGCTCATCTCGCTGAGCAGCTGCGAGGGGGGTACCTTTGTTTTAACTCCTTCGAGAGCCTGCTCCCACTTCTTGATGAGCGAGAGTATGTCCTGCTCGATGTCTACGTCGCTCTTGCCCATTGCGGCGGTGCGAACAATCACACCATAGTTTTTGGGCAACACCGAGTCGACAATCTTTTTGAGTCGTTTCTTCTCCTCGTTGGAGCGAATCTTCTGCGATATGGATATTTTGTTCGAGAAGGGTATCAGTACTACGTTGCGACCTGCCAGAGAGATGTCGGCCGTAAGTCGTGGGCCTTTGGTCGAGATTGCCTCTTTGGCAATCTGCACCATAATGGGCTGTCCGCCCGCAATGTGGTCGCCAAGTTTACCCGTCTTGGGCAGAGCTTGTTCCAACCTGAGGCTCTCTGTTCGCACGTTTTTCTTCTTCGTCGAGAGGTTGGCCACGAGCTTATGGAGCGTGGTGAACTGCGGTCCCAGGTCCAAGTAGTGGATAAAAGCGTCCTTTTCGTGACCAATGTTGACGAATGCGGCGTTCAGTCCGGGCATAATCTTGCGTACCTTGCCCAGATAGATATCGCCTACCGCGAAGCCACTCTTGCAACTCTCTTTGCTCAGCTCGACCAGCTGTTTGTCCTCAACGAGCGCAATGGTTACTTCGCCTGCGGAAACATTGATAATTAATTCTCTGTTCATAAAATAGTTTAATCAGTCATAATCTTTCTCTCGGCCTGGGTGGGCCCCTGCCCTACCGAGCCAGCCATTTGGGCCACAGCCGCCAACCAAGAGGAGGTAGTTCACCGAGCTCCCTGCCACCATAGGCAGTCCACAGACCACCACACAACAGCAGATGCCCACAAATCATAAAAATGTGGGGCACAGCTCTTCAAATCCAAATTTCAAATGGTCATCTACACTGTCCGAAACAGGCCTTTGTCTACACCTTACCAACTAAAAAACAAAGCTGAAAGCCTGCGGATTAGGCTTTCAGCTTTATTGATTAGTGAAGGTAAACCGACAACCTATTTCTTGTTGTGTTTATGACGATTTTTGCGCAAACGTTTTTTACGTTTGTGGGTAGCCATCTTGGGGCCTTTCCTTTTTTTACCGTTAGGCATAGTTCTTTAATTATTAGTGGGTTAACAAAAAAATGCTTGCTCTCCTTATTTTACTTTGCTTGCGAAGCTCTTAGCGGGCTTGAAAGCGGGAATGTTGTGAGCGGGAATGGTCAGAGTGGTACCCTTCGAGATGTTGCGAGCCACTTTCTGTGCACGCTCTTTGATGATGAAGCTACCGAAACCCCTCAGGTAAACGGGCTCGTTCTCGATGAGCGAATTTTTTACGTTCTCCATGAAAGCCTCTACAATCTCCTGAACGAGAACTTTCTCTGCACCAGTCTGTTTAGCAATGTTGCTTACGATATCTGCTTTAGTCATAACTTTAAGTTTTTATTTGTAAAACGAATGAATAATCTAACTAACCGTTCTGCCGAAGGTTTGCGTTTCGGACTGCAAATATACACTATTATTCGATTAATTTACAACAAACTAACGAAATTTTTTAGAATTTTTGTTCCGCCAGTGTCCAATTCAGCGTACCCTACGCGGCATTTTGCCACACTTTAGCCCCTCTGGTGATGTTCATTTTCTCACACACCCTACACTACAAACCTCGCACCAAGAGAAAAAATTGGATATAAATATAAAAAATAGGTGCGAAAAATTTGTTGGCCACGAAAAAAATTGTACTTTTACGCTTAACTATACACACGCTTTGTGGGCACCCTGCTTGACCCAATCACACACTGTGACCACCATCGGCGAATACAAACAAACACAAAATACTAACAACAAACACATTACGAACCTATGAAAAAGGTATTACTTATTTTGGTTTCGGCTCTGTTGTGCCTTGCAGCGACTGCACAGGATTTGACTCCCAAGAAAAACGCTCGCGGCAAATGGGGCTATGTAGACAACAAGGACAATTGGCTCATCAAAGCCCGCTACGACATCGCCGAAGAGTTCGGCCCCGACGGACTGGCCAAAGTTCAGAAAGATGGCGACTGGGGCTTTGTTAACAAAGCAGGTCGCGAGGTGGTTAAACCCAAATACGACGAGGTAAGCTACTACACCATCGAGGGCCTCTCGTATGTCAAGAGCAAAGACAAATGGGGTCTGGTAAACCGCGAGGGTAAGGTAATCGCAAAGGTTAAGTATGACGAAATTGGCAAATTCTCCGAGACTGGTGCCGCACTGGTGCGTATCAACGACAAGTATGGTATGATTAACATCGAGGGCGACGAGATTATCAAGGTTAAATATCAGGAGGTTACCGACTTTGCCGAGAATGGTCTGGCTTGGATTAAGCTCAAAGACAAATGGGGTCTGCTCAACCGCGACGGCAAAATCATTGCCAAACCCCGTTATGACGAGGCTGGTGTATTCGGCAATGGTGGCACCGCAAAGGTTCGCGAGGATGGCCTCTATGGCATCATCTCGCTCACTGGTAAGGTGATTGTTCGCCCCAACTATGACGAGATTGGCGAGTTCAGCGAGGAGGGCCTGGCTTGGACTATCAAAGAGGGCCTTTATGGTCTTATCAACGTGACTGGCAAGAAGCTCACCGACAACAAGTACGACGAGTATGGTGACTGGAGCGAGACTGGCTCATCGCGTGTACGCATCGGCTCGAAGTGGGGTATGATTAACAAAGACGGCAAAGAGGTGCTCAAGGTCACCTACGACGAGATTGGCCCCTTCAACGAGATGGGTATCGCACAGTTGCGTATTGAGGACCTCTACGGCTTGGCCGACTACAATGGTCGTCTGCTGACTGGCATTGAGTACAATGAGATTTTTGGTTTCGAGGGCGGCTTTGCCAAAGTGCGCGTGGGCGACCTCTACGGTATTATCGACACCAGTGGTCGCGAGGTTGCAAAGGCACAGTACGCTTCGTTCGAGCCCTATGCTATGAACGGCCTGGCAAAGGTTACCACCCCCGAGGGCTTTATCGGCTGGGTTGACCGCAATGGTAAAGAGATTGTACCCGTAATCAACACCGAGGTTGGCGAGTGGACCGAGGATGGTCTGAACTGGATTAAACAGGGCGAGCTGTACGGCTGGATTGACGTAAACGGCGACTTCTTGACCAAAGTTATCTATAACGCTATTTGGCCCTTCGAGCCCAACAACCTGGCAAAAGTTCAGCTGGGCGAGGAGTTCAACTGGATTACCAAAGAGGGTAAAACCATCTCGAAGAAAGGCTTCGCCGAGGTTGGCGAGTGGACCGAGCAGGGCCTCGTTTGGATCAAACAGGAGGGCAAATATGGTATGATTAACACCGAGGGTAAGAAGGTGGTTAAGACCAAATACGACACCCTCAGCCCCTTCAACGAGTATGGCGTGGCCAAAGTGTCGATTGCCGACAAGTGGGGCTGGATTAACCTCGAGGGTAAAGAGGTTGTGAAGGTTAACAACCAGCAGGTATGGGACTTCAACAGCGAGGGCCTGGCCAAAGTGCTCAATGCCAAAGGCAAATATGGCTTTGTGAACGCTCTGGGCAAGAAGGTTGTACCTTTCAAGAACGACTATGCTGAAGACTTTGTAAATGGCCTGGTTAAGGTTGGTGTAAAGGGCACTCGCGACGAGGCTGGCAACTACACTGGTGGCAAATGGGGCTTCTACAATGTCAAGGGCAAAGCAGCCGTAAAGGTTAAATATGACTATGTAGAGGACTTTACCGACGGCCTGGCGCTGGTTAGCACTGGTGGCGTTTGGGAAGAGGGCAAATATAGCGGTGGCAAATGGGGCTTCGTGAACGAGTCTGGCCGCGCCGTTATTAAACTGCAGTACACCTCGGCTGGCAACTTCTCGGAGATGCTCGCTTGGGTAGGCGTTGCCGACAAGTATGGCTACATCAACAACGCAGGCAAACTGGTTATCCCTGCCGAGTACGACACCGTTAGCGACTTCAACGAGGGGCTGGCTCTGGTGAGCAAAGGCGGCCTGTGGGGCTGGCTCGACCGCTCGGGTGTAGAGGCTATCGCTATCGAGTACACCACTGCCGACAACTTCGACCAGGGTGGCCTGGCTCGCGTTGAGAAAGAGGGCAAGTGGGGCTGGATTAACCGCGACGGCTTTGCCGCAATCCCCCTGCAGTACACTGCAGCCGAGCCCTTCAACGAGGAGGGTATCGCAAGGGTTAAGAGCGACGACCTGTGGTTGGAGGTTAACCGCCAGGGTGTTATCACCGTATCGCTCAAATTCTTGGGCACCTGCACCTTCACCGAGGGCTACGCACCCGTACAGATTAACGGCAAGTGGGGCTTTATCGACACCAAGGGCGCAATGGTTGTACCCGCCGACTACGATGCAGTCGAGCCTTTCAGCCAGGGCGCAGCTATGGTTCAGAAGGATGGCAAATACTTCTGGGTTGACGCCACAGGCAAGGCCGTGAACGAGCAGGTTTACGACTCGGTGAGCCTCTTCGACCAGAGCGGCATTGCAAAGGTACAGTTGGGCGACAAGGTGGGCTACGTTAACCGTGGCGGCAAGGTTGTGCTGGCTCCCGAGTACGACTCGGTTGGCGAGTGGAACGAGTTTGGCGTATCGGCCATCACCAAAGAGGGCCGAGTAGGTTGGGTAGACCGCAACGGCAACATCGTGGTTGAGCCCAAATATGAGGAGGTTGGCGAGTTCGGTGCCGAGGGCCTGGCAATGGTCAAGATTGGCGGCAAGATGGGCTTCATCAACAACCAGTATGTAGAGGTTATCGCTCCCGAGTATGATGCAGTAGGCGAGTTCAAGCTGGGCATTGCACAGGTAGAGAAAGAGGGCCTGAAAGGCTTTGTTGACATCAACGGTGGCAAGGTTACCGAGCTCAAGTATCAGGAGATTGGTGAGTGGACCGACGGCTTGGCACTGGTTAAGGCAGGCGACCTGTACGGCTACCTCGACCTCAAGTACGACGAGATTATTCCCGTAATCTACCAGGAGATTAGCGCCTTCAGCGAGGGCATCGCTTGGGTTAAATTGGATGGCAAATGGGGCCTTATCGAGCAGAACGGTCGCGGCATCACCCCCAACCGCTACACCTCGATGAGCGAGTTCACCGAGGGCATCGCCCTGGTGAGCGTAGACGACCAGTGGGGTTACATCAACCGCACAGGCGTAGAGGTAGTGCCCCTGCTCTACACTCGCGAGGAGGCCGAGGCCTATGGCCAGGACTACATCCACAACCAGCACTTCTCGAACTTTGCCGAGGAGTATATGGCCGAGAAGGTGGCTGCATTTGAGGCAAAAGATGAGTTTGAGACTGCCGAGCAGCACGCCGCTCGCGTAACTCCCGAGAGCGTTGCCGCACTGAAAGAGCAGCTGACCGCCGAGGCCGAGAAGGCATTTATCGAGGCTCGCAGCGCAAGCGTAGTGCTTCAGCTGCAGTTGGGCGAGTACGATGCCGAGAACCAGATTTTCACCGTTAGCGACCTGGTTTATGGCCAGTACATCGTAAACGTACCTCTGGATGTGGCTCGCGAGTTTAAGTCGCTGTGGGACAACATCACCAAGACTCCCACCCTGTGTGTTGAGAACGACACTCTGACAGTCGACAAGATCACCTTCCGCCTGCCCGACGGCAAGGAGTATGTAACCAAATAGGTTATACCTATTATAATAAAGCAAGAGAGGCTCGCCAAGTTTTGGTGAGCCTCTCTTATTGTGAGAGTTGAAAGTTGAAAGGTGACACACGCCCAAATGACGTAGGTTTTGCGGCAATCGGCCCCTTTTACAGACCCTCCAACGGTTAGTTCTTTTTGTTACGGTGGTTGTGGGCGTTCATTGTGCGCTCGATACCTATGGTCGTAAAGTCTTTGATGGCCGCCACAGCCTTCTCGACCGCCTCGTCGAACAGTTTGCGCTCGTCGGGGCTCAACTTGCCCAGCACAAAGTCAACCTGGTGCCCCTGCGGAAAGTCGCCACCCACGCCCATACGGATACGGGCATAGTTGCCACCACCGCACAGGGCGTCGATATTCTTCAGTCCGTTGTGGCCGCCATCGCTACCCTTTGCGCGTATGCGCATAGTGCCTACGGGTATGGCAATATCGTCGACCACCACAATCAGGTTCTCTTTTGCAATATTCTCTTTGTCAAGCCAGTAGCGCACTGCCTTGCCGCTGAGGTTCATATAGGTCGAGGGCTTGATGACAACCATTGTGCGGCCCTTCCACTTAACCTCGGCACGCGAAGCGTAGCGGTCAGGGCTGAAGGTTACGCCAGCGCCCTGGGCCAGGCTATCTACAACATCAAAGCCTGCATTGTGTCGCGTGGCCTCATACTCGGCACCAATATTGCCGAGTCCTACAACAAGATACTTCATACTATCGGGTTCTACTTTTTTCTTACGAAACAGATTCCAAAACATATTTCTTTTTTGTCTAACGTCGAGCGTCTAACGACGATTTGAAATTGAAAATGGAAAATTGAAAATGGAAAATTTTGGTGTGCCTTTGGCACAAGTGTTTTAATTTAGTTTTCCCTCTCTAAGTCCTCCTCCCCTACGAAAGGGAAGGGAGTTTAGGGAGTTAGACCTCTATACTCTCAACTTTCAATTTTCAATTTTCAATTTTCAATTTTCAACTCTCCTCTTCCTGTGTGTCAACGAGTTGTTCGGGCAGTCGCTTGGCAGCCTTGGCACCCAGGGTGCGCAGCCCCTCGACACGCGAGAGTATGTTGCCACGGCCTGTAGACAACTGCTCCATAGCCTTCGAGCAACTCTCCGAGGCCTTACGAATATTCTTATCCACCTCGCCCAGTGTATCTACAAAGCCCACCACCTTGTCGTAGAGTTTACCGCCTGCATCGGCAATCTTCAGGGCGTTTTTGGTCTGCGCATCGCGCCTCCACAGGTCGTAGACTATTCGCAACATTGCCAGCAAGTTGGTGGGCGAGCTGATGACCACATTGCGTTTGTAGGCATCGGCCCACAGGTTGGGCGAGTTTTGCAGGGCACACATAAAGGCGGGCTCATTGGGCACAAACATAATCACAAACTCGGGGGCTGTGTCGATAAGGTCTTGGTAACGCTTGGCGGCCAGCTCCTGAACGTGCTTGGTCAGCGAGGCTATGTGACCATTCAGTGCTGCTGTGCGCTGTGCTTTGTCCTCGGCGGCGTTCCACTCGACAAAGGCTGTGAGCGACACCTTCGAGTCGATAATAATCTTCTTGCCCTCGGGCAGCGACAGCACTACATCTGGCCTCTGGTTGCGCCCCTTGTCATCCTTGATGCTCTCTTGGGTTGAGTAGTGGATGCCCTTTTGCAGTCCGCTGTGCTCGAGCAGGCTGTCGAGTATCATCTCGCCCCAGTCGCCCTGCACCTTGCTGTCGCCCTTGAGTGCGCGAGTAAGGTTTTTGGTCTCGGCGGTGATGGTGCTGTTGAGCTCCATAAGATTTTTGAGCTCGGCCTTCAGGGCACCAGTCTGCTCATTCTGGGTAGAGTAGATGGTCTCTATGCGAGTGCGAAACTCGGTAATATTGTCGCGCAGAGGCTTAAGTATCAAATCCATAGCCTCTTTATTAGTAGCAGTCATCGACTTCTGCTTCTCGTCGAGGATGTCGTTTGCAAGGTTTTTGAACTCGGTGCGGAACGAGGCCTGCAACTGCTCGAGTTGCTGCTTGTCCTGCTCGGCCTTGCCACGCAGGGCTTCGTTTTCGGAGGCAAGCAGAGCATTCTGCAACTCGTGGGCGTGAATCTTCTCGCCCAGGGTGAGCAGTTGCTCTTCGAGCGAGAGGTTGCGCTCGACCTGCTCACTCAACTTGGCGTCGACAATGCGGTTTTGCCTGCGGTCAAAACGGAGCACAACGGCCATTGCCACCACAACCAGCGCCAGCACTATGCAAACTATCAGAATAATCGTGTCAACCATATACCTATGTGTAGAATGTAAATTTCTCTTAATAGAGCAAAAGTACTAAATTTTTTCGGTTTTTTGGCTACCTTTGCACAAAATCACAACATAAACCAACCAAGCCACAAACAGACTCTCTATGAGAAAGCGTATTGTATCTCCCTCGATGCTGTCGGCCGACTTTGGCCACCTCGAGCGCGACACCCGAATGATTGACCGCAGTGCAGCCGAATGGGTGCACATAGACGTTATGGATGGCGTGTTTGTACCCAACATATCGTTCGGATTTCCTGTGCTGAAGGCCATCACCTCGGCCACCGACAAGTTTATGGACGTACACCTGATGATTGTCGAGCCCGAGAAGTATGTCGAGCGATTTGCCCAGGCAGGTGCCGACCTGGTGGTGTTCCACTGGGAGGCCACCCAGGACCCCAAAGGGTGTATAGAACTAATTCGCCGCAGTGGGGCAAAGGTGGGCATTTCGATTAAGCCCAAGACCCCTGTGGAGGTGCTCGACGAGCTGCTGCCACTGGTAGACCTGGTGCTGATTATGAGTGTCGAGCCTGGCTTTGGCGGTCAGAGCTTCATTGAGGGCAGTACCGACAAGGTGAGAGCCCTGCGAAGGATGATTGACGAGCGCGGACTGGATGTGATGATAGAGATTGACGGTGGAGTGAGCCGCCACAATGCTGCCGAGCTCTACGAGGCTGGGTGCGATGCACTGGTGGCAGGTAGTGCAGTGTTCAAGGCCGCCGACCCCGAGGCCGAGATTGTGGCCATTCTGAACGCATAGAAGAATTGAAAATTGAAAATTGAAAATTGAAAGTTGGAAAGCCACTCTCCTTACTCGCCTCAATTTTGAATCTTGAATCTTGAATTTTGAATTACAACAGTGGTATCTATTGATAATGTAACGGTAAGCTTTGGTGGCTGGGATTTGTTCAAGGAGATTTCGCTCCTAATAAATCCCCGCGACCGCATTGGCCTTGTGGGCAAAAACGGAGCAGGCAAGACCACCCTGCTGAAAGTGATTATGGGGTTGCAACCCCCTACCGCAGGAGCCATAACAATGAGTGGCGACACCTCGCTGGGCTACCTGCCACAGCAGATGAAGGTTCACGACACCACCACGCTGGTCGAGGAGACATCCAAAGCGTTTGAGGAGGTGCTGACACTCGAGGCCGAGATGGAGCGACTGACAACCCAGATTGCCAGCCGCGAGGACTACGAGAGCGAGGAGTACGCCGAGCTGATACACCGCCTAAACGAGGCTACCGACCGCCACCAACTGCTCGGTGGCGAGAGCCGTAGCGCACAGGTAGAGCGCACACTGCTCGGCTTGGGCTTCAAGCGCACCGACCTCGACAAGCCCACCAGCACCTTCAGTGGTGGCTGGCGTATGCGTATTGAGTTGGCCAAGTTGCTGTTGCGCAGGCCCTCGATACTGCTGCTCGACGAGCCCACCAACCACCTCGACATCGAGAGTATCCAGTGGTTGGAGAACTACCTGAAGGACTACAACGGAGCGGTGTTGCTCATCTCGCACGACAGGGATTTTTTGGACAACGTAACCAACCGCACCGTAGAGTTGCTGCTGGGCAAGGTCTACGACTACAAGGTGCCCTACAGCCAGTATGTTAAGTTGCGCAAGGAGCGCCGCGAGGCCCAGGTGGCGGCCTACAACAATCAGCAGCGACTGATCGAAAAGACCGAAGAGTTTATCGAAAAATTCCGCTATAAACCCACCAAGAGCAACCAGGTGCAGAGCCGCGTCAAACAGCTCGAAAGGCTCGACCGCATAGAGATTGATGAGGAGGACCTGAGCGCACTGAACCTCAAGTTTCCCCCTGCCCCACGCAGCGGCCAGATTGTGGCCGAGATTAAGGAGGTGGGCAAGCAGTTCGACACCAAGCGCGTCTTCTCGGGTGCCAACTTCACCATCGAGAAGGGCGACCGCATAGCCCTCGTGGGCCGCAATGGCGAGGGCAAGACCACCCTGGCACGCATACTCATAGGCGAGTTAGAGCCCAGCGAGGGCAGCATTAAGGTGGGCGCAAATGTGAGTCTGGGCTACTATGCCCAGAACCAAGACGACCTGATGGATGGCGAATTTACGGTCTACGACACCCTCGACAAGGTGGCCGTTGGCGATATTCGCACCCGATTGAGGGATATTTTGGGCGCCTTCCTGTTCCGAGGCGAGGATGTAGACAAGAAGGTGAAGGTGTTGAGCGGTGGCGAGCGCTCGCGCCTGGCTATGGCCCGTATGATGCTCTCGCCCCACAACCTGCTGGTGCTTGACGAGCCCACCAACCATATGGATATGCGCTCGAAGGATATCTTGAAGGAGGCTCTGATGAAGTACGACGGCACCCTGGTGGTAGTGTCGCACGACAGGGAGTTCCTCGACGGATTGGTCGACAAGGTCTACGAGTTCCGCGATGGCGGAGTGAAGGAGTACCTGGGGGGCATACGCTACTTCCTCGAGAAGCGCAAAATTGAGGATATGCGCCAGATTGAGGCCAAAGAGAGTGTGGCCAAAGAGCAGAAAAGCACCACTGGTCGCGACGACTACCTGGCCAAGAAGGAGAACGAAAAGCAGATACGCAAGACACAGCGAGCCATCGACGAGAAAGAGGCCCTAGTGGCACAGCTCGAGGAGCAGGTGGCCGCGTGGGACCAAAAGTTGGCCTCGCCCGATGAGCACGGCATCGACCTGACAGACAGCAGCGTATTTGAGCAGTACAACGCCCTGAAGCAGAAGCTCGCCTTCGAGGAGCACGAGTGGGAGAAGCTCTGCTACGAGTTGGAGCTGTTGCAAGAGAATTGAGAGTTGAAAGTTGAAAATTGACGGTCGACGGTTGACGGTCGACAAAAGAAGGTATATGCAAGAATTTCTGAAAGACAAGCGCGAGCGCAAGCCTCGCACCGAGAGTTACACCAATCCCAATGCCGAGCCCGCCTATGCCGAGGCTCGCGACATCAACTGGGAAGAGCGCACCCGTGAGCACAAACCAACCAGCCCACGCAAAGAGTACAAACCACGCAACAACGATGACAGGCCACGAGCCAGCGAAGAGAACATCATCTACGGTCTGAGGCCCGTAATTGAGGCTATCGAGACCGACAAACAGATCGAGAAGCTCTACGTCAAAAAGGGTGCCGAGGGCCAGCTGATGGCCGACTTGAGGGACCTCTGCTACCGCAGCCGCATACGTTACCAAGAGGTACCCGTCGAGAAGCTCAACCGACTGACCCGAGGCAACCACCAGGGCGTAGTGGCCGTAATTGCCCCCATTGAGTATGTGGGCCTGGAGGATATCTTGGACCGTATTCCCGACGACGAGAAGGCCCTGATTGTGGTCTTTGATGGCGTTACCGACGTGCGCAACTTTGGCGCCATTGCTCGCTCGGCCGAGTGCGCAGGTGCCCACGGACTTATCACCCCACTGAAGAACTCGGCCCCCGTAAATGGCGAGGCAATACGCTCGTCGGCAGGTGCTCTGACGCGCATACCCGTACACCGCGCAGGCAGTATTCGCAACACCCTCAAAACCCTCGCACAGCAGGGTATGCAGATTGTGGCCGCCACCGAGAAGGCCGACACTCTGCTCTTCGATGCCGACCTGACGGGGCCCACAGTTATTGTTATGGGCAACGAGGAGAGCGGCATCAGCAAAGAGGTGCTCAAACTCTGCACCTGCAAGGCTGCAATACCTATGGTGGGCGCAATAGAGAGCCTGAATGTGTCGGCAGCAGCTGCCGTAATGCTCTTTGAGACCGTTCGCCAGCGCTTCTGCAAGTAGCCCTTCGCCCCCACACTCTCTATCGCAATGGCACAGGGCTACACCATAGAGGTTGTCAGGAGCCGTAGGGCCCGACGCATCTCGCTCCGCATAACCCGTAGCGGAGGGGTGCGACTAACGATACCCTGGTGGCAACCCAAGGGGGCGGCACTCCGCTGGGCCGAGAGTAGGCACGAGTGGATTGTGCAGGCCCTCGAGCGACAAGCCCAACGCCAAGCGGCAAATCCGCCACTGAACGACCACGAGGTGGAGGCTCTGCGCAAGGTGGCCCACCAGAAGTTACCCCCGATGCTTGCCGCCGCCTCCGCGCGCACAGGCATTGGCTACAACAAGCTGACCATACGCAAGGCCCACACACGCTGGGGCAGTTGCACGCGCGAGGGCAACATTTCGCTGTCGCTCTACCTGGCGGCCCTGCCCGACGAACTGATTGACTTTGTGTGTGTTCACGAGCTGTGCCACCGCATCCATCCCAATCACTCGGCCGACTTCCACGCGCTTGTTGACCACCATCTTGGCGGCCGCGAAAAGGAACTCAACGCCAAGCTGAAAAAGTATCGCCCACGATAACCGAAGCAACCCACACTACTACCAACCCATAACCTATCGCCCTCCTAACCCTATGAGAAGAACATCCCTCTTGCTGACAATAGTGGCCCTGCTGTGCGTGGTCACCTCGGTCGAGGCGCAGAGTTCCGCCCCCAAAGCACCACAAAGGCAGAACTACAATGATACATTTTTTCTGATGGGGGATATTGTGCCCCTATCGCCCCTCTATGGCGATGTCGAAAGCCTAACAATCTCATACGATTGGGGGAGTGAGAGCGACTACAGAAACTCCGACGCTAAGGCCAGCGAGGTGGCATACCTACGCTTTAACAAGCGTGGCGACGTGGTAGAAATATGTTGCAGCATAGATTGGGGATCCTCAATTGACACCCTCTACCAATACTGCTACGAGTACGACAGTAATGGGCGACTCATAACCCGAGAGTACTACAACGATGTACACAACTCCAGAGATAAGGTGCGCATCTACTACGACAACGATGGGCGCATAATCAAAGAGCTCTATCTCGATAACCTCGACAACAACCGAGGCGAAAAAATCCTGACCTACGATGACGCAGGGCGACAAGTCAAAGATGTACGCTTGGACAGCAACGGCACAGAGAAAGAGTCGAAAACGTGGCTCTACGACGCACAAGGCAGATGCACACAATACTGTCAGTGGCGCAATGGCGAGTTGATAACTCTACGAGAGAGTACTTACAACGACAAGGGGTTGCTGGTCGAGGAGCGAGAGTATGGCCCCGACAACTCTCCTCGCTCGACAATCACACTGGAGTATTACGACAACGACAAACTTGCCACCAAGACCCACAGGTGGACCGACTCATCGAGATGCAGCGTCACAACATATATCTACATTGACGGTCTGCTGGCCGAGGAGAACCGCTGTGGTATGGATGGCGGGCTACTCGAGAGCAAAAAATACAAGTACTACTCAAACGGCAAGTTGTACGAGATAGAAACCTTCGTAAGGCACACCACAGGTGTCCCCTACAACATCCGCAGGTACGACAGCAATGGCAATTTGATAGAGTCGATAGGCAGGTACGGCTCGGGCGACACACGCAACTCCTACGACACTCGCTATGAATACAACGACTACGGAGGGATGGTCTACTCTGACTCGTATGCCGACGAAATAAGGGTTATGCACGACTCGAAACCCCACGAGGAGGTCATCCAAACCTTTGACGACCAACATAATATAATCTCGCGAATAGAGTTGGAACATTGGGAAACAAGTACCAAAACAACCTACTACCAATACAAAATTGAGTACCGCAAATAGCAAAATCGGAGCAGAAAATTACGTCAATTACGCCAATACCGCCCGCAGTAAGCCGACGATTGGAATTGACAAAATAAATTTTGTCTAAAATGCTCCCGCTCGGCAGAGCAAACTCATTTGCTCTGCTCTCGCTTACTCGCATTTGCGAAAATTGAAAATTGAAAGTTGAAAATTTAAGGTGCGCCCAAAGATTGGGTGCATCTTTTTTATCCTGCGACCGCATTGCAGGCGGAAAAAGGTGTGGGGTGTTGGGGGCGTGAAGAAACAAAGACGCCCGAATGGGGCCGACCTTTATGGTCGTTTGTTTTAGCACACAACAGCCCACACCCCGCCGAAATGCATCGCAGTGGCTTTTGGGTACCTTTTGCCACCAAAAGGTACAAACAATGCAAAATTCAAAATTCAAAATTGGCAGACCCCTCAGGCGCTGTGCGCCAGCTCCCCTAACTTAGGGGAGCAGTTATCCCTAAACTCCTCAAAATCGGTCGACGGTCGACGGCAAAACACACGCCCCCGACCTTCGGCCACCCCCTCTAACTTAGAGGGGGAATGTGCGAGAGGACTCGCACGCAATTTCGACCACCCCTCCCAGCCTCCCCTTTCGTAGGGGAGGAGCTCTCCCTAAGTTCCTTAAATTCCCTAAACTCCCTATCTCTACCGAAGCACTCCCACCCATCGGAGCACACCCAAATCACCCACATCGGAGCACTTTTTTGCTCCGATTTTTTTGTTTGGAGAAAAAATTGTACCTTTGGCAATACCTAAAAAACTATGCACTCGCTATGATTATCTTGATGCACGAACCTACCGACGAACTTTTTCTGGGCGTAATGCACCCCGATGCTGCCCTGTTCGCCGAATACTTTGACATAGAACTCGCAGCCAAAGAGCACGCCGACTACCGCGCAGCACTCGAAAGAGCAGGCGCAAAGGTGTTGACCGTTAGGCAGATACTGCTCGAAGGCACTCTCGACAAGCAAGGCCGCCCAGTGGAGGGCAAAGAGCTGGTCGAGTTGCGCAAGTTCGCATCGAAGTACTTAACCTTCAACACCGACAACATCCCCGAAGAGCACAAGGCACAGGAGCGTTACAAAAAGATGATTATAGGTCGTGCACACCCCAAAGACCTGGTCAAGATGATTATGTTGCAGCCCGAGATTGTACTCTCCTACACCGAGAGCAACACCGGCTTTGCGGCCACCTACATCCAGAGGCCCATTATGAACATCTTCTTTATGAGGGACCAGATGATATCGACCGCCAAAGGTATAGTCATCGGCCGTATGAACTCGGCCCAGAGGCAGTTGGAGTGCGAGATTGCCGAGTTCTGTCTGAACAAAATTGGTTTCCCACCCATTCACCATATCGAGGGCGACGATGCCTACCTTGAGGGTGGCGACTTCTTGCCCTTTGGCGACTACTCGTTTATAGGCTGCGGACTGCGCACCACGCAGTCGGCCGTAGACCAGCTGATGGAGCACGACCTGCTGGGTACCAACAAGGTGGTAGTAGTGAAGGATTCGTGGGGCGAGCAGGAGCAGATGCACCTCGACACATACTTCAACATCATCGACCGCGACCTGTGTACCCTCTCCGAGGCTCGCTACCTGTCGGCCAAGGGCGACCCCCAGTATCTGAAAATCGACATCTGGGAGCGCGAATCTCCCACCGAGCCTTATCACAAGGCCTTTGAGGATATCAGCTTCGTAGACTTCATAGAGGATGAGTTGAAGATGAAGATTATACCCATCTCGCGCAAAGACGAGCTCACATACGCCAACAACTTCCTCACCGTTGCGCCACGCAAGATTATGGCCGTTGCTGGCCAGTCGGTCGAGTTGCAAGAGGCCTTCAAAGCCAACTATGTAGACGTAACGTGGGTGCCACTGACCAACCTGACCAAAGGCTATGGCGCCGCCCACTGTATGACCCAATTGGTCGACGACGGCGACGTGCTGTTTTAGAGAATTTGGGCTTCGCCGAGAGGACTGCCCCTCTGCGTGAGGACACGCAGGCAATTTCGACCACCCCTCGGCCCTAACGGGCCACTCCCCTGTCGTAGGGGAGATTGATGTGGGGCTTGGAGAGGGCGTGCAATTCCTTTTACAGACCTCTCCGCCCTTCGGGCACCTCCCCTAACTTAGGGGAGGAGTGGTTGAGAGGGTAGATGACTCTCCCCCTAAGTTAGGGGGAGTGGCCGCAGGCCGAGGGGGTCTGTCAAGAAGGCTGAATGCTGACCGCTGATAGCTAAAACACACGCCCCCGCCCTGCGGGCACCCCCTCTGCGTGAGGACACGCAGACAATTTCGACCACCCCTCCGACTGCTTGCGCAGTCACCTCCCCTGTCGTAGGGGAGATTGAGGTGGTGCTTGGCGAGGGCGTTCAATTCCTTTTACACACGCCCCCGTCCTTCGGGCACCCCCTCTAACTTAGAGGGGGAATTATCTCTTATTAGTCCTATTACTCTTATTGCTCTTATTACTCCTATAACTCTTATAAATCCTATAAGAGCTATGGGAGTTATAGGAGTTATATGATTTTCTTTAAGGGCCTTAAAGTCCTTAAAGCCCTTAATGATTTACGGCTATTGGCGATCGACCACCACTCACACAAAAATGTACTAAACTCCCCTACCGATAGGCAATAATCCCTTGGGCAGGAGGCTTTTGCTGCGTGATTATAATAAAATAGGTATGCAAAGTGAACAACTTTGCAAAATTTTTCGTACCTTGTAGCCAAATACAGCTACGCAAAATCAACAAATTAACATAAAACATCTGCAAGTTATGAAGAAATTCTACCGTACAACTCTCTCTATGGCGGTAGCCTCGATTATGGCCCTGGTGGGCTGTAACACCGACTACAACTTCGACAAACTCTCGCTCGAAGTGACCGTAGGCGATACCGAGGGCATTGTAGTACCGCTGGGTAGCACTGGAGAGATTAAGCTCTCCGAGCTGCTGACCGACACCCCACTGACCCCCGACGAGAATGGATATTACTCGTTCTCGAGCGAGGATTCGTTCACCTACACCGTCGAGTTGGGTACGCTCGACCCCATCAGTGGCATTGTACCCCACATCGAGCCCCAGACCTTCGAGTTTATGGGCGCCATCAACCCCTCGTTGCCAGCCGTTAGCGGCAGCCACGAGATTCCACTGCCCAGCGGCATCACCTCGGGTGTTACCATTCCCGACGCCCTGGCAGGCATTACAGCCCCTCTGGAGGTAGGCCCCAGTTTGTTTGAGAACAGTTTTGAGGTTGAGCTACCCTCGCAGGTTGCCTCGATTGGCACTATCGTATTCGGCACCAAGGGCGAAGGCTCGTCGGCCGAGGTGGTATTCCACCTGAACAACCTTGCCGACGTGACCACAGGTCGCCTGATTGAGGAGTTTATGATTGAGCTGCCCGCAGGCTTTACCCTTGCAGTGCCCAATGGCGGCATTGGCTCGGTGACCGAGGGCGAGAACTCCAAAACCCCCAACCGCTACACCGTAACCAATCAGACCATATCGGGTAGCGAGCTGAAGCTCGGCTTTATCATCAAGAGCCTCGATATGAGCGGTGCCACCATAACCAATGGCAAGGTGTCGTTCGATGCCGACGTTAAGTATGGCTTCAAGTTTACCTCTACCACCAAAGCAGGCTACGTTTCGACCACTATGCCCAAGGTCGACCTGTCGGCAAAGTTGGACATCACCAGCATTAGTGTCAAGACTGGCCTAATCGAGGAGAGCGTAGAGGTTGCGGAAGAGATTAACCAGACCATCGACGTACCTGCCGAGATTGGCCGCATCGACTACCTGGCCGTTAGCGACGCCAAAGAGCCCACCAAGAACCCTGTGCTGAACATTCAGATCGGCCTTGAGGGTGCGCCCATTGACCATATGCAGTTGAGGGATGTGAAGATTGAACTACCTTCGTTTGTCGACGTAGAGACACCCCAGGGCTGGACTCTCGACCAAGACAACACACTCACTCGTGCCCAGCTGGATATCGACAACGACACCACCAACGACATCATTGCTCTGACAATCAATGGTATCAAGAACATACAGATTGCCGACAGCAAGGTGATGCTCAACGGCAAGATTGGCGTTAGTGCCAAAGCCGTAGTGCCCCAGGGTCAGGAGCTGAAAGTGGATATGTCGGCCCAGAAACTTACCGTCACTCCCAGCGTAACCCTCAGCGATATTGCCATCGAGGAGGTTACGGGCATTATTGACCCCAACTTGAGCGACCTGATTGAACCCCAGGAGATTGACTTGAGCGGTATTAGCGAGGCTCTGGGCGATGCCGAGGTGGAGCTGAACCTCTGCTCGCCAACCCTCAAACTCAGAGTCGAGAACCCCATTGGTGTGGGTATTGATGCAGTGGTTAAGATTATTGCCTACAAGGGTGGCGCTGTGTCGCAGACCGTTATCACTCCCACCATCGCCATTCAACCAGCACAGGGCACTACCCCAGCGGTTACCAATCTGACCATTTCGGGCAACTCGGTTATGCCCGATCATCCCGACTACATCTACGTTGCAGGCCTATCGGACATTATCAACTCGCTGCCCGAGAAGCTGACCGTAGAGCTCTCGGCCGAGACCAACAAGAACAGCGCACACCGACTGGTGCTGCAAGATTCGTACACCTTCAACGTGGCCTACTCGGTCGAGGCAAGCCTGACGTTCGACGAGCAGAAAGAGGGCCACATCAACTACTCGACCGTGATTGAGGATATCGACTTGGGCGACCTGGCCGATATTGACCTCGATATCGACAAGGCAACTCTGAACGTAGCAGCCAAGAGCACCCTACCTATGGATGCCGCGCTGGAGGTTGAGTTCCTCGACGGCGAGCAGAACGTAATTCCTGGCATTAAGGTTACCAGCGAGGGCACCATAAAGGGTAGTACCTCGTCCGAGCCAGCAACCTCTACCACAGCAATCGTTATTGAGCTGACCGTAGACCCCACCTCGTCGGCCCTCTCGCCCATTGCACTGCTGGCCCAGACCAAGGCTGTGCGTTGCACCTTCAAGGGCAAAACCCTGGCTGGCGGTGGCTTGAGCCCCGACCAGTATCTGTCGGCCGACCTGAAAGTGGTGCTCGACAACGGTATTACCGTCGACCTCGGCTCGCTGCTCGATGGCGATGACAAAGAGAATACAGACAATAAATAGACCTTCAACCCACAATAAAACCAAGACAAAAAGCTATGAAAAAACAGATTACAACATTGGCACTTGCACTCTTGGCAACCATTGGTGTTGTAGGTGCACAGGTACACAATGCGTACTTTATGAACGCATCGAGTCAGCGCTACGACCTTAACCCCGCACTGACTCCCGATAGGGGCTACTTCGTGGTGCCCGTAGTGGGCCTCCACACTGGCCTGTATAGCAACTTCCTCTCGGCCGACAACTTCTTCTACCCCACGGCCGACGGTCTTGTGACCTATATGAACAAGGCGGTCTCGAGCGAGGACTTTCTGAATAAGCTCTCCGATGTAAACCGCCTATCTATGGACATCAACGACCAGATACTGGGCCTGGGCAACTACTTCCGTGCAGGCTTCTGGTCGGTGGGCGTAAACCTGCGCTCGCAGACCGACTTCAACATCCCCAAAGACTTCTTTGCCTTGACCAAAACCCTTGCCCCTGGCGAGTATAATATTACAGGCTTTGGCATAGAGAGCAACAATTTTGTGGAGGCCTCGTTTGGCTATACCTTCCCCGTGCAAGATGTATTCACCATTGGCGTGAGGGCCAAAGCCCTCATTGGCCTGGCACATATGGGTATGAACCTCGAGCAGATGAATGTCAAGATTAGCGACACCGAGTATAGGGCCGAGATGGCAGGTAGCTTTGAGGCTAATGTGAACGGTATGGACTTCTCGGGCCTGAAGGGCGAGATGACTATGGAGGAGTTTGGCGAGCAGGTGAGCAACCTGGGCAACAACTTCTCGACTGGCAATATTGGCAGCTATGGTATGGCGTTCGACGCAGGCTTGGAGTGGTTGTTGATGGACGGCAATCTGAAGGTTTCGGCTGGTGTGACCGACCTGGGCTGGCTCACTTGGAGCGAGCAGAACTCCTACTGCGCAACAATCGACAACGTGGCCTACGCATTCCAGGGCTTTGATTTCAAGGCTGGCGAGGCCAAGTTCGAGAAGAGCGAGAATATCAACCTCTCGACCACCAACGAGAAGATTTCGCACAAGAAACAGCTCCACACCACCTACCTGGCAGGTATCGAGTATAACTACCTGAACGACCTGCTGGGCTTTGGCGCACTGTGGACCAGCAAACAGTATGGCGACTATCTGTTCCACCAGGCCACTGCGGCGGTTACTGTTAGGCCTACTCGCTGGTTTACGTTTACTTTGAGCGACACATTTGCGAGCCACAATATGAACACAATAGGCTTTGCGCTTAATTTCCACACCAGCTTTGTGAATGTATTTGCCGCTATGGACTATGTATCGCTCAAGTATGGCACAGCAGGTGGTGGTGCAATACCCATTCCCCTGACCCAGAAGTCGCTCAACTTGCAGTTGGGCTTGTCGCTCCCCCTGGGCACCAAGAACTACTAAAAGTTGACATTGGCACTCACATAAAGCAGAGAGGTGCTCCACAATGCTGTGGAGCACCTCTCTGTTTTCATCATATCGATTAAGCTGATGTGAGTTTTGCCAAATTAGCAAAAAACACATCACACACTACTGTTTGGGAAACTTGCGAGGCTTAACCATATACTCGGGCCTAAGGATGTTGTCCAACTCCTCGCGGCTCATCAGTTTACGCTCCAGCACCAAGTCATAGATACCCTTACCACTCTCGAGAGCCTCTTTGGCCAGCGAGGTCGAGGTCTCGTAACCCAAGTAGGGGTTCAGTGCGGTAACCAGACCAATACTATTGTAAACCAGGTCTTTGCACACCTGCTCGTTGGCAGTAATGCCATCTACACAGCGCAGGCGCAGGGTATCCATAGCGTTGTTGAGCATATCGATACTCTCAAAGATAGACTGTACCATAACGGGCTCCATCACGTTGAGCTCCAGCTGGGCAGCCTCGCTTGCAAAGGTAACGGTCAGGTCGTTGCCTATAACCTTGAATGCCACCTGGTTGACAACCTCGGGAATAACGGGGTTAACCTTGCCAGGCATAATCGACGAGCCAGGCTGCATTGGGGGCAGGTTAATCTCGTGCAGACCGCAACGAGGGCCGCTTGACATCAGTCGCAGGTCGTTGCAAATCTTCGATATCTTAATGGCCAGGCGTTTCAGAGCCGACGAAATCGACACCAGGGCGCTGGTATCGTTGGTAGCCTCAATCATATTGGCAGCTACGGTCATAGGCATACCCGTAACCTCGCACAGGTAGCGGTTGCACAGCTCGGGATAGTCGGGATCGGAGTTGATACCGGTACCAATAGCCGTAGCACCCATATTCTGAACGTAGCACAGAGTTTTGCACTTGTTGAGCCTTGCAACCTCCTCTTTCAGGGTGGCTGCGTATGCCTCGAACTCCTGGCCCAAGGTCATAGGCACTGCATCCTGCAACTGGGTACGGCCCATCTTGATAACCTCGGCAAACTCTTGGCCCTTAGCCTCAAACGAGCCAATGAGCCTCTGCAGAACCACAATCAGCCCCTCGATGCTCCTGACGGTTGCAACCTTCACACCCGTAGGATAGGCGTCGTTGGTCGACTGCGACAGGTTGACGTGGTTGTTGGGGTGGCAGTATTTGTACTCGCCCTTTGCGTGGCCTAGCAGCTCGAGTGCTCGGTTGGCAATCACCTCGTTGGCGTTCATATTGGTCGAAGTACCTGCACCGCCCTGAATCATATCCACAACAAAGTGGCCGTCGAACTTACCCTCGGCAACCTCCTTGCAAGCTGCTACGATAGCCTCGGCTACCTCTTTATCCATCAGCCCCAGGTCGCGGTTGGCCATTGCGGCGGCGGCCTTGGTCTCGGCAAGACCCCTCACAAACTCGGGGTACATACAAAGTTTTACTCTCGAGATGTTGAAGTTTTCTACTGCACGCAGAGTCTGTACGCCAAAGTAGTACTCCTCGGGCACCTGTTTGTAACCCAACAAGTCGTGTTCCTCACGGGTCTTACCCGAAAGAGTGGTTTGTGTAATGTCCATCATAATAAAAGTGGTTGTGTTAGTATATTATAGTTTTAGGTATGTCGGTAAAGTCTAATTATTTTGGTGCCCTGCGGTAGATATAGGCCGCAATAATGGCAAAAAGTATGTTGGGCAGCCACACCATCAGCACCGCCAAGGGGCCATCGCTACCCTTTGCAATCTCCTCGAACACGCGCCCCAACATAATGTAAGTGAAGCACAAGATTACGCCAATACCGATGTTTACACCCGTACCACTACGCATCTTGCGCGACGAGAGCGACACACCAATGACCGTAAGGATAAATACCGACAGTGGGTACGAAAACCTCTTCTGCCTCTCGACCTCAAAGATACCCACCTGGTCGCTACCTTTGGCCTTTTGCTGGTCTATAAACTCGTTCAGCTCGGTGAGCTTCATTGTGGTAATCAGTTGCTCGACCTTGCCGAGCTCTTGCTTTGTGAGGTTGATGAGGGTGTCGAGCTTCTCGTGGCGCTCGAATATGTCGTCCTCGCCCACAAACTTGTGGGTGACATACTTGGGGGCAGTCCAACGGCCATTCTTCTCGTTGAAGGTGATGTCCGAAGCCTCGAGCGACTCGACAATCGTGTTGCCCTCAAACTTCTCGATACTCATAAACGAAGCCTTGTTGGTCTTGGCGCTGAAGTTGCGGACATAGACAAACACGCCAGGCTCAATTTGGCGGAAGATGTTGGGCTCAAACTGCTGGCGCCTATTCTTGCGCAGATACTGGCTCTCAAACTCTACACGATGCTTGTTGGCCTGGGGTATAACATTGATATTCAGGTAGAGCGACACTCCCGTAATGACCATTGCCGAAACAAAGTAGGGCCACAACAGGCGGCGGAAACTCACACCAGCCGACTGAATAGCCGTAATCTCGGTGCGCCCAGCCATCTGCGACGTGAAAAAGATTACCGCAATGAAGGTAAACAGGCCGCAGAAGAGGTTTATGAAGTAGGGCACAAAGTTGAGATAGTAGCCAAAGATGATTGCCTTCAGTGGGGCCTTCATCTCGATAAAATCGTCGATTTTCTCGACCGCATCAAACACCACCACAATGATGATAATCAACGCAATAGCAAAGAAGAATGTGCCGAGAAACTTGCGTGTGATGTAGCGGTCCAAGATTTTGAATCCTGGCCACCAACTGCGCTTGTTTTTTTGTTCTTGACGATAGTCGCCCATAGTGTTGATTATTGTGGTTGTGGCCTTTGACGGCCAAAGTAATCCACAAATATAGGCATTTGAATTGAGAATTGAGAATTGAGAATTGAGAATTTTCCCTTTTCTGCAAATTTTTTCTCTTTAAGGGCCTTAGGGACCTTAAAGCCCGTAAAGAAAAATCCCCTCGCCAATCGGATTGGCGAGGGGATAATTTTCAATTTTCAACTTTCAATTACAAGTTTTTGATGTAGGTGTAGTGAGCACCATAACGCTCGTAAGCATCACGCTCCAACTGCTCGCGGTGGTCGGGGTGTGCAATGTTAATCAGAGCTTTAGCCCTCTCCTGCAACGACTTGCCATACAGGTCAGCTGCACCATACTCGGTAACTACCCAGTGAACGTGGTTACGGGTGGTAACAACACCTGCACCCAGAGTCAAGGTATTGGCAATCTTGCTCACACCCTTGTTGGTAACCGAAGGCATTGCAATAATGGCCTTACCGCCCTTCGACAGCGACGAACCGTAGATGAAGTCAACCTGGCCACCTACGCCCGAGTAGAACTTGGTACCCAGCGAGTCGGCACATACCTGGCCAGTGAGGTCAATCTGCAGAGCCGAGTTGATAGCGCAGAATTTGGGGTTCTGGGCAATTACAAAGGGGTCGTTGGTGTAGGCAACGTCTTTCATCAGCACACCTGGGTTGTTGTCGATGAAGTCGTACACCTGCTGCGAGCCCATCAGGAAGGTCGAAACGATTTTGCCCTTATCGGTCACTTTATTGCGGCCGTTGACAACGCCCTTCTCTACCAGAGGCAGTACGCCGTCGGCAAACATCTCGGTGTGGATACCGAGGTCTTTGTGGCCACCCAGCTGCGAGAGCACAGCGTTAGGAATAGCGCCAATACCCATCTGCAAGCAAGCGCCATCCTCAATCAGGGCTGCACAGTGACGGCCGATAGCTGCGTCGGTCTCGGTAATCTCGGCAATGTGGCCCTCCATCAGAGGCTGGTCGTCCTCTACGAAGTAGTCAATCTGCGAGATGTGGATAAATGCGTCGCCAAATGCGCGGGGAACGTATTTGTTAACCACAGCAATAACATAGTCGGCACACTCGATAGCTGCCAGGGTTGCATCGACCGAGGTACCCAGCGAAACGTAGCCGTGAGCATCGACGGGCGACACCTGAATCATAGCCACATTACAGGGCAGTACGCCCGAGCGGTAGAGCTTCTGGGTCTCGCTCAGGAAGATTGGAATATAGTCGGCATAGCCGCTCTGGGTAACCTTGCGCACGTTGCCACCCACGAAGAACGAGTCGAGCTGGAAGATGCCCTCAAACTTGGGGTCTGCATAGGGTGCAGGGCCCTCGGTGTGGAGGTGGTGGATGTGTACATCGCGGAACTCACCTGCCTCGCCCCTACGGCACATAGCCTGAATAAGGCACTGGGGTGCGCTTGCTACGGAGCTCAAGTGAACATGGTCGCCCGATTTAATAACCTTTACGGCCTCGTCGGGAGTAGTAAAAGTAATTTTGTGGTTCATAGTATGAACTTTTTTGAGAGTTAGTATTGTATTGTGTTTGTTGTACTTCTATTGTCTGCTGTGCCAATTCTACTTTCGACCACCCCTCGGCCTACGGCCACTCCCCTTTCGTAGGGGAGGCCAAAGGGATGATACCCGATGGCTTTGCGCCGACTCGCAGTGGGCAACCCAAATCTTTGTGCAAGGTTTTGCCAATTCCATTTCTGCCCACCCCTGCGGCGAGCCAAAACGCATTTCGCCCCCCAAAGGTAAGTCTTTTTTCTGAGAAAGGTTGTCTTATAATCATAAATTTATTATATTTGAGCAGAATTTCGAACAGCCTCAGCGCACCAAACCGATGAACTCCTAACACTCCAACGATTGCCCACAACTCCATAGGTGCCAATCGCATAGCTCCGATTCTTGCTGTGTAACTCATTAGAATCGCATTTACTAAACCGTTTCACTTTTACTCTACTTACACCTTATGAAACGCATATCACTATTTTTGACAATGTGCGCCATTGTGCTATTGTCCTGTGAAAACAAATTAGAAGATGGCGGTATTTATATTAGTAATAACACCGAACAAACCTCATCTCCCTATCATATTACCTTAGAGCAGGCTCTCAACAATATGTATTCAACAATGGATGCCTTGAATTTGGGAACACGTGCCAAGTGTAGGGTTGTTAAAGATGTTCAACTAATTCCATCTGCAAGAAGGCAAACTCGCTCTGGCGATGCTCTTGGCGCATTTTATGTGGTAAACTTTGAAAACGACGAGGGCTTTGCTATCCTTGCTGCTGACACTCGAATCTCGGCCGATGTTATTGGCATTGGCGAGCAGGGTAATTTTGAATACGTTCCTATTGAAGAGTCTATGACCAGAAGTGGCGTGATAGACACTCTCGACACAAGTGCAGATGTGCTTACCTTAGACGACCTCTATGTTCCCGAAGAGGATGACTATCTGTTAGGAGGTGGCGAAGATGACGGCAACAACTTTCTTAGTAGGGCTATCGATATCTTGGATAGCAATATCGAAAACCCCATAGATAACGGAGAAGGTGGCGGGGGAACATCTTATCGTTATGACACCATTGTGGTTTCCACTGCCGTTGATTCATTGATTCTAACTAAGTGGGGACAGCACCAACCATTTTACGGAAGATTCGACAAATATTATAGATACTGTACCAAGCCAGGTGATACCATCAAGCGCAAACGACCATATAATTTTGATTATAATCAGTATGATGGTTATGTTGACACGAAAGATATTGCGATTGGCTGCATTACAACAGCTGTTTTGCAAACACTGGCTTATAACGAATTCCCAAGCACCAACGAAATACTTAACACAACCGAATGTATCTCTTCTTGGAATTCTCTTAGTCAAAATATCAAGTATTCTAATTTTTCTAACGAAGTTCATCGTGAGCACATTGCCCGTTTAGCTTACTCTGTTGCACAAGGTTGCAATGTCATCGTTGGTTTTTGTGGCACCACAAGTAGTTTTTCAACCCCAAAGCGAGTAAGGGATTATCTCCGTAGTATTGGATACACCAACGTGACTCGTCACTTAGATGTTGATTTTTCTGTCATTAAAGAGAGGATTGATGATGATTGTCCCGTTATACTAGGTGCTCTATCAAACCGCAAAGGACATGCTTGGATAGTGGATGGCTACGAAATTCTTACGACTAAGCGTGTAAAGAAAACTCTATCTGGTACAGTGGTAGAAGAGCAAATACTTAACACAACCAACTATGTCCATTGCAACTGGGGGTGGGATGGACGATCGAATGGTTTTTTCATTGTCAACCTTTTTAAAGTAAGTTTAGGTGAAGGTGAGAATAGACAAGATTTTAATTATAGTTGTTGGCAGCGAATGGTAACTTACGACAAACCAAACAACTAAACGATTATGAAACGAATAATAACTAAAATCATAGCTTTAGTTGGCGCTACTCTTTTGTGGGGATGTGAGTTTCTAAGTTACTTGCCCTTCCCTGACCATACTAAAACCTATGGTCTATACTCTTTTATCTACTATTATGTCGATTTTCCCGAAGAGTGGGATACTGGCTATAATGCCGATAAACAAATGCTCAAATTTGCCATACCCAAAAACGACAAAATAAACCCATATCTACACTGGGACGATTTGACCGTTGTGTCCAATATTTTGGGAACTCAAGAAGAAAAAGCAAAACATTATGAGTTAAGTGTTGCAAATAACGACACCGAATACAACCTAAAAGTATCCGAGGATATACTTATGGGGACAGGATGGAATTGGCCAACATACATTAGACCCGTGGCATATTGGCGACACTACACATCGTTTGAGATTACCAGCGATGTTGATTACGACGAAGAGCATCCTGCCGGTACATCCCTAAACGACCTCACGACCTTTTCGTTCCGAACATTCAAAAACTTTATCGACGCAGGATATCCCAAGGATAATGACAGTGTAGTGTTTGATCCGATGAACGCCAGCACAGAGGTTATGATACCCGTGAATAAGTTAAAGCCAGACGACAATAGAATAATGGCGGTCTGTGCCAATTTCGATTATCCGCCGGATAATGAAAGGTATTCCTACGATTGGGGGCTGACATTTGCAGAACTACCCACCATTACGTCTAAGCATAAGCTGAGCATAAAAATGACCACAAACGATAACGTAACATACACTCAACTCGTGGATGTCGATTTTGGGGTGCAAAACGAAGAGTAGGGTAACGAGATTTTGGTGCAAATTGCAAATAATTATTAGCCATAATGTTGAACATTGTGGCTTTTTTTATTATCTTTGTGGTTGATTCGTGCCCTATGGGCACAACTTTCAAAAGACTCGAACAAAGAAACTTACAATAACTACAAAAACCAAAAACTCCTTTTAGTTATGAATGTAAAAGAGTTGAAAGATGTTGTAATCCGCTTCTCGGGCGACTCGGGCGACGGAATGCAGCTCACAGGTACCCTCTTTTCGGATACCGCCGCCCTATTCGGCAACGGCATCTCGACCTTCCCCGACTACCCAGCCGAGATTCGCGCCCCACAGGGCACCGTAGCAGGCGTATCGGGCTTCCAGGTACACTTCGGTAGCAGCCGAATGCTCACCCCTGGCGACTACTGCGATACCCTTATCGCTATGAACCCCGCAGCGCTGAAAGCCAACGTGGTGTGGCTCAAGAAAGATGCGACCATCATCCTCGATGGCGACTCGCTCGACGACAAGAGCCTGGCTCGTGCAGGTTTCAAGACCAGCGACCCTCTGGAGGAGCTCGGCATCAAGGGCTACAACATTCTCACCCCCGACATCACCTCTATGACCAAAGAGGCGCTGAAAGACTCGGGCCTCGACAACAAGGCTGTTGTTAAGTGTAAGAATATGTTTGCGTTGGGCATCTGCCTCTACCTCTACGACAAGTCGTTGGAGCACGCAACAAGCTATATCAAGACCAAGTTTGGCAAGAAGAATCCAGCAGTGGCCGAGGCCAACGTAGCAGTGCTCAACGCAGGCTACAACTACGCCCACAATACCCACTCGTTTGCCAACACCTATACCGTTCAGCCTGCTTCGCTCGAGAAGGGCCGCTACCGCAGCATTAGTGGTAATGTGGCTACCGCCTGGGGCTTTATGGCTGCTTCGGAGAAGAGTGGCCGCCCACTGTTCTGCGGCTCGTACCCCATCACCCCTGCTACCGTCATCCTCGAGGAGTTGGCCAAGCACAAAGAGCTGGGCGTTAAGACCGTACAGGCCGAGGACGAGATTGCAGGTATCTGCACCTCGATTGGTGCTGCCTTTGGTGGCGCATTTGCGGTGACAACCACTTCGGGCCCTGGTCTGTCGCTCAAGAGCGAGGCTATGGGCTTGGCTGTTATTGCCGAGCTGCCCCTGGTAGTGGTAGACGTTCAGAGGGGTGGTCCCTCGACTGGTCTGCCCACCAAGACCGAGCAGAGCGACCTGTTGCAGGCACTCTGGGGCCGCAATGGCGAGTGCCCTATGGTAGTGATTGCTGCCAGCTCGCCCAGCGACTGCTTTGACTACGCATTTACGGCAGGTAAGATTGCTATGGAGCATATGACTCCCGTTATTCTGCTTACCGACGGATTTATTGCCAACGGCTCGCAGCCCTGGAAGATTCCTTCGATGAGCGACTACCCCACTATCAATCCTCCCATCATCGACCACCTCGACGAGGACGAGCCCGTATACCTGCCCTACAAGCGCGACCCCGAGCGTTTGGCTCGCCGTTGGGCTATTCCTGGCACCGAGGGCTTGGAGCACCGCATCGGTGGTCTGGAGAAGGATGCACTGAAAGGTAGCGTTTCGCACGACCCCAAGAACCACCAGAAGATGGTCGAGCTGAGGGCTGCAAAGGTTGCCAAAGTGGCCGACTATATCCCCACCCAGAGCGTCTATGGCGCCGAGGAGGGTGACCTGCTGGTTGTAGGTTGGGGCGGCACCAAGGGCCACCTGCAGGCTACTGTAGAGAAGATGCAGCAGGAGGGCAAGAGCATCTCGCTGTGCCACTTCAACTACATCAACCCCCTGCCCAAAGGTGTAGAGGAGATCTTCAGCAAGTTTAAGAAGATTGTTGTATGCGAGCTCAACGAGGGCCAGTTTGCCAACTACCTGCGTATGAACTTCCAGCAGTTCCACTACGAGCAGTACAACAAGTGCCAGGGCCTGCCCTTTACGACCGTAGAGTTGGAGGCTAAATTTAACGAGTTATTGGAGAAATAGTCAAACGAGCAGAAGTAAAACAACGCTATGAAATACACACAAGCAGATTTTAAGAGCGACCAGGAAGTTAAATGGTGCCCAGGTTGTGGCGACCACTTCATCCTCAACGCAGTGCAGAAAGCAATGCCCGACGTGGCCGAGATTGCAGGCCGTAAGCGTTCGGAGTTTGTAGTAGTGTCGGGTATCGGATGCTCGTCACGCTTCCCCTATTATATGAAAACCTACGGCTTCCACTCGATTCACGGCCGTGCCAACGCCATTGCTACGGGTCTGAAAGTTGCTAACCCCAAAGTGAGCGTATTTGTGGCAACCGGCGATGGCGACTCGCTGGCAATCGGTGGCAACCACTTTATCCACGCCATCCGCAGGAATATCGACCTGAACGTGGTGCTGTTCAACAACGAGATTTATGGTCTGACCAAAGGTCAGTACTCGCCCACCTCGAAGTTGGGCAAGATTACCAAGACCTCGCCCTACGGCACTATCGAAAAACCCTTTAACCCAGGCGAGTTGATTATCGGTGCAAAGGGTACCTTCTTTGCTCGCTCGATTGATGTGGAGGTTGAGGTTACTCGCCAGTGCCTTGTGAGGGCTGCCCAGCACGATGGTTTCTCGATTACCGAGGTGCTGCAGAACTGCGTTATCTTCAACGACGGTGCCCACGCAACCTTTGCAAAGGACAAGGCTACCCGTGCCGAGAACACCATCCTGCTGAAAGATGGCGAGAAGATGCTCTTCGGTGCCAACAAGGAGAAGGGCTTGGTACTCGATGGCTTCCGCCTGAAGGTGGTTACCGTTGGCCAAGACGGCTACACCATCGACGATGTGCTGACCCACGACTCGCACGAGCAGAGCACCTACATCCACAACGCTCTGGCCTCGATGAAGTATCCCGAGTTCCCCGTAGCCCTGGGTGTAATCCGCGATGTTGAAGACAAGACCTACAACAACGAGGTTGCTCGCCAGGTCGAGGAGGTTAAGGCCACCAGCAAGATTAAATGTATGGACGACCTGCTCAATAGCGGCGAGACCTGGGTGATTGAGTAGAGATAACACTATTACCAACAGACCAAAAGAGAAGGCTAACAGCGCAAGTGCTGTTAGCCTTCTCTTATTTGCAGTATGCCCAAGCCTCCTCTGGACTGTGCCTCGCTACTCCTGGCTGTCGATGAGTGCTCGCATCTGCTCAAGGCCGTCGTTGCCGAATGTTACGGTGTGCAGGCCCAGGGCTGCAGCGGCGGCAGTGTTTACGGGCTTGTCATCGGCAAAGAGCGTTTCGGAGGGGTTGAGCCCGTAGCGCTCGAGCAGTATCTGGTAGATGCGTGGGTCGGGCTTGTTGACGTGCTCGTAGCCCGAAATCACCTCGCCATCGAAGTACTGGAACACCTCGAACTGCTTCAGGTGGGCATAGAACTCGGGCGACATATTTGAGAGCACAAAGAGTTTGCGCCCCTCGGCTTTGAGCTGGCGGATGAACTCTTTGGTCTCGGGCACCTCTTGCAGCAGCTCGAGCAGGTGCTGAATCTTCTCTTGCGCCTCCTCAATCGAGCACTTGCGGTCGTTGGCCAATAGTTGGGCCACCTCGTCGCGAGTGTATAGGCCAGCATCGAAATCGTGCCAGTAGGGTGGAAACTCGTGACCTGCAAGGAACGAGAAGGCATCGCCTGCGAGCTTTGCCAAATTATCGAAATCGCGACCAACGACTACACCGCCGAGGTCGAAAACTACGTTCTTAATCATCGTTTGGGGTATATTTACATTGTTTTGTTACTCAATCACAATGGTACGCTTTGTGGGCGAGGTGGGGGTGATTGTTACCTTCATAACCTCGTCGGGCAACAGCTCGGCCACCCTCTCGGGCCACTCGACCAGACATAGGCCGTCGGAGTAGAAGTACTCTTCGTAGCCCATATCGAAGGCCTCTTCGGGGCGCTCGATGCGGTAGAAGTCGAAGTGGAAGATGGGGCTTCCGTCGGCAGCATCGTAGCGGTTGATGAGTGCAAAGGTGGGGCTCGTTACGGTGTCGGTCGAGCCGAGTTGGGCGCAAATCTCGCGAATCAGAGTGGTCTTGCCTGCACCCATAGGGCCAAAGAAGGCCACCACATTGCGTCGGTCGAGCATTGCGAGTATCTCTTCTGCCGCATCGGGCAGGTCGCCCAAACCATTTATGTTCAACTCTTTCATAGTATTTGTTTGTCTAACGTCTAACGTCTAAACGACCTAAGGCGGTAAGTGTCGACCGTCAACCGTCAACCGCCCCAAGTGCTAAAAATTCTCTGTATCTAGTTCGCCTGCGAAGACCAAGCGGGCAGGGCCGGTGAGGAAGACATTGGTGTAGTGGCCGCCCTCGGTGTGGTCGAACTCAACCTCCAGGTCGCCCCCCAGTGCCTTGAGCGCAAAGTGGCGCACATCGGGCTGCAGGGTGTGACATACGGCTATGGCGGTAGCGGTGGCACCCGTACCGCAAGCCAGCGTTTCGTTCTCTACGCCACGCTCATAGGTGCGCAAGGCAAGTCGGCCCTGGCCAAGTACCTCTACAAAGTTGATGTTGGCTCCGCGCGTTGGGGCAGTCTTGGGCCCGTAGCGCAGTTCGGCACCGAGGCCCACAACATCTACACTCTCGACACTCTCCACTCGCCTAACCAGGTGGGGCGAGCCAGTATCGAGCAGCACATCGCCCTCGGCATCAACCTCTACAGCCTCTACGTCTACCATCTGCAACCTTATGCGGGCCACGTTGCCACAGCGCTCCAAGATTGTGGCGGTGTGTATGCCGTCAACAGCCTCAAAGACCTTGTGGTCGCCACCAATGCCCAGCAGGTCGGCAAACCAGCAGATGCACCTGCCGCCATTGCCACACATTGTGGCCTCGGGGCCGTCGGCATTGAAGTAGCGCATCGAAAAGTCGGCCACCTCCGACGCACCCAACACCATTGCTCCGTCGGCACCAATGCCTGTGCGAGGCGAGCAAATGGCGTGGATAAACTGTGGTGTCGGCTCGAAATTTGCGTTCCTCAGGTCGAGCAACACAAAGTCGTTGCCAGCCCCTTCGTATTTCCAAAAATTCAGTTTCATCAGCAAAAAGCTACTTTCGTCAGACAAATATAGTGAAACTTTTGTATATTTGTATGTTTTAAGCCCAATGTTTGGGCCACCCTGTAACCAATGAGTCGTCGCACCACACTATCAGCCCTTGCGCTTTTTGCGCTTGTAGCAACCCTACTGACGGGTTGTAGCCTTCGTGGTTTCATACCCGAGGGCCAGTATGTGTTGCACCGCAATGTGGTCGAGACCGACCACTCGGTTGCTCGCAACGAGCGCATAACTCGCGAGGAGATATCGAAATATATCAAACAGCGCCCAGCAATGGACCTCTGGGGCGTGAGGGAGTGGCTCTATATGAAGGCCGACACTAACACCCCCAAGTGGCTCGGAGGCATTATGCGCAGCCTGGGCACCGCACCCGTACTGCTCGACACCACCCTCACACGCAAGAGTGCCGACAACATAAAGGCCTACATAGCCTCGCGCGGATTTTTCGGCGTGGAGGAGGAGTTTTCGCTGCGACTCAACCCCTCGAGCCGTACCGCCTCGGTAACCTACTCGACATTCCAGGGCGAGCCCTACCGCATCGACCGAGTGAGCTATCTATTTGAGGACGATTTTATTGAGAGCATCATCGACGAAGACTCGACCGATATGCTCCGCACGGGCGACATACTCGACATCAACCGCCTGGGCGAAGAGCGCTCGCGCCTGACCGAGATGTTGCGCAACAATGGCTACTACGACTTCTCGCCCTCGAACATAGAGTTTAAGGTCGACACCACCATAGGCCACCACCTGGCCAATGTAGAGATGGTCGTAAAGCGTCGCGAGGTGGGCTACGACGAGTTGGGCAACCCCCTGAAAGTCAACAACTCGGTCTACCGTCTGGGCAACATAACGGTGCTACCCGACTACGACGCCACCCGTGCTGCCACCGACCCCGACTATCTGCTCACGCTCGACACGATGACATACCAGGGACTGAACATCGTATTCACTGGCGAGAGGCCCAACATACGCCCCTCGATGCTGCGCCGACTGGTCAAGCTGCAAGATGGCACCCTGTATAGCGACAGCCGCGTGAGCGCCACCTACGACAACCTGATGAGGCTCGACTATGTGCGTAGCGCCAACATAATATTCAGCCCCGACAAGAGCGGCTCGATGCGCCCCGTAACCTACATTGGCGACCACTGGAGCGACACTGCCGAGACCACCGAGGGTGTGCTCGACTGCGAGATAAGGCTGGCCCCTGCACTGCGACAAAACTATAAGATCGAGCTCGAGGCCTCGACCACATCGAGCTTCTACGGACTGGCCACCACACTTGGTTACCAAAACCGCAACCTCTTCCGTGGCGCCGAGTTGTTCGACTTGAGTTTCACCTTTGGTTACGAATTTCTGAAGATAGACGACCCCACCCTCAACCGCAATTCGATTGAGCTGGGTGGTCGCGTGGGTATCACCTTCCCCCAGTTCATCTTCCCCGTAGACCTTGACCCTGCAGGCACGCTCCTTGCACCCCAGACACGCATCGAGTTCTCGATTAACGACCAGAATCGCCGCTACTACGACCGCGTGCTCTCAAACTTGACCTTTGGCTACAACTGGTCGGACAAGAGTGGCAACTACTACTCGCTGCGCCCATTCGACATCAGCCTGGTGAAGATGAACCATGTGAGTCAGGAGTTCCTTGACCGATTGCAAAACCCCTATCTGAAAGATAGTTACACGACACAGATGATGGCGGGCCTGTCGGGCAGTTTTGTGTTTGGGCCACAGAATGTTACCGAGCTGACAGACTACACCAACCTGAGGGTAAACTTTGCCACCAGCGGCAACCTGCTCTCGGGCATCAACTCGCTCTTTAGTGCCACCAAGACAGATGGCCACTATACAATGTTCGGCATACCCTACGCCCAATATCTGCGTGCCGACGTGTCGTGGGCCGAGTCGTTGCTGGTGGGTGAGGAGAGCAGCTTTGCCTATCGCCTCTATGGCGGACTTATCTTCCCCTATGGCAACTCGCGCCACGAGTCACTGCCTGCCGACCGACTCTTCTATGCAGGTGGTATAAATAGTATGCGTGGTTGGACAGTGCGCACCCTGGGCCCTGGTGGCTCGGCCGAGGTGAATAGTGGCTACCCCAGCCAGTTCGGCAACCTGCGCTTGGAGGCCAATGCCGAGTTGCGCTTCCCCCTGGGCGGCATATTCGACGGAGCTCTGTTTGTCGATGCTGGTAATATTTGGTACACCCCCGACATCAATGGTATTCCCGAAGGTGCCGAGTTTAAGTTTGGCAACTTTGTCGAGCAGATTGCGCTCAATACGGGCTTGGGCTTGAGGCTCAACCTCAACGTGTTGCTGCTGCGCCTCGACTGGGGTATTCAGCTCCACAACCCCAATAAGCCTGTGGGCCAGAGGTGGGTTATTGGCGACTTCAAGCTGGCCAACACTGCCCTCAACTTCGGTATCGGCTATCCGTTCTAAAAATTCCAATAAACCTAACCGCATAACAAAGGCTGACAGTCTATCCAAAAAACTGTCAGCCTTTAATATATAAGTAGGTATATAACTACCTACCCTAAAACTCGCTCGTAAACTTGAAGCGGATATCAGGAAATTTCTCGATTGCCAGTTGTAGAGCATAGCTGGTGTCGGCCAAAAAGACGTCGCGGCCGTGTTTGTCTACCGCCATATTGGTAAACTTGCGACGTTTGAAGTCGGCCAACTGCTCGGCATTGTCGCTCTCAATCCAGCACGCCTTGTGGATACCTATGGGCTCCCAACGGCACTTGGCGCTATACTCGTGCTCCAAGCGGTACTGTATGACCTCAAACTGTAGCGCACCCACCGTGCCGATAATCTTGCGACCATTCAGGCTCGAGGTAAACAACTGGGCCACACCCTCGTCCATCAGCTGGTCGATACCCTTGGCCAACTGTTTGAACTTCTGGGGGTCGGCATTCTCGATATAGCGGAACATCTCGGGCGCAAACGAGGGTATGCCCGTAAACTTGAGCTGCTCGCCCTCGGTGAAGGTATCGCCAATGGCAAAGTTGCCCGTATCGTGCAGGCCCACAATATCACCTGCATAGGCGGTGTCGACAATCGACTTCTTCTCGGCCAGAAAGACGCTGGGCGACGAGAACTTCATCTGCTTGCCCGAGCGAACGTGCAGATAGTTCTTACCCCTTTCAAAAGTACCGCTACAAATCTTCAAGAATGCCAAGCGGTCGCGGTGATTGGGATCCATATTGGCGTGAATCTTAAACACAAAGCCAGTCATCTTGTTCTCGGTGGGCTCGACCTGTCGGGTTTCGGTTGGCGAGGGCTGGGGCGAAGGGGCTATGCGTATGAAAGTTTCGAGCAACTCTCTCACACCAAAGTTGTTAACCGCACTACCAAAGAATACGGGGGCCAGCAGTCCCTGCAGGTACAAATCCCTGTCGAAGGGCTCAAACAACTCCTCGACCATCTCCAGGTTCTCGTGCAACTCTTCGGCATTCTGGCTGCCGATATGGTCGGCCAGGGCGGGGTCATCGAGCTCAAGGTGGATACTCTCGGCAATATACTGACGGTCAATCTCCTTGAAGAGTGCCAGGCTCTGGTCGTAGATGTTGTAGACACCCTTGAAGGCTGGGCCGCTCGCGATGGGGAACGACAGGGGCCTAACGGCAATCTGCAACTCCTGCTCAATCTCCTCCAACAGCTCGAAGGGGTCTTTGCAGGGGCGGTCGAGTTTGTTGATAAAGACCATCACTGGCGTAGACCTCATACGGCATACGTTCATCAGTTTGCGAGTCTGGCTCTCGACACCCTTTGCACCGTCGATAACGATAATTACGGCATCTACAGCGGTGAGTGTGCGGTAGGTATCCTCGGCAAAGTCCTCGTGACCAGGGGTGTCGAGGATGTTGATTTTGACGCCCTGGTACTCAAACTCCATAACCGACGTAGCGACCGAGATACCCCTCTGTCGCTCAATCTCCATAAAGTCCGAGGTGGCGGTCTTTTTAATCTTGTTGCTCTTGACTGCACCTGCAACGTGGATAGCTCCACCAAATAGCAGCAACTTTTCGGTCAGTGTAGTCTTACCCGCATCGGGGTGAGCAATTACGGCAAATGTGCGCCTACGCGCAATCTCTTCTTGGAATGTCATATTTTTTTCTTTTGTCTAACGTCTAACGTCGAGCGTCTAACGACGGGTTTTTTAATTGAAAATGGAAAATTGAAAATGGAAAATTTTGGTGTGCCTTCGGCACGAGTATTAAAGCAGACCCCCTCGGCCTTCGGCCACTCCCCCTATCTTAGGGGGAGAGTTATCTACCCTCTTCACAACTCCTCCCCTAAGTTAGGGGAGGTGCCCGAAAGGGCAGAGGGGTCTGTTAATTCTCAATTGACCAAGCTAACGCTTGCTCTAAAATGCTCACGCTCGGCATAGCTTGCAAGCAATCTCTGCTCTCGCTTACTCGCATTTAATCCTCCTGCGGAGTCTTTTCCTCCTTCGCGCCTCGGCAATTTGAGTATACTCAATTGCTCTCGGCTTGGCGTCGGTTGCCTCAATTCTCAATTTTCAA
>JAZPXV010000016.1:0-11297 GCA_045543795.1 Tidjanibacter sp.
CAAAAATCATTAAGGGCTTTAAGGGCTTTAAGGGCCTTATTGACCTTAAAGAAAATCCTATAACTCATATAACTCTTATATCTCTTATTGCTCTTATAGGATTTATAGGAGATATAGGACCAATAGGAGATTTACAGACCCCTCTGCTACTCCAATTCGAGTCCCATAAGGCGGGCGAGGATGCGAGGCACGTCGGTGTTGTCGATGATACCACAGAAGGCTTCGGCCCCCTTGCCGTAGGCGTAGAGAGGTGTCATAACGCCCGAGTGACCACCAGTCGAAAAGGCGTAGGTGACGGGGTTTTTATGGGTGTTAAAGTCGCCATTGGGGTTGATTATCGAAAGGCCACCAGTCTCGTGGTCGGCCGCTACGATAACGAGTGTATCTTCGTGAGTGTCAGCCCAGTTGAAGGCAATCTCTACGGCCTTGTCAAAGTCTACGGTTTCGGCCACTACACCCTCAAGGTTGTTGCCGTGTCCCTGGCCATCAATTTGCGAGCCTTCGACCATAACGAAGAACCCCTTGCGGTTTTGCGAGAGCAGGTCGAGGGCCTTGGCAGTGGCGTTGGGCAGGAAGTCGCCGCGCTCGTTGTTGAGCGCCGAGGGTAGGGCGTCGTGGGCTGCCAGTACGGCCAGCTTGCCCGAGTTGACGTGGGCCACCTCATCTATGCTGTGGGCCACGACGTAGCCGCGAGAGCGGAGCGAGTCGCAGAGGTTTAGGCTGTCGCGACGGTGCTCGAAACGCTTGGCTCCACCACTGATAATCACGTCTATATCTTTGTCGAGCAGCTGTATGGCAATCTCGTCTTGGCGGTGACGGCTGTCGATGTGGGCGTAGAAGGCGCCTGGTGTGGCGTGAGTTACCGAGTAGGTTGCCACCAGACCTGTGGACTTGCCTGCGGCCTCGGCCACCTCGAGGATTGAGGGGTGGGCCACTGTGTCGGCATCTATGCCCAGGCCGTTGTTGTAGGTCTTGTAGCCCGTTGCGAGGGCGGTACCTGCGGCTGCCGAGTCGGTCACCAGGTTGTCGGCCGAGTGGGTTGTGGTCAGTGCCACCGAGTGTGCTCGCTCAATGGCCAGGGGCCCCTCTTCGAGCATTGTGGCGGTAGTTTGGGCCAGGCCCATACCGTCGCCAATGAGGAAGATGACGTTCTCTACCTCGGGGCGATGGCTTTCGACAACTTTTATTATGCGCAGGGTGATGTGGGCCACAACCAGACCGAGGGCTACGGCACCGATGATGAATCCTATTTGTTGTTTTTTCATAGCAAGAAGTGTGATTTTTGGCTTAAACGTATTGTACAAAGATACGTTTTTTTGCCCAACTTTGTTCTGTGAGTGGGATTTTTTTGTTCACTTTGGCCTGCAAGGGTAATAAAGTGGCAAAAGGAGTGAAAAAAGGTGTATAATTTTTCTGCAAAAGTGTTATTTTTGTGCGATAAAACGGAGGGTACGCTCTTTTTAAGAGCGAGATGTGCTCCGAATCTCTTTCGCCCGAATTTTAATAACAAGTAAAAAGATACCGAAACAGATGAAACGAATTGCTCTATTTGTGTTGGCGTGCGCAGTGCTGCTCGCCTCGTGCAACAAAAAGACTACCCAGAGTGTCCACATCGAGAAGGCCTACAAGGTGTTGGAGGTTAGCGCCTCGGACCGAGTGCTCAAGACGGGCTACTCGGCCACCATCAACGGTTGCCAGACCGTTGAGATTCGCCCCCAGGTGAGCGGTATGATTACCGACATCCTCATCAACGAGGGCGACATTGTAAGCAAGGGCCAGGTGCTCTTTGTGATTGACCAGACCGCCTATAAGGCTGCCTATGAGATTGCTGTGGCAAACGTAAAGAGTGCCGAGGCTGGCCTGTCGACTGCCCAACTGATTTTGGATAGTAACAAGGCGCTGTTCGAGGAGGGCGTAGTGTCGGAGTTCGACCTGATGACCTCGCGCAACGACCTTGCCGAGGCCGAGGCAAGCCTGGCGCTGGCAAAGGCCAACGAGACCAACGCTGCCAATAACCTGTCGTACACCGAGGTGCGCTCGCCTGTGAATGGTGTGGCAAGTATGATTCCCTACCGCGTGGGTGCGCTGGTGAGCAGCAATATTGCTACCCCCCTGGTTACGGTGTCAGACGATAGCGAGGTCTATGCCTACTTCTCGATGGCCGAGAACACTATGCTCGACCTCATTCAGCAGTATGGTACCCTGCGCGAGGCTATCCGCGAGATGCCCGAGGTGGAACTGATTATGAGCAACGGCCAGACCTACAACAAGAAGGGCCGCATCGACGCAATCAGTGGTACCATCAGCGCTTCGACTGGTGCTGTGAGCCTGCGTGCTTCGTTCCCCAATAGGGGCCGACTGCTGCGCGATGGCGGTAGTGGTCAGGTGGTTATCCCCTCGGTGGTTAAGGATGCAATTGTTATCCCCCAGGCGGCTACCTACGAGCTGCAGGAGAAGGTATTTGTATATAAGGTAGTCGACGGCAAGGCGGTGTCTACCCAGGTGAACGTGCTCTCGCAGAACAACGGTGTCGAGTATATTGTGCTCGATGGCCTGAGGGTGGGCGACGTGATTGTGGCCGAGGGTGCTGGTCTGGTGCGCGAGGGCGCAACCATCAAGACTGCCGAGCAGATTGCTGCCGAGGCCGAGGAGGCTGCTCGCAAGGCTGCCGAGGAGGCTGCCGCACTGGCTAAAGATGGCCAAACCTTTGAGGAGAACTAATGGGCTGTAAGGTATAACGACAAGAATATTAAACTTATGAATATAAAGACATTTATCGACCGCCCCATCTTTGCCGGTGTTATATCGGTGGTGATTGTGCTGCTGGGTGCAATATGCTTGGTGGGGTTGCCTGTTGAGCAATTTCCCCAGATTGCGCCACCTACGGTGAGCGTGTCGGCCAACTACTCGGGTGCCAACGCCGAGACCGTTCAGCGAAGCGTGGTTATCCCCCTGGAGGAGGCTATCAATGGTGTGGAGAATATGATGTATATGACCTCGTCGGCTACCAACAATGGTGGTGCGAGCATACAGATTTACTTCCGCCAGGGCACCAACCCCGATATGGCAATGGTTAACGTGCAGAATCGTATTGCCTCGGCCCAGGGCCTGCTGCCTGCCGAGGTTACCCGTAGTGGTGTGAGCGTGCGCAAACGCCAAACCAGCCGTATTAAAACGCTGGCGGTCTATAGCCCCGACGACTCGTTCGACGAGCGATTTATATCGAACTACCTGAAAATCAACATCGAGCCCCGTCTGTCGCGTATTGCTGGTGTGGGCGAGGTTGACGTTAGGGGTGCCGACTACTCGCTGCGTATATGGCTCGACCCAACCAAGATGGCCAAGTATGCACTGATGCCCTCGGACATCTCGGCTGTGCTTGCCGAGCAGAACTTGGAGGCCCCTACGGGTACCCTGGGTGCCGACTCGAAAAACACCTTCCGCTATACGCTCAAGTATCGCGGCCGCTATGAGAAAGAGGAGGACTATGCCAATATGGTCATCCGCGCCGAGGCCGATGGTACGGTGTTGAGGCTCAAAGATGTGGCGCGAGTTGAGCTGGGCTCGAATAGCTACGACTACATTGGTAAGGTGAACGGCCACGCAGGTACTACGCTGATGATTTCGCAGACCTCGGGCTCGAATGCTAACGAGATTATTGAGGCTATCGACAAGGAGGTCGAGGAGATTCGCAAGACGCTGCCAAAGGGTATTGAGATTGTCGACCTGATGAGTACCAAAGACTTCTTGGACGCCTCGATTGCAAGCGTTATCGAAACCCTTATACTGGCTATCATATTGGTAGTGCTGGTGGTTTATATCTTCTTGCAGAGCTTCCGCTCGACCTTCATCCCTGCGCTGGCTATTATAGTGTCGCTGATTGGTACCTTTGCATTCTTGCAGGTGGCAGGATTCAGCCTGAATATGATTACCCTGTTTGCACTGGTGCTGGTGATTGGTACGGTGGTGGATAATGCCATTGTGGTGGTAGAGGCGGTGCAGGCCAAGCTCGATGAGGGCTACCGCTCGCCTTACCTGGCTACGGTCGATGCAATGAAGGGCATCAGTAGCGCTCTGGTGGCTACGACCATCGTCTTTATGGCGGTGTTTATCCCCGTTACCTTTATGGGCGGAACGACGGGTACCTTCTACACCCAGTTTGGTCTTACGATGGCTGTGGCTGTGGGTATTTCGCTGCTTAACTCTTTGACTCTGTCGCCTGCTCTGTGCGCCCTGCTGATGAAACCCCACATTGTGGGCAAGGATGGCAAACTGCCCTTCTCGGCACGATTCCACATCGCCTTCGATGCAGGCTTCAAGGGGCTTGTAAACCGCTATAAGAAGGGTGCTTTCTTTATGCTCAAACACCGCTGGTTGGCTTGGATACTGGTGGTGGCTGCTACGGGCGGCCTGTTCTATATGATGGCTACGACCAAGACTGGTCTGGTGCCCAAAGAGGATATGGGCTCGATTAACGTCGATGTGCAGACACCTCCAGGTACCAACCTGGGCGAAACGGTGGCTGTGATGGAGGAGATTGCCAGCCGCCTGGACCAGATTCCACAAATCGAGGCCTACTCGTACACAACTGGTTATGGTATGATGAGTGGCGTGGGCTCGTCGTGTGGTATGATGTCAATCAGGCTTATCCCCTGGGAGGAGCGTACCGGCGAGGGCGACGATATAGACTCGGTTATTGACCAGATTTACGAAAAGACGTCGGATATCACCTCGGCCAAGATTCTGGCCTTCACACGAGGTATGATTCCAGGCTATGGCGCAAGTGGTGGCTTTGAACTCTATATTCAGGACCAGAAGGGTGGCTCGATTGAGGACCTCAAGACCATTACCGACAACCTGATTGCAGGCCTTAACGAGAGGCCCGAGATTGGCCGAGCCTCGACCGCTTTCGATACCAAGTATCCCCAGTACCTGCTCGAGGTAGATGCTGCAAGGTGTAAGCGTAATGGCGTGTCGCCCAGCAATGTACTGAGCGTGGTGGCAGGCTATGTGGGTGGCTCGTATGCCTCGAATATGAACCGCTTCTCGAAACTCTACCGAGTGATGTTCCAGGCCTCGCCCGAGTATCGACTCGACACCGAAGCCTTCAACAATATGTTTGTGCGCAACTCGAAGGGCGAGATGTCGCCTGTGGGCCAGTACGTCAAGCTCACCCGTATCTATGGCGCCCAGTCGCTCAGTAGGTTCAACCTCTTCTCGGCAATTTCGGTCAATGGCCAGGCGGCCAATGGCTACTCGTCGGGCGAGGCTATCCAGGCTGTGCGCGAGGTGGCTGCCGAAACCCTGCCTGCAGGCTATGGCTACGAGTTTGGTGGTATGTCGCGCGAGGAGGCCGCTGGTGGCTCGTCTACGGCCATCATCTTCGTCATCTGCGTGGTGTTTATCTACCTGATTCTGTGCGCTCTGTACGAGAGCCTCTTCATCCCCATTGTGGTTATTCTGTCGGTGCCCTTTGGTCTGGCAGGTAGCTTCTTGTTTGCCAATATGTTTGGCTTGGAGAACAATATCTATCTGCAAATCGGTCTGCTTATGCTGATTGGTCTGCTGGCCAAGACCGCTATTCTGCTCACCGAGTATGCCTCGGCGCGTAGGGCAGAGGGTATGTCGATTGTTATGGCTGCCCTATCGGCTGCAAAGGCCAGGTTGAGGGCAATTCTGATGACCTCGCTGACGATGATATTCGGTATGCTGCCTATGATGTTCGCTACGGGCGTGGGCGCAAATGGTAATATATCTATTGGTGTGGGTACTGTGGGCGGTATGCTTATAGGTACTCTGGCACTGCTCTTTGTTGTGCCTGCACTCTTTGTGGTGTTCCAGTCTATCGAAGAGAGGGTTATGCCCAAGAGGGTGAAACCTGCCGAGGCCGAGGATGTAGTGGCGCAGATTGAGGAGTAACCCTTTATTTAGTGTGAAGAAGAAAAACGAAACAGATACGCAATGAAAAAGACGATTTGTATAGTGTTGGTTGCGCTGGTTGTGGGTAGCTGTACCTTCCGCGAGGACTTTTTGCACCCCAATGTGACCAACCTCGAACAACTCTACCAGGCCGACACGACCTACAAACACCTGGCCAGCTACTCGTGGCGCGAGCTCTTTACCGACACACTGCTGCAAAGCTATATCGAGCGTGGCTTGGAGTTCAATATCGACATCCGCACCGCCAAGTATAATATCGAGGCTGCCGAGGCTGCACTCGAAGCTGCCCAGCAGGCCTTCCTGCCCTCGGTCAGCGCATCGTTGCAGACGGCCCTGAGCGGTGGCAACGGCAATGGCGCACAGTTCACCTATAGCCTCATACCCACCGCCTCGTGGGAGGTCGACGCCTTTGCCGTCAAGAGCAACGCCCGTAAGGGTGCCAAGGTGGCCCTCATCAGAGCCGAGCTGGCGGCACAAGCGGCACAGAGCAAACTGATTGCTACGATTGCCAATAGCTACTACACCCTGCTGATGCTCGACGAACAGCTCAAGACCAGCCAACACACCCTGACCACCTGGGAGGAGAACATCCGAACCCTTACTGCTCTGAAGCGCGCTGGTAAGGCTACCGAGGCAGCAGTGTTGCAGGCCAAGGCGAGCCGCTTTAGCGTCGAGGGGTCGGTGCTTACGCTCAAGAAGCAGATTGTAGAGCAAGAGCAGGCACTGGCTAACTTGCTGGGTGTGTTGCCCTTTGAGATTAAACGTGGCACGCTTAAGGACCAGGTGTTCCCCGAGGAGTTCTCGGTGGGCGTTCCTGGCGAGCTGCTCACTATGCGCCCCGACGTGGTGCAGGCCGAGGCTAATATGGCTACCAAGTACTACGCTGTGCAAGAGGCTCGCGCGGCTTTCTATCCCTCGATTACCCTTGGTGGCTCGACAGGGTGGAGTGGCGCTGCAGGCGAGGCCATTGCTGATCCAGGCGATTTTGTGCTCAAACTTGTGGGCGGCATTGTTCAGCCCATCTTTGCCAGGGGTGCCAATAAGGCCCGCCTGAAGGCCGCACGCGCAGCCGAAAAGACCGCACTGGTGCAGTACCGCCAGACCATACTTACCGCTGGTGCCGAGGTTAATAACGCGCTGATGACCTGGCAGACGGCCAAGGAGCGCCTTGCCATCGACCTCAAGCGAGTTGTTACGCTCAAGGCGGCAGTGTGGAATACCCAGCTGCTTATGAAACACGGCTCGGCCAACTATATCGAGGTGCTTACAGCGCAGCAGAACTTGCTGGGGGCCGAGTTGGATGAGAGTGCCGACCGCTATGCCGAGATTCAGGGCATCGTGCAGTTGTACTACGCCCTGGGTGGCGGCTCAAAGTAAAAAACGCAAATAATTGACGATTACGTCGTTGCACTACGATAAACGCCCTCCTCATTTACGTCAAAGTAAACTGCGGAGGGCGTTTTCTTGTGCGCCTTGTACTCGCCTAATTATTTGCGTTTTTTCTCTCTCCCGAAAGGAAATTCCCCCTCTAAGTTAGAGGGGGTGCCCGAAGGGCGGGGGCGTGTGTGAATTTTCAATTTTCAACTTTCATTTTTCAATTCAAAAGAGGCGTTCCGCCTCCTTGTGCGCCTTGTACTCGCCTAATTATTTGCGTTTTTCTCTCTCCCGAAGGTCTACTAGGCTGCGGACTCGCTCCTTCTTTTGGCACAAAAATCCCTCCGCCATTTGCGTTTTTTTGTCGCTCCCGAAGGGAGTAATCATTAAGGGCTTTAAGGTCATTAAGGCCCTTAGGGACTTTAAGGAAAATTATATAGCTCCTATAACTCTTATATATCCTATTGCTCTTATAGGATTTATAGGACTAATAGGACTAATAGGGGTCTGTTAATTTTCAATTTTCAATTTTCAATTCTCAATTCTATTCCTTATTTTTGTAGATTGAATAATTGCGAACAAAAACGAATAACAAATAAACATACACAACAATGACACAAGAAGAACTTTTCAAGAAACTGATTGCACACTGCAAAGAGTACGGCTTTATCTTCCCCTCGAGCGAGATTTACGATGGTCTGAGCGCCGTTTACGACTACGGTCAGCTGGGCGTTGAGCTCAAAAACAACATCAAGACCTACTGGTGGGACTCGATGACCAAGCTACACGACAACATTGTGGGTATCGACGCTGCTATCTTTATGCACCCCAAAGTTTGGGAGGCAAGTGGCCACGTTGGCGCTTTCAACGACCCCCTGATTGACAACAAGGACTCGAAGAAACGCTACCGTGCCGACGTTCTGATTGAGGAGTGGATTGCCAAGCAGGACGAGAAGATTGAGAAGGAGTGCGCAAAGGCTGCCAAACGCTTTGGCGAGAGCTTCAACAAAGAGATGTTTGTGCAGACCAACGGTCGCGTGTTGGAGATTGCCGCACGTCGCGACGAGGTTAACCGCCGTATGGCCGAGGCTCTGAATGCCAACGACTTGGTAGAGTTGCGCCAGATTATCCTCGACTGCGAGATTGTATGCCCCATTTCGGGCTCGCGCAACTGGACCGAAGTGCGTCAGTTCAACCTGATGTTCTCGACACAAATGGGCTCGGTGGCCGAGGGTGCCAACACCGTATATCTGCGCCCCGAGACCGCACAGGGTATCTTTGTCAACTTCCTCAATGTGCAAAAGACTGGTCGTATGAAGATTCCCTTTGGTATCGCCCAGATTGGTAAGGCCTTCCGTAACGAGATTGTGGCTCGCCAGTTTATCTTCCGTATGAGGGAGTTTGAGCAGATGGAGATGCAGTTCTTCGTGCGCCCTGGCGAGGAGATGGAGTGGTGGAAGAGGTGGAAAGAGACCCGTATGAGCTGGCACCGCGCTCTGGGCTTTGGCGACGACAAGTATCGCTTCCACGACCACGAGAAACTGGCCCACTACGCCAATGCTGCAACCGATGTTGAGTTCAACTTCCCCTTCGGCTTCAAGGAGGTTGAGGGTATCCACAGTCGCACCGACTTTGACCTGGGCCGCCACCAGCAGTTCTCGGGCAAGAAGATTCAGTACTTCGACCCCGAAACTGGCGAGAGCTATGTTCCCTATGTCGTTGAGACCTCGATTGGCGTAGACCGTATGGTGCTGCAGGTGCTGTCGGCTGCTTATAAGGAGGAGCAGTTGGAAAGTGGCGAGAGCCGCACTGTGCTGTCGATTCCTGCACCTCTGGCCCCTGTCAAGGTGGCTGTGCTGCCCCTGGTTAAGAAAGACGGCTTGCAGGAGATTGCTATGGACTTGGTGCGCAAGCTCAAGTTCGACCATAATGTTCAGTACGACGAGAAGGATAGCATCGGCAAACGCTACCGCCGCCAGGATGCCATTGGTACCCCCTTCTGCGTAACCGTTGACCACCAGACCAAAGAGGATGGCACTGTGACCATTCGCGAGAGGGATACTATGAAACAGTGGCGCGTGAGCATCGACGAGTTGGAGTCGATTGTGGCCGACAAGGTGGGTATGCGTCAGTTGTTCGAGAAACTCGTCTAAAAGAGATTGCAGAACTTGTCCTAAATAAGACCTATTCATTAAGGCCATTAAGCTCCTTAAAGCCCTTAATGACTTGGGTCGGTTAGACGTTGGACGTTAGACGTTCGACAAAAATAAAGTATGAGAACAGCATTTTTCCCTGGGTCGTTTGACCCCTTTACCATTGGCCATCAGGCGCTGGTCGAGGAGGGATTGAGGATTTTTGATAAGATAATTGTGGCCGTAGGCGAAAATAGCGACAAGCACGGCCTGCTGCCTATGGAGCAACGCAAAAGGCTCATTGAGGATGTCTACCGCAACGAGCCTCGTGTCGAGGTGGTCAGCTATAAGGGGCTGACGGGCGACTACTGCCGCGAGCACAAGCTCAACCTCATTCTGCGTGGTATGCGCAACACCGTAGACTTTGACTATGAGCGCAATATGATGCAGATTAACCAGCGTTTGTATCCCGAGATTACCACCGTACTGCTCTTTACCCCCTCGGAGTATGTGGCAGTGTCGAGCAGCGTCATTAGGGAGATATTGAGCTTCGGCGGCAGTGTGGAGCAGTTTATGCCCAAGGGCATCGATATTAACAATTATTTGAAATAAGAAAAAATAGATAACGCTATGCAGTTTAGTGCAGAGATGATTGCCGCAGGATTGGGCGGCGATATTGTTGGCAACAAGGATGTTGCAGTGAGCACCTTTGCCAAGATTGAGGAGGGACACCCCGGGGCCATCTCGTTTATGGCCAACCCCAAATACGAACACTATGTCTACACGACCGAGTCGACCATTGTTATCGTAAACCGCTCGTGGGAGCCCAAAGAGCCCGTTAAGGCTACGCTCATTAAGGTCGATGACGCATACGGCTGCTTTGCCAAACTGTTGGAGCTCTATGCTGCCTATAAGCCCAAGAAACAGGGCATCCACCCTACGGCTGTGGTGGCCGAGAGTGCCAAGGTGGGCGAGGGGTGCTATATTGGTGCCTATGCGGTGATTGATGAGGGTGCCACCATTGGCGATGGCGCAAGCATCTATCCCCACGTCTATGTGGGCGATGGCGCAAGCGTGGGCGCAGGCTCGACTCTCTACTCGGGTGTGAAGGTCTACGAGGGTTGCAAGATTGGCCAGAGGTGTATAATCCACTCGGGCGCTGTGATTGGCTCCGATGGCTTTGGCTTTGCCCCCAACGCCGAGGGGTCGTATGACAAGATTCCCCAGATTGGTATCGTTACCATCGAGGATGACGTCGAGATTGGTGCCAACACCACCATCGACCGCGCAACAATGGGCTCGACCGTTATCGAAAAGGGTGCAAAACTCGACAACCTGGTGCAGATTGGCCACAATGTTGTAGTGGGCGAGAGTACCGTTATGGCTGGCCAGTCGGCCATTGCAGGCTCGGCCAAGGTGGGCAAACACTGTATGATTGGTGGTCAGGCAGGCGTTGTGGGCCATATCACCGTTGGTGATGGCTCGATTGTGGCTTCGGTTACGGGTGTTAGCAACTCGGTGCCTGCTGGCTCGCAGATTATGGGCAACCACGGCATCGATGCCCGCAAGTTCCGCAGGGTTAATGCCGTTTACCGCAACCTGCCCGAACTGCAGCGCACCGTAAACCAGCTCGAAAAAGAGGTTAAGGCGTTGAAGAAAGAGTCTAACGTCTAACGTCAAGCGTCTAACGTCTGACAGACCCTTCCGCTGCTCCGCAGCACCTCCCCTAACTTAGGGGAGGAGTGTTTTGAAATCTCCCCTACGAAAGGGGAGTGGCCCATTAGGGCCGAGGGGTGGTCGAAATTGCGTGCGCGTCCTCGCGCACATTCCCCCTCTAAGTTAGAGGGGGTG
>JAZPXV010000017.1:0-16046 GCA_045543795.1 Tidjanibacter sp.
CGTGGCGGAGGTCACTTCTCGGGCCGACTGACACTGCCCCTGGTGGCCGCAGGTGTGGTAGCCAAAAAGGTGCTCGCACAGAGGGCTCCTGGGCTGAAAATCGAGGCCCACATTGTTGAGTTGGGTGGCTCGGGCGACAAGGAGCGTTGGGGCGACATTTTGGCCGCTGCCGCAGCCAAAGGCGACTCGGTCGGTGCCATTGTTGAGTGTCGAGCCGAGGGTATGCCCGTAGGGTTAGGCGAGCCATTCTTCGACTCGTTAGAGGGGCTATTGGCCCACGCTACGTTTGCCATTCCGGGCATCAGGGGCGTTGAGTTTGGCGACGGCTTTGGGGCAGCTCGCAGCTATGGCAGCACCCACAACGACGCTATCGTAGCACCCGACGGCACCACCGCCACCAATCACGCAGGGGGGATAAATGGTGGCTTGAGCAACGGCAATCCGTTGGTTATGAGGGTGGCCTTCAAGCCCACAAGCAGCATTGCCCTTGTGCAACATAGCCTCAACACCGCCACAGGCAAGGTTGAGCCACTGGAGGTTGGCGGCCGCCACGACGTGTGCATAGCCCTGCGCGGCGCAGTAGTGGTCGAGGCAGTAGTGGCCACTGTATTGGCTGATTGCATTTTATAGGTATTGCACATATACAACAAAGCAGGGAGGTTTTTCATAGACCTCCCTGCTTTGTTGTGTTATATTAACGTGAGTTTCGCGAATTAGGCGCAAAGCAAGTTGCTGCTAATCAACGCTATCTCAAGTGCGCAAATTCGCCAAACACACGTTAAGGCTTTCTGCGAAAGCCCAAGTCTGCTTCGCAGACCAATACACTTTTACATTCCCCCTAAATCCCCCTTTGACAAAGGGGGACTTAGTCAAAGAGCCTTGCTCTTTGAAGGGTGGTTCTGCCTAATAGTCAGTGTTTTATAATTGGCGAAACTGACGTTATATTAGGCATTACTCCTTCTTGTCGGGGCGTTTGGGAAACCAGCCTCGGCGTACCCTCTCGCGCTGCTCGAAGAGCTCCTTGATGCTCCAGAACGACGAGAATGCAAAGACACCCAGCAAGGTCGACAGCAGCGTGTTGGCCACCATCAGCGAGGCCACAACTCCCACAATGCCAAGCAACAAGAATACCCACCAAACGCGCACTCCACACCAATACTCGGTCTTGATTACAATGGGGTGGAACAAGCCGATTATCAGAAATGTGCAGATGCCTATTATCAATCCTTCGTAGTGCATAGTGGGTAGTCTTTAACTATTTTGCAGGGCCCAAAGGTAGCAAAACTTTCGGTTTATGCAACAATCACCCCCAGTAGCCACAGTGTATAGACCACATAGATGCCAAAAAATATCAGGCCCTCGAAGCGGCTAATCTTATTGCGGCCAATAACAAAGGCCGACAGCAGCACTGCCACCACCGCCGACACCATAACTGCCATATCAGTGTGGCAAGGTGACACAAGTAGCAAATAGTTTTACCTACGAATGGGGTTAAATGATTATATGCCTCAAGGCATAGACATAGTAGTCGCACAGATAGTGCTTTATTTCCGAAAATTGTATATCTTTGCCAACAAAGAGTGACAAAAACAGAAAAGCGATGATAGAGAAATTCAACCAAGATTACATCGTACCATTCTACCTGACCGACCTGAACAAAAGGCTCAAACCTGCCGCCTTCCTCAACCTGGCCGAGGAGGCAGCCAACTTTCACGCACAGTACTTGGGCGTGGGCTACGACCGTATGACCGAAACCAAGCAGGCTTGGGTAATGTCGCGTATGAAGGTAGACTTTTTGCGCCTGCCCGACTGGGGCGAGAAGATAAATCTGCAGTCGTGGCACAAAGGTGCAAGCGGCTTTATGTTCCTGCGTGACTTCATACTGAGCGATGCCCAGGGCGAGCCACTGGTCAAGGCTACAACCTCGTGGGTGGTGTTGGACATTACCACACGCCGCCTGGCTCGCAGGGGTGCCTTTGTGGAGTTTGCCACCGACGAGAGCAAGTGCATCAGAGAGGATGTGATAGCCGAGCCCGCAGCCAAAGTTACCATCCCCGAGGGAGCTACACTGGTTGGCACCGCCAGCCACACCGCCTCGTATGCCGACCTGGATATGAATCACCACGTCAACAATGTTCAGTATGTTGTCTGGGCAATGGATATGATTGAGCTGGATGTTGTGGGCACAATGCCACTGAGGTCGTTGGAGATAAACTTCAATGCCGAGGTACGACCTACCGATGTGGTGGAGATGAAATTATACAAAGACGGCTCGGCCACCTACTATGTCGAAGGTAGCGTCGAGGGCCGCAACTCGTTTGTCGTAAGGTTGGAGTTTTAAGTCCACCGCGCGACACCCACACCCCAAAACTACTAACCCCTAAACCGCCCGTAGCCTATGAAAAACAAACTTCTAAAACAAATCTTAATAGTGGCTCTGATGTTGGTAGTGGCCCTTCCACTCCACGCCAAAGAGAAGAAGCAAGAAGAGTCGCCCAAGCCAAAGGTTGAGCTAAAAACTGCCGTGGCCAACGCCTACAAAGCATACTCGCTGGAAAGTATGCGCCAGGCCAAAGAAAAAGTGGTCAAATGTGCCGAGGTGCTCCACAAAAAAGAGGTGGCCGAGGGCAAAACCGACAAAGAGTTCAAGGGGTTGGCCGTTGTGAGCTACTCCATCGAGGCCCTCGACGAGTCGGACTTCGATGATGTAATCTCCGACTCCGACCGTTTGGCACTCCTTCTGCCTTTCATTCTGGCCATACTCATAATCATCGCCCTCGTGCTGTCGATACGTCTTGGGCTCGGCTCCATTCGACGTCTCGACTTCAACAACGACGCAACTATGTTCAAGAACTAAAACGCAAAGGAGGACCAAGCCATGGCACAATATCAAGATGCACAACGAATCTCTTTCTCCAAGGCAGAAGAGAGCCGCCTCCGACAGATGTTCAACCAGTGGGCAGCATCCGTGGAGGGCTACAACCGCCCCACTCTGGGTAACGAACTGAAAATAGTGGAGGTATGGAACGCACCTCTCTACCGAGGTGTGCTCAAAACACAATACGACGCCCGAACTCTCAACGACACCTTTGAACGCATCAGTGGGCGCACTTTTGCCAACACCACCTACTTCAAAGAGTCGGACATAAACCGTTGGTCGCTCTACCCCTATCCCACGGTGTTCACATCGCACGAAAGCACCCATCCCGTATCGGGCACCGAGCACATAGTCAATTGTCACACTTGCGGTGCTACGGGCAAGGTTACCTGCGCCAAGTGTGGCGGCAAGGGCACCGTTAAGCGTGCAATCCAGACCAAGCACACCTGCTCGACTTGTAACGGTATGAGGCACATATCATACACCTATACAACGCAGGAGTTTCAGCAGTACAACGATTACAATGATGGCGGCAAGCTGAAAGGACGTTATGTCAATAAACAAAAAACCGGAACAAAGACCTGCCCCACCTGCAACGGTAGTGGCTCGATAACACACACAACGTATGTAGACGAGCCTTGCAAAACTTGTGGCGCTACGGGCAAGGTGACCTGCTCGATGTGCGGTGGCGACAAGCGCATCGTAAGCCTCTGGAAGTTGGCCCGCAAGCAGTACACCCGCTCCGTTTGGGACTACCGCTTCCCCTCGCTCATAGGCCGCAGCGACGCTGCCAAGATGGTTAAACTCATCGACAACAGCACCCCGTGGAGAGTTGTGGAGCGCATACGCATCGACAAAGAAAACTATCAGGCCGCAGGGCTCAGCGCCCGCCCATTTGTGGGCGGAATGCTCTCGGCACTGCCCAGCCGTATCGCCCGCCCCACCAACACCGCCATCTGTTTTCACGAGTTGGAGGTGTGTGAGTGCGAAGCCCGCATTGTAAAGTACGAAGTAGACCACCAGCAGTTTATCTGTATGCTTGTGGGGGCCGAGTGGAAGCTCTTTACCGTCACCTCGCCCATGTCGAAAAGTATGGACGACCTGAAAACAAAGGTGAATCGCTATTGCAGCGCCCGCAAGTTTGGTAAGGCGTGGGAGGTGTTGCAGAAGGTAAACAAATATCCCCAGGCAGGCTCGAACGAAGCACGCATGCAGGAGCAGTTGGAGGAGCGAATGGTTATAACCTCCAAGCTGGGAGCCAATCTGGCCGTGATGCTCTGCGTGGTATTCTTGTCGCCACTGCTGACGGTGCTCTATGGCGACCTTCAATTCTTGGCTCCGTGGAGCGTGAGGCTCATAGAGAGGTTTGATGTCGGAACAGGAGGCTTGATGTTCCTCTCGCTGGTGCTGATACTCTACTTTGGCCTGAGGGGGCGCAAGTCGGCAATGCCCAAGTTTTCGTACCGAGTAGCGTCGCCCCTGAGGCGCTTTGGGCGAGGTTTTGTGGTGGGTGTTGGGCGTTTTATGCTCTTCGCCGCAGCCGCCATTGCACTGACCTACATAGGCATTATCCCCATCGCATTCAAACTGTTCTGGATAGCCCTCACAATCGTCGTTATGGGCATAATGTTCGTGGCGTGGATAATCCAGTCAATCGTCGGACTATTCACATAGCCGCAGCCGCAAGGCATAAAAACAAACCACCTCTTTGGGCTACTCCAAAGAGGTGGTTTGCTATTATAACAAAGTGCCGTTACTACCTAATCACCCTTACACTCTTGATGCGCACATCGTCGAGGGGACGGTCGTTGCGGTCGGTCTTGAGGTGCTGGATTGCCTCAACAACCTCTAATCCCTCGGTAACCTCGCCAAAAATAGTGTACTCGCCGTCTAAGTGAGGGGTGCCGCCAATGGTGGTGTAGGCCTCAACCTGCTCGGGCGTAAAGTGCAGTGGCTCGCCAAACAGCCTCGCGGCGCGGCTACTCACACGCTCAAGGCTCTCGGGGGTTTGGACTTCGCCCCAAACAATATAAAATTGGCTGGCCGACGAGCGACGCTCGGGATTGACATCGTTGCCCTCGCGAGCAGCTGCCAGCACTCCCCTCTTGTGGAAAATCTCGGGGGTGCGAATCTCGGCCTCGATAGTGTAGTCGGGGCCTCCGTTGCCCAGGAATTGGCCAGGGGCAGCATTGCGCGAGTCGGGGTCGCCACCCTGAATCATAAAACCCTCAATGACGCGGTGGAACAGCAGCCCATCGAAGTAGTGCTCCTCGGCGAGTTTCACAAAGTTGTCGCGGTGGGCAGGGGTCTGGTCATAGAGTACCATCTCAATCTTGCCCATATTGGTTTTCATCACCACCTTTACGGGCTTTGCGGGCTTGTTGCAAGCGGTCATCAGCAGCGCCACAGCTGCAAATACGAAGGATACAATTCGGCTTTTCATAGTATTTAGGTTATAGTATTTCAAAGACTTAGGCCACCACTGTCGGTCGATAAAAAAACACACTCCCTCCCCCTTCGGGTACTCCCCCTAACTTAGGGGGAGAGTTTTTGCCTAATTCCCCCTCTAAGTTAGAGGGGGTGCTGCGGAGCAGCGGGGGCGTGTGTCAGACGTTAGACGTTGGTCGTTAGACGTTAGACCTCCGTCGATTGACGGTCAACGGTTGTCGGTCGACGTTAATCAAGCTGTTGGAGTTCAACCAGTTTTGAATATAGGCCGCCATAGGCGATAAGTTGCTCGTGGGTGCCCTGCTCGACAATCTGGCCGTGGTCGACAACCAATATTTTGTCGGCATTGCGAATGGTGCTCAACCTGTGGGCAATAACCACCGAGGTGCGCCCCTTGAGCAGCTTTTCGAGGGCCTCCTGAACGAGTACCTCGCTCTCGGTGTCGAGTGCGCTGGTAGCCTCGTCGAGAATCAGTATCTCGGGGTTCTTCAGTATGGCGCGAGCAATGCTCAAGCGTTGGCGCTGGCCACCCGACAGTTTGGTACCTCGGTCGCCAATATTGGTGTTGTAGCCCTCGGGGGTATCCATAATAAACTCGTGGGCATTTGCCACCTTCGAGGCTGCCACAACCGCCTCAATCGGAGCCTCCGAGTTGCCCAGGCGTATGTTGTTCTCGATAGTGTCGTTGAAGAGCACCGTCTCTTGCGTAACGATACCCATAGCCGAGCGCAGCGACTCGACATCGTACTGCTTGATGTTCACCCCGTCAATCAGCACCTCGCCAGCGGTAGCGTCGTAGAAACGGGGGATAAGGTCGGCAATGGTCGACTTGCCACCACCCGAGGGGCCCACCAGAGCCACCGTCTGCCCCTTCTCGACGGTAAAGTTGATGCCGCCCAGCACCTCGCGCTCCTCGTCGTACCTGAACTTAACACCTCGGAACTCAATCTTGTTCTTGAACTCGTCGAGCCTTACTGCCCCCTCGGCAGGGGTTGCAATTGTGCTCTCGGCATCGAGCAGCTCGAGCACGCGCGAGCCCGCAGCAATGCCCTGGTTGATATTAGCAAAAGCATCGGTAAACGAGCGCATAGGTCGGGTAATCTGGGTGAAGATTGCCAAGTAGGCAATGAAGCCGCTACCATCCAAGCCACTCTCGCCGCCCAGCACCAGCATACCGCCAAAGATGAGCAATCCTGCGGCAGCCGAGATGCCCAAAAACTCGCTCATAGGCGAGGCCAACTGTTGGCGGTACATCATACTGCGCGAAATCTTTGAGTAGAGGCCGTTGACGCTCCTAAACTTACCCTTGAAAAATCCCTCGGCACCGTAGGCCTTGATGACCTTAACGCCCGAGAGCGACTCGTCGAGCACAGCGGTCAGCTCGCCAAAGTTCTGCTGTGCTTTGAGCGCAGGGTGGCGCAACTTCTTCACGATACGGCCAATGAGCAGTGCCACCAGGGGCAGGTAGATAATCGAAAAGAGGCTCAACTCCCACGAAATAGATACCATAGCCACAATATAGCCGATAATCAGGAAGGGCTCGCGGAAGGCCACCTGCAAGGTGTTTACAATGCAAAACCTAACGGTCTGGATATCCGACGTGATGCGGCTCATAACATCGCCCTTGCGTGCCGAGCTGAAGAACGACAGATTGAGCCCCAGCACATTGTCGTAGACCAGGTTACGCATATTCTGCAACGTATTGATACGCAGATTCTCGATGGTGCGCTGGCCCAAGTAGCGGAACAGGTTGCTCAAAAAGGCCGACAGGGTTACAAAGCCTGCCAGGAACACCAGCACATTCAGAGTCTGGTAGTCGGCCCCATAGAGGCAGTAGAGCCAATAGTTGAGCAGGTCGGTCAGATAGTCGATGCTCAAGTGGAACTCGGGCTTGGTGGTGATAATCTCGGCAGCCCCTGCCTCGCCAAACAGAGTACGCAACAGTGGGATAATCATCACAAAGTTGAACGTATTGAACAAGGCATAAAAGAGCGTAAAGAAGAAATAAGGTATGGCATACCTGCCCAGTGGGCGGGCAAAGCCAAGCAGTCGCCAATATATTTTCATAATCTAAATTTTTCTACTCCGTTAAAAAAAGGCTCCGACGGCCTAATTATTGTGCAAAAGTAACTAATTATTTGCGGATTTTGGCAAATAAAATGTATTTTTGTAATTTGATAGAGAAAATGTGGTAATAACAATTCAAAAAACACGATAAATACAATAATACCCCTATGAAAAAACGAGTATTGAGTGGTATCCGCTCCACCGGCCAGCTTCACCTGGGCAACTACTTTGGCGCCCTGCGTAACTTCGTAAAACTGCAAAACGACGCCGAGTGCTACTTCTTCATTGCCGACTACCACTCGCTGACCACCCACCCCGATCCATCAATTCTGCACGGCAACGTGCGCAACATACTCTCGGAGTACCTGGCCGCAGGCATCGACCCCGAGAAGGCTACCATCTATGTTCAGAGCGACGTTCCACAGGTGGCCGAGTTGTCGCTGCTGCTGGGTATGCACGCCTATGTTGGCGAGTTGGAGCGTACCGCCTCGTTCAAAGACAAGGTGCGCAAAAACCCCAATAACGTAAACATCGGCCTGCTCAACTACCCCGTACTGATGGCCTCGGACATCCTGCTCCACAGGGCCGACTATGTGCCCGTAGGCAAAGACCAAGAGCAGCACCTCGAGATGACTCGCAAGCTGGCCCACCGTTTCAACCAGATTTACCAGACCGACTTCTTCAACGAGAATGTTGCGGCCTACAACTTTGGCGCCGACCTGGTCAAGATTCCAGGCCTCGACGGTAGCGGCAAAATGGGCAAGAGCGAGGGCAACGGCATATACCTTAGCGACCCCGACAACGTAATCCGCAAAAAGGTGATGAAGGCTGTGACCGACAGCGGCCCAACCGAGCCCAACTCGCCTATCTCGGAGCCCATTCAGAACATATTTACCATTATGGAGGCTGTATCGGAGCCTTCGACCATCGAGTTCTTCAAAGAGAAGTACGCCTCGTGCGAGATTCGCTATGGCGACCTGAAGAAGCAGCTGGCCGAGGATATCATCAAGACCGTAGCCCCCATTCGTGAGCGCATAGAGGACATACGCAACAACGACAAGTACCTGCACGAGGTTACCGCCTCGGGTGCCGAGAGGGCTCGCAAGAGTGCCGACGAAACCCTGCGTCAGGTGCGCGAAATTATGGGCATATACCGATTCTGAATTGAAAGTTGAAAATTGAAAATTGAAAATTAGCAGACCCCCTTGGCCTACGGCCACTCCCCCTACTTTAGGGGGAGAGTCATCTGCACTCACAACAACTCCTCCCCTAAATTAGGGGAGGTGCCCAAAGGGCGGAGGGGTCTGTAAATTTAGACTTAGGTCGGTTAGACGTTTGACGTTTGACGTTAGACGTTAGACTCTAAAGCCTTAGGTCGGTTAGACGGTCGACGGTTGACGGTCGACAAAATAGAATATGGTACAGACACTTTTAGAGAGGGCACAACTATGGTTGTCGGTGCAGATGAGGCGACTGGATATCCGCCAGGTGACCTTCATCCTTGCAATTATCATCGGCCTTGTGGCTGGTGGCGTAACCTGTATTTTCGAGTGGCTGCTCGGGCTGATCAAGCACGGCCTTACGAGCTGGTTTGCCGTAGAGCAGATTGGTTGGCTCTATCTGGTCTACCCCGCTGTGGGTATCATACTGGCCACCCTGTTTGTGCGCCTGGTAATCAAAGACGACATATCGGAGGGCGTGACCAAAGTGCTCAAGGCTATGAGTACCGACTCGTCGGTCATTAAGCCCCACAACTGCTACTCGTCGGTGGTGGGCGGTGCGCTGACCATTGGCTTTGGTGGCTCGGTGGGTCCCGAGGCCCCCATTGTGCTTACGGGTGCCGCCATAGGCTCGAACATCGGCCGACTGATGAAGCTCAACTACCGCAATATGACGCTTATGCTGGCGTGTGGTGTTGCGGCAGCTCTGTCGGCAATCTTCAAGGCCCCCATTACGGGTGTAATCTTCGTTATGGAGATTCTGCTGCTCGATATGAGTATGACGGCCATCATTCCGCTGATTATCTCGTCGGTTACGGCCGTAACGCTTACGTTTGTGGTGCGTGGCTTTGAGCCTATGCTCTCGGCCGACCTGCCTCCGCTTACCCTGTCGCACATACCCATTTATACCATACTGGCGGTGCTGTGTGGCCTTATGTGCTACTACTTCACCAGCGTAAACTTCCGCATCAAGGCCCGCTTTGGCCGCCTCAAAACCCAGTGGGGCAAGTGGCTTGTGGGTGGCGTGGCGCTGGGTGTGCTTATAATCCTTTTCCCTGCCCTGTATGGCGAGGGCTACGGCGTGTTCCACGACTTTATGAAGGGCGACATAGGTGCGGTGTTCAACAACTCGCCCCTATACCGATTCCAGGGTATGGAGCTGGTGGTTGTGGCCTACCTGCTGGGCATTATGTTCTTCAAGGTGGTGGCTATGGCGGTGACCAATGCCGCAGGTGGCGTGGGTGGTACCTTTGCCCCCTCGTTGTTTGTGGGCGCATTTATGGGTGCCATTGTGGCCTATGTGTGCAACACCTGGTTGGGTATGGAGCTATCGATTGCGGCATTCTCGCTGGTGGGTATGGCAGGCATTATGAGTGGCGTAATGAAGGCTCCACTGACGGCGGTCTTTCTGATTGCCGAGATTTCGAGTGCCTACCAACTCTTTGTGCCACTGATGCTTGTGTCGTGCGTGTCGTATGTGATTGACCGCTACTTGGAGCCCGACTCTATCTACACCAAAACCCTCCGCAAGAAGGGCCAGCTACTGACCCACGACAAAGACCAGGCGGTGAGCGTAATCCTCTCTATCAAAGAGCTTATCGAGACCGACATCCTCAGCGTGGGCGAGTACGACACACTGGGCGATATGGTTGTGAAGGTTATTCCCCACACCAAACGCAACATCTTCCCTGTGCTGAGCGAAGAGAAGAAACTGCTGGGCGTGATTGAGTTTGACCGCCTGAGGAAGGATATGTTCGACCAGACCAAGTACCCCAACTCGGTCAAGCGCTATATGAACACTCCGCCCGACATTATCCACATCAACGAATCGGCCACCAGCGTGCTCGAAAAGTTTGAGCAGACGGGTGCGTGGAACCTGCCAGTGGTCGACAAGGATGATTGCTACTTGGGCTTCTTGAGCAAGTCGAACATCCTGACAGCCTACCGCGAAAAGCTGCGCGAGATGACGCAGGAGTAGTTTGCCCTGCAAACTACTCTCTGAATTGAGAATTTACACACGCCCCCGCCCTAAAGGGCACCCCCTCTAACTTAGAGGGGGAATAATTATAAGAAAATGATGAAAGAGCGCGTTAATAATCTGGCAGAACAAAAGTCGTTACGCCGAAAATTAAGGCGCGACTCTACTCCCGAGGAGGTTGCCTTGTGGGGGTTATTGAAAGGCAAACAAATTTGTCAATGCCAATTTAGGCGACAATTCTCGGTCGGCCCATACATTTTAGACTTCTATTGTCCCGAGGCCAAATTATGCATAGAGGTAGATGGGCTAATGCACTCGGCCGAGGAGAATGTAAAACACGACGAAAAGAGAGATAACTATCTATTGTCGCAGGGGATAGAGGTGTTGCGAATTGATAACGATGCTATATGGAAATGTAGCGACGTGGTCGTTGCGACAATAGAGGATAAACTGAAAAACAAACTACACATAAATAAACAATTCCCCCTCTAAGTTAGAGGGGGTGCCCGTAGGGCGGGGGCGTGTGTAAATACAACAGCCACATTGAAATGAAAATCAAATTCATAGGGCCGGCGTACCCATATCGTGGTGGGTTGGCGACGATAATAGAGACTCTGGCGCGTACATTCAGCCGCAGGGGCAACGAGGTGAGTATCGACACCTTCTCGTTGCAGTACCCTCGATTGCTCTTTCCTGGCAAGAGCCAATTCCGCACAGGGCCAGCACCCGACGACCTGGCCATAGAGCGCACCGTAAGTACCGTAAACCCACTGTCGTGGTTGCGCGTTGGTCGCAAGTTACGCCGTCAGAGGCCCGACCTTGTGGTGCTCAAGTACTGGACACCGCTTATGGCCCCCTGTTTTGGCACAATCTGCCGCATCGCAAGGCGCAATGGTCACACCAAAGTGGCCATACATCTCGACAACATAACCCCACACGAGAGCCACTTCTACGACCGACTGCTCAACCGCTACTTTCTGCGTTCGTGCGACGGTTTTATCTATATGTCCGACGCCGTAAAGGCCGACCTGGACACCTACGGGCTCGACAAGCCTGCCCTCTTCTCGCCCCACCCACTGTTCGACACCTATGGCGAGCGAGTAGACCGCACCGAGGCGTGCGCACGACTGGGGCTCGACCCACAGACCGAATATGTGATGTTCTTCGGCTACATTCGTGACTACAAAGGCCTTGACCTGCTGATTGATGCCTGGGCAATGCTCCGCCAGAGGGGCCTCACCGAGGGGCGCAAGCTATTGGTTGTGGGCGAGGTCTATGGCGACGACAGCAAGTATCGCGACCAGATTGCCCGACTGGGCATCGAGAGCGAGGTGGTTATGCACACACGCTTTGTGCCCGATGGCGAGGTTGCCGACTACTTCTCGGTGGCGCAGATGGTTGCACTGCCCTACAAGTCGGCCACCCAGAGTGGCGTAACCCAGGTGGCCTATGCCTTTGGGGTGCCGATGATTGTTACGAGGGTTGGCGGCCTGGCCGAGATAGTGCCCGACGATGTGGTGGGACTACTGGCCGAGGTTAGTGCCGAGGGTGTTGCTGCGGCTATCGAGAAGGCTTGGCAGGGCGACAACCTGGACCGCTACCGCAGGGGCATAGAGGAGCAGAAGTATCGCTTCTCGTGGGATGCTACGGCCGACACTATCGAGCAACTCTACGAACAGATGAGGTCATAGACAAATTGCCCCCAACACACCCCCACTTGTTTTTACACTATTATGGAAATGGATCGTTTTGTACCACACAGCATATATACCGATGGTTCGTATGAAACGGAGCTGATGGGCGAGGTCAAGGCAGGCTTCCCAAGCCCTGCCGAAGATATACGCGAGAAGTTGGATTTGGTTAAGCTCCTGGTCAGACACAAGGCCTCAACCTTCTTCTTCAGGGTGGATGGCGTGTCGATGGTCGACAGCGGAATGGACGAGGGAGATATACTCATCGTCGACAGGGCCATTGACCCATACAACAACTGCAAGGCGGTCTGCTATATCGATGGCGAGTATACCGTCAAGCTAGTGGAAATTCACGACAGGGGCGTTCGCCTTATGCCCGCCAACGAACAAAACAGTGCCTACAAGCCCATTGAGGTGACCGCAGAGAACAACTTTATAATCTGGGGCATCGTGTCGTGGGTTATCAAGAAGATGTAAATAACACAAAAGCAGCACCCGTAATAGATGCTGCTTTCATTGTTATTCGTAGATTATTTCTTTGGCGATGACCACTGCTTGCGAAAGCGCTTCGGAAGCTCACTATACTTCATTCCTACCATCCATACAAGCGTGCGTTGCATTGCAATAAAGCAAGCAAACATAATCACAGCACCCCAAATATAGTCAGTAGCTGAAGCAAGGTTATTCTGCTCCAACCACACGATCAAAACCACACTCACCAGAAGCTCCAACTCGGCAGTTACCATTCCTGGTGAATAGAACTTTGGTAGACGGAATATGCGTATTCCCACCAAATGAACAATACCCTCAAATATGCCAAGAGTTGCGGTTACCAATATGAAAATCACACAGTTGTCCCAGAAAAATGGAACAAAGGTAAAGGCTATGAGCAGAATGCCCGTAGGGATGCGGCTTGCACGCTTGGTCTCGACAGGCACATCCTTGCCAATCATACCCGAAATGAGATCGATAAAGCCACCAGGATAGTGTCCCTCTTCCCACTCGTGGAGGATAAAGAGCAGATTGAATACCATTACAAACTTCTGAATAACCGAAAGATTATCCATTAATGCTCCTGCAAGAAGCAACCCAAGTGAAATCACAGTGTAAATTTCAAGGGCGTAGTGCTTAATAAACTTTCCCATAGCTGAACTGTTTTTGTTTATGCAAAGTTCGGAATTTCTTTGGGATTGGTTATTATCTTGCAAAGGCCATTTATTATCTTTTCGATACTTATTTACGATTTTTGTGGCGAATTACCTATTTCATATTATCTTTGCAGTATGACGCAGATAAACAAGTTTAAAATTGAAAACCTTGCGGCGTTCAAGGATGCGACACTTATTTCGCATCCCGACTTTGCCATTAACCGAAGCGTTGAGGTCGCTGATACCATTGGGCGTGTGATTAAAATGAGAGAGCCTTATCGCTTTATGGAGAATCGTATCGTCAGGGTTTTGCGAGGGTTTATTCGTTTCTCTATCAATCTCCGCGAGTATCGCATTGCGGAGGGCGAGGCACTATATGTGGGGCAAAACTCGGTGGCAGAAATTCTCGATTATGATGCCGACTCGGTTGTAGATTTGTTGGCCTTTACGCTCTCCGCAGAGAATGAAAATATCAAAGAGGAGTACCTCATTAGCAAAGAAAACGAGCGGTGGATTGAGGAGTATTTTCAACTGATATACACCATTTCGGCTACACAGCCATTTGATTGGCGAAGCGTAGAACACCTCTTGCTGTCGCTACACTATCGCATTGTGGATAGCACAGCGAGTAGCCACCACCCAAAGGGGAGAAAAGAGGAGTTGTTTCGCTTGTTTATCGAGCAACTCAACACGCATCGTGACAAGCACGACCTTTCATTCTATGCCGAAAGAATGAATATATCGCCTCAATACCTCAGTCGTTTGGTCTTTGAGGCCAGTGGCATAGTGGCGAGTGATTGGATAAATCGAGCTGTTACCTTGCAAGCAAAACTGCTTCTGCGAAGTTCGGGGCACACCGTCGAGCAGATTGCCGAGGAGCTTAATTTCTCAACAACGCCATATTTCTGTCGCTTTTTCAAACGCGAAGTCGGCATAACCCCAACCGAGTATCGAAAAAATAATTACCTTTGATGTGGCATACATCTTGAACTATTCGGAGTAAAAACAGAGCGATATGAAAAAGATAGTGATAGTGGATGGTGGTCCGCGAAAGGGTATGAACACTGCGCAGTTGTTGCAGCGAGTTGCCGAGGGTACGAAGTCGGTTGGCGAGGATGTTGAGGTAAAGAGCGTGCGACTCTATGACCTTGATTATAAGGGTTGTACATCGTGTATGGCGTGTAAAATCAAAGGCAAGGCGTCGAACATTTGCCGCTTTCGTGATGCGCTCTCGCCACTCTTGGACGAGATTGCCGAGGCGGACGGCTTGGTGCTTGGCTCGCCCATCTATTTCGGCGAGGTGACGGGCAAGATGCGTGCCTTTTTGGAGCGTCTGGCGTTTCCGTGGCTCTCGTACAACGATTACAGCCTGACCGCGCCCAAGCGTATGCCCGTGGTGCTTGTCGAGACGATGAACGGCACGCCCGAGCGCAACAACAGCAACCATTTCGGCACGATGGAGTGGTGCCTCACAACGGCCCTTGGCGAGCCAGAGACCATATACTAATGACAATGGCTGATTGGAGAGATGTTCTTGGTCGATATTTGGAGCTCAATGATAGAGGATTACTCCCTGATGCAGGCAGTGTCACGCACGAACAAGCTGAGGAAAAGGCTTTGACCGAATATGAGAAGTTCAGAGTGATACAAGATAGAGAGATTTTGAGCGACTTTGACCATCAGTTGAAAACGCTATTTGAATAATAACAAACAAGGTGCTCGGCTATGACCGGGCACCTTGTCGTTTTTGTTAGTTAGCAGCTTCTGTTGATGCCTCGGCATTACCCGTATTACTTTCTCCACCGTTGAGGCTAAAACTTGTGCCGCTTAATGCAGCCGACAACTTATCCATCTCTCGGCTCACCGTTTGGTCGACGATGCGGGCGTAGATTTGCGTGGTGGCGAGTTTTGTGTGTCCGAGCATTTTGCTGATTGATTCAATAGACACTCCATTGGCGTAGGTTACAGTCGTGGCAAATGTGTGGCGTGCCAAGTGTGAGGTCACGCGTTTTTGGATGCCCAATGCAGTTGCTATCTCTTTGAGGTAGAGGTTGTATTTGGCGTTGCTCAACACAGGCAGTAAATAACCGTTAATGCGGGTCGGCTCGTACTTTTTCAGGATTGAAAGCGGTATGTCGAGCAGCTTGACCTTTGATGCAACTCCGGTCTTGACGCGGTGTGTTTCAATCCACATCGAGCCGTCATCCGCCAGAACAAGGTTTTGTTCGGTCAGCGAAGCAGTAGTTGAGTAGTCGAAGCCTGTGAAACAGCAAAAGACAAAGACATCACGCGCCTTCTCCAAACGCTTCTTCGTTGGTTTATAGTTGAGTATCAGCTCCAATTCGTGGCGAGTCAGGTAGCCTCTATCCTTCTTGACCTTCTTCAAACGCACATCGCAGAAGGGGTCTTTCGCCATCAGTCCACTCTTGAAACACATCGTGGTAATGCGTTTGAAGATACGCATCAACTTCTCGGCAGAATTGGCTTGTAGGCGGTAATCGACCTTCAAATAGGCCTCAAAGTCGAGCACAAAATCTCTGTCGACCAATGATACCGGGATATCCGGTCGATTGCGTTTCACTCGCAGGAACTCTTCCAAGCGACGAAAAGTCAAGT
>JAZPXV010000018.1:0-16062 GCA_045543795.1 Tidjanibacter sp.
GAGGAATTGAGAATTGAGAATTGAGGCAACCGACGCCAAGCCAAGAGCAATTGAGTATTACTCAAATTGCCGAGGCGCGAAGGAGGAAAAGACTCCGCAGGAGGATTAAATGCGAGTAAGCGAGAGCAGAGATTGCTTGCAAGCTATGCCGAGCAGGAGCATTTTAGAGCAAGCGTCAGCTTGGTCAATTGAGAATTAGCAGACCCCCTCGGCCTACGGCCACTCCCCCTACCTTAGGGGGAGAGTCATCCGCCCTCACTACAACTCCCCCTTTTGAATAAGAGGGAACGTAAAAAAAACTCCTCCCCTAAGTTAGGGGAGGTGCCCGAAGGGCGGAGAGGTCTGTAAGTAAAAAATAACACACGCCCCCGTCGCTACGCGACACCCCCTCTAGCTTAGAGGGGGAAATGGCCTTAAAGTCATTAGAGTCATTAAAGTCCTTAAGGCCCTTAAAGAAAAATAGACTTATTAAATTATTTTACAAACATACACTACAAAACAATATATTTTTATAAACCACAGTAGATTTATAATAAATTCATAAAATATGCTTAACTGGTTAGTAAATTTTCTTGATAAAAACTTCGACATCCCTGGATTGGGTATGTTCCAGTACTTGTCGTTCCGTTCGATTGGAGCAATCATCCTCGCACTCGTAATCGGCTCGGCCGTAGGTAGCCGTATGATTAAGTACCTGCGTCGCAAGCAGATTGGCGAAACCATACGCGAGTTGGGCCTGAGCGGACAGAACGAAAAGGCCGGCACACCCACTATGGGCGGCATTATCATTCTCATATCGATACTCATACCCGTACTGCTGCTGGGCGATTTGAGCAACATTTACGTTTGGCTGATGATTATCAGCACCGTATGGCTCGGCCTGCTGGGCTTTGCCGACGACTACATAAAGGTATTCCGCAAGCACAAAGAGGGGCTGAAGGGCAAGTTCAAGATTATTGGCCAGGTGGGCCTGGGTATTATTGTGGGCACAGTGATGTGCTTGAGCGAGCAGGTGGTCGTTGTAGACAAGAACACAGCCGAGAAGCAGACCGAGGTGGTCGAGTTCACCAGGGCCGACGGCTCGGTGGGCCACAAGACCAACGAGTACTACGTTGGCGAGAAGAGCACCAAGACCACCATCCCCTTTGTGAAGAACAACGAGTTTGACTACCACTGGTTCTTTGGCGACGGCACCAAGAGGGGCGACACGCTCACCTGGTTGCTCTACATCTTGGTAGCGATATTTGTCATCACAGCGGTGTCGAACGGCTCGAACCTGACCGACGGACTCGACGGACTGAACACAGGCGTGAGCGCCATCATTGCGGTGGTGCTGTCGGTGCTGGCCTACCTGTCGGGCCACGTCATCTATGCCGACTACCTGAACATTATGTACATACCTGGCAGTGGCGAGTTGGCCGTATTTGGAGCCGCATTTGTGGGTGCGCTGATTGGTTTCTTGTGGTACAACTGCCACCCTGCACAGGTATTTATGGGCGACACGGGCTCGCTGGCCATTGGTGGCATCATTGCCGTATTTGCGCTGGCCATCCGCAAGGAGCTGCTGCTGCCCATACTGTGTGGCATCTACCTGGTCGAGGCGGTGTCGGTAATGATTCAGACGGGCTACTTCAAGTACACCAAGCATAGGTATGGCCAGGGCCGCCGAGTGTTTAAGATGGCACCCATCCACCACCACTACCAAAAGAGGGGCTTCCACGAGAACAAGATTGTAATCCGCTTCTGGATTATTCAGATTCTGCTTGCGGCCTTCAGCCTGGCAACCCTCAAAATTAGGTAACAAACCAAACACCTCTAACACCAAAGAGAAGACGTATGAAAGATTTTAGCGACATAAAACGAGTAGTGATACTTGGCGGCGGCGAGAGCGGCTATGGCTCGGCTGTGTTGGCCAAGACAAAAGGGTTCGACACCTTTTTGAGCGATGCAGGCAAGATTGCCGACCGCTATGCCGAGGGGCTCAGGGCCGAGGGCATTGAGTTTGAACAGGGGGGCCACACCGACGAGTTGGTGCTGTCGGCCGACCTGGTGGTCAAGAGCCCTGGCATACCCGACAAGGCCCCAATGGTGGTGGCCCTGCGCCAAAAGGGTGTGCCCATCATCAGCGAAATTGAGTTTGCACGCCCCTTCAGCAAGGGGCGCACCCTGTGCATCACTGGCTCGAACGGCAAGACCACAACCACCACCCTCACCCACCGCATACTGGCCGAGGCAGGCTTTGACGTAGCCGTAGGTGGCAACATTGGCCAGAGCTACGCCCTCACCGTAGCCAGGGACGACAAGGAGTGGTATGTGTTGGAGTTGAGCAGTTTTCAGCTCGACGGATGCTACGACTTTAGGGCCGACATTGCGGTCTTGATGAACATCACCCCCGACCACCTCGACCGCTACAACTACTTGTTCCAGAACTATGTCGACAGCAAGATGCGCATAGTGCGCAACCAGAGTGCCGAGAGTGCCTTTGTGTGGTGTGGCGACGACAAGGTGATAGCCGCCGAGGTAGCCAAAAACATCCCCACAGCCCAGCAGTACCCATTTGGCAAGGCCAACATCGAGGGCAGTGTGGCTACGGTAGAGGTGCAGGGCAAGCTCGTGGCGATAGACCTGGACAAGCTGCAGATTAAGGGTTTGCACAACGCCTACAACGCTATGGCCGCCACTCTGGCAGCCCTGGCCGCAGGGGTTGAGCCTGAGCAGATTGAGGCCTCGCTCTACCGCTTTGAGGGGGTTGAGCATAGGCTCGAGAGGGTGGCCGAGATTGACGGTGTAGAGTGGATTAACGACTCGAAGGCCACCAATGTCGACTCGGTATGGTACGCCCTGGAGAGTATGACCAGGCCCACGGTGTGGATTGCGGGCGGAACCGACAAGGGCAACGACTATGAGCCACTGAAGGAGTTTGTGGGCAAGAAGGTCAAGACACTGGTCTGTATGGGCCTCAACAATACCAAGCTGATAGACAACTTCCAGGGCATAGTGCCCGTCTACAACACCTCGTCGCTCGATGAGGCTCTGCAGGTGTGCCGCCAGGTTACCCAGAGGGGCGATGCGGTGTTGCTCTCGCCCGCGTGTGCGAGCTTCGACCTGTTCAAGAACTACGAGCAGAGGGGCACACTGTTCAAGGAGAAAGTAATGGAATTGGCAAACAAGAAGTAGCAAACCGATGAGTCAGGAGAACAAAAATAACGCCAACAAGACCGTAGGTCAGGGTGCCCACTACGTTCCGCCCAAGACCATTTGGGAGCGTATATTCAGGGGCGACAAGGTGATGTGGGTAGTGATAATCACGCTACTCATCTACTCGCTCTTTGTGGTCTACTCGACCACCGCCTACGACCTGCGACTGAATGCCAACCAGGAGCTCACCAAACAGTTGCTCTTTATCTGCATCGGTATGGCTGCTTTCTTCTTTATGCAGTCGCTCCACTGGCGCAGGTATCGCAAATGGATAAAGTATATCTACTGGGCATCTATTGCGCTAACTATATGTATGTTGGTATTCCACTCGGGCAGCAATACGGCTCGTTCGCTGAACATATTTGGCTTTGACTTTCAGCCCTTCGAGCTGCTGAAGATTTCGGTCATACTGCTGCTGGCCGACCAGTTGGCCAAGAGGCAGAAGAGTATCGACAAGATTGACATTGTGCCACCGTTCAGAAAGGATGTGTGGTTTGGCGACAGGGCCAAATTGTGGGAGCGACTACGGCGCGACACCATACCCGTACTGGGCCCCATAGTGCTGGCCTGCTGCGTGACGCTACTGACGAGCAACTCGACCACCTTTATTATTGCCATATCGTGCCTGGCGATGCTGTTTATCGGCAGGGTAAAGATGGACGATCTCAAACGAATAATTATACTCGGAGTCGCCATTGGCATACCCGCACTGCTTATTTTTGGTGCCCGAGTGGGCACATTGGAGGGGCGCTTTAAGGGTTACAGCCCCAATGTGTTTGCCAAGAGCGCTGTGGTTGCCAGCGACGGCAAGGAGTACTACGTCAAGCCCGCCCACGAGACCGACCAGACAATGTATGCCAAGATGTCGATAGCCTCGAGTGCCATCAAGGGCAAGGGCCCTGGCCAGAGCACCAACCGCTATCTGCAAGAGGCCGACAAGGATATGGCCTACGCATTTTTGATTGAGGAGTTTGGCTTGTTCTTCGGTGCGATAGTGATACTGCTGGCCTACTTGATAATGTTCTACCGCACGATGTTGATATTCCGCAAGTGCGGTACGGCCTTCCCGGGCCTGGCGGTGCTGGGCGTGGGTACGGCCATAGTGTTACAGGCGTTTTTGCATATGCTGGTGTCGGTGTCGCTACTACCCGTTACGGGCCAGCAGTTGCCCATTGTAAGTAGGGGTGGCTCGTCGCTTGTGTTTATACTTGCGGCCCTGGGATTGGTTATGGGCATCAGTGCCCAGGCCGACGAGGGGACACTCGATATGCCCAAAGAGGACAAAAAGATTTATAACCTAACGAAAAAAGATTGAAAATTGAAAATTGAAAATTGAAAGTTGAAAATTATTGGTATGACTTCGGCACGAGTGTCTTAAATTCCCCCTCTAAGTTAGAGGGGGTGCCTGAAAGGCGGGGGCGTGTGTCAATTCTCAATTCTCAATTCTCAATTTTCAATTCACTAACATAGAGCGTATGAAGAAACTAAAAGTTATACTCAGCGGTGGCGGTACGGGCGGACATATCTACCCTGCCGTAGCAACAGCCGAGGCCCTGGTGCGTCAACTCGGCCCCGAGGGGGTTGAGTTGCTCTTTGTGGGCGCCGAGGGCAAGATGGAGATGGAGAAGGTGCCAGCCCTGGGCTACAACATTGTGGGGCTACCCGTAGCAGGCCTGCAGCGCAGGCTCACGCTCTCCAACCTGGCACTACCCTTCAAGCTGTTGCACAGTATGATTAAGGCACGTCGCACCGTCAGGCAGTTCGGGCCCGATGTGGCCATTGGCTTTGGCGGCTACGCAAGCGGCCCCATACTGAAGGCGGCCCAAAAGATGGGCATCCCAACGGTGCTGCAAGAGCAGAACTCGTTTGCAGGCGTTACGAACAAGCTGTTGGCCAAGCGAGCCGACCATATATGCGTAGCCTACGAGGGAATGGAGCGTTTCTTCCCTGCCGAGCGCATAACCCTTACGGGCAACCCATTGAGGGGTAGCTTTGGGGCCGAGGTAGACCACGCCGAGGCGTTGGCCCACTTTGGCCTTGCGGCCGACAAGCCCGTAATCTTGCTTGTGGGTGGCTCGTTGGGCAGCCGCACCCTGAACGAGGCGGTGAAGGCCCACTTGGAGCGCATAGTGGCCGAGGGCAAGGTGCAGCTCATCTGGCAGAATGGCAAGTACTACGACAACGAGATGGCGGCCTTCTGCGAGGGCAAGGATATGACGGGCGTATGGCGTGGGGCCTTCATAAACCGTATGGACTACGCCTACGAGGCGGCCTCGCTGGTCATCTCGCGTAGTGGTGCCTGCTCGGTGAGCGAGCTGTGCCTGGTTGGCAAGCCCACGCTGTTTGTACCCTCGCCCAATGTGGCCGAGGATCACCAAACCCACAACGCAATGGCTTTGGTACGCAAGGGGGCTGCCGAGATTGTGGCCGACAGCGAGGCTGTAGAGCGAGTATTCGCTGTGGCCGAGCATCTGGTGGCCAACCCCGAGAGGCTTGCAGAGTTGAGCCGCAACATACGCACCATGGCCATTGACGACTCGGCCGACAGGGTGGCCAAGATTGCACTGAAAACAATTCAAGTAAATAGATAAATACCAAACGGGCAATTGAGCGAGAGTCAAACAGAATTCTCAATTCTCAATTCTCAATTCTCAATTCGATGAAGAACGTATATTTTGTAGGCATAGGTGGCATAGGTATGAGTGCCATAGCACGCTACTTTATGCACGAGGGGCGCAAGGTTGCAGGCTACGACCGCACCCCCTCGCCACTGACCATTGAGCTCGAGGCCGAGGGCGCCGCCGTACACTATGCCGATGATATAGAGCTTATTGGCGAGGATTTTCGCAACCCCGACACCACGCTTGTGGTCTACACCCCCGCCATTCCTGCCGACCACAGCGAGTTGTGCTACTTCCGCAACGGGGGCTTTGAGGTAGTAAAGCGTTCGCAGGTGCTGGGCCATCTGACCGAGGGCAAGTTTGTCACCGCCATTGCAGGCACCCACGGCAAGACCTCTACAACCACTATGACCGTCTGGTTTACGCAGGGGGCAACGGGCAAGGGCAACGCCTTCCTGGGTGGCATATCGAAGAACTTTGGCAGCAACTTGGTGCTGGGCGGTGGCGAGAGAATTGCTGTCGAGGCCGATGAGTTTGACCGCTCATTCCTTACCTTAAGGCCCAATGTGGCAGTGGTGACCTCGACCGATGCCGACCACCTCGACATCTATGGCACCCACGAAGAGATGAAGAGGGCCTTTGGGCAGTTTGTCGAGCGCATAAAGCCTGGGGGCACGCTGGTGGCCAAGCTGGGGCTTAGCATCCAGCACACCAACAGCCAGATACGCACCCTCACCTACTCGGTCGACAACCCTGCGGCCGACTTCTATACCGAGGGGCTCGAGCCTTTGGGCGACGGCACCTTCCGCTTTGCCATTCACTGCCCCGACCGCACCATCTGCAACTTGCACCTGGGCGTAGGCGGCAGGGTAAATGTCGAAAATGCCGTAGCAGCAGTGGCGGCCATCTGGTCGGCAGGCGAGATTGATGAGGAGGGCCTGCGAGGGGCTATGGAGTCGTTCAGGGGCGTAAAGCGCAGGTTTGAGTGTTACATCAACACCCCCCAGAGGGTCTATATCGACGACTATGCCCACCATCCCGAGGAGCTGCGTGCGGCCATCGAGTCGATAAAGGGTATGTTCCCTGCCAGGAGGCTCACTGTGGCCTTCCAACCCCACCTCTACACTCGCACGAGGGACTTCCATAGCGAGTTTGCTGCGGCCCTGTCGCTGGCCGATGAGGTGGTGCTACTGCCTATCTATCCTGCCAGGGAGTTGCCCATCGAGGGGGTAAACAGCGAGCTGATTGGCAAGGATATAACCGCCCCCTGGAGGATTGTCGAGAAGAGCCGCCTGGCCGACACGCTGGCAGCAATGGAGCCCGACGTGGTTGTGACCTTCGGCGCAGGCGACATTGATAGAGAGTGCAGCAAGGTTGAGGAGAAATTGAAAATTGAAAATTGAAAGTTGAAAGTTGAAAATTAGCAGACCCCCTCGGCCTACGGCCACTCCCCCTACCTTAGGGGGAGAGTCATCTACCCTCACAATAACTCCTCCCCTAAGTTAGGGGAGGTGCCCGAAGGGCGGAGGGGTCTGTAAAAAAGAGTTGCACGACCTCACCAAGCCCCACCTCAATCTCCCCTACGAAAGGGGAGGTGACTGCGCAAGCAGTCGGAGGGGTGGTCGAAATTGCCTGCGTGTCCTCACGCAGGGGAGGGGCTGCGGAGCAGCGGAGGGGTCTGTCAAAAAACTGAATACTGCCCCCACCCTCGGTCAGCTAAATCTCCCTACGCAGGCGCGCTACGGGAATCTTGAGCATCTCGCGGTACTTGGCCACCGTTCGACGCGCAATGTGGAAGCCCTTGTCGTTCAGTATATCCATCAGCGCCTCATCTGTCAGGGGGTGTTGCTTATCCTCGCTCGCAATGCAGTCCGAAAGTATCTGCTTTATCTGGTGCGACGACACCTCCTCGCCACTGTCGGTCTGCATAGCCTCCGAAAACAAGCTCTTCAGAGGAATTATGCCAAAGTGAGTCTGCACATACTTGCTATTCACCACCCTCGAGATGGTCGACACATCGAGCCCCGTTCGGTCGGCTATGTCGCGCAGAATCATTGGTTTGAGCTTCTTGGGGTCGCCATCGGCAAAGTACTCCCTCTGGTACTCAAAAATCTCGGTCATAGTGCCCAGCAGGGTGTCGTGCCTCTGTTTTATGGCCGAGATGAACCACTTGGCCGACTCGATTTTGCTCTTCACAAACTTAAGCGCCTCTTGGTCTTGCTCGCCAGTAATGCCACCCGACATCGACTGGCGAATCATATCCATATAGCGGCGATTGACCTTCAGGTCGGGTATGTTATAGGAGTTGAGTCGCAGGTCAAACTCGCCATCCTCGTAGTCGAGCACAAAGTCGGGCACAACGTATGGGGCCGCATCGTCGGGCGAGTCACCATAGAGGTTGCCTGGCTTGGGCGACAGGTGGCGAATCTCCTCGATAGCCTCGGCAAACTCGTCGCGCTCAACCCCCAAGCGGCTCTGCAAGCGGTCGTAGTGTTTCTTGGCAAAGTCGTCGAAGTAGCCAGTCAAGATGCGCCTTGCGAGCTGTTGGCTCTCGTTCAGAGGGGCCTGGGCATCGAGTTGCAGCATCAGACACTCTTGCAAGTCGCGAGCACCCACGCCAGCAGGCTCCAACTGGTGAATTACGGCCAGCACGCGCTCCAGCTCGGCCACGCTGACATCGAGCCCCACACTGAAGGCAATATCGTCGGACACCGACATCAGGTCGCGCCTCAAGTAGCCGTCGTCGTCGAGGCTGCCAATGAGGTACTTAGCCACCGCCAACTCTCTGGTCGATAGCTCCTTATAACCCAGTTGCTCCTCCAGGAACTCTTGCAGCGACTGGCCGCCTGACATAGTTACGGTGGGCTGTTTATCGTCTTTCGAGTAGTTGTTGGCGCGGAGTTTATAGTAAGGCGTATCGTCCTCTTTGAGGTACTCGTCGACCGAAATCTCTTTGGGCTCTTGGTCGTCGCTGGCCTCGTCGTGGCGCTCCTCTTCGAGCACAGGATTCTCCTCAATCTCCTGTTTGATACGCTGTTCGAGTTGGAGCGAAGGGAGCTCCAACAGCTTAATCATCTGGATTTGCTGCGGCGAGAGCTTCTGCTGAAGCTTGAGGACTTGTTTTTGACTAAATGATGAACTCATAACTACTTATTTAATGATGTTAAACGAAAAAAAACCACATTCATTGTGTAGTTTCTTCATCATATAATTAGTTATGGATGGTAGTTTTGGGTAACTCAAAATGCAAAATTCAAAATGCAAAATTAGTACAGACCCCTCTGGCCTTTGGCCACCTCCCCTAACTTAGGGGAGGAGTTTTTCCTTACTTCCACCTCTAACTTGGAGGAGGAGTTGCGTTGGGGCCATCATTACTCCTATTAATCCTATTGCTCCTATTACTCCCATAAAAGTCCCATAAGAGTTATAGGAGTTATAGGAGTAATAAGAGCGATAATTACTTTAAGGACTTTAAGGGCCTTAAAAATTTTGAATTCTGAATTTTGAATTCTCTATTAGTACTCAGCGTTCTTGGGAGTACGGGGGAAGGGAATAACGTCGCGGATGTTGGACATACCCGTCACAAACAGCAGCAGGCGCTCGAAGCCCAAGCCAAAGCCACTGTGAGGTGCCGAGCCCCAACGGCGAGTATCCAAGTACCACCACAAGGTCTCCTTGCTCATACCGCGCTCCTCGATGATGGCGTTCAGCTTGCCATAGTCGGCCTCGCGCTCGCTACCACCTATAATCTCGCCAATCTTGGGGAACAGCACGTCCATTGCGCGAACAGTCTTGCCGTCATCGTTCTGTTTCATATAGAACGACTTAATCTCTTTGGGATAGTTGATGAGGATAACGGGTTTTTTGAAGTGCTCCTCGACCAGATACCTCTCGTGCTCGCTCTGCAGGTCGCAGCCCCAGTCGCAGGGGAACTCGAACTTCTTGCCGCTCTCTTTGAGGATGCGGATACCCTCGGTATAGTCGAGCCTTACGAACTCGCAGTCAACCACACTCCTCAGGCGAGCGATAAGCTCTTTGTCGAACATATTATTGAGGAACTCGAGGTCGGTCATACAGTTGTCCAGCGCGTACTGAACGCAGTATTTGATAAACTCCTCGGCCAGCTCCATATTGTCATTGAGGTCATAGAAGGCCATCTCGGGCTCGATCATCCAGAACTCGGCCAAGTGTCGAGGAGTATTGGAGTTCTCGGCACGGAAGGTAGGGCCAAAGGTATAAATCTGGCCCAGTGCCAGGGCACCCAGCTCGCCCTCCAACTGGCCACTAACGGTCAGTGCGGTCTGGCGTGCAAAGAAGTCCTGCGAGTAATCAACAGCGCCATCCTCGGTCTTGGGGATGTTGTTCAAGTCCATAGAGGTTACGTTGAACATAGCGCCTGCACCCTCGCAGTCCGAAGCGGTAATCAGAGGGGTGTGCCAATAGTAGAAGCCCTTGTCGTTGAAGAACTTGTGGATGGCATAGGCCATAGCGTGGCGGATGCGGAACACTGCGCCAAAGGTGTTGGTGCGGGGGCGCAAGTAGGCAATCTCGCGCAAGAACTCCATCGAGTGGCCCTTCTTCTGCAAGGGGTAGTCCGAGTCGGCCTTGCCGTAAATCTCGATATTACGAGCCTGAACCTCAACGGGCTGACCCGAGCCAACCGACTCGACCAGCAGACCCGTAACGCAAAGGCAAGCACCAGTGGTAACCTCTTTGAGCAGAGCCTCGTCGGTCTGTGCCACGTCTACAACAATCTGGATGTTATTGATAGTTGAGCCATCGTTCAGCGCAATGAAAGCCACGTTTTTGTTGCCGCGTTTGGTGCGGACCCAACCTTTAACCTCTACCTGCTGACCTTTTGGCTCGGTCGAAAGCAATTCTGCGATGCGTACTTTTTTCATAGTCTTATTCGTTCTTACTTTTAGAATTTGTGCAAATGTATTAAATCTTTTCGGAAATATTGCCTACCTATATAAAATAACTACCAAAAATGGCATCTTTTGCCAAATTTTTGCTACATTTGTAGGCTACTAAATGAACCACTTGATGCAGTTACAAGGTAAAAAGACCCTCAGAGCGCTCTCGCTGGCCGAAACCGACCTGCTCGAGGCCAATGGTTGCAGCGCCGAAGATTGGTCACTCATTAGGGTTACTGACGACTTTACGGCCGACAACATCTGTCGTTGCCGCTTCAAAGGTCGTGTGAATATAGGTAGCGGAGTAACAATCAAAGATATAGGCTCGTACATAGCCAACTACAACATTCTTGACGGAGCACAAATCATCAACGTAGGCGTGCTCGAAACCAACACATCCTCTACTTTTGGCAACGGCACAAAGGTGGCTACCATCAACGAGAACGGTGGCCGCAGCATAAGCATATACGACCAACTGACCGCCCAGGCAGCATACGTCACTGCACTCTACCGCCACAGGCCCCAGACTGTCGAGGCGCTCGAGGCCATCGCCCTACGCTATGCCGAGAGTGTACGCTCCGACATGGGTACCATTGGCGAGGGGGCTGTGGTGAGCGACTGCAAGATTGTGCGCAACGTGCGCATAGGCCAGGCAGCCAGGGTTGTGGGCGCGTCGATACTCTCGAACGGCACCATACTCTCTACCCCCACATCGCCCGCAGTGGTGGGCATAGATGCCAAGCTCTACGACTTTATAGCCTGCGACGGCAGCCACATCGACAACAGCTCGCTGTTGCACCGCTGCTTTGTGGGCCAAAGCGTTATAATCGAAAATCTCACGGCTACCGACTCGCTGATGTTTGCCAACTCTCACCTGGAGAATTGCGAGGCGTGCAGCATCTTTGCAGGCCCCTTTACGGTGTCTCACCACTCGTCGTCGCTGCTGATTGCAGGCCTCTTCTCGTTCTTCAACGCAGGCAGTGGCACCAACCAGAGCAACCACCTATTCCGCACAGGTGCGGTGCATCAGGGCATACACCTCAGGGGTGTTAAGTTCGGCAGCGATGCCTACACAATGTTGCCCTGTCGCAACGGAGCCTTCACGGTCATCGTGGGGCGCCACCGCAACCACGCCGACACCGACGACTTCCCCTACTCGTACCTTGTCGACAAAGAGGGTACCTCGTACCTGATGCCTGGGCGCAACCTTATGAGCTACGGTACTGTGCGCGACCTGGGCAAGTGGGCCGACCGCGACCGTCGCAAGGGAACCAAGCGCGACAACATCAACTTTGAGGAGTGTAACCCCTACGTTGGCAGCCGCTTTCTGAAGGCACTCGCCATACTGGGCAACCTGATAGCCGAAGATGGGCCCGAGATTATCAACTGGGGCCGTATGAAGCTGACGCGCAAGTCGGCCTGGCAGGGGTCGGAGCTCTACCGCTCGGCCGCCGACAAGTACATAGCCCACGCCCTGGCCCAGGGGTGTACGGCCAAAGTTGACGGACGGGGCGAGTGGATTGACTGCGCAGGTCAGTTTATGCCCCTGGCGCAGATGAACGCCATTTTGGAGAGAGTAGACGAGGGCAAAATCGCCTCGGCCGAAGATTTGGAGGCCGCTTTTGATGAAATTATGGTAAATTATCGTAATTTTGCCTACGATTGGGCGCTTGGAGCGCTCGAGAACAGGCTCCAACGCCCTGCTACTGAAGAGGATATAGCCGTTGCGCTAATCAGAGGACAGAAGGCCGACTACCGCCTGAAGGAGATTACCGAGGCCGACCGAATGAAAGATTTTGACGAGGTGGCCAAAGTGGGCTACGGCATCGACTCGACCAGCGAGGCCGACCGCCAAGCCGACTTCGAGGCAGTGAGGGGAGGGAATTGAAAGTTGAAGCAAATGCGAGTAAGCGAGAGCAGAGATTGCTTGCAAGCTATGCCGAGCGTGAGCATTTTAGAGCAAGCGTTAGCTTGGTCAATTGAGAATTGAGAATTCTCCTATTAGTCCTATTGCTCCTATGAATCCTATTAAGAGCAATAAGAGTTTTAGGAGTTTTAGGAGTTATATGATTTTCTTCTTTAAGGGCCTTAATGACCTTAAAGTCCTTAAAGTCCTTAATGACTTAGGTCGGTTTGACTTTTGACGTTAGACGTTAGACAAACAATATAATTAACCAACAAACACAAAAAAAGTTACAAAACTATGAAACTTCCCTATGCAGAACCCTATCGCATCAAAGCGGTAGAAGCAATCAAACCATCGACCCGCCGTCAGCGCGAGAAATGGATCAAAGAGGCTAACTACAACCTGTTCGCTCTGCCCGCAGAGCAGGTTTACATCGACCTTCTGACCGACTCGGGTACCGGTTCGATGAGCGACAACCAGTGGGCTGCACTGATGACAGGCGATGAGAGCTACGCAGGTGCAACCTCGTACTACAACCTGAAGAAAACCATCCAGAACATCTTCGGTTTCGAGTACTTCATCCCCACACACCAGGGCCGCGCAGCAGAGAACGTACTCTTCTCGGCACTCGTTAAAGAGGGCGACATCGTTCCTGGCAACTCGCACTTCGACACCACCAAAGGCCACATCGAGTCGCGCAAAGCTACCGCTATTGACTGCACCATCGACGCTGCAAAAGATACCCAGCTCGAAATTCCCTTCAAGGGCGAGGTTGACATTGAGAAGCTGCGTGCCGTATTTGACAAATATCCCAAAGAGCGTATCCCCTTCTGCGTACTGACCATCACCAACAACTCGGCAGGCGGTCAGCCCGTTTCGATGAAGAACATCCGCGAGACCTCGGAGCTCTGCCACCAGTATGGCATCAAACTGCTCATCGACTCGGCTCGTTTTGCAGAGAACGCCTACTTTATCAAAAAACGTGAGGCTGGCTACGGCAGCAAGACCATCAAACAGATTGTTCGAGAGATCTTCTCGTATGCCGACCTGATGACCATCTCGGCCAAGAAAGACGGTATGGTAAATATGGGTGGTTTCTGCGCTATGCGTACCCAGGAGGAGTTTGACATGGCAAAACGCTACTGCATTATGTATGAGGGCTTTGTTACCTACGGTGGTCTGGCAGGTCGCGATATGAACGCTCTGGCAGTAGGTCTGGATGAGAACACCGAGTTCGAGCAGCTCGACGCTCGTATGCGTCAGGTGGCCTACCTCGGCAAGCTCCTCGACCGCTACGGCATCCCCTACCAGCGCCCTGCAGGTGGCCACGCAATCTTTGTTGACGCCAAGAAGATGCTGCCCAACGTACCCAAAGAGGAGTTCGTAGCACAGACTCTGGCTATCGAGCTCTACTTGGAGGCAGGTATTCGTGGTTGCGAGATTGGTTCAATCTTGGCCGACCGCGACCCCGTAACTCGCGAGAACCGCTACAGCGACCTGGAGCTCACCCGTTTGGCTATTGCTCGTAGGGTTTACACCGACAACCATATGGCCGTTATTGCAGCCGCTCTGAAGAACATCAAATCGAGGGCCGACAAGATTAACGCTGGCTACAAGATTGTAGAGGAGGCTCCTATTTTGCGCCACTTCACTGTTAAACTCGAGAAAATCGAGCGCTAAACAGCCCTTCTCCGCAAGGAGATAAAAAACACCCCAAGTCGAGTCTTCGAGCCCCACAAGGCGACCCGAAGACTCGGCTTTTATAAAGAAAAAAAGAGAATCAGACAAACCATACCCACTTCACCCCACCCCACACACAGACCGATGAAGATGAAGAGAATAACTGTTCTATCGTTACTGCTCATTTGCGCCCTTGCAGCCTCGGCCCAGAGCGTCGACGGCTACCGCAACGTAGCCCCCTATCGCAGCGAGATTGTGACCTTCTCGACACGCAACCTGGCCGAGAAAGGCGACCGCACAGCCGAGAAGTTCTACATCGACCTCGGCCCCAAGTTGGTGGCCTCAACCCAGGCCGACACAGAGGGCAACAGCACCTACACCTACCGCGTAGAGCTACCTCTGCTGTGGCGCGACAGGGCAGTATTTCTGCACACCGAGGGTGGTGCCAACAGCCGCATCGTAAGCGTGAACGGCAACGAGGTGGGCCGTTGCAAAGACGAGTATGCCCCTGCCGAGTTTGAGATTTCGCCCTACCTCAACGACGGGCCTACCGAGATTTGCATCACCACAAACAACAGCGACCGCAGGCCCGCCGAGATGGTGGCCGAGTGCGGTGCCCAACCTGTGGCCTATCTCTACTCGCAGCCCGCGATTCACATCCACGACGTGATGGTCGAGGCTGTACCCAGCGAGAATGGCCAACACGGAGTGTTGAGCGTAGACGTAGTGGTCACCTCAACTCGCCGCGCCCCCGAGCAGGTGTCGGTCGGATACGACATCTACTCGCCCGAAAAAGAGCTCAAATACTACGACATACGCGAGGTTATGGCCACTGGCCACAACAAGCTCGACACCCTGCACTTCCAGACCAACATCTACGGTGCTATGGAGCGCCTATGGAGCGCCGAGAGCCCCAAACTCTACGACGTTACGCTCTATGTTAAGCAAAACCGCATCATCACCGAGTATCTGACCATAAAGGTGGGCTTTGGCCGCACCACCCACAATGGCGAGCAGATATTGCGCAACGGCAAGGCCATAGACCTGAAGCCCGTCTACTACAACGCAGCCGAGAGTGCCAAGACCACCGAGGCCGACATAAAGCGTTTCAAAAAGGAGGGCAAGAATACCATACTGGTTGACTATCCCCAGCCCTGGTGGTTTTATGATATTTGCGACCGCGTGGGTATCTATGTGGTCGACCAGGCCAACATCAACACCGACCCCAAAGAGGGCGATATGAGCCGCGATGGCACGCTGGCCAACAACCCCGAGTGGTTGGGCGAGTTTGTGGAGCGCCAGCAGGCGACCTATTGGCGTTCGAGGCGTCACCCCTCGGTGATTGCTTACAGCTTGGGCGGCCCCTCGGGCGACGGATACAATATGTACAAGTGCTACGAGTGGCTCAAGAGTGTCGAGCCCGACCGCCCCATCATCTACTCCGATGGCGAGTGGAACAGCGACCTAAAGCTGCCTATTGAATAACAAAATAATGTTTGTTCGTGCTAAAAATACCGACGACTTTTGCAAAAGTCGTGGGTATTTTGTACATTGTGCAGTGAATACTAACCCTTATAATATCCCGCCTATGAAACACGCGCTAAAACTTGTGATTGTTGCGGGATTTGTTGCAATGATGGGCAGTTGTGTCAATACGCTCGAAATGGCTATACCCAACAACCACGAAGCAACAAATGCCGATGCAGTAACCACTGCAATTGACTATTTCAACACCCACGCA
>JAZPXV010000019.1:0-85652 GCA_045543795.1 Tidjanibacter sp.
GCCGACCGCGACTTTGTGAACATCGAGGGCGACAAGGCCATTTGGCAGACACACTGGTTGGCAGGTGGCAACGACATCAAGTGGGATATGGTCCACTACGACTGCCAGCTGTTTGGTGGCGTGGTGCTCCACAAAGGCAAAATCGCCGAGATGGCAACTGGTGAGGGTAAAACCCTGGTGGCTACCCTGCCCGTATTCCTTAACGCTCTGGCTGGCAAGGGTGTTCACGTTGTGACTGTGAACGACTACCTGGCCAAGCGTGACTGCGAGTGGATGGGCCCTATGTACCAGTTCCACGGTCTGTCGGTTGAGTGTATCGACAACTATCGCCCCAATTCGGCCGAGAGGCGCAAGGCCTATATGGCCAACATCACCTTCGGTACCAACAACGAGTTCGGTTTCGACTACCTGCGCGACAATATGTCCATTCAGGCCAAAGAGCTCGTTCAGCGCAAGCACCACTTTGCCATTGTCGATGAGGTCGACTCGGTATTGATTGACGATGCGCGTACCCCTCTGATTATCTCGGGCCCTGTGCCCAAGGGCGATGACCAACTCTTTGACCAGTACCGCGATATCGTAGAGAGGCTCTACAATATGCAGCGCAACCTGGCTAACGAGTGCTTGGTGAAGGCCAAGAAGCTCATTGCCGAGGGTAAGAACGACGAGGGTGGCGTGTGGTTGCTCCGCTCGCACAAGGGTCTGCCCAAGAACAAGTCGCTCATCAAGTTCCTCTCCGAGCAGGGTATGAAGGTGCTCTTGCAAAAGACCGAGGCCATCTATATGCAGAACCACAACGAGCGTATGCCCGAGATTACCGACGAGCTATTCTTCGTTATTGACGAGAAGCTCAACTCGGTAGAGCTCACCGACAAGGGCCACGAGATGTTGGCCAACGCTGTGGGCGAGGACAAGTTCTTCGTACTGCCCGACATTGGCTCGGAGGTGGCTGCACTCGAGAAGAGCGAGGCGACGCCCGAGGAGAAGGTGGCCAAGAAGGATGCTATGCTGGCCGACTACGCCATCAAGAGCGAGCGCGTACACACCATCAACCAGCTGCTCAAGGCATACAGTATGTTTGAGAAAGACGTTGAGTATGTGCTGATTGACAATAAGGTGAAGATTGTAGACGAGCAGACGGGCCGTATTATGGAGGGCCGTCGCTACTCGGATGGTCTGCACCAGGCTATCGAGGCCAAAGAGCGTGTGAAGGTCGAGGCTGCAACCCAGACCTTTGCTACCATTACGCTGCAGAACTACTTCCGTATGTACCACAAGCTGGGCGGTATGACTGGTACTGCCGAGACCGAGGCAAGCGAGTTTTGGAGCATCTACAAGCTCGACGTGGTGGTTATCCCCACCAACAAACCCATTGCTCGTGACGATCGCGACGACTTGGTTTACAAAACCAAGCGCGAGAAATACAACGCTGTTGTGGATGAGATTGTAAGGTTGGTCGGCGAGGGGCGTCCCGTACTGGTTGGTACCACCTCGGTTGAGGTGTCGGAGCTGCTGAGCCGAATTCTGAAAATCCGCCACATACCCCACAACGTGCTCAACGCAAAAGAGCACGCACGCGAGGCACAGGTTGTTGCCGAGGCAGGTAGGGCTGGCCAGGTGACCATTGCAACCAATATGGCAGGTCGTGGTACCGATATCAAACTCACCCCCGAGGTTAAGGCCGCAGGTGGTCTGGCCATTGTGGGTACCGAGCGCCACGAGAGCCGTCGTGTAGACCGCCAGTTGAGGGGTCGTGCAGGACGTCAGGGTGACCCTGGCTCGTCGCAGTTCTTCGTGTCGGTCGAGGATGACCTGATGCGTCTGTTTGGTGGCGACCGTCTGGCATCGATGATGGACAAGATGGGCCTCCAGGAGGGCGAGGTTATCCAGGCAGGTATGATGTCGAAGGCTATCGAGAGGGCACAGAAAAAGGTCGAGGAGAACAACTTTGGCGTGCGTAAACGCCTGCTCGAGTACGACGATGTGATGAACTCGCAGCGTACCGTAATCTACACCCAGCGCAAACACGCTCTGCACGGCGAGAGGGTAGAGATTGACCTCGATAATATGATGCTCGACTTTGCCGAGACCTTTGCCGAGAATAGCCAGGGCGCCTCGTTCGAGGACTTCTCGATTGAGCTTATCCGCCAGGTGGCTATGCAGCCCTCGTTTGGCGAGGAGGCCTACAACAAGGCTTCGACTGCCGAGCTGGCCGAGATGATTGTGGCCGACCTGCGTGCAGCCTACGCCCGTAGGGCACAGATGGTGGCACAGACCGCTATGCCTGTGCTCAAAAACATTGTCGAGAAGCAGGGCGACCAGGTCGAGAACCTCTACATCCCCGTTACTAATGGCGTGTTGGTTTACAACGTGCTCTGCAATGTCAAGAGGTGCGTCGATACCGAGGGTGCCGAGATATATAAGATGTTCACCAAACTGGCGATGCTCACCACCATCGACGACAACTGGCGCGAGCACCTGAGGGCTATGGACGACCTGAAACAGAGCGTTCAGAACGCCTCGTATGAGCAGAAGGATCCTCTGCTGATCTATAAGCTCGAGGCCTACAACCTCTTCCGTGCAATGATCGAGAAGATCAACCTCGAGGTGCTGTCGATACTGCTCAAGGGCTTTATCCCCACTCGCGAGAACGCTAACGACCGCCTGCGCCAGAGGGAGAAGAGCCAGCAGAAGATTGATGTGAACAAGTTGCAGGCTTCGCGTATGGCGGCTGCTGCGGCTGCTGGCCAGGGCGAGAAGAGCAAGCCTTCGCCCGTACACGTCGAGAAGAAGGTGCGCCCCAACGACCCCTGTCCTTGCGGTTCGGGTAAGAAGTATAAGCATTGCCACGGCGCATAAAAAACGCAAATAAAGAGCGACTGCTGCGTTACGCTTCAAAAAATTGCCCCTCATTTACGTCTTGTAAACTGCGGGGCAATTTTTTTCGCAAGCCTTGCATTCATCTCTTTATTTGCGTTTTTTTCTCTCTCCCGAAGGTCTACTATGCTGCGGACTCGCCTTCTCGTTTGGCACAAAAATCCCTCCGCTATTTGCGTTTTTTTACCTCTTGGATTGGTAAACTGCGGGGCAATTTTTTTCGCAAGCCTTGCATTCATCTCTTTATTTGCGTTTTCCCCTCTCCCGAAAGGCAATTCCCCCTCTAAGTTAGAGGGGGTGTCGCGTAGCGACGGGGGCGTGTGTTAATTTTCAATTTTCAACTTTCAATTTTCAATTCAAAAGAGGCGTTCCGCCTCCTTGTGCGCCTTGTACTCGCCTAATTATTTGCGTTTTCCCCTCTCCCGAAAGGTGTAATCTTTAAGGTCTTTAATGTCCTTAGGGCCCTTAATGATTATAGGAGATATAAGAGTAATAAGAGCTATAAGATTCCTATTACTCCTATTACTCCTATCACTCTTATCACTCCTATCATCAGCCCCAAGCACAAAAAAGCCCCACACCATACTCGGTGCAGGGCTTTTGCGTATAGTCTGCGAGTAGGCAGGGTTACTCGGCAGGTTTCATAAAGAACATCAGCTGGTTGCCATCGGCCAACAGTTTGGCAGCAACAGCCTTGATATCGTCGGCGCTAATGCCCTCGACAACCTCGGTGTAGCCACTAACGTAGTCAATACCAGTGGTGTGTGCCGAGCGCAGCCAACCCAACCAGGGACTATTCTGTTTCAGATTGTCGGCGTGGGTTTTGAGCATATACTCCTTAATCTTGGCCAAATCCTCGGCTGCGGGGCCCTCTGCTGCAATCTTCTCAATCTCGGGCAGCAGCATACCGCTCAACTCCTCGGCCATCTCGGTATTGGTGTCGAAGTTCATCAGTACCAAGTAGTCGGGAACCTCGGGCAGCGAGCTGAGCTGACCGCTCACGCCTACGCCATAGGTGCCACCCTTCTCCTCGCGGATGCTCTTGGTGTAGCGGATGTCGAGTACCTGGGTGAGGATGTCGAGGCAGAGCTCGTTCTTCAGGTTAACCTCCCAGTTGCCACTCAGGGCGCAAGCAACGCTCACTTTGGGCATCTGCATAGGCACTGCAAACTCGGTGTTGCGAACGCCGCTCTGGTAGGTAACTACGTTCTCTACGTTATAAGCGGCTTTGGCTTTGTTCTTGGGCAGCGAACCGAGATATTTCTCTACCAGAGGTTTCAGCTCGGCCTCCTGGAAGTTACCAACGATGATGAAGGTATAGTCGTCGAAGTTGTTGTAGAGCTGGTTGTAAACCCTCTTGAACTGCTCGAAATTGAGAGCCTCGGCATCGGCAGCACCCAACCTGCGATAGCGCTCGGGGCGGTTGTAGATGTTGTTGAACAACTCGCGAGCAAACTGGTACTGGGGATTCGACTCGATGTTGGCATACTGGCTTACGAGCTGGTCCTTAACCATATTGAATGCGGCCTCGTCGAAGCGGGGCTGGTTGCTGTAGAGCCAGATGAGTTGCAGAGCAGTCTCCAAGTCTTTGGGCGAGCAGCTTGCGTGCAGACCACTGGTGGTGCCACCCAACGAGGGCTGGATACCTACGGCCTTGCCGGCCAACTGTTTCTGCAAGTCGCTTGCCGAGAACTTACCTACGCCCTGATAGCCGATAAAGTCGGCCAAGTGCTGAGTCATAGGCATATCCTCGTCGGCAACAAGGCTGGTACCACCCATTGCAAAGCCGTTGATTACAATCTCGTCGGCCTTGAAGTCGGTGGGTTTCAGCACCACTTTGACACCATTTTTCAGAGTCCATACGGTGTTGCCAAACTTGTCGGTAGTGGTCTTTTTAACCTTCGAGCCTTTCAGCTTGGTACCCTCGGGGATAAGGGGCTCCTTAACGCCGCTATCGGCAGGTGCCTCAATCTCGGCAGCCGATACTTTGGCCAGTACGGCCTTAACCTCGTCGGCAGTGGGGTTAACCAAACCCTCTTTGGTAGGTACGGTCAGCAGCACAACCATATTCTGAGGAATAAGGCGAACCTGCTGTGCAAAGCCGTTTACGGTAGCTACGTCAATCGAGCTGATAAGCATACTGTCAATCTGCCACTCCTGCTCGGCCGAGTAGATGGGGGTATTGTTCGAGAAGTTCTCGGTGTACTGCCTTACGAACTGGCCGTGACGGCGGTCGTTGCGACGGTCGTAGGCGCTCTGGCGCCTGCGCAGCAGGTTGGTCTGGGCCCTCTCGAACTCCGACTGGGTGAAGCCATAGCGACGTGCCCTCTCGAACTCGGTGTAGATAGCCTCCAATGCGGTGAGGGTTTCGCCCTCGCGTGCGCCAGCTGCCAACTCGCAGATGTCCATCGAGCGGGTAACGCTGCCGTCGAAGTACTGACCACTCAAGAAGGGGGCGTTGGGCTGCTGGGCGATGTCGCTCAGACGCTCGTTCATAATGATGCTAACGAAGCTGTCGAGGATAAACATCTGCTCATAGATGATGGTATTGTTGAGATCTTTGGGCATAGCATCGCGACGCAGAATAACCTCTACCGAGCTCTCGGTAACCTCGGGGTCGGTCAGAATACCAATCTGGGGCTCGGCAGTGGGAGGAATAGGAATGTAGGCAATCTCCTCGGCACCCTCTACGGCAGGAATGGTGCTGAACAGCTTGATAACCTTCTGCTCCATCTCGGCAGCGTCAAAGTCGCCAATGATTACGATACACTGGTTCTTGGTGTTGTACCAGCGGTGGTAGAAGTCGCGCAACTCGTCGTAGGTGAAGGTGCGGAGCCTCTCCTCGGTACCGATAATGTTGCGGTCGGCATACTTGGTGGTGCCATACAGATAGGGGGCCATCTGCTCGCGGATACGCCAGTTGGCATCGTTGCGAGTGCGGAGCTCCTCGATAATAACGCCACGCTCGTTGTCAATCTCCTCCTCTTCGAGGCTGATGTAGTAGGCCCAGTCGTGCAGGATGAGCAACACTTTGTCTACAATCTCGGGATTGGTGATGGGCACACTCTGCATCATATACTGGGTCTGCTCCATTGCGGTCCAAGCGTTCAGGTTGGCGCCAAACTTAACACCGATGCTCTCGAGATAGTTAATCATATCTTTGTCGGGATAGTTCTTGGTGCCGTTGAAGGCCATATGCTCCAAGAAGTGGGCCAAGCCAATCTGCAAGTCCTCCTCCTGAATTGCACCTACCTTGTCGTAGATGTAGAAGTCGGCCTGCCCTGCGGGGGTGGCGTTGTGACGGATGTAGTAGGTAAGGCCGTTCTCGAGTACGCCCTTACGCAGTTCGGGGTCCTGTGGCAGGGGCTCAAACTGCTGGCCGAAGAGGCTCGTCAGCGACAGAGCAACTACTGCTGCCAATGAAATCAGTTTCTTAAACATAGTTGTTTGTTGTTGATTTGGTTAAGTGTTATTTGTTTGTTGTTTATTGCGCTGTGGTTGTTTGTTTTCTTGTGCGGTGTTTGGTGGCTTTATACCCTAACGTAGAGGTAGTCCAATGACTTTCCACACCATAACGTAGGGGGCTACCTATTTATTATTCGCCCAAGTGGGTGCTGCTCCCTAAAAGGGTTGCTCTGTTTGCCTACTCCACCAAAACTATTGCAAGATAGTGATATTTCGCCAAAAATGTTCACCGCGTCTGCATTTTTTTGCCCAACTGACCTTTGATAAGGCAAAATTTGGCTTCATCGTCGCTTGACCTTTTCCGAGTGTCTTGAGTGCATAGTAGTACTGTTTTGCCTGGCTGCGGCTCCGAGTTTGCCAGATTGTATAAACAAAGAAAGTGTGGAGCCGACTTCCGTTTATCTGGTAAGAGGCTCTGACAAAACCCTGAAAAGAATAAACGAATACAAACTCCACACCTGTATATGATATGGAATCAATTCGCATACCAACACAGATGATGAGTGCTGTCGCCATCCCCTTTTCATTGAAACTGTCAGATTTCTTACCACGGGATAAAAGCGGAAACACTTACATCAAAAAATATGTAATACCGAGGGTGCTTGGCCCTTTCGGCAATACAAAGTTATGTTTTTTTTCATAATGGCCAATAGTGTTGCGGCCTCTTTGTTGTGGTTTTTGGTGAAGCCATTAAGGTCATTAGGGACTTTAAGGTCTTTAAGGACTTTAAGGACCTTAATGAAAATCATATAGCTCCCATAACTCCTATATCTCTTATAGGATTTATAGGAGTGATATGACTAATAAGAGATATAGGAGCACCACAACTACTCCTCCCCTAAGTTAGGGGAGGTGGCGCGAAGCGACGGAGGGGTCTGTAAAAGGAATTGCACGCCCTTACCAATCCCCACCTCAATCTCCCCTACGAACCGACGTAGCGGAGCGAGGGCAGAACAAACTTGTTTGCTCTGCCGAGCCGCAAGGAGGAAAAGCCTCCATAGGAGGATTAAAGGGGAGTGGCCCGTTAGGGCCGAGGGGTGGTCGAAATTGTCTGCGCGTCCTCGCGCAGGGGAGGTGGCGCGAAGCGACGGAGGGGTCTGTAACAACACACGCCCCCGCCCTTCGGGCACCCCCTCTAACTTAGAGGGGGAAATCCTTCGGGGACTTTAATGTCATTAGGGGCCTTAAGGAAAAATCATATAGCTCTTATAGGACTTATGTGACTAATAGGAGTAATAGAAAAATCCCCCACTAATCGTTAGTGGGGGATTTTCAATACCTATATGGTATAGTGTTAGGCTGCCACCTACTTCTGCAACTCGTCGGGAATCTGGCCCTCGATAAAGTGCTTCTGCGACTTGAGCAGGTTGCGGCTCTGGAGTACCATTGTCTTGGTCTCGTTCAGGATAGTCAGGTAGAGCATACTTGCCTTGGTGCTGGTCGATTTGCTCTGGATACGGCGCAACTGGTTCTTGATAGCCTGGGCAATGTGGTCGAACAGCTCGTCACGCATAGCCAACACCAGGTCAATCTCGGCAAAGTCGCCCGACTGGAGCATATTGTTGATGCGCTGGTAGAGCTCCGACACCGAGTTGTTGATGATGGTCAGGTCCTCTACCTGCTCCTCGCTCATACCTCGGTGGTTGTTGTCGATGTGCTCGTAGCAGGGGCGAGTGATGTGTACCAACGCCTTGGTCATCTCGCTCAGGTAGTCAACCACCTGCACATAGTAGTGGCCTGCGTCGACATAGTTGTCGCGGAACTTGTTGAGCGTGGGCAGCATCTCGTACTTGCGCTCGCGAGCCTGATAGAAAAGGTCGTTCGACTGGCGCACCAGTGTACGCAGAGCCTTGCGGTCCTCTTTCAGCGTAGCCTCGATGGTCTGTGCGTAGATAGAGGTTGTGGTGTGCATAGTCTGGCAAACCTCGGTAACCACGCTACCCAGCACGTCGTTCTCGTCGATGATGCCTGCCACCTTAACCTCGTTTTTGGCCTCGGCTGCCTTTTTGCTCTTCTTGGGAATCATCATAAATACGCAGAGTACCGACAGCACGACGATTGCAACCACGCCACCCCACAGGAGCAACAGTGTGACAACCAACGAGAGCACGAAGGCTGCCAAACCCGTTACAAACCAACCTGCCACTACGGTAATAACACCCGTAATGCGGTAAACGGCGCTCTCGCGGCCCCACGCCTTGTCGGCAAGCGACGAACCCATAGCCACCATAAAGGTAACGTAGGTGGTCGAGAGGGGCAACTGCATAGAGGTACCTATGATAATCAGCATTGAGCCTGCGGTGAGGTTTACGGCTGCGCGGATAAGGTCGTACTGACCGTGGTCGGCTGCCAGCTCGGCTGCTGCGGGGGCCTCGAAACGCCTTGCCACAGCGCTCTGCAACTTCTTGGGGGTGTGGTCCTCAAACCAGCGGCTGCAACCAACGGCGATGCGTACCAAAGCCCTCGAGAATGCCGACGAGCCAAACTTCTCGGCGCCATCGTCTTGGGTAGACGAGAGGCTCAACTCGGTGTCGCTCACGTTTTGTGTCTTCTTCGAGGTCCACAACACGAAAATCATAATCAGACCTGCCAGAATGAGGAATATGGTATCGGCCTTAACGGGGTTGTTCAGAGCACCCATCAGCATATCGGGGTTGCCTGTCTGCTGTGCAATCTTCCACGAGTCGTAGCCTGCGATGGGCACACCAATAAAGTTCACCAAGTCGTTACCTGCAAATGCCAGCGCCAACGAGAAGGTACCTGCAAGGATAATCACTTTCAAGATGTTTACGCCCAGCTTCTGCAACACAAACATAATCAACGAGCTTACGGCATAAACCACCAACAGACAGATTGCCATGTGCTGGTCTACAAACGCCATTAGGTCGGTTGCCAAGCCCGACGACTTCAGGCCCTTGACCAGCGCAAAGTAAACGATGATGGTCAGTGCCACGCCACACCACAGCGCACCCCAACGGCGCAACTGCTTCTGGTAGCGAAAGGTAAAGAGCAGACGGCTGAAGAACATCAGTATGGTACCCGTGATGAAGGCCAACACTACCGACAGCAGGATTGCTGCAATCATAGCCAGTGCCTTGCCCGAGTTAAGTAGTGTTTCGGGATTGCCGTTGGCGTCGAGTACGGGCTCTTTGAGCAGCGTTACTGCCAGTGCCGAGCCGAGCAGACCAAACACCAGTGCTACGGTAGTCGAGGTGGGCAGACCGAGCGAGTTGAACACATCGAGCAGAATCACGTTGGCAAACATAACGCCCAAGAAGAGCATCATTACCTCGTTGAAGGTGAAGAACTCGGGGTAGTAGACACCGCTACGAGCTACCTCCATCATACCGCTCGAAGTGAGAGCACCAATAATGATACCCACCGAAGCGACTGTGAGGATTACCTTTTTGGGAGCAGCCTTCGAGCCGAGGGCCGAGTTTAGAAAGTTTACGGCGTCGTTAGAAACGCCTACATAGAGGCCGCCTACAGCCAGAATGGCCAGAACAACGACGGCGAAAGTGTAAATTGCTGACATTATATAATTAAATGTTGTTAAATTTCACGCTACAAATTTAACACTAAATTTCGACCTCCAAACGCCAACCGATTTAATTAACAATTACTTAATATGCCAGTAACACAAACTTAACATTTCCTCTACAATGGCTACTCGGCTGTGGGGTTTTGAATGTTTCGGTGACTTTACTATCTTTGTGGTAGCTAATCACATAATATACTCCTGCTCTCCTATGAAACGACTACTTGTACTTTGTTGTGCAACTGTGGCAGCCCTGGCTATGGCGGCTACCTCGGCTCGGGCGCAATACTACGAGCACACCCACACGACCGACAACCAACTGCATACGGGCTTTCAGTTGAGTGGCAAGATAAACGACCACTGGAGCCTCAATTGGGGCGAGGAGCTCTACTTTGGCAACAATATGGGCCAGTTCCAAAAGCTCTACTCGCGACTGATGGTCAACTACCACCTGCGCCCCAACCTTACCCTCTCGCCAATGGTGATGTATATTGCCAATAGCGTCAGTGGCGACCGCACGATGATTTACGATATGAATGTCATCTACACCCACCGTATTGACCGCTGGGCCTTTACGCTGCGCGGTGGCACACGTCTGCAAGACCTCTTCTACACCGAGCGGCAGTTTTGGGGCGAGGTGAGGGCCAATCCCGAGTTCCAACTGCGTGGCCACGTTGGTGCCAAGTACCGCCTTGGCGAGCGCTTCGAGCCCTTTGCCAATATCGAGACCTTCCTGCTGCTCAACCCTGCGACCGACCACAAGCACGACCCTAAACTCTACACCGTGGGCTACTACCTGCCTCGCGTGCGTAGCAACGTGGGCATCAACTACCACTTCGACGCCCATAGCAGTGTGTCGCTCTACTGGCGCTACGACCACACCCAGACCAAGTGGTTGAGCTATGTGCTGGCCGACGCACCATTTGGCATCCATAGCAGCAGCCGTACTAATCATTTTGTGGGTGTGTTCTACTACTACAAATTCTAAAAAAACGCAAAGTAATTGGCGATTACTGGGTTGCACTGCGATAAAAGCCCTCCTCATTTACGCCTTGTAAACTGCGGAGGGCGTTTTCTTGTGCGCCTTGTACTCGCCTAATTATTTGCGTTTTTCTCTCTCCCGAAAGGAAATTCCCCCTCTAACTTAGAGGGGGAAATCCTTTAAGGGCTTTAAGGTCCTTAAGGAAACCTATAACTCCTATAACTCTTATATCTCCTATTTCTCTTATGGGATTTATAGGACTAATAGGAGAGATAGGAGTAATATGAGTTTTAGGGACTCCACGACCACTCCTCTCCTGAGTTAGGAGAGGTGGCGCGAAGCGACGGAGAGGTCTGTATGGCCGAATGCCACACCCTATCCTGCGAAGTGTGGAAACGAGAGTAAAGTTGTGCTGGAGCCATCTCGCGCACATTCCCCCTCTAAGTTAGAGGGGGTGCCCGTTAGGGCGGGGGCGTGTGTTAATTTTCAATTGACCAAGCTAACGCTTGCTCTAAAATGCTCACGCTCGGCATAGTCTGCAAGCAGCCTCTGCCCTCGCTTACTCGCATTTGCTTCAATTTTCAATTCAACTCGCCTCTGCACCAAACAACAAAGGCTCCTCCCGTTGGGGAAGAGCCTTTGTTATTTAGTGTTGTAACCCAACACTACAACGAGATAGCCTCGTTGGGGCAAACGTCTGCGCAGCTACCGCACTCGATGCAGGTATCAGCGTCGATAACGTAAACATCGCCAGCCGAGATAGCCTCTACGGGGCACTCGCCAATGCAGCTACCGCAAGCTACACATTTGTCGGGATCAATTTTGTAAGCCATAGTAATTGTAATGTTAAAAGTTAATTTGTGTGTGTCGTTATTGTAAAACTATCACAAAGATAATCATTTTTTGTTACCCACAACCCCTTTGCCCATTTTTTGTACCAACAATTAGGTATTAGAGGTGTGGATGGGCCTCCTCTGCCTACTATTTGCCGTCGATAATGTCGAAGCGAGTGTAGGGCCTCAGCACCTCGGGCACTACGATACCCTCGGGTGTCTGGTTGTTCTCCAACAATGCTGCCACAATGCGGGGCAGAGCCAACGAACTACCATTGAGGGTGTGGGCCAGAGCGGTCTTTTTGCCCTCCGAGCGGTAGCGCAGTTTGAGCCTGTTGGCCTGGAACGACTCGAAGTTCGATACGCTCGACACCTCCAGCCACCTGCCCTGTGCTGCCGAGTAGACCTCGAAGTCGTAGGTAAGGGCCGAGGTGAAGCTCATATCGCCGCCGCACAGACGCACAATGCGATAGGGCAGGCCGAGTGCAGCCACCAGCTTCTCGACGTGGGTAACCATCTGGTCCAGAGCCTCGTAAGAGGTGTCGGGGTGGTTGATGCGAACAATCTCTACCTTGTCGAACTGGTGCAGACGGTTCAGACCGCGCACATCTTTGCCATACGAGCCGGCCTCCCTACGGAAGCAGGGGGTGTAGGCGGTCAGGCGGATGGGCAGCTCTTTCTCGTCAACTATGCTGTCGCGATAGATGTTGGTTACGGGCACCTCGGCGGTGGGGACCATATAGAAGTTGTCTACGGTTGCGTGATACATCTGTCCCTCTTTGTCGGGCAGCTGGCCAGTACCGAAGCCCGAAGCCTCGTTGACCATAATTGGGGGCAGCACCTCCAAGTAGCCTGCGGCGGTGTTCTGGTCGAGGAAGTAGGTAATCAGAGCCCTCTGCAGAGCGGCACCTTTGCCCTTGTATACGGGGAAGCCTGCGCCAGTGAGCTTAACGCCCAACTCGAAGTCGATGATGTCGTATTTCGAGGCCAGCTCCCAGTGGGGCAGGGCACCCTCGCCCAGAGTAGGCACCTCGCCGCCCTGTTTTACCACTACGTTGTCGGCTGCGGTCTTGCCCTCGGGCACAATGGCTGCGGGGAAGTTGGGCAGCGACACAATCAGTGCGTTCAGTTTGTCGGTAGTGGCCTTCAGCTCGGCATCCAGAGCCTTGCTCTCCTCTTTGAGCTGTGCGGTGTGGGCTTTGATAGCCTCGGCCTCGTCGCGCTTGCCCTGTGCAAAGAGGGCGCCAATCTGTTTGGCAGCGCTGTTCTGCTCGGCCAGGTTTTTGTCCAGTTTCTGTTGTTGCTCTTTACGAGCGTCGTCGAGTGCGCAAATCTGGTCGATAGTCTCTCGTGCATCGACACCTTTGACCGCCAAGCGGGCTACTGCGAACTCTTTGTCATCGCGGATTTGCTTTAATGTAAGCATAAGGTATGGTGTTTTATTGTTCTGTTTTGGCTATATTTGCCACAAATATACCGTTTTTTTAGTATCTTTGTCCAATATCCAACAAGGTTTTTTATGAACAAGAGTCACTTTATAATATTATTGCTCGTGGCAGCCATCTCGGTCGGGTGTTTGGGGACTACCAAAAAGCACTCGTCGGCGGCTGTGGTACAACAGAGCTCTGCTGCCCAACAGCCCCAACAGAAGCGTGTGTCGGCCAAGAGCTATGGCTATCGTGTGGTGGCCGAGCTGCCTCACTCGACCGATGCCTACACCCAGGGCCTTCAGTATGTCGATGATTACCTGTGGGAGGGTACGGGTGGCTATGGCGACTCCGAGCTGACCAAGACCAATATGGCTACGGGCCAGGTTGAGCTGTCGACCAAGCTGGGCCGAGCCTACTTTGGCGAGGGCATAACCGTATTGGATGGCAAGGTCTACCAAATCACCTGGCACGAACACAAGGCCTTTGTCTACGACGCTGCCACGCTGCGCCGCCTAAAGACCTTCGACTACATAGGCGAGGGGTGGGGACTTACGACCGACGGCACAAAACTCTATATGACCGACGGCACCGACCGCATAACCGTGCGCGATGCCGACACGTTCGAGCCCGAGCGAACATTCAGCGTGCGCCTGTCGGGCAAGAAGATTCCCTACCTGAACGAGCTGGAGTGGATCGAGGGCGAGATTTGGGCCAACGTCTATATGACCAACGAGATTGTGCGCATCGACCCCTCGACGGGCAACATTGTGGGTATCATCGACTTGAGCGGCATCCAGTCGCCCAGCGATGTCCGCTACAACACCGATGTGCTCAACGGCATTGCCTACGACTCGGCCACAGGGCGCATTTGGGTTACGGGCAAGAACTGGAACAAGATTTACCAAATAGAACTGACCGAAAATGGAGATTAAGAGGCTGACCGACGAGATTTTGGGCAACTACATTGGGCTGGTGAACATCTACCACGATTTTCACTCTCACCCCGAGTTGTCGTTTGCCGAGCACCGCACGGCCGAGCAGATTGCTCTCCACCTACGCTCGGAGGGTATCGAGTGCCGCCAGATTGCCCATACTGGGGTGCTGGCCAAGATTGAGGGCACAGCCCCAGGGGCCGACCTGCATAGGGCGGTGGTACTGCGTGCCGACACCGATGCTCTGCCCATCGACGAGCAGAGCGGCTCGCCATACGCATCTCAAAACAAGGGGGTTATGCACGCCTGCGGACACGATATGCACACCACAGTGTTGCTGGGTGCCCTGAAAGTGCTCAACGCCCACCGCGACGAGCTGGGCTGCACCATCTTTGGCCTCTTCCAACCTGGCGAGGAGCTCAATCCTGGCGGAGCCAAGGGTGTGTTGGCCGAGGGCCCATTCGACGACTACGAGGTTGTGGCCTGCATAGGCGAGCACATAGAGCCCACGCTGCCTACGGGCAAGATTGGTATCTGCTCGGGCAAGTATATGGCCGCTTGCGATGAGCTGCACCTGACCATAAACGGCAAGGGTGGCCACGCTGCCTTGCGCGACAATATTGTTGACCCCATACTACCAACGGCCAAACTTATAGATGCTCTATACGAAATTCCTGCCTTGAGCCCCGACCAGAGCGTGCCCACAATCCTCTCGATTGGTCGCATCGAGGCCAATGGGGCTACCAACATTGTGCCCAACCAGGTGAGGCTCGAGGGTACTATGCGCACCTTCGACGAGCAGTGGCGCGAGCAGGTCAAAAAACTGGTCAACTACCACTGCGACAATATTGAGAAAAAGTATGGCGTGGCCATAGAGCGCAACTTCGGTAGCGGCTATCCTGCGGTGTTCAATAGCCCCCGACTGGCCGATGTGGCCTTCAGGGTTGTGGCCGATGCTTTTGGCCCTGCGGCTATCGCTACTCTGGGTGTTAGGCCTACGGGCGAGGACTTTGGCTACTACACCGAGCGTTACCCCTCGCTGTTTTACAGACTGGGCGTGGGCTACTCGGGCGAGGAGTTCGAGGCTGGCAAGGCTGGCTCGCTCCACACCCCACAACTGCTGCCCGACACCAAGGCCATAGGCATAGGCGTGAGCATAATGACACTACTGGCACTTCACTTTGCAAAGATATGATAACCAAAGCCGACATACAGCTTGTGCGCTCGCTTGCCGACAAGCAGGGGCGCACCCAACACAACCTCTTTGTTGCCGAGGGCGACAAGGTTGTGGGCGAGATTGTTGCCTCGCGCGAATGGCGCATTGCAAGGCTCTTTGTTATGGAGGGCTCGGCCGTCAGGGCGCCTTATGCCGAGGTGGTTACGGCCAAAGAGATGGAGCGAATGAGCAGCTTCAAGAGCGTGCCTCGCTCGCTGGCGGTGGTCGAGATTCCGCCTCGCAAACTCCGCCCTGCCGAAGCCGACGAACTGATTATTGCCCTCGACGAGGTGCAAGACCCTGGCAACCTGGGTACCATCATACGCACAGCCGACTGGTTTGGCATCAGGCGCATTGTCTGCACCCCCACTACAGCCGACTGCTGGGCTCCAAAGGTTGTGCAGGCCACTATGGGGGCGCTGCTGAGGGTTGAGGTCTGCTATGGCGACCTGGGCGAGTGGCTGGCCGATGCTCGTAAGAGGGGAGTGGCCACCTATGCCACCACGCTCGATGGCGAGAATATCTACGACAAAAAACTGACCCGAGGGGGCGTAATCGTTATGGGCAACGAGGGCAGAGGTGTGAGCCCAGAGGTGCAAAGGCTTGTGAGTCAGAGACTCTACATACCGCCCTATCCCTCTGACCGCCAGGGCAGCGAGTCGCTCAATGTGGCCATCGCAACGGCCCTGACGTGCGGCGAGTTCCGCAGGAGATAAACAAACAAAAACTCCACCTCACGGCCGAGGTGGAGTTTTTTGTTTAATTCAAAATTCAAAAATTCCGAATTAATTATTAGCCCAATTATTTCTCAATAACGTCTTTGTCGGTGTTGAGTACCAGCTGGTACTTGGTGTAGCCACCGCTGCTCGAGCAGTATTTCGACAGTATGGCGGTCATATCGACCTTCACGCCATTGGCAGGAATGGGGTTGAGTGCAAACCTCGAATAGCCACTGGTGCGCACCAAGAAGGGGTTGCTCTTGTCGTAAAAGAAGATTGCCGAGCCATAGAACGACTCGTTGTCGTAGCTGTAGGCCCAGGTGTAGGGCAGACCCTCGGGGTAGTCGGGGTTGGCCTTGTAGTCGCCAAATACCCAGTCGGTGTAGACATCATCGACAACCTGCAAGAACGATGGGAACTCATCGCCATCGTAGCTGTAATTGTCGTCCTTGGTAAGGGTACCCCAGTAGCTCTCGATATTCTCGAAGCGGCAGAGGGTACTCAAGTACTGCTTGTCGTTGGCCAAGATGTCGGCCACGTTGGTGCTGTTGATAACCAGTGTGTCGCTGGGCTGGAAGCCAACCACCTCGCCACGCAAAATCTTCTCGTCGATGGTGCTCTGGATGTCGATATAGCCATTCGAGTAGCTTGCCTCGGCCGACTTGCCACCCAACGAAAGTACCCAGCGATAGTTGCCCAGCACCAGACCATCGGCCTTGATGTAGAGCACCTGGCCAGGCTTGTAGAAGGTGTAGAGCGAGCCTTTGCCCACCTTAATCTCTATGCCGCCATTCTGGGGGCCGTTTATGTCCTGAATGTAGAGCGAGCGGTAGGTGTTGCCCAACTCGTCAGAGCTGATGACCTTGCCGCAGATGGCAACCTTGTCGGTAATCTCTACGCCCTTTACGGTGCCACCAGGCTGGGGCAGCGACTTGTAGAAGTACTGCTCCTTGAAGTCGTTAATGGGCATTATGGTATAGCCGTCGGCAATCAGCTCGGCCTCGGTGGCAGGCTTGAAGGGCTCGACAGGCTCAAATTTCTGGCAGCTCACCAGCGAGGTGAGGCCCAATACCATTAATATATATATAAACTGCTTTTTCATATCTGTTCAATCTGCTTTTTTACGGGTGTGTTTAGAAGCGGTAGTAGATGTTGAGGTAGTAGTTGGTACCATAGAGGTAGTAGTACTTCGACGCAAAGCGGGTGTACTGGGTACCTGTGGTGTACTCGTCGTTAGAGAAGAGTCGCATCTGCTCAAAACCACCTGTGCGGCAACGGTTGTTGGTCAGGTTCTTGATTTCGAGGCTGAAGCCCAACTGCTGGCCACCGATATACCAGGTCTTGCCAATGCTGGCGTTGAGTATAACGGCGGGTTTGAACCTCTCCTGTGCAGTCAGAGTGGTGATGGCGTTCTGGTAGCCAGCCAGCACAAAGGGTGCGGTCTGGAGCTGACCATTGGCATCGATATACGAGTTCTTGTAGGTCAGCAGCTCGTCGATAGTGCCGTCAAAACCGCTCATATCTACGTTGGTGTCAACCCTGCCACCCATAGCAGCCAGAGTGCGGTAGAGGGGGTTCATACTCAAGTACATCTTGTCGAAGTACTCGGCATCGAGGCTCAGGTAGATGTTGTTCGAGGTCTTGTAGTTCAGTCCCAAGCTAACAGCCACCTGGGGAGTGCTCTCTACCTTCATACCCTTCCAGTAAACCTTGGCATTCTCGATGAGGATGTCGGCCGTATTGTCGCGAGTTTGGGTAAATATGGGGTTCGAAGTGTATACATAGTCGCCAATGCTTGCTGCACCCGACAGGCTCAGGTCGGCAATGATGGGTACCCTCACACCCAGCTCTACACCTGCGTAGCGCGAGTCGATACCGCTGAGCGACATATTCGAGAAGGCCGACCAAACATCGTCGTAGTAGCTAATCAACTTCGACTGGTCCTTGATGGTGGTCAGGTAGGCCGATGCACGCAGGCTAATCCAGGGGGCCTTGTAGGTGTAGGCAATATCACCACTCAAAATCTTCTCGGTAGTCAGGTTAGGAGCTACGGTATTGCGAGTACGGGCCGAAACAAAGGCATCCTGGAAGTAGGGGGCGTTCTGCTGTGCCACCAACGAGAGCTGCACGTTGGTCGAGCCGCTGGGCTCATAGATAAAGTTGGCCTTGCCAATGTAGCCAAAGAAGTGCTGGTGCTCGCTGTCGCCAAACGAGTTGTCGGGGAAGAGGCCCTTGCGATAGAGGCCCTCGCGCCAGAACTGGGTGTACGAAACCTCGCCTGCCAGAGCCAACTTGTAGTGGCCCAAGCGCAGGTTGTAGGCACCCCACAGTTTGCCCAACATCGAGTGGGCATAGTAGTCGTAGCCATACTTGTCGCCCTCGCCCACGATGTAGTTGGTCGAGTGGCGCATATCGTTGAGGGTAATCTTGCGGTTACCGGTGCCGTGAACATCGCGCTCGGCAAAGTTGTCGACATTCACCCAGTAGTCGCCACCCAGCAGGTCTTTGATAGAGGTGTAGTACTCGGTGCGGTTGCGACGCAAATCAAGACCACCTGCTACGCTCTGGCGAGCCGACAGAGTGCGGTCAATCTGCAATTTCAGACGGAAATCCCTCTGGTCGGTGTGGCGCTCGGAGATGATGTAGCGCGAGCGGTTTAGGCCCTGCACACTCTCCTCCAGGCCGCTACCCGAGTGGTTGAGGGTTGGAGTGTCGCCATTGGCGGGGTTGCTCAAGTAGTTGATGTTGTAGAGTTTGTCGAAGTCGATATACATCATCTTCTCTCGGTTCTCGGTCCAGGCGTTGAGCATTTCGCGTGCGTGGTCCATATCGCCCTTCTGCACCCAGTAGCTGGGCAGGTTACGGTAGTAGTCGGCCTTGGGGTCGGCTGCGCTGTTCCAGTCGAGTGCCGAGTAGCCGTTCTGACCAAAGCGGTAGAGGGCTGCAGCGGTGATGCGGGTATTGTCATCGGGGGTGTAGAACCAGTTTACCATAGCTACGGGCTCGTGGTACTCGCGCATACGGGCGTTGCGCAGCTTGCCGTTCTGCATACCCACGTTGGGGTTGTAGTACCAACTGCCCACAAGCTGATAGGCCTCGTCGGTTGCTGCCATCTGGGCACCCCTCTCGGTGGGTACGCCAAAGAAGGTGAACGAGAGTTGGTGGCGGTCGTTAAACCTCTTCTCGGCACTGAGGAAGTAGGCCCAAGCGTTGTAGGTCACGCCCTCCACAAAGTCGTTGCCACCCAGTCGGGCCGACAGGCTGGCTGCGTAGGCCCAGCCGTTGTCCAGCATACCGCTGGTGTATGTGGTCATCAGTCGGTAGCGATACGAGCCGCTCGATGTTACCACACTTGCGCGGTAGCCCTGACGCATCTGCGAGGCGCGAGCCAAAATGTTGGTGGTGCCGTTGATACCGCCCACGCCACTGGTACCTACCGAGGTGGCATAGGTGGCCTCTTGGTTGCGGGTGGCCTCGTTAAGACCGCTCCACAACGACCAGGTGCCGTTGCCACTGTTGGCGTCGGTCATCTCTACACCGTTCAGATAGATAATCTCGGTGTTCTGGTCATAACCACGGGTGCGGAACCTCAAGGGGCTGAACTTGTAGCCTGCAATGTTGCTGAATACATCTTTCGACGAGCTGAGCGATACGGGGGTAGACTGCGAGTCGCTGAACGAATCGCTGTCGAACTCCACGAACGAGCCGTCGTCGAGCAGGTCGCTACCAGTCATAAAGTCGCTCACTGCCAGCGAAATGTAGTTGATATCCTTCTCGGGGCGGTCTACTTTTACGTTCACATTCGACGACGAGTAGCCAATGGCCTCGACAAAAATGGTGACTGTGCCATAGGGGATACCCTCGAAGGTGAAGCGGCCCTGGGCATCGGTCTGTACGGTCTGCCCGTCGAGGGTTACGCTTGCCATCTCGATTGGCTGGCGGTCTTGGCGAGCCACTACCTTACCGGTAATGGTGCCGACCTGCATCTGTGCCGAGGCGCTCACAAGCGTAGCTACGGCAACCAACAGAGTGATAAATGCTCTCTTAATCATACTGTTCTTGTGTGTGTTTCTTCTTATCGTGTGTTTTTAGTTAATTCTCTGCTTGGGGCTACTTTACCAGGTAGATGTAGACGGGCAAGTGGTCGCTGAAGCCGCCCTGGAAGTTGTTGCCAACATAGGTGCGCAGGGGGTAGCCCTTGTACTGGCCCTCCTTCTGGAACAAAAATTCGGCCTTGAATACATTGCCGTAGTAGTTGTTCTGTTTGGGTTTCCAAATCTCGAGGGTACCTTTGGGGGCGTTGGCCACGTTCTCGCTCACTACGATATTGTCAAACAGGTTCCACAGGTCGTTGTAGACCAGTGTGCCGTAGCCGTCTCGGTGCATCTGCCAGTAGGGGTTCCACATATCGTTTTTGCCCAGCTTGTTCTTCTTCAGCTTTGCGCCCAAGCACTCCGACACACTCTTGTCGCCCGGGTCGTCGTTGAAGTCGCCCATCACAACCACCTTGGTCGAGGGGTTCTCGTTGCGTACCGAGTCGCAGATGCTCTTAATCTGTGAAGCCAGCCCCTCGCGTAGGTAGGCCGACGAGCTCTGACCGCCCCTGCGGCTGGGCCAGTGGCTCACCACAAAGAAGAAGGGCTCGCCATCAATCTTGCCCCACATAGTCAGCAGGTCGCGAGTGCGGAAGTTCTCCCTTGCACCAGGGATGTTGGCCTTAATCGACTCGCTGCCCTCGTACTCAAACTGGTCGGGGCGGTAGAAGAAGGCCACATCCACACCACGAGCGTCGGGGCCGTCGTAGTGGCAAATCTGGTAGTTTGCCCTCTGCAACTTGGGCATCGAAGCGATGTCCTCGAGCACGTTGCGGTTTTCGACCTCGCTCACACCAATAATGGTGGGGTAGGCGCGGTTTTGCTCGGCAATCGAGTAGAATACCTTTTCGAGGTTGTCGAGTTTCTTGTAATACTTGGTCGAGTTCCACTCTTTGTTGCCGCTGGGTATGAACTCGGTGTCATAAATGGTGGGGTCTTGGATGGTGTCGAAGAGGTTTTCGACATTGTAGAACAAGACGGTATAACGCTTGCTCTGGGCGGCTGCGTTGCCCAGCGAGAGCAACATAGCCACCACCATACTAACTACAAAAATGTTACGTTTCATATTCTTTTTGTTTTGTCTAACGTCAAACGTCTAAGGTCTAACCGACCTAAGTCATTAATGGCTTTAAGGGCTTTAAGGCCCTTAAATAATTCTCAATTCTCAATTGACCAAGCTAACGCTTGCTCTAAAATGCTCACGCTCGGCATAGCTTGCAAGCAATCTCTGCTCTCGCTTACTCGCATTTGCCTCAATTCTCAACTCCCCTTTACAATCCCCAGTCGCTTGGGTTGAAGGTATCTTTGGGGGCGTTGGGCACGTTGGTAAAGAACTTGTGGCCCGTGAGCTCCTCCAACTCGGCTACGCTCATCATCATACCCTTGTGGGGCTTGACACCGTGCTGGCTCGAGTTGTGCTCGACCATAAATACCACGCACTTGAGCTCGTCGGCCGAGCAGTTCACTACCCACTTTTTGCTGTTGCCCTTCTTGGTGCGGAGCAACACCTTGTAGTAGTGGGTGGGTATGACGGTGCCACTCGATACCTTGTTGTGGTTGGCCCAGTAGCAGCCGTTGACCATATAGAGGGTGTCGGCACAGAGCTGCTGGTCGCAGAAACTCTCCAGGTTGTTCCACACACCACCGCCCGTATTGAAGCCGCTCGAGAGCTGTGGGGCGATGTTAGAGTAGTAGAAGGCCTGGTGGTTGGCACCCACGCTCACCAGACGGTCGGCACTGCCGAGCATATGGCCACGAGTGTAGCCACTGCGTTTGTGTACCTGAATGCTGGATGGAATATCGGGGTCGGGTGCGTATGCATCACTACGGCTGGTGTTCTTCTGGGTGTAGTAGCTGTGCATAGGCGAGGCCACCCATACGGGGCAACCCAGGCTCTCGGAGTAGCACACCGAGAAGTTGCGCACCTGGCCACTCACGTCGGGAATTATGTGGTGGGCGTAGTAGTAGTCGCTGTTGCCAGGCTCCTCGTCGGGCAGCTCGGCCCAACCTGTGCGGTAGGTCTTTTCGCTACCATTGGGGTTGTCTTGATTGCCACCGCCATTGCCACCACTGCCAGTGCCGCCACTCTCGCCAGGGGTGTGGCAGATGTAGTAGGCCGGTGCGTTGGCACTGCCGCCACCCTGGGGCTGGCCATTGTGCTCGCTACGCAGGGTGTGGAGCGTTACGATGTCGCCCTCTTTGAGTCCCAGCGAGCCGAACGACTTGTCGTTCTTGTCGACCTTGTTGGCGCAAAGTCCGTAGATGAGTACCCAACCACTCTCGTCTTGCAGATCGAAGTTGCCATAGGTGGTGTTGGTCAGATTGGTGATTGTACCTGTGAGCTGATACCACTGGGTTGTGTTGACCTCGGCATTTAAGAACTCGGCAACGGTAGCCTCAATCACGCCCTCGGGTGCATCTGGAACATCTGGAGTATCAGGAGTGTCTGGAGTATCAGGAGTATCAGGTGTGTCGGGCGTGTCGGGTGTGTTGCTGCCTCCATTGGTGCCGTTTTGGAGCACCATTATTGTGTGCGAGGGGGCCACACCAGCCTCTACGGGTGCAATCTCAATCTTGGCGTTGCGACCATTGGCCGAGGTGTTCTCCTGGTAGCCACACAACACCTTGCTCGAGCCACTGCCACTGGTGGGCAGAATGGTGAGCCAATCGGCCGAACAGCTGATTGTCCAGGCTACGTTGGCTATCAGGTTGAACGAGGCGATACCCTCTTTTTGGTTGAGGGTGAGAGTGGTAATATCTACCGTCAACTGGGGCTCGCCCTCGGGGGTGGGAAGTGGGGTGCAACCCGCCACTGCTACTGCAACCACTGCTACAATGGCCACAATCCTAAGTGCTAATCTCTTCATAAACTGCATAAATTTATGTTTGGGTTTGCTATTCTATGCTTGTATGTTTAGTTCTCGACGCCGTTCCAGTAGACAAGGTTGTACTTGGCCTCGATTTGGTTCTGTATGGTGGGGTCGACGTTGGCAAACAGGTCGTAGCCCAACCTCTGCTCCAACTCGTCGATAGTTACCAGGTCGGCTGTGGTGACGGCTCCGCTTGCGGCCTTGTGCTCCATCCATATACCTATGGCTTGATAGACCTTCTCGCCATCAATCTCGCTGTACTGCAACAGCGCCTTGTAGTAATAGTTGGGGATTGCCACCGACTTGCTCGAATCACTCTTGCAGTATGTGTAGTTAATGCTTTCGCCTCCACCTATGGTCTGCAACACAGCGCCCGTAACCACATAGAGCGTGTCGCACCCTTCGGCCCACTTTCTCACCTGCCCCTCGATGTTCGACCATTTGGCCTGGTTGAGTCGGTTGAGTTGTGGTGTCATATTTGTGGGGTAGAAAGTCTGTCGGTTGTCGCTGCTGTCGAGAACCCTTGAAGCGGATGGTAGCATATGGCCACGGTCGTAATCGCCTTGATAGGAGTATTTCATATAGAGTTGCTTCTCTTGGGGGATGTTGGGATCGTAGATGCCCCAAGTATCCACCCTCTTGCCGCTGCCCATATTATCTTTGCAGAGGGGGTAGGCCACCCAAAGGGGAATGAAGTTTTGGGTGTCGTAGAGGGCCGAGAAACTACGCTGGGTGTTGCCCGACGAGGGCAGCATATGCTTGGTGAAGTAGTAGCGCTGGCGGTCGTCGGCAAACTCGGGCAACTCGGCCCAACCTTTCAGTTGGGTGTTGTTGGCAAGGCTGAAGGTCGACCTCTGCACAAAGTCGAGGCGCAGGGTGGTGTCATCAAACTTGACCGTAATGACAGCCGAGCGCTCGCCATCGCCCTCGTTTTTGCCAAAGCTCATCATCACATTGGTATTGCCCGTGCCGCTGGTGGGGCTGAGGGTACACCAATTCTCGCCCTCGGTGGGGTAGTCGATAGTGAGCGACCAGTCGCCCTGGGTGGTGAGCGAGAGGAACTGCTGGGCAGTGTTGCCGCCCACAGTGGCACCTACCGAGAAGGTTGCGCTACTGGGGGTGTGGTTGGGGCTCTCAAACCCCTGGAACTGGCAACTCACAGCCACAAGCATTACTGCTATGGTGGCTATATATTTTGCTACTTTGTAAATCATATTAGCCTGCACTACTATTGTTGTGTCCTATTCACATAGGTATATTAGGGCTCAAATTTACATCTTTTTATTTGAAAATCGCACGCGCGCGAGTAAAAAGTGTGCAAAAAAAGGCCCCGAAGCATATTTCGGAGCCTTTTTGTGCATAAATCGTGACAAGCTGTTACGATAGTTGTTTGCTCTTATTTGTAGGCAACTTTGATGGCCTGAATGTAAGCCCTGTGGTTTTTGTCGGTACCAGTAGAGGTGAACTTGATGGTCGAAGCCTCGCCAGTCCAAATGCGAACGGGGCCCTCGTCGCTCAACTCGCCTTTGTCGGCACTCAGATAGCACTGATTGTCGGCAAAGGTCAGTTCGATACCCACGATAGTTTTGCCATTAGCTGCGGTAACATCGAGGGTTGCGCCATTCTGGTACATACGGATAGCCATACCGCTGTCGTAGTAGGCAGGTGCTGTGCCGGCACTACCTTTGGCAAATACCATACTGATATTATCATCGATTTTGATGGTCTGACCATCCACGCTTTTGCTATTGCCGATGCCCAAATCTTTGCATACAACCTCGGCAACACTTGCGCCTTCGGGAATCTCCATACCAGTGGGAGCCTCGCCCTCAACGTGGCTGATGTAGAAAGCGGGTACGGTGTTACCACCACCTTGGGGTACGTCGTTATACACGCCACGCAGGGTGCCCAAAGTTACGATGTCGCCCACTTTCAGGCCGATAGAAGCGAACGATTTGTCGTTGCTACCTACCCAACCATTGGTCATACCATAGATGTAAACCTGATCGGTGTCGTCTTTGATGTAGAAGTTACCATAGTCCTCTTTGGCAATGCTGGTGATAGTACCGGTCAGCTCGTACCAAGTGGTGTTGTCTACACTTGCAGCCAAGAACTCGGCGATGGTTGCTTTGACAAGGTTGGTGGGCTGATCGGTAGGAGTGCTGGGGGTAGTGTTGCCACCGCCAGTGCTGCCACCGCTGATTGCGGTGCCCTGCGAGAGGTCAATCTCTGCGCCACCGCCACCTGCATAGATAGTCAGGTCGTCCATACGGTAGCTCGAAGCTACGTCAACGATAAACTGAACTGCCAGAGTCGAGGGTACCTCTTTGAGGTTGAACATAGCGGTCGCTACATTCCAACGGCCCTCGGCAGTACCTGCAAAGGTGTACGAAAGCTCGCTCCACTTCTGGCCGTCGCCACTGATGTAAACGTGGAACTCGCTGGGGGTAAACACGCTGCCATTGTCTTGGCTGTACTTCTCGGTACCGAAGGTCAGAGTCAGTGCGTTGCCCTCCAACTCGGCCAGCGAGATGCCGCTGATAGTCAAGTGGTTCTCTTTGCCGAAGAACATATTGTTGCCACCGCTACCCTCGTAGTCCGAGTGCTCGCCATTCGAGGCCGAGTTTGCGCGAGCGGTCACGTTCTTGCTGTCGTAGGTTACGCCAGTCTGGTTGGCGGGGCTGGGGTTGCCATACTCGGCACTCATATAGGGCCAGTAGTTGCCATCCTTAACAGCTTCAACCTTGTCGAAGTTGTCATAGTAGATAACCTTGCCGGTAGCTACCTGGCCCTCGGCCAGCTGGCTTACGGTCAGTTTGGCATCGCCAAAGCCCTCGATAGAGATAGTTATCTCGGCCTGACGGGCAGCGCCAGTGGTGTTGGCAAATGCGGTGAACTTAACCTGGGTGGTAATCGACTTGTGGTCGGCATTGGGCTGCGAGCTGGGGGTTACGGCAAACCAGTCGGCTGCAACTGCAATGTTCCAAGCGCGGTTGGCGGTGATGTTGACAATCAGCTCGCCACCCTCGGCAGGGAACTCAACCTTGTTGGTGCCAGCGCCAGTAGCGTCGGTCAACTCAAACTCGGGCAGGATGCCGCTAGCGTCGGGAGTAGGATTCTCGCAACTGCCAAGCACCAGTGCCAGAGGAAGTGCAAAAAGCATCAAAAATTTCTTAATACTCATAGCTTTAATTGTTTGTGTAATTAGTTTGTTATTTGTTGTTAAAAATATTGTTTTCGTGTCACTCCGTGCGCCCTTTGTGAGGTTATTTCGCTGGGCGCTTTGGCGCCCAAAGGTAGCGTTTTTTTTGGGTACATCAACTTTTTTTGCACCAAGATGGGCACTTTTTGCAAAAAAATAGGCAAATCTTGACCACTTTTACCCTCGTTTCGGCTAAATGTATTACCTTTGCTATGTTATGGCAAGTGCGAAACATAGTTGGTTTGACCTGATTCCGCAGGCAAGGCGTCGCCGCCTGCCCAGGGTGCTGCTGTCGGCTCTTTGCTCGGCGGTGGTCGACCTGGTGGGCATCGCTGCGCTGGTGTCGGTGCTGCTGCTGGTGCTCGACGAAAACCTCATTGCCAACAACCCCACTGTGGCACACATCTACACCTGGCTGGGCTTTGGCTCCGAGGGGGCCTTTATTGGTGCAGTATGCTTGGTTGTGCTGCTACTCATTGCCCTGAAGGGTGTTGCGGGCCTGGCCTTGAACCAATATAGGGGCCGCTTTATGATGGAGCTCTTTGCCGATATGTCGCAGGCGATGTACCAGAACTACCTCTCCCGAGGGCTGCTCTTTGTGCGCTCGCACCACACCACTACGCTGGTCAACAATGTCAATGCCGTCTGCCACCGCTTTGCCCACGGAGTGGTCAGCACGCTGATGATGATTCTGACCGAGGCCATTGTGGTCGTGGTGTTGCTGGTGTCACTCTTTATATATAACCCCTTGGTGGTGGCACTTATTGTGGTGGTGTTTGTGCCCGTGGCTCTGGTCTACTCGCGCATCATACGCCGACGTATGGCCGAGAATGGCCGCGAGGAAAACCGCCTGCAGGTGAGTCAGAACAAGACTATGTTCGAGGCTCTGAGGGGCTATGCCGATATTGAAATAGCAGGTGCCAAGCCCTATATCACCGACCGCTTTATGCGCGGTATCAGCCAGTTGCGTCACTACTCGCTCAAGGCTATGCTGATGCGTGGGGCGTCAAGCTATGTGATTGAGTTTGCGCTGGTGCTGGGCGTTGTGGCCGTAATTGTCATAGGCCTCGCCTCGGGCCATACGGTGGGCTCGCTCAAAGTCTTTCTGGGCGTATTTGCCGTTGCTGCCTACCGCATCATCCCCTCGATTAGCCGCATCGCCTCGGCTTGGACCGAGTACAAGCGCAATGTCTATGTGGTCGAGGTGCTCGCCGACGAGTTGAGCCACCCCGTTGAGCCCACATCGCTCACACAGGAGAAACTGCCCTTTGACAACTCAATCGAGTTGGATAATATAACTTTTGGCTATACCGAGGGCGAAAATGTTATCGAAAACCTCTCGCTCACCATCCGCAAGGGCGAGAAGGTGGGCTTCCGAGGTGCTTCGGGCAAGGGCAAGACCACGCTGTTCAACATCGTGGCAGGGCTCTTTGCGCCCCAAGAGGGTAGCGTTAGGGTAGACGGAGTGGCCATCGAAGGGGCCGAAACAAGGCGCAAGTGGCAGAACAACATTGCCTATGTGTCGCAAGACCTCTACATACCCGACCTGTCGATTGCCGAGAATGTGGCCTTTGGTGTGGCGCCCGAAGAGATTGACCGCCAGAGGGTTGCCGAGGTTGTCGAAAGGGCTCAACTTGGCGAATTGGTGGCCCAGTTGCCCGACGGAATCGACACCATTACGGGCGAGGGAGGTTGTCGCCTTTCGGGTGGTCAGCGCCAGCGCATTGGCATTGCCCGAGCACTCTATCGCGAGGCCTCGGTGCTGATGCTCGACGAGGCTACAAGCTCGCTCGACGAGGCCACCGAGCGCGAGATTGTTGAGGCAGTAGAGCAACTCTCCAGAGAGAACGCCACACTGACCATACTTTTCATATCTCACAACCCCAAAACCCTCTCGTTCTGCGACCGCATCGTTGAGTTGTAGAATATCAAAAAGCGATGATAAATGGTAGCAGCAAAAAAGATAATAGCCAACGACCTGTTCTTCGCCTCGGTCGAGCAACTGATTGCCGAGGGGCAGAGGGTAGAGATGACCGTCAAGGGGTTCAGTATGAGGCCCTTCCTGCGCAACGAGAAAGATGTGGTGGTGTTGGCACCCATAGCCCCTGCCGAGTTGCGTGTGGGTATGGTGGTGCTGTTCCGCTACCGAGGTGGCCACGTTCTGCACCGCATACGCAAGATTGAGGGCGGAAGGCTCACAATCGAGGGTGATGGCAACTACCGAATACAAGAGGTGGCCCAAGCAGCCGATGTGGTGGCCTATGTTGCCGAGGTTAAGTTGGCCGAGGGTGTGGCGTTTGGTTACGACAGCCCCAAGTGGCAACGTCGCTCGGCCCGAAGCCTGTGGCGCAAGAGGGTGCGCACGCTGGCTATTGACGTAAAGCGTAAATTATTAAAATAGACCAAGATATATGAAACTCAAACAGAACTACAAAGTCCGCAAAATTGCAGGCGAAAGTGTAATTGTGCGTATGGGCGTACAGAATGTGAAGATGACCACCATCATCTCGCTCAACCCCACCAGCGAGTGGCTGTGGGAACAGCTGCAGGGTGTCGAGTTCGATGCCCAGAAGGTGGCCGACCTGCTCTCTGCCGAGTACGAGGTCGAGCCCACCGTAGCCCTGGCCGATGCCAACGCCTGGATTGAGTCGCTCCGCAAAGCCGACCTGGTCGAAGAGTAGGTAGTGAAGAATAGAATAATTCTCAATTCTCAATTTTCAATTGACCAAGCTAACGCTTGCTCTAAAATGCTCACGCTCGGCATAGCTTGCAAGCAATCTCTGCTCTCGCTTACTCGCATTTGCCTCAATTCTCAATTCCAATGACTCTCTACTACAGCGTTGCCGACCACATATTTGCACTCACCAGGCGTGAGCCCGAGCGTGTGCCCCCCGTATCGCTCAACTTTGCACCCTTCCGCATAGACCACCCCTCGAGCGAGCCGCTCTTTGAGATGGTGCTCGACCAAGAGGTGGTGCCCCGTAGCGATGCCCCCACGCAAATCTTCGACTACGACCTCGAGGATGGCGACTGCACACTCCGCATCTACGACGACGAGTACCGCCTAACCCTGCGCAGCCGAGGCAAAGAGGCTACGGTGGTGTGCCCCTTTGCTCGCTCGAACTACCGCTTCGGCCCCACCTGTAGATTCTACACAGATATGTACTTCGATGGCCGTAGCGCCAATGGCATAATCTACGACCACGCACTGGTCTTTGCCTACTCGTTCGCCACTCTGCCCTGCAAAACCCTGCTCATACACTCGTCGGTCATTGTCAAAGGTGGCGCAGCCGTTATGTGCCTGGGCGAGAGCGGCACCGGCAAGAGCACCCACACTCGCCTGTGGCTCGAGAACATAGAGGGTACCGAGCGCCTGAACGACGATGGGCCCGTAGTGCGCGTGATGAACGACGGCAGCGTGCGCGTCTATGGCTCGCCCTGGAGCGGCAAAGGATGCGTGTGGAAGCAAGAGTGGCAACCCATAGCCGCCTTCCTGCGACTGAGCCAAGGGCCAGCAAATGTCATCAAGGAACTCTCCAAGTTTGGCGCCTTCGGAGCCCTGCTCCCCTCGACACTGCCCACACTCCAAAAGGAGGAACGCACCCTCGACCAGATATGCGCAACCCTATCGGATATACTCACCACCACTAAGGCCTACCACCTCTCGTGCCTGCCCGACGCCGCAGCTGCCCACCTGTCGTGCAGCACCATCTTCGGAGAGTAGTCTTTTGCCTTCGGCGATTTGTTTTTTTTGCCTTCGGCGCTGGGCTTTTGTCGCTTTTTTGTAAAAAAGCTCCGCAAAAAACTTTTAGTGTAGCCTTTGCGTTGAGTCTGGGAGTGGTATTAGAGTAAAGTGGTGCCTGACGGCACTGCTTCAAAATGAATAGAGAGAGTTTGCTTGCAAATAGATTTGCAGCTGTACTCTCTCTATTTATTTTGAGGTCTGCCCCTTCGGAGCAACCCCACTTTCCTCTGCGCCCCCTCCCCTGTTAGGGGAGGAGTATTTTTTTAAGGACTTTAAGGTCGTTAAGGTCATTAAAAAGCCCTATAACTCTTATATCTCCTATTGCTCTTATATGATTTATAGGAGTTATAGGAGAGATAGGAGTAATATGAGTTTTATGGATTCCACAACCACTCTCCCCTAATTAGGGGAGGAGTATTTTTTTAAGGACTTTAAGGCCCTTAATGACCTTAAAGAAAATCCTATACCTCTTATATCTCCTATCAATCCTATAAGAGATAAGAGCAATAAGAGAAATAAGAGTTCTATGATTTTCATTTGGGTATTTAGTGGTTTTTGTTGGTCGGTGGGGGCAAATTGCCCCTTTGGGTATCGTAGAATTTTGATGTTCGGGTACAGCAAAATGGGCGGTAAATCAGTCTGATAGGCTCGCCCAGGTTTCGGCTATGGCAAAAAAGTTGCACGATTGAACGTCGGAACACTTTGCACTTTATGGCTCCTCAACTGCTCTTTTGGTCTTATTTTCGCACACCTTATTAATAAATGCGCACGCAAACAAAACATCAAAATAGACAATTATGGTAAAAGACAATCTTATCAAAATGTATCAGGAGAGTTTCCGCAACAACAGCGAGCTCCCTGCACTGACCGACTATTTTAAGAAAACAACCCTTACCTATTTTGACCTCGCACAGTTGGTTGCCAAAAACCACCTCGTGTTTGAGAAATACGGCATCAAGGCTGGCGAGAAGATTGCCCTCATTGGCCGCAATACACCTATGTGGGTGTCGGTATACGCCTCGGTAATCACCTATGGCGCAGTTATCGTACCCATCCTGCAGGACTTCAACCCCATCGATGCCACCAACATCATCAACCACTCCGACTCGCGCATACTCTTCCTCAGTAGCGACGTGTGGGCCAAGATGGACACCACCAAGTTTACCCAGCTCGAGGCCGTAGTTGACTACGAGACTATGGAGCCCCTCTGGGAGCGTACAGCCGACACTATGGTTCCTCTGTACAAAAACCTCGACACTCTGTTTGCCGAGCGTTACCCCAAAGGTTTCACCACCAACGATATTATCTACCCCGAGGTGACCAACGACAAGGTATGCATCATCAGCTACACCAGCGGTACTACTGGTTTCAGCAAGGGTGTAATGCTCACCGTAAACAACGTGACTGCCAATGTGGCATTTGCCATTCTCTATAAGTTCCACTATCGTGGCTCGCGTGTGTTGGGCATCCTGCCTTTGGCCCACGCCTTTGGTTGTGCATTCGATATGCTCACCCCTCTGGCTACTGGCTCGCACATCACCCTGCTGGGCAAGCTGCCTGCAGCTCCCATCCTGCTCAAGGCTCTCAAGGATGTTAAGCCCGACCTGCTGCTGACCGTACCTCTGCTGGTTGAGAAGATTATCAAGGGCAAGGTTATGCCTACGCTCAACAAGCAGCCCATCAAAACCCTCGTGAAGATTCCACTGCTCAACCAGATTGTCTACAAGAAGGTGCGCACCCAGTTGATGGATGCCTTTGGTGGTGCGCTGACCGAGCTGATTATGGGTGGTGCAGCACTGAACAGCGATGTTGAGAAGTTGCTCAAGAAGATCAACCTGCCCTACACCGTAGGTTATGGTATGACCGAGACCGCTCCACTTATCTGCTACGCTCACCACACCGAGTACAAGTCGCTCTCGTGCGGTAAACTTGTTCCAGGTATGGAGATGAAGATTGACTCGGCCGACCCTTACAACATCCCTGGCGAGATTTGCGTGCGTGGCGAGAATGTGACTGTGGGCTACTACAAGAACCAGGAGGCTACCGACGCCGCTATGGATGCCGACGGCTGGTTCCACACTGGCGATATGGGTGTTGTTGATAAGGCAACCAACTGCTTTATCCGTGGCCGCTGCAAGACTATGTTGCTGTCGAACAATGGCCAGAACATCTACCCCGAGGAGATTGAGGCCAAGCTGAACAACCTCGAGGCTGTTGTTGAGTCGCTGGTTGTGCAGGAGGAGAACGGCAAACTGACCGCCCTGGTGGTGCCCGACTATGCAAAGGCTAAAGAGAATGGCTGGGATACTGCCAAACTGCAGGAGATTATGAACGAGAACTTGGTTGAGCTGAACAAACTTGTTGCTCCCTATGAGAGGGTTGCTTCGGTGAAGATGTGCGAGGGCGAGTTCGAGAAAACTCCCAAGAAGTCGATCAAACGCTTCCTCTATCCCGCCGCTGCGAAGTTTGTTTCGTAGGCTTTGGGCAGAGTGCGTGAAGTGAAATTTTTCAAGGAAATTAATTGACTGAATCATAGGCTCTTCTATTGTTGAGGAGGAGCGTAGCTGACGAAAGAGGCGTGCGAGAGGGATAGATTCTTCCTCTTGTGCGCCTCTTTGTATGTGTAGATGAAGTTGGCGAAAAAAAGTTGGCCATAAATTTGGATTATTTGTGTAAAGCTATATCTTTGTGAATACAATGATTCTTAAGGGGAAACCAAAACACTAACCATAAAGAGAGAACCACTATGCACCATCGTCGTAAAAATGAGAGTGCTCCGCAATGGTGGGGCGGTTGTCGCGAGGGTTACTCGAGGCAACAAGATAGAGGTGTGGCAACGAATGGCTTTGAGATAGCCCCTCTGGTGCGCACTATGCTCGAGGATCGCGCCTCGTTGATTGCAATCATATATCGTAGCGAACTGGATTACCTGTCGCGCTGTATTGCAGACTACCCACAATGCGAAACGGGTGGTCACCTATTTGGATACTGGACCGTGAAGGGTGTGCCTGTTATTCTTTATGTGACCGGCCCTGGGCCAGGATGTATGCACGGGACTGTGGAGTGCCATCACGACCACGAATACTATGACAAAGTTCGTGACATACTCGAGAATAATATTGCGTTGCAACACATTGGTGATTGGCACTCGCACCACCAGCTGAATCTCAACCATCCGAGTGGTGGCGATGTGCGTGCTATGATGGCAGGTGTGGGCAGTCAGAAAGGCAAACTACGCCGACACCTTATGTGTATTGGCACCTATGACGGCTACAGACGCGAGACCTTTATCGATGCGTATGTGTTCCACCAAAATGATGGTGATCGTTATACCCACGCTGCGTGGGCAGTAGTAGAGATGGAGAGCCCCTTCCGCCAGTTGGCCGATAGCCAGTTGAGAGGCGTTGTGGTTAATCCCAGGACACAGCAGCCCAATATGGGGCGTCTTTATACTGTCGATCAGTTGGTGAGCCAGGCGACTGCCGAAGTGGCAAAGCCTAAGCCAATGTTGTACTGGATAGATGAATCGCCCGACAATCGCAAGACACTCAAGAGTTTTGTTGAGGTGACAAAGAGCCTCCATCCTGGTAAGAGTGTTCAGGTTGAGGTTACCGAGGATAATCAGGTATTCCTGAATATCGGCGATGGCGAGCAGGCGATACTGTTTTCGGACCCATTCCCCCACGGGGCGCCTTACTATTTCGATGGCGACGATGTGGTGCAGTTGGATTTGCCCTGGGATCGTGTAGAGAATGGTCTGGTGAGTTGCTTTACAAATTGGTTGACCCAAATTGTTGCAAGCCGAGTGATTGTCGCTCCACAATCGGCCGAAGAGAAGGTTGAGACACCACAAACCGAGTCGGGAGAGAAGGTTGAGACACCGCAAACCGAGCCCGAAGAGAGGGTGGAGACACCACAAACCGAGTCGGGAGAGAAGGTTGAGGCACCGCAAACCGAGCTCGAAGAGGTGCAACCGAGTGAGGAAGTAGGCCAAGAAGAGGAACAAACAAATCAAACGATTATAATGCTTTAATACCGAATGACTTATGATGGATAGTTTGAGATTTAGGGCTGAGCAAAGCGTTCTGACCAAGAATTTGCCAGAAGGCACCTTCGAGTTTCACGATATGGGCAGCGCAAATCCATATCTCGAAGTGATTGTTACTACCGTGACCGACAATCAATACCTGTTGCGTATTGAGCTTAAGGGTTTTCCCGAGTCGAAGCCGAGTGTCTACATTCAGGCTATGTGCCCCTATGGCGCAAGCTCTTGGAGGGAGGCCAATCTGGAGAACTACCAGGGCGAGTCGCTGAAGAATGTTAGTGCCTCAAATCACACCCTCGCACCACACCCCGACTACGGTTGGGTGCAAATATGTCACTACAATCCAAGCGCTTGGCGAAGTGATGTGTCGTTGTGGTTTGTATATTTGCTGTGTAGCTTTTGGCTCAATGCCTATGAGTACAGCATTATGAAGCGTATTCCTCTCGATGCAGTGCTGAAACACCAGGGTGATGGTGATGTATATTAAAATAATGTTTAACAATTAATCTGAACTTACAAAATGATACCTCCAAAACCAACAGGACAACGCCAATTAGACCTCGAAGAAGCAGGTAAGAATATTACTAATGCACAGAACCACTGTGCCCGTCCTCAAGTGCCTATTATGGATCCCCAAACAGGCAAAATTATATATGTGAATAGAAATGACCCACGAGCTGTTACTGATGCCGCAAAAGAGGCTGAAGGTCGCCCTGTATTCTAATCAACAGAGCAAAATATGATGAACGAGAATGATATGTCCGCGCAGCAATATTATATTGATGGCGAGGAGTTGAATGAGTTCTTGGAGCGTGACGAACTTTGCACCCTCGGAATGGCATATTCGTGGGAGGGCGAAGGCGTTACGCACCTGAGGTTTAATCCGCTGGAGCACGCCTTTGGCCAGGTCTCGGTGGCGAGTTTTGCCAAGAGCGGTGGCAGCCACCCCCAATCGGTCGAGTTGTGTGTAGACATCGACGCAGAAGGCAAGGCCACCGTTAATGGTGTGGCTGTGGATGTAATACCCGCGCGCAAAGACCTCTATTCGCGTAGCAAGGGTCTGCTCGAGGTTGATGTTTTGGCCAGCAAGCGAGTTCTCATCATGGGCTTGGGTAGCGGTGGCGCACCTATAGCCATCGAGTTGGCCAAAGCTGGTGTGGGCGAGTTTGCAATATCGGATTTCGACCGTCTCGAGCCCCACAATCTTGTGCGCCACGTCTGCTATGTCAACGACTTGGGCCGACTGAAGACCGACGCTATTGCCGACGCTATTCACGGCAAAAACCCATACGCCAAAGTCGACAAGTTCCCGATTGATATGACCGCCAACCCCGAGCTGTTGCGTCAGGAGGTTGAGAAGTGCGATTTGGTGATTTGTGGCACCGACAACAACAAGTCGAGGTATATCTTGAGCAAATTGTTGTTGGAGCTCGAGAAACCCGCTATTTTTGGCGGCTGTGTTACTCGTGCCGAGGGAGGCGATGTGTTTATATATCGCCCTGGATCGGCTTGCTATTTCTGCCTGGTTGGTATGGGTATTATCGATGTTGCCAGAGAGGAGATTTCGGACCTTAAGGCAGCTCGCAAGGCAGGAAGGATTGCAGAGTATGTGACCGAAGAAAATGCCGGCGCAACAATACAGGTGGGCTTGAGCTCGGATATTGAGCCCATCAGTAATATGATGACCAAACTTGCGCTGGTTGAGCTCTCGCGTGGCACCGACTCGGGTATTGCGTCGCTCGAGAAGGAGCTCACTTGTAATCACTATTTCTGGGCAAACCGCCGCGACAACATCTACGCCTCGTTCTGCAAAGAGAATGTAGAGAATGTTACTGTCCCTACAATCTTGCGTTGGTATGGCGGCTCTGTGGACAAACACCCCGAATGTTCGGTTTGTGGACATATTTCCGAACAGTACCACGACGCTATGGCACTTGAGAGTTTGGCCCGACTGGAGAGACTGAAACAGGCGTTCCGCGAGGAGTTGGTTAAGTCGAGAGAACAAAACGAATCGACAACGCAAGAGGAGTAAGGGAATGGTAGATTTTAGTAAAATTTCCGCAGAGGTTTGTGAACTCATCAAAGAGGTCGCCCTCCTTTTGCGAGGCTTGGGCATAGGAACCATAACCCCCGAGGCCGTAGTCTGGGGATTGTGGAATTGGGATTGCGACCGACCAGAGGGCGTAGATCCTCTGTTTTGGAGTCCAGATCGCCAGGACTTTGTAATGAAGGTTGCGGGCGATATTATGGCATCACAGAGTGATGCCGAGGTGAACGAGACCGACTTTAGCGCCGATATGATCAGAGGCTTCGAGGCTATATTGTCGGCCAATGAGGCGGTTACGTTGGAAAATCTTACCGAGTGGCTTGTAGGTAGATGGCTACCGACACACTATCCCAACTACTTCACAGTGCCTGCACCCACTACACAACCAAGTGGCCCAAGTAGAGTGGGCAATACCACCGCTACTAATGTAGACACTACTCCCGAGCCCCCCTTTGTGCCCATCAGGAAACCTGCCGACGACGATGCCAAGACCGGAGCAACCATAAAGGAGTATTGCGACAATATGCTGGCGTTGGCAATCAACGGCAAGTTGCATCGTGCCATTGGGCGCGAGAAGGAGATGGAAGATCTGCTCTTGTACTTGGCAATGAATACCAAAAACTGCCCTGCGCTTATTGGTAAGCCGGGTACTGGCAAGACTGCCATTGCCGAGGAGTTGGCCTTTAGGTTGGCCGCAGGTAATATTCCCGAGCCATTGCGCCAGCTTAAGCTGTATCGCCTTGACTATTCGCGTATTCGCGCCTCGGGTAAGGAGGAAGAGATTATGCGCAACATCATCGACCAGGCAGCCGACGACCCCGAGCTTGTTCTCTTTATTGATGAGATGCACCTGTTAATCCACAACCATCCACAGGCTCCAAATCTTGTGGCCCAGATGCTCAAGCCACCAATGGCGCGTGGCGAGATAAAGATTATCGGTGCAACGACCTATGAAGAGTATCAGCAGAACATCGAGAGCGACCAGGCATTCGAGAGGCGCTTTAACCCAATTACTATCAAGGAACCCGATGTAGAGACTACAAAGACAATTCTGCGACGTTCGGAGGCCAGATTCAACCACGGCCTTACCCTCAGTGACGAGGCTCTGTATGAGGCCATTGCGCTCACGTCTAAGTATGTGAAAAATCGTCACCTCCCAGCAAAGGCAATCGAGCTGATTGACCAGGCTGCGGCACGATTGTCGCTCCAGGGTAGTGGCGTTTGTGAGCTTACTCCAGACGATTTGAAGCGCGAGTTGGCCGCCAAGACAGGTCTGCCACTCGAGCGCGTTTCGCAAGATGAAACCATCTTTCTCAACAGCCTTGAGGAGAAGATGCACGAGATTGTTGTGGGACAGGATTTGGCTGTCAGTTCGGTTGCCGATGCAATACGACTCAGGCGTGCCGGAGGTGGCAACGATGACCGCCCTATAGGCTCGTTCTTGTTCCTGGGTACAACGGGTACGGGTAAAACATTGCTCAGTAAGGCTGTGGCCCAGGTGCTCTTTGGCGACAAGAAGAAGATGGTACGCCTGAATATGAGCGAGTATTGCCAAGAAAACGACACGACCAAACTGATTGGCCCACCCCCAGGCTATGTGGGGTATGAGAATGGTGGTACGCTGACAAATGCAGTGCTACAGAATCCGTATACGGTAGTGCTTGTAGACGAGTTGGAGAAGGCGCATCCTGCAGTCCACAACCTCTTCTTGCAGGTTTTGGACGAGGGACACCTTACCGACAACCACGGCCGAACGGTCGATTTCTCAAATACGGTTGTGATTATGACATCGAACATTTGTCAAAAAGAGATTTTGCAGATGTTGCCCCAAGAGGGTGTTACCCAAGAGGATGTCAATGAGTGCGTAGATATGGTTATGAGGCAGTTGTCAAACCATCTGCCACTTGAGCTGATCAACCGCTTCAACAAGATTGTGATGTTTGAGCCTATCCTTTTCAGCAACGCGGTGATGATTGCTGAACTGCTCCTTGAGGAGAAGGAAGAGCAACTAAAGGCCAAGCAGAATATTAGCTTGCGTCACGAGGCCGATGTGGTCGAGTTTATTGCCCACAAAGGCTATAGCCGCGAGCTTGGTGCGCGTAACATAAACCGTGCTGTTGAGGAGTATGTCGAGAATCCATTGACCCAGATTAAGTTCCGCAATCTGCTGAATGTCAACTTGCCCATTGTGGCCTATGTTGGCAATGACAAGGTGGAGTTCCGAAACGAGTAGTCGAGTTGTATGGCTAAACGATACAAAGTCGATAAGAAAACTGGCAAGGTTAGAGAGGTTGCTTTCCCCCTTGTGTGGAAGGTGATCATCTTTATTGCCGTAGTAGTGCCCCTCTGTTTTGTGCTGCTCTACCCGTTGCTCAAGGAGCTGTTGGCCAATAAGTAGTGGTGTGGGCGAGCACACTATAGGAGTGTGGATGTGAAAAGAAGAACTAATCGTTAGGGGTTAGTTCTTCTTCTTTTTTTTGTTGGTAGCGGCTGATTTGCAGTGGGTTGCTAATTGGTGGCCAGGTGGCAGCAAGACAACAAAAAAAGCCGCAATCTCTGCGGCTTCTGCTCCTCAGCTAGGACTTGAACCTAGGACCCCCTGATTAACAGTCAGGTGCTCTAACCAACTGAGCTACTGAGGAATTTTTATGTGCTCAACGGTTTGTTCCGTTTTGCGAGTGCAAATATATGGCAAAATTTCTTCTCTGCAAACATTTTTGCGAAAAAAGTTGAAAAAATTTTGCATACCTATAAATATAATGCCCTCGGGGTGTTGGATTCTCGTAGTAAAATAATACCTTTGTATGTTATGCGTAGAGTGTTTACGATACTGGTAGCTCTGCTATTCGCCTCGGCTCTATGGGGGCAAGAGGCTGTGAGTGAGCAAGGTGGACGTGCGAGTGGTGCCTCGGTACAGGTTACAGAGCTCGTTTTCGACACCCTGGTACACGACTTTGGTCGCATAAAAGAGGTCGATGGGCCCGTAAGTCACACCTTTGTATTTACCAACCCCTTCGACCACCCCATTGCCATCGAGAGGGTCTACACCAGTTGTGGATGTACCCACACCGACTACTCGCGCAAGGCCATCAAGCCTGGCGAGCAGGGCACGTTCACCGTTGAGTTCGACCCCGAGGGGCGCGAGGGCAAGTTTGACAAGCAGATAACCATTGGCTACAACAATGGCGCAGGGCGCACCCACTTGCGAGTGAAGGGGCGCGTTGAGGGCCGACCTCGCTCGGTGGCCGACTACTACCCCCAATCGTTGGGCGGTGGTGTGAGGGCCGATGCCAACTACAGGGCCTTTGGCAATATGGCCCAGGGGGCAACGCGCAGTATGACCATTGCGCTGATTAACACTCTCGACCACCCCGTAACGGTCGACTATGTGTGGCTCGAGGCGAGTGGCGCTCTGGAGGTAGATATGCCTACCGACCTGGGGGCAGGCGAGGTGGCTCTGGCTACGCTTACCTATTCGCTCACCGAGGGTGACAGGTATGGGCTGTTGAGGGATCAGATTGAGCCCATAATAGATGGCGAGCGCTGTGGCCACCCAATTGTGGCAACAGCCATAGGCATCGACAACTTTGAGCTGGCCGACAAGAGGGCTGGCCGACCTAAAGCCGACATAGAGCCCGTATACCACGACTTTGGCGATGCTCGCAAGGGACAGTGGCTCACAACCGAGCTGACAGTCAAAAATGGCGGCACTGCACCGCTGGTGGTGCGTAGTGTGTTGCCTCGCGAGGGCACAACCATAGAGGGACTACACGAGGGGCTGACACTTGCACCTGGCGAGAGCGTGGTGGCCAAGATTACCTTTGTGGTGCCAATCGAGGGCTACGACACAGTCTTTGGTGGGGCAATGGTGGTGGTCAACGACCCACTGAGGCCCGTCAGAGAGTTGCGCGTGGCAGCAAACATTAAGAAGAGCGTTCCGACAAATGACTGAAAACTGATTGCTGAAAACTGATAACTTAAAACAACATAACCATTCAAAAACTACTGTTAGAGAGATGTACAAAATTGAGAGGAAGGTAAAACTTGCCGAAAACATCTATTTGATGGACATTTATGCACCCAGGGTTGCCAAGTCGGCTCACCCCGGACAGTTTATTATTTTGCGTTCGACAAAAGAGGGTGAGCGTATTCCGCTGACTATCTCGGACTACGACATCGAGCGTGGCACCGTACAGATTGTGGTGCAGACGCTGGGCGTGTCGACACTCAAGCTCGCTGCTCTCGAGGAGGGCCAGGCTGTTGAGGACTTTGCTGGTCCCCTGGGCCGTCCCTCGGAGTTTATCTACGAGAACCTCGACGAGCTCAAGGGCAAACGCCTGCTCTTTGTGGCAGGTGGCGTGGGTACTGCACCCGTATATCCCCAGGTTAAGTGGCTCCACGAGCACGGCATCGAGGCCGACGTTATCATTGGTGCCAAGACCAAAGAGCTGCTCATCTTGACCGATGAGATGCGTAGTGTGGGCAACCTCTACATAGCTACCGACGACGGCTCGGAGGGCTACCACGGTATGGTTACGGGGCTGCTGAAAAAGCTCGTTCAGGAGGATGGCAAACAGTACGACACTGTTATCACCATCGGCCCTATGATTATGATGAAGTTTGTGGCACTTGCGACCAAAGAGCTCGGTATCCCTACCATTGCATCGCTCAACTCGCTGATGGTAGACGGTACGGGTATGTGTGGCGCTTGCCGCGTGAGCGTAGGTGGCCAGACCAAGTTCACCTGCGTAGATGGTCCCGAGTTTGATGCCCACCAGGTTGACTTCGACGAGGCTATGCGCCGTAGCGGCCAGTACCGCGACGAGGAGCAGCGCCGCCTGGAGAAGTACAAAGACCACCGCTGCCGCATCGGCCTGGATAAATAATTTATATAGAGAGAGTTGAACCTTAATTAGATAGAGAAGAACATACTATTATGGCAAATATAATTTCACGCACCCCCGTTAGGGAGCAAGAGCCTGCAAAACGTGCAGCCAACTTTGAGGAGGTATGCTACGGCTTTAATGTTGAGGAGGCGCAGAGGGAGGCTTCGCGCTGTCTGCACTGCCGCAATCCTCGTTGTGTGGGTGCCTGCCCTGTGGGCATCCAGATTCCCAACTTTATCGCTGCCATTAGCGAGGGCGACTATGCTATGGCTGCCCAGATTATTGCCGAGGACTCGCTGTTGCCCTCGATTTGCGGCCGCGTGTGCCCCCAGGAGAGCCAGTGCGAAGGCTCGTGCATCTTGGGCATCAAAAATGAGCCCGTGGCTATCGGCAAGCTGGAGCGCTTTGTGGGCGACTGGCAGTTGGAGAATGGCTCGAAAGAGGTGCCCGAGATTGAGAAAAATGGCAAGAAAGTGGCCGTTGTGGGTAGTGGCCCTGCAGGCTTGGCTTGCGCTGCCGACCTGGCCAAGTTGGGCTACGAGGTTACCGTATTTGAGGCTCTGCACCGCCTGGGTGGTGTGTTGAGCTACGGCATCCCCGAGTTCCGTCTGCCAAAAGAGCGCATCGTTGAGCGAGAGATTCAGAAGGTGGCTCGCCTGGGCGTTAAGTTTGAGAAAAATATCATCGTAGGCCGTACCGTAACTATCGACAGCCTGATGGACGAAGAGGGCTTCGATGCAGTCTTTGTAGGCTCGGGCGCAGGTCTGCCCAAGTTTATGGGCATCGAGGGCGAGAACCTCAATGGTGTATTCTCGGCCAATGAGTTCTTGACCCGTATTAACTTGATGGGTGCTTTTGCCCCCGAGGAGAACGACACCCCCGTAAGGCGTGGCCAGAAGGTAGCCGTAGTTGGTGGTGGTAACGTGGCAATGGACGCTGTGCGCTCGGCCAAACGCCTGGGTGCCGATGCCTATATTGTTTACCGTCGCTCGGAGGCCGAGCTGCCCGCACGAGTTGAGGAGGTACACCACGCAAAGGAGGAGGGCATTCAGTTTGCAATGCTCACCAACCCTGTGGCCGTAGTTGGCGACGAGAAGGGCTGGGTGAAGGCCCTCAGGTGTGTGCGTATGGAGCTGGGTGAGCCCGATGCTTCGGGCCGTCGCTCGCCAGTGGAGGTTCCTGGCTCGGAGTTTGAGATTGAGTGCGACACCGTAATTATGGCACTTGGTACCTCGCCTAACCCCTTGATTGCTTCGACCACCGAGGGCTTGGAGCGTAACCGTAGGGGCTGCTTGGTGGCTACCGATGAGGGTGCCACTACTCGCAAGGGTGTCTTTGCAGGTGGCGATGCTGTTACCGGCGCAGCAACTGTTATCTTGGCTATGGGCGCAGGCCGTAAGGCTGCCAAAGCCATCCACGACTACCTGAAATAGTAGCCGTAGAATCGACAAAAAAAAGAGCCGCTCCCGTTTGTGGGGCGGCTCTCTCTTTTTGTGCGCTCGGCTCGGGTGCAGGCTACTTGGCGTAGGCTACGGCGCGAGTCTCGCGGATTACAGTAATCTTAACCTGGCCTGGGTAGGTCATCTCGTCCTGAATCTTCTTGGCAATATCGCGGCTGAGCTGCTCGCTCTCCATATCGCTAATCTTCTCGGCACCAACAATAACCCTCAGCTCGCGGCCTGCCTGGATGGCGTAGGTCTTCATCACACCAGGGTACGACAGGGCAATATCCTCCATCTCTTTCAGACGTTTGATATAGCTCTCTACAATCTCACTACGAGCGCCTGGACGAGCACCCGAAATGGCGTCGCAAACGTGAACGATGGGGGCGATGAGCGAGGTCATCTCCATCTCCTCGTGGTGCGAGCCTACGGCGTTGCAAACATCGGGCTTCTCTTTATACTTCTCGCAGAGTTTCATACCAATCATTGCGTGTGGCAGCTCGGGCTCATCATCGGGCACTTTGCCAATATCGTGCAGCAGACCTGCCCTGCGAGCAGCCTTCACATTGAGGCCCAGCTCGGCAGCCATAATGCCGCACAAGTTGGCAGTCTCGCGTGCGTGCTGCAACAGGTTCTGGCCATACGATGAGCGGTACTTCATCTTACCAATGAGCCTTACCAACTCGGGGTGCATATTGTGGATACCCAGGTCGATAGTGGTGCGTTTGCCCACCTCGGCAATCTCCTCCTCAATCTGTTTTTTAACCTTTGCCACAACCTCCTCGATGCGTGCGGGGTGGATACGGCCGTCGGTTACGAGTTGGTGGAGCGACAGACGTGCAATCTCCCTGCGCACGGGGTCGAAGCCCGAGAGGATAATTGCATCGGGGGTGTCGTCGACAATAATCTCAACGCCCGTAGCGGCCTCCAGAGCGCGGATGTTGCGGCCCTCGCGACCGATGATGCGGCCCTTGACCTCGTCGCTGTCGATGTTGAATACGGTTACCGAGTTCTCGATAGCGGTCTCTACGGCAACCCTCTGGATGGTTTGGATAACGATGCGTTTAGCCTCTTTGCTTGCGGTCAGTTTGGCCTCCTCGATGGTGTCGCTGATGTAGGTCTGGGCCTCTTGCTCGGCCTCAGCCTTCAGATTCTCCATCAGTACGGCTTTGGCCTCATCGGCACTCATACCGCCAATCTGCTCGAGCTTGATGTTCTGCTCTTTGATTATGCGGTCGGCCTCCTCTTTGCGTTTCTCGACCTGTGCAAGCTGGCCACCCAGCTGCTCGCGCAACTTCTCTACCTCGTTGTTCTTCTTGTCGAGCTCCGAGCGTTGCTGGTTGAGGTTGTTCTCAATCTGCTTGATGCCCTGCTCGCGCTGGTTGAGTTTTTGGTTGCGCTCGTTTACGGTGCGGTCGTGCTCGCTTTTGAGCTGGATAAATTTCTCTTTTGCCTGGAGGATTTTCTCCTTCTTAATCATTTCGCCCTCGGCCTCGGCCTCTTTGATGAGGGCCTCGCGGCGCTTGCGAACGGTGCTTTTGGTTATCGCATTGTTAATCACAATGTAGGCTCCGATGCCAACGGGTGCTGCGATAACGGCTGTTATTACTACTGCTATTACTGACATAATTTTTGGTTGTGTGTGTTAGTTTTCTATAGTTTGTTTGTATCTGTTTTGTTGTGTTTGTTAAACGTGTTTGTTGTGTCTCTTGTTTTTGGTGTTTGTAGGTATAAAAAATCCCACATAGAGTTCCATGAATTGTTTGACGAAACTACCGAATCGTCATAGTGTGAGAGCTCCGTATTTGCATCGCAAACGTCCAACGGCATCGGAAGGATTTCTGGGCTGTGCATGCCCCACCTTCGGACACTCCCCCTTGCGGGGTCACCTAGGCCTGTTTTTGACACTACGAGTAACTCTCAATTTTTTTAAGTGTTGAGTTTCGCAAATCTTAATGGAATCTATGCGGGTATAAGTCTTTTGTTCCAATAATATATATGTGTAAGAACGTGTCGCTTTACTTGTCGGGGTCTGAGAAGCGTTACATAATAACACCTGCCCTCTCTTAACTAATTCCTTGGCCCTTAACCAATCTTTCGGTCCCCAATCAATCCTTGGCCTTTAACCAATCTTTAGCCCCTCTCCCTATTGAACAACCACTAATCGACAGCCACTATAACTTTGCCAGGTGGGCATCGATGGTGCGCTCGAGCTTGGTGAGCTCTTCGAGGTCGTCGTCGATGTTGCGAGCGGTGGTGCGCTCGACGTTTTGTAAGGCCAGTTGGAGGGCTACCATAGCCAGGCACTCCTTTTTGTCCATACGATATTTCGACTCGATGGTCGACACCCAAGCGTTTACCTCTTTCTCGGCCTTGCGATAGAGTTCCTCTTTCGAGCGCTCAATCATCATTGGGTACTTGTGTCCCGCAATGTCGAGGTGTATTTTCAGGGTGTCTGCCATTGTGTTGTTGGTTGTGTGTGTTCGTTGTTGTTTATAGTGGTGTAGTGCTGCGCTGCCACTAACGGTTCATCAGTGCTATGCACCCGTCAATCTCCCGCATAAGACGATTGACCTGTGCGCGGGCCCTTTTGCGGCTCTCTTCGGTGTTTGCTCCACCGGCAAGGCCTTCGCCGAGTTCGAGGAGTTTGAGGCGTGCTTCGAGTTGGTCGATGCGTGCTTTGAGCTCCTTGTTCTCGTTGCGCAGTTTATCGCGTTCGCCGAGCGCTTTGGTTGCAACAGCCTGCAGACGGGTGTTCTCATCGATCACTCGTCCTACTTTCTCAATCAGTGAGTTTACAACCTGCTGCTTTGCCATAATTGTTGCTCGGTGTTTGCTGTTCTCTTCTCTGTTTTGTCTGTCTATCTTGTCAAATCACTACAAAAATAGTGATTTTATTCTCTTATACAAAATAATCGGCCAAAAGAATTTGGCCCAGGTGGGCTACTCCACCACCTTGCCGTAGAGGTCGTACTCTTCGCAGTCGGTTATCAGTACGTCGACCATCTGGCCCATTTCGAGTTCTTTGGGCGAGGTGATGAGTATCTCTTCGTCGACCTCGGGCGAGTCGTACTGCGAGCGGCCAATGTAGTATTCGCCCTCGGTGCGGTCAATTATGGCCCTCATAGTTTTGCCAACCCTCTCGGCATTCAGTGCGAGCGATATGCGCTTTTGAATCTGCATCAGTCGCTCCACGCGGCTCTCCTTAACCTCCTCGGGCACATTGTCCTCCATTGTCAGCGCACTTGGGGTGCCCTCCTCTTCCGAGTAGGCAAAGGCGCCCAGTCGCTCGAAGCGCACCTTGCGCACAAAGTCGCACAACTCCTCAAAGTCCTCTTCGGTCTCGCCAGGGAAGCCCACCAGCATTGTTGTCCTGAGGGCAATGTCGGGTATCTCGCTACGCAACCTCTCGACCAGAGCCTCGGTCTCGGCCTTGGTGATGCGACGGCGCATTGCCGAGAGCTGGTTGTCCGATATGTGCTGCAGGGGTATGTCGAGGTACTTGCAAATCTTGGGCTCGTCGCGCATAACCTCTATAACCTCCTGTGGGAAGTCGGTCGGGTAGGCGTAGTGTAGCCTAACCCACTCAACCCCCTCAATGGCGCACAACTTGCGCAACAGCTCGGCCAACATACGCTTGCCATAGAGGTCTTTGCCATAGTAGGTGGTATCTTGGGCAATGACAATAATCTCCTTCACGCCCACAGCCACCAGCCCCTCGGCCTCCTCCAAAACCTTCTCCATAGGTACGCTGCGGTGGTTGCCCCTGATGAGCGGAATGGCGCAGTAGGCACAGTGCCAGTTGCAACCCTCGCCAATCTTCAGGTAGGCGTAGTGGTCGGGGGTGGTGAGCAGTCGCTCGGTCTCGAGCTCGGGCAGATAGTCGGCCCCCAGAGCCTCGACAACCTCTTTGAGCGAACGTGCGCCAAAGTAGTCGTTAACCTCGGGAATCTCGCTCCTCAGCTCGTCGGCATAACGCTCGCTCAAGCAGCCCATAACAAACAACCTCTCGATGCGGCCGTCGGCCTTGGCCTGGGCACACTCCAGAATGGTCTGTATGGCCTCCTCTTTGGCATCGCCAATGAAGCCGCAGGTGTTGATTACCACCACCTTGGCATCGGTGTCGTTCGAGTCGGTAACAATCTCATAGCCTGCCTCATCGAGCTGGGCCATCAGGTGCTCGCTGTCGACCAGGTTTTTCGAGCAACCGAGGGTTATGACGTTTATTTTTTTGCTCATAGCGTCAGTTTTGTTCTTGTGGTTGGGGTAGGGTGGGCTACTTCTTCTCGCCAAAGAGGGCGTTTACATACTCGTGTCGGTCAAAGACCTTCAGCTGGTCTATGCCCTCGCCCACGCCAATGTAGTGTACGGGAATCTGGAACTGGTCACTGATGCCAATCACTACGCCACCTTTGGCAGTGCCGTCGAGCTTGGTGATAGCCAGCGAGTTGACCTGTGTGGCGGCCGTAAACTGGCGAGCCTGCTCAAAGGCGTTCTGGCCCGTCGAGCCGTCGAGCACCAACATAACCTCGTGGGGCGCATCGGGAATAATCTTGGCCATCACGTTGCGGATTTTCGAGAGCTCGTTCATCAGGCCAATCTTGTTGTGCAACCTGCCTGCGGTGTCGATCAGTACCACATCGGCCTTGTTTGCAACGGCCGACTTGAGCGTGTCGAAGGCCACCGAAGCGGGGTCGGAGCCCATATCCTGGCGAATCATCGTTGCGCCAGCCCTGTCGGCCCACACCTGCAACTGGTCAATGGCGGCTGCGCGGAAGGTGTCGGCAGCACCAATGTAGACCTTCTTGCCTGCCTTCTTGAGCTGTGCAGCCAACTTGCCAATGGTGGTGGTCTTGCCTGCACCATTCACGCCCACAACCATCACCACATAGGGTACACCCTCGGTGATGTTTAGTCCGAAGTTGTTGTTCTTCTCTTCGCACTCCTGCAGCAGGGCCTCAATCTCGCCACGCAGAATCGAGTTCAGCTCGGCGGTGTTCATATATTTGTCTTTGGCCACCCTGCGCTCGATGTTCTCGATAATCTTTACGGTGGTCTCTACACCTACGTCGCTGGTAATCAGCACCTCCTCCAACTCGTCGAGCACCTCGGCATCTACCTGCGAGCGGCCAGCTACGGCCCTGGCCAACTTGCCAAAGAAACCCTCTTTGGTCTTGGCCAATCCGCGCGTAACCTCTTCCTGCGATGAGGGCTCCTGCTCTGCTGCAGGGGCTACGTCTGGAGTGGCAGAGGTGGTGGACTGCTCGGCAGTGGCGGTGGTTGGTTGCTGTGCCTGGGCCTGCTCGGTGGCGACTGGCTCGGCCTTCTTACGTCTGAAAATATCAAAAAGTGCCATTCTTCTCTTTTTGTGTCTGTGGTTTCTCTACGGGTGGCTTTGCGTTACCACTCGATGTTGTGTTTTTTGAGGTACTCCTGTGCGTCGGCAGAGCCCTGCTTGGCGGCCTCGCGCAACCACTTGGTGGCCTCTTGGGTGTTCTGCTCAACGGCAATGCCTTTCAGATAGCACACAGCCACGTTGAACTGTGCCTGCGCGTTGCCCTGCTCGGCAGCCTTGTGCCACCAGTAGTAGGCCTCGTTTACATTTTTTTCAACGCCCCTGCCCTCGATGTAGTGGTTGGCCAAGTTGAGCTGCGACATAGTAAAACCGTTCTTTGCGCAGTGGTGGTAGTACTTAACTGCGGTCGCAAGGTTGGCCTCTACTCCGTGGCCCTCGGCATAGCACCAGCCAATCTGGTGCAGGGCCTCAAGGTCGCCGCTTTCGGCCGCTTTTTTCCACCACCAGTAGGCCTCGTTGTAATTCTGCTGCACAATGGTGCCATCATTGTAGAGGTGGCCCAAGAGGACCTGTGCCTTTACGACACCCTGCTCTGAAGCTTTGCGCCACCAAAAGTAAGCCTCGGCCCTGTCTTTGGGAAAGCCGTTTTCGCCGTGGTAGTAGCAGTTGCCCAGCTGGTACATCTGCTCGGGGGTCACCTGACCTCTATTTTTCTCGTCGATTGTCATGGTCTGTCTGTTTTTGGTTCATATATAAACTCTTTACTTTTGGCAAAGATACTATCTATTTCCGAAATTTCCTCGCAATGGCGGTGTGACCAAACTGTTTTTGTGCCTCCTCGGGCGTGAGGGTGTCCCAAAAATGGCGGTCGTAGTCGCGTGGGTCGAAAGTGGGCTGTAGGCGTGGATTTACAGCCAAAGGGGCCACCGAGTTGTGCGGACAGCAGCTCTGACACTCATCGCAGCCAAAAATCCAGCCGTGCGAGTCGAAGTCCGATTGGCCCTGCTCGATGGTGCGATTTGATATGCAGAGGGTGGCATTTATGGTGCGATTTGGGTTAATTGCGCCCGTTGGGCATCGTAGCAAACAGCGTTTGCATCCTACGCATCCGTCTTTCGTTAGTGGGGTGCTGTAGGTATCGACCTCGTGGCGCACTATGAGCTCGCCCAAATGGATGAACGAGCCGAGCGTGGGGCTTATAATCAGCGAGTTGCGCCCCTGCCAACCTATGCCTGTCAGTTGGGCCAGGCTCTTCTCGGCCAGTGGCACACTATCTACGCACACTTTGTAGTCGCCAGGGTTGGTAAGGCCCAGTTCGGCAGCCACTTGGTGCAACATATCCTTAATGACCGTGTGGTAGTCGGTGGCGCGTGCGTAGGATGCAACTTTGGCATCGCAATCGGCCTCGTAGCCCATCGAGAGGTCGTTTTTGTAGCTTACGGCACCCACAATAATCGACTTGGCCCCCTCGAAAAGCAGCTCGGGGGCAAAGCGTTTTTCGACATTGCGCCCCAGGTAGTCGAGCCCCCGACCATTGCCCTCGGCCAACCACTGCTCAAAATGGTCTTTGGCATTGGAGAGTAACGACTCCTCGATGCGCACCACTCCCCAAGCGTCAAATCCGCATTTTGACATTGAGGCAGATATTTTTTCCATTTTGAACATCCCAAAGAAATTTGTATATTTGTGAAAATTATTTGATGCAAGGTTTACCTTTGCGCAAAGTTTTTGCAAAACACACAAAAGCAACACACTATAAACAGCCAACCAAAGGTAGAAATTTTTTTCGAAACAAATGAGATTTCAGACACTAAAACAACTATTCGATAATAGCGTCAAGAAGTTCGCCAAGAATACCGCCTTGTCGATGTTCGAGCGCGAGAGTATGACCTACAGCGAGTTTGGCGAGAGGGTAAAGTATGTCCAGCAACTGCTCGTCGATAGCGGCCTCAAGCCTGGCGACAAGGTTGCCCTCTTGAGCGGCAGTATGCCCAACTGGGGCGTCTGCTACTTTGCAGCCACCTGCTCAGGTATGGTTATCGTACCCATCCTGCCCGACTTCTCGGGTCCCGAGCTCGACAAAATTATTGCCCACTCCGAGGCAAAGGCCCTATGTGTGAGCGACAAACTCTACACCAAGCTGTCGGAGGCCACCGTCAACTCGATGAACGTGGTTATCCGCACCAAGAACCTGGGCGTAATCAGCCAGACCTGTACCGACAAGGGCGAAACCAAAGTGCCCGAGCCAAAAGACCTGGCCGCAATTATCTATACCTCGGGTACCACCTCTACCCCCAAAGGCGTTATGCTCACCCACTACGCCTTGGCCACCCAGGTCTACCTCTGCTTCTCGATGCAGTATGTCGACGAGAAAGATGTTTTCTTGAGCATCTTGCCCCTGGCACACACCTATGAGTGCTCGTTGGGCCTGCTGCTACCCCTGGCCTATGGCGCACAGGTGGTATATCTCGACCGCCCACCTACGGCCTCGGCGCTGATGCCCGCATTCCGTGGCGTGCGCCCCACCATCATACTGTCGGTGCCCCTGATTATGGAAAAAGTCTACCGCAGCCAGGTGAAGGCCAAGTTTACCAAGACCAAATTTATGTCGTGGCTCTACTCGCAGGGCCTTATGCGACGACTGCTCCACCGCATTGCAGGTGTGGCTATGAAGAAACTCTTTGGCGGCCGCGTACACTTCTTCGGCATCGGTGGCGCCAAAGTAGATCGAGAGACCGAGCGCTTTATGCGTGAGGCCCACTTCCCCTACGCCATTGGCTATGGCCTGACCGAAACAGCACCCCTAATCTACGGCTCGGCTCCCCGTGATACCAAGTTGCAGATGGTCGGTAAGCCTGCAGTTGAGGTTGAGGGCAAGCTGATTGACGTCAACCCCGAGACGGGCGAGGGCGAGCTGGTCGTAAAGACTCCTTGTATTATGGAGGGCTACTTCAAGAATCCCGAGGCTACGGCCGAGGCGTTCACCGAGGATGGCTGGTTCCGCACCAAAGACCTCTGCGTATTTGACAAGAAGAGTGGCTATCTGGTTATCAAAGGCAGGGCCAACAATATGATTGTGGGCGCTACTGGCGAGAATATATATCCCGAAGAGATAGAGAGCGTTATCAATACACACCGACTGGTTACCGAGTCGATAGTTGTGGCCGACAAAGGTACGTTGGTGGCATTGGTAACGCTTGATAAAGAAAAACTCGAAGAGGCGTTGTCGGAGTTTAAGGACAACGTGTCGAACAAATATGACGAGCTGATGAAAGAGATTCGCGAGTATGTGAATAGCCGTGTAGGCAAGTTTGCTCGTGTGTCGCAGGTCGAGGAGCAGAAGGATGGCTTCGAAAAGACCCCCACACAGAAGATTAAGCGATTCCTTTACAAACGCGACAAATAAAAAACGCAAAGTAATTGGCGATTACGTCGTTGCACTGCGATAAACGCCCTCCTCATTTACGTCAAAGTAAACTGCGGAGGGCGTTTTCTTGTGCGCCTTGTACTCGCCTAATTATTTGCGTTTTTCTCTCTCCCGAAAGGAAATTCCCCCTCTAAGTTAGAGGGGGTGCCCGAAGGGCGGGGGCGTGTGTGAATTCTCAATTGACCAAGCTAACGCTTGCTCTAAAATGCTCACGCTCGGCATAGCTTGCAAGCAATCTCTGCTCTCGCTTACTCGCATTTGCCTCAATTCTCAATTCTCAAAGGTTGTAAACGTGCAGTTGGTGGTGGTAATCTCCGAGTGGTCGTCGATGGCGGTGGCGCGCTGGTGGTAGAAGAAGACCGAGTCGCTGACCTCTACGTCGTAGATGGTGCGCAGCGAGGGGATGCCCGCAGCCTCGATTGCCGTAGCGCAGCCGCGGCACACAACGTCGCTGATGTGGATGTCGCAGAACTCGGGCGCAAAGGGTGCAGCCTTGAGCATCTCGGCCTGGTCTTTGACCTTGGCCCCTACGGCCTTGTCCTGGTAAGTACACTCAAAAACTATCGCCTCGCCAATAATGTCGGTCATAACTATATTGCTGATATAGAGCCCCTCGCACTTGCCACCTCGGCCCACGCCACTCTTGAAGCGCAAGCCAGTATCGGTGCCCGAAAAGAGGTTGTCGCGCACCACAATGTTGCGCATACCGCCCGAAAATTCCGAGCCAATGACAAAGCCTCCGTGGGCGTGATAGACGGTGTTGTCTTGTATGAGTATGTCGGCGCAAGGGCCATACTTTACACCACTCTCGCCAGCACCTGCCTTCATACATATACCGTCGTCGCCAACATCAACGGTGTTGTTGACTACCAACACCTTGCGGCAACTGCTCAGGTCTATGCCGTCGCCATTCTGGGCGTTCCAGGGGCAGCGCACCGTTACACCATCAATTACCACATTGGTGCAACGGGTGGGTATGAGGTGAAATTTGGGAGCGTTTTGCAGTGTTACGCCACTGACTAACACCTGGTTGCAGTCGGTGAAACGTACCAGATGGGTGCGCAATTTCTCCTGTGCCTCGGGGCTGTCGGCAATGTTGGCCGAGTGGTGCAGATCGTAGGGGTACCACAGCTTGCCGTCGTCGCTGACGGTGCCGCCCATAGCGAGGAAGCGCTTCCACTCGGTGTCGCTCACCTTGTCGCGCTTGACGGCTCGCCACCAGTGGCCATTGCCGTCGATGGTGCCCTCGCCTGTGATGGCTACGTTGGTGCGCTTGCTGGCGCTGATAAGGGTTGTGGGCTTGGACCCTTTGAGGTGCTGCGTGCGGTCGTGGGTGGCCATAATGACGGCACCCCTGTCGAGGTGTAGGTCGATGTTGTCTTTGAGCGAGATAGGGCCTGTGAGCCAGATGCCAGCGGGGACAACGAGGTGGCCGCCACCGAGCTTTTCGAGGGCGCTGATGGCCTTGCGGAAGGGCTCGGTGTTGAGCTCCAGGCCGTTGCCCACACCGCCAAAGTCGGTCAGCACGACGCTGTTGTCGGGAAAGGAGGCCAGGGTGGGGGCCTCAAGCTCGACGGGCAGGTTGGTGTAGTAGTGGTCGTAAGAGTCTGTTGTTTGCTGTGCACCGAGGGCCAAAACCGAGGCCGCAAAAGCGAGTGCGAGAGTGATAAATCGTTTCATATCCCCAAAGGTAAAATAAATTTTAGAAAAATTGCAAAGTGGAGCTATTTGTCGCAGTGGTAAGAGCCGTTTTGTGGAAAAAATGGAGAGAAAGTGAAAAATCTCAATTCTCAATTCCCAATTCTCAATTTAATAATGTATCTTTGTAAGTTAAAACGATTTTGTTATGAACGAACCAAATATCATCATAGACGAAACTATTGTTCCCGAGAGCCGCCGATGCGAGCTTTCGATAGGCCACGGCTGCGAGTTCTGCCACTGTGAGGGGCAGGATATGTGCGCCACGGCCAAAGAGGGGTGCTACAAGCTACACGAGTACGACTGGCTGGCACCCTATCCCGACAATGGCCCCACCGACATTGTGGAGGTGAGGTTCAAGAATACCCACCGCAGTTACTACGCCAACGTGAATAACCTGCCACTGGCTATTGGCGACATTGTGGCTGTTGAGGCCTCGCCAGGCCACGACATCGGCATCGTGTCGCTCACAGGCGATATGGTCGCCAGGCAGATGAAGCGCGTGGGCTTCAATCCCCAGAATGGCGAGTTCCGCAAGGTCTACCGCAAGGCAAGGCCCTACGATATTGAGAAGTGGCACGAGGCTGTGGGCCGCGAGCACGAGGTTATGATTCGCTCGCGCCAGATTGCAGCCGATATGGGGCTGGATATGAAGATTGGCGATGTGGAGTTCCAGGGCGACGGCATAAAGGCAATTTTCTACTACATTGCCGACGAGAGGGTAGACTTCCGCGAGCTGATTAAGGTCTTTGCCGACCAGTTCCGCATCCGCATTGAGATGAAACAGATTGGCGCACGCCAAGAGGCAGGCCGCATTGGTGGTCTGGGCGCTTGCGGTCGCCAGTTGTGCTGCGCATCGTGGATTAGCAGCTTCAACTCGGTGACTACCAACGCTGCACGCACACAAGACCTCTCGCTCAACCCACAAAAGTTGGCTGGCCAGTGCAGCAAACTGAAGTGCTGTTTGACCTACGAGCTCGACGACTACATCGACGCTCGCAAGGAGTTCCCACGTCTGAATGGGCCCCTGCAGGCTCTGGATGCCGACTACTTCCACGTCAAGAACGACATTTTGGCTCGCACGATGAGTTTCAGCACCCAGCCTGGCTCGATGGCTGGCCTGGTAACCCTTTCGATTGGCAGGGTGAGGGAGATTATGCGCCTGAATGCCGAGGGCAAGAAGCCCGAGAAGATTACCTCCGATACGGTGGTAGATGTCACTGGCGACGAGCCTACATACGTCAACGTCATTGGCGAGGATAGCATCACCCGTTTTGATAAGGCCAAGCGCAACAAAAAACGCAAAAACAAGAACAACAAGGGTGGCGACCAGCGTGCCAAAGAACAGCAAGCCGACCAGCAGCCCAAGGGCGAGAGGGCGGACAATGGCGAGAGGGCGGACAAGGCCGACAAACCCCAGCAGCAGGCAGGTGGCGACAAGCCCAGAGGAAATAATAACAATCACCACAGCAAGTCTCGCCACAATGGAGGCAAGCCCCAGCAGGGTGGCGAGCAGAAGCAGGCCCAGCCAGCCGAGGGTAAACCCCAGGGCGACCAGCCACAGAGCGGCGAGAGCCCCAAAGGTGAAGGTAGGCCACAACAGCAGGGCGACAGGCACCGCAATAATCGCGGAGGCCGCAACAACAATCGCGGTGGTCGCAACAATAGCAACCGCCACAATCGCGAGGGTGGCCCAGTGAGTGAGGGTGCCCCCAAAGGTGGTGGCAACAATCCCCAGCAGGAGTAGGTTATGAGGGGTGGCTGTGGTGTCGTTAGGGTGGTGGCAGTAGCCCTTGTGGCCCTTGTGGCGTTGGCGTGTGAGCCCAAGCACAATGGGGCGGTGGTGGCCGACGTGTTGCCCACAGGGTGGAGTGCCGACCAGCCCGTCGAGCTCCGTTACCACAACCTCGACAGCCTCACTCGGCGACGCATCTGGGTGGTGGCGCGAGCCGAAGCCGACCACGCTCATAGGCCCTTGAGGGTAGAGGTAGGGTGCGTGGCGCCCGACTCGGCCGAGTTGATGGGCAGTGTGGTACTAACCCCCACCAAACACCGCGGAGGTTCGTTTGTGGAGTTGCGAGGGCTCTGGATTGACCAGGCCATTCCAGCTCTGAAGGGCGACTATCTGTTCACACTTGGCCACACCGAGCCCGAGCCCATAGGGCAGCTTTGGAGCGTGGGCATAGAGGTCGAGTAGGAGAGGGGCCGAGCGGTAGCACAAACAATTAAAGAGTGTAAGAAACGAGAAAAAACTATAACAAGCAGAATGGGAAAAGATAAGATAAGGCGTTTTGCCGAGAATTTGACCTTCGAGTGTCTGGTGCAGCCCGCATTTGAGGAGGTTTTTGACAAAGACCACCCTATGAAGGGCAAGTGGCACGAGTTTTTTGGCAACACCAACCCCATAGTGTTGGAGTTGGGCTGTGGTCGCGGCGAGTATACCGTAGCCCTGGCCGAGCGCAATCCCGACAAAAACTTTATTGGCGTAGACATCAAGGGTGCCCGTATGTGGCGCGGTGCCAAGACCGTAACCGAGAAGGGGATTCGCAATGCAGGCTTCCTGCGCACGCGCATCGAGTTTATAGCATCGCTCTTTGCCGAGGGCGAGGTGAGCGAGATTTGGATCACCTTCCCCGACCCACAGATGCCCAAGCAGAGGGCCAAACACCGCCTTACCGGCCCGTTGTTCCTGGCTCGCTATGCCAAGATATTGCGCTCCGACGGGTGGATTAACCTCAAGACCGACTCGCAGTTTCTGCACGAGTACACCAAAGAGGTCATTGCCCAGAACGAGCTGCCCGTAGAGGTTGCCAATAACGATATTTACGGCAGTGGCTATGCCGACGAGGTGCTGTCGGTCAAGACCGCCTATGAGGCCAAGTTCTTGGCACAGGGTATGCCCATCACCTACCTGCGCTTTGGCCTGGGTGGCAAGAGCGAGTTTGCCTACGAGGAGAAAGAAGAGTAGTATAAAATTGAAAATTGAAAATTGAAAATGGAAAATTAAGGTGCGCCGTTGGCGCAGAGTTTTTAATTTTCAAGAAACAATTACCGAAATTCAGCTTTGATAAAAGTGACAAATTTCGGAGTGTAAGAGATATGAGCGAAGCGAGTATCTCCTAAAAGTTTTTGGGCGACTTTTTACAAAAAGTCGCAAAACAAACAAAAAAAAGAAAAAATGATAAAGATTGGTATAACGCTGGGTGACTCGAATGGCGTGGGTCCCGAGAGCGTGATAAAGATTTTCCGCGACAGCCGTATGCACGAGCTGGCAACCTTTGTGCTCTATGGCGCAACCAAGGCACTCTCGTTCTACAAACCTACGGTCGAGGGTGGCGAGGCTGTGGCCTACAACGTGGTGCGCTCGGCTGCCGAGGCTGCACCTCGCAAACTGAACATCGTTGAGTGTGGCAAGAGCGATATGCGCATTACCCCAGGCGAGGCCTCGGCCGAGGCAGGGGTGGTGGCTATCGAGTCGCTGCGCAAGGCTGCACAAGATATCAAGGCTGGGGCGCTCGACGTTATTGTTACGGCACCCATAAACAAAAACTCGATGAATGCCGAGGGCTTTGGCGCAACGGGTCACACCGAGTTTCTGGCCCAGGAGTTTGGCGGCTCGCCACTGATGCTTATGTGTAGCGAGGTTATGAAGGTGGGCTTGGCTACTATCCACCTGCCTGTAGCCGAGGTGGCAGGGGCTCTGTCGAAGGAGCTTGTCAAGGAGCGCATAGCACAGCTGAACGACTCGCTGAAGAACGACTTTGGCGTTCGCTCGCCCCGCATTGCGGTGTTGGCACTCAACCCCCACGCTGGCGACGGAGGTCTGCTCGGTGGCGAGGAACAGGAGATTATTCGCCCCGCTATTGTGGAGTCTTACGACGAGGGCAAGTTGGCCTTTGGCCCCTTTGCTGCCGATGGGTTCTTTGCCGCTGGCAAGTTCAGGAGCTACGACGCGGTGTTGGCAATGTACCACGACCAGGGACTGGCACCCTTCAAGACCCTCACCCCTACGGGTGTGAACGTGACGGCCAACCTGTCGGTGGTGCGCACCTCGCCCGACCACGGTGTGGGTTATGATATTGCAGGCAAGGGTGTGGCCGACGAGAGTTCGATGCGCAACGCCATATATATGGCCATAGACATTCTGCGCAGCCGCACTCGCGAGAAGGAGTATGCCGCAAACCCCCTGAAGCACTACGAGCGCGAGAGGGGTGGCCGCGATATGAACGTCAAGGACCTCAAGGAGTTCAAAGACGAGAAGCACTCGTAGGTGTAGGAGGTGCTTTGGCCCACAACCAAGACAACGATAAAGAGAAGATACGATATAAAAAATAGATAATCGGGGCAGTAGGCTGCAGGTCGTATTGCGGTGCCCCACAAACAGTAACTAAAAACTATTATGGAAAACATCAAGATTACTTTCCCTGATGGCAGCGTTCGTGAGTATGCCCAGGGAACTTCGGCAATGGCTATTGCCGAGAGCATCAGCCCCCGACTGGCGGCCGATGTACTGTCAGCAACTGTTAATGGCGAGGTAGTCGACCTGACCGCCCCCATTGTGGCAGATGCAACCGTTAAACTCAACAAATGGGATGATGAGGATGGTCGCCGCACCTTCTGGCACACCTCGTCGCACTTGCTGGCCGAGGCTCTGCAGGAGCTCTATCCAGGTATCAAATTCGGTATCGGCCCCAGCATTGAGAATGGCTTCTACTACGATGTAGATTCGCCCACTCCCATCACCGAGGGCGACCTGGTGAAGATTGAGAAGAAGATGGAAGAACTCGCTCGCACAAAAGAGCCCGTAGAGCGCCGCGAGGTGCCTAAAGCCGAGGCTCTCGAGACCTTCAAGGCCAAGGGCGACCAGTATAAAGTAGAGCTTATCGAGGCTCTCGAAGATGGCAAAATCAGCTTCTACACTAACGGCTCGTTTACCGACCTGTGCCGCGGTCCTCACCTGCCCAACACCGGTGCAATCAAGGCTATCAAGCTGACCAGCGTGGCTGGTGCCTACTGGCGTGGCGACGAGAAGAACAAGATGCTCACCCGTATCTATGGTATCTCGTTCCCCAAGAAGTCGATGCTCGATGAACACCTGGCTCTGCTCGAGGAGGCCAAAAAGCGCGACCACCGCAAGCTGGGCAAAGAGTTGGAGCTCTTCACCTTCTCGCAGAGGGTAGGCCAGGGCCTGCCTATGTGGCTGCCCAAGGGTGCCGAGTTGAGGATGCGTCTGGAGAACTTCCTCCGCACCGTTCAGAAACGCTATGGTTATGAGCCTGTTATCTCGCCCCACATTGGCCAGAAAGAGCTCTACGTTACCTCGGGCCACTATGCCAAGTATGGCAAAGACTCGTTCCAGCCTATCCACACCCCCTATGAGGGCGAGGAGTTCTTGCTGAAACCTATGAACTGCCCCCACCACTGCGAGATTTATAAGTTCAAACCCCGCTCGTACAAAGACCTGCCTCTGCGTTTTGCCGAGTTTGGTACCGTTTACCGCTACGAGCAGAGTGGTGAGTTGCACGGCTTGACCCGCGTGAGGGGATTCACCCAGGATGATGCCCACTTGTTCGTTCGCCCCGACCAGCTGCTCGAGGAGTTCGAGAACGTAATCGACATCGTGCTCTACATCTTCAAGACCTTGAAGTTCGACGAGTTCACCGCACAGATTTCGCTCCGCGACCCCAACAACAAAGAGAAGTACATCGGTACCGATGAGAACTGGGAGAAAGCCGAGTCGGCAATCATCCAGGCCTCGGCCGAGAAGGGCCTCAAGACCGTTGTCGAGTATGGCGAGGCAGCATTCTATGGTCCCAAGTTGGACTTTATGGTCAAAGACGCTATCGGTCGTAAGTGGCAGCTGGGTACCATCCAGGTAGACTACAACCTGCCCGAGAGGTTCGACCTGACCTACACTGGCGCCGATGATAAACCCCACAGGCCCATTATGATTCACCGCGCCCCCTTCGGCTCGATGGAGAGGTTTGTGGCAGTATTGTTGGAGCACACCGGCGGTAAGTTCCCCTTGTGGCTGGCACCTACCCAGTGCGTTGTGCTGCCAATTAGCGAAAAATTCAACGATTATGCCGAAAAAGTTTCAAAATATCTAAATAATTGCGATATTCGCAGCGAGTTAGACCTCCGTAACGAGAAGATTGGTCGCAAGATACGCGACAATGAGCTCAAACGTATCCCATACCTGATTATCGTTGGCGAGAAAGAGGCAAGCGACAACCTTATCTCGGTTCGCCAGCAGGGCGTAGGCGATATGGGCCAGATGAGTGCCGACAACTTTGTCGAGCTCATCAAGCAGAAAGTTGCCGAGGAGATTGAGAAACAGTAAGCAGACAAACAAAAAAGAACACAATCTAACACTTATTTTTTATAATAGTAAAGAATGGCAGTACCTTACAGACCAAAACCAACCTATCCCCCCAAGCCACGCCCACAGCAGGGTGGTCAGCAGAAAAAAGAGGGCGAATTGCGCATCAATAACGAGATTACCGCACCCCAAGTGCGCGTAGTGAGCGATGAGATTGAGGGCGCACAGGTTATGTCTATCCGTGATGCGCTTAACCTCGCTGACCAGATGGAGCTCGACCTGATTGAGATATCGCCCAAGGCCGATCCCCCAGTGTGCCGCATTGCCGACTATCAGAAGTTCCTCTATCAGCAGAAGAAAAAGGCAAAGGAGATTAAGGCAAAGCAGACCAAAGTGGTAATCAAGGAGATACGTTTTGGTCCCCAGACCGACGACCACGACTATAACTTCAAGCTGCGCCACGCCCAGAACTTCTTGCAGGAGGGTGCCAAGGTTAAGGCTTATGTATTTTTCCGTGGCCGCTCGATTGTGTTCAGCGAGCAGGGCCAGATTTTGCTGCTGCGCTTTGCCACCGACTTGGAGGAGTACGGCAAGGTAGAGATGATGCCCAAGCTCGAGGGTAAGAGGATGACGATGATGTTGGCCCCCAAACCCAAAAAGTAAAAAACGCATATAGCGGTCGAATTTTGCACCGCTCTGCGAAAGGCGAGTTCCTCACATAGGTCTACTATGCTGCGGACTCGCCTTCTTGTTTGGCACAAAATTCAACTCGCTCTATGTGTTTTTACCTCTTTCGAAGGTAAATTTTCCATTTTCCATTTTCCATTTTCAATTAAGGGGCGTTCCGTCCCCCTTGTACGCCTTGTATTCGCCTAATTATTTGCGTTTTTCTCTCTCCCGAAAGGAAATTCCCCCTCTAAGTTAGAGGGGGTGTCGCGAAGCGACGGGGGCGTGTGTTAATTTTCAATTTTCAATTCTCAATTCAAAAGAGGCCCTCCGCTGCTCCGCAGCACCCCCTCTGCGTGAGGACACGCAGACAATTTCGACCACCCCTCCGACTGCTTGCGCAGTCACCTCCCCTGTCGTAGGGGAGATTGAGGTGGGGCTTGGTGAGGTCGTGCAATTCCTTTTACAGACCCCTCCGCCCCGTTGGGGCACCTCCCCTAACTTAGGGGAGGAGTGTTTTTTAAGGACTTTAAGGTCCTTAAGGAAACCTATAACTCCTATAACTCTTATATCTCCTATTGCTCTTATAGAATTTATAGGACCAATAGGAGATATAGGAAGTTGGCAGACCCCTCCGCCCCTAACTTTGGGGAGGAGTTGGTGGAGGGGCCGATAGGTCGGTGGTTGGGTGTCTGTCGTCGACTGAAGGCTGTTGGCTGAAAGATATTAGTTATCCTCTTCGGGGCACTCGACAGCGTTCGAGTAGCTCTCCCACTTGGCCAACACAGCGCGGAAGTCGTCGGGCAACTCGGAGTCGAGGTAGAGCTCCTGCTTGGTCGTGGGGTGGATGAAGCCCAGGCAGCGTGCGTGCAAGGCGTGGCGAGGCATCAGCTCAAAGCAGTTCTCGACAAACTGTTTATACTTGCTGAAAGTGGTACCCTTCAAGATGCGGTCGCCGCCATAGCGCTCATCATTGAACAGCGGATGGCCCAGGTACTGCATATGTACGCGAATCTGGTGGGTGCGGCCTGTCTCGAGCCTACACTCAATAAGTGTAACATAACCAAAGCGGCGCAACACCTTATAGTGGGTTACGGCGTGCTTGCCATAGTCGCCATCGGGGTAGGCCGCCATATTCATTGGGTCCTTTCTGCTGCGCCCCACATGGGCCACTACGGTACCCTCATCCTCCTCGAAATTGCCCCACACCAGTGCCAGGTAGCGGCGCGTAATGGTGTGCTCAAAGAACTGGTGGGCCAGGAAGGCGTGGGCATACTCGGTCTTTGCCACTACGAGCAGGCCCGAGGTGTTCTTGTCTATGCGGTGCACGAGGCCGGCGCGTATGTCGCCACTGCCCTCTTGGAACAGCTCGGTATTCTTCAGGTGGTAGGCCAGGGCGTTTACCAGTGTGCCATCCCAGTTGCCGTGGCCAGGGTGAACGACCATACCAGCTCTTTTGTTAACCACCAGCAGCTGGTCATCCTCGTAGACAATCTCGATGGGAATATCCTGGGGCACCAGGGTGGTGTCGCGCTTGGGATAGGGCATCACGATAGAGATGCGCTCGAGGGGTTTGACCTTGTAGCTCGACTTTACAGCCTTGCCGTCGACCAGTATGTTGCCACAGTCGGCTGCGGCCTGTATGCGGCTGCGCGAGCAGGCCTCCATGTGGGTAGCCAGGTAGCGGTCTATGCGCATAAGCGACTGGCCCTTGTCGACCACAATGGCAAAATGCTCATATAGCTCTTCGCCCTCTTCTTCGCCCTCGGTGTCGTCGTCATCTTCGCGGTTGGCGTAGGGTGGGGTAGCCAGGGGGGTGTTGTTGCCCTCGTAGACCACTCCGCGACGGGGCTCGTCGGTGGCTGATGCTCGGTCAAACTGACGTGCTTTCATAGGTGTGTTATCCGTGTGCGATTGGGTGGGGATTATTTCTGTTGTTGCTCCTCGAGGCGTAGTTTTACGGCCACCTCGCGGCCCTGACGCCCCTCGGTGTCGGCTGCGGGCCACTGGAAGTACACCCTTGCCGAGTTCTGGCCAGCCATATCGAGCGAGCCGTCAAACTCTACGTCGCCCAGGTTGAAGCCCTTGTCCCAGAGGGAGTTCTTCACCTGGCGCAGAGTCATACCCGTAAGGTTGGGTATGGGCTCCAGGTGGGTGCCGTCGCGACCTACGACCAGGGTGATGCGCGAGCCCATAGGGGCCACTACGGTCGAGTCTTTTTGCATCTGCTCGCCGCGATACTTCTGCCCCAGAACGTAGTTGTTGGCAATATCATCGACATATTCGAGGCGGTCGATTTCGAGCCCTGCGGCCATCAGGTTGCTTTTGGCCTGGCGGAGCGAGAAGCCTGCAACATAGGGCACCTCGACCTTGCGCTGCTGCGAGGCGTTGATGGTGACGTAAATCTTGCGGCCGCTCTTCACCTTGTCTTTACCTGCCGAGGGCCTCTGCTCCAGAATCACCCCACCAGCATAGAGGGGCACATAGAGCGAGTCGTTAACGATAATCTCGAGCCTACCTTTGCGAGCCATATCTTCGGCCTGCTCGACTGTGGCGCCCACAAAGTTGGGCACATCTTTGTTGGCTCCGTGACGGGTTATGATGGCCAGAACGATGTTGACCACAAAGAGGACAATGACCAGCAGGCTCACAGCCAACACAATGTTGCGCATAAGCGACTGAAATCCTGTGCGCTCGTGCTTTTTGGCGGCCTTGTTGGTGCTCTTCCTTGGGCTATTCTGGGGTGCGTTGGTTGCTCCCCTCTTGGGTGTAGTATTGCGTGTAGGTTTCATATTTTCAATTTTCAATTTTCAATTTTCAATTGACCAAGCTAACGCTTGCTCTAAAATGCTCACGCTCGGCATAGCTTGCAAGCAATCTCTGCTCTCGCTTACTCGCATTTAATCCTCCTGCGGAGTCTTTTCCTCCTTCGCGCCTCGGCAATTTGAGTAATACTCAATTGCTCTCGGCTTGGCGTCGGTTGCCTCAATTTTCAATTTTCAATTCTCAATTTTCAATTGACCAAGCTAACGCTTGCTCTAAAATGCTCACGCTCGGCATAGCTTGCAAGCAATCTCTGCTCTCGCTTACTCGCATTTGCCTCAAATTGTCCTCTATTCGTTCTCTTTCATCTGTTTGCTGAGCCTTTCGCGCAGGCGGTGTATCTGTGTCTTTACGGTGCCCATAGGCACGCCCAGGTGGGCGGCAATCTCCTCGTATGAGTACTCCCTCACAAAGCGCAACTCGGCCAGGGTGCGGTACTTCTCGGGCAGGGCGGCCATAAATCGCTCGACCTGTGCCTGGTGCTGCTCGTTGATGATACGCTCCTCGGGGCTCTCCTCGGGGGCCAGGGGCGAGTTGCTGTTGGGCAACGAGTCGATTGAAACATCCTCTCTGCGGCGGCGCACATAGTCGATGAAGGTGTTGTGTGCAATGGTGTAGATCCACTGCCCGAAGGTGAACTTGGCGTCGTACTTGTCGAGGTGTACAAACATCTTCACCAGGGTGTCCTGAAGCATATCCGAGGCATCGGTCTCGTTGCCCTGGGTGAGCTTCATAAAGTACTTGTATATGCCGTCGTGGTAGCGCTCGGCAAGGGTACCAAAGGCTGCCGAGTCACCATCCAGGGCACATACAACAAGCTGTGCATCAGAGAGTATTATGTATTTCTCTATCTCCATTTGTACGACGGTATAAGGTGACGCTCGATGGCAATCCACGCCTCCCACAGGGGGGCAACGAGGTCATATAGTGGCCAGGCAATCAGGTGTCCTTGCTCCGAGAGCCTGCGAGCTGTGCGCTTGGCAATAAACCACACCAGCAGCAGCCTCAAGACCGCAGCGCCCAGGGCCACAAACCCTGCCGCCGAGGGCAACATAACCCCCACGCCAATGGCCGTAGCAAAGAACAGAGCCCTTGTCCACAACTCAAACCCTATGTTCCACTTGGCCCTGCGAGGGTAGAACTTATAGGGGTACGACAGCCTAACCCTGCGCTTGCGCCACCAATTTAGCCCTCCCCAGGCCTGCTGGCTTACAGCCGACGAGCCACCCAGTGTGGCAACGGTATTGCTGCCGTTGGCAATCTTCTGTATGAAGAGGTCGTCCTCGCCCATATTGATATTCAGGTGGTTGAAACCCCTCGCCTGGAAGTACACCTGCTTTGTGAAGCCAATGTTGCCCAACACTCCGCGGTAGGGCTTGTGCCCTACGGCTGCGGCTATCCAGCGCATCGACTGCCCCAAGTTGGCGCAGCGCATAGTGCGGCTCCACAGCCCCTTGCGAGGTGTCAACGAGGTGTAACCCAGCACCACATCGTGCTCCATAAATCCGCGAGCAAACATCTCGGCCCAGCGCTCCGTTGCAGGCTCACAGTCGGGCAGCGTGAAGAGCAAGTGGTCGTAGTGAGCAGCCTTGATGCCCACATTCAGCGCCATCTTGGTCGATATCGGAAAGGCTGGATCGACCTTCAGCTTGGTGCTTTTCAACCTCGGCTCCTTAATCTTCAGAATCTTTATCTGCTCCGAGAAATCCTCATCGCCCGTAACATTCACCAGCACCACCTCATAGTTCTTCAACTTCTGGGCCAATAGCTTTGGCAGGCGTTCGTTCAGAAAGCCAAAGTCGGCATCAAAAAGCGGCACAATTACCGATACCCCCAACTCTTTGGCCTCGGCCGAGGGCTTGGGGTTGCGGTAGGTCGATATGCGCCAGTAGGTCGCTATGTGGTAGACTATCTGCACAATCCACAGCACCACCAACAAGCCAAGCCCTACAAGGCTGGCCAGAGGGTAGCTGTCGGCTACAAATAGTTCGAGAAAGCCTAAATTATCCATCTGTCAATACCTAAAATAAATACAAAGGTATGCTTTTTTTAGAATAATCCGTACCTTTGTGGCCTATGAAATTTACACTTCAACATACCGACCCCGCCAGCCGCGCCCGAGCAGGCGAATTGGTGACCGACCACGGCACTATCCAGACGCCCATTTTTATGCCCGTAGGTACCGCCGCAACTGTCAAAGGTATCTTCCACCGCGACCTGCGCGACGACGTTAAGGCCCAGATTATCTTGGCCAATACCTACCACCTCTACCTCCGTCCAGGTATGGAGGTTATCGAGGCCGCAGGCGGTGTTCACCGCTTCAGCACTTGGGACAAGCCTATGCTCACCGATAGCGGTGGTTTTCAGGTTTTCTCGCTCGCAGCAAGGCGCAAGATTACCGAAGAGGGCGTGCGCTTCAGCAGCCACATCGACGGCAGCAAGCACATATTCACCCCCGAGAACGTAATCGACACCGAGCGCACCATCGGAGCCGACATTATGATGGCCTTCGACGAGTGTCCCGACGGCCGCAGCGACTACACCTACTCCAAAAGGTCGCTCGAGATGACGCAGCGCTGGCTCGACAGGTGCTTCAACCAGTATGAGCGCACGCAGCCCAAGTATGGCCACTACCAGGCCCTCTTCCCCATAGTGCAGGGCTGCACCTACCCCGACCTGCGTGCCCAAGCTGCCGAATTCGTGCAGCAGTACAATGCCGACGGCTACGCCATTGGTGGTCTGGCTGTGGGCGAGCCTGCCCCCGTAATGTACGAGATGATTAACGTGGTAAACAGCATCCTGCCCGTCGATAGACCACGTTACCTGATGGGCGTAGGTACCCCAATCAACATCTTGGAGGGCATCGAACGAGGCGTAGATATGTTCGACTGCGTAATGCCCACTCGCAACGGCCGCAACGGTATGCTCTTTACCTCCGAGGGTATAATCAATATCCGCAACGAGAAGTGGAAAAACGACTTTTCGCCCATCGACCCTGCAGGCACCAGCTTTGTGGACACGCTCTACACCAAGGCCTACCTGCGACACTTGAGCGTCAGCGGCGAAATGATGGCTGCCCAGATAAGCTCGCTGCACAATGTAGCCTTCTACCTGTGGCTGGTCGGCGAGGCCCGCAAACATATCATCGCTGGCGACTTCAAACCCTGGAAAGACGAAATGGTCATCAAACTCGCCCGCCGCTTGTAACGCTCTTGGGCCTTTGGCACTTGTTTGCCTTCGGCGCTTTGTTTTTTTTGCCTTCGGCGCTGAAACTGCCCCTTTTTGTAAAAAGCGGCACCAAAAACTTTTAGTGTAGCCTTTGCGGTGAGTCTGGGAGTGGTATTAGAGCAAAGTGGTGCCTGACGGCACATTTCAAAATAATTAGAGAGAGTTTGCTTGCAAATGGATTTGCAGCTGTACTCTCTCTATTTATTTTGAGGTCTGCCCCTTCGGAGCATCCCCACTTTCCTCTACCCCTACACCCATTCTCACCGAGAAAAGGTTCCCAGTAGTCAGTTCAGCTTATTGGTCTTATATCTCCTATTACTCCTATAAATCCTATAAGAGCAATGGGAGTTATAAGAGTTATAGGAGTTATATGATTTTCCTTAAGGTCCTTAAAGTCCTTAAAGTCCTTAAGGCCTTTAATGATTTTTTTTGGGGGGGGTGGTTGTCGGTCGGCAAAATAAAAGCGAGGTCGCCATTTGGTGACCTCGCTTTGTGGTGAGTATAAGTCAAACGTACTTGAAACGACTACTCCTCCTCCATACGGTGCAGCTGCTCAACGTAGATTGCGTGCTGCATCTTCTCGCGTTTTGCCCAGCTGGGTTTGGTGAAGTACTGACGGGCGCGGAGCTCTTTCAAAACACCGGTACGCTCGTATTTACGTTTGAATTTCTTCAGAGCGCGCTCAATGTTCTCGCCCTCTTTAACTGGCATGATAATCATAGTTGTAATCTTTTTTTTGTTATTATTTTTCGTGTTTTGTCTTTTTTTAGGTGGTGCCTTTTGCAGTTCCGTCGGGCCCTCGGCCCACAGCTCTGCCCCCAAGCACCTGCGGGGTGGCTATATATATGTTGTTATCAAATACTCTCGACGGGGTTGTGCTGAAAGGGATGTGCGAGCATCGCAACCTATTCATTGTCAGTCGAAAACCTCAAATAAGGGATAATCCTTGCGGCCTCGTCTGCGCTCAATATGTCGTCTGCCAAAAATTCCTCAGCGTTACTCCAACCTCCTTTCAATTGTCGATGTTTGATAATCTTTCTAACCCTCGATGGCGTCATATACGGATGACTAGCCAACTCTTTTGGGGCCACAAAGTTAATATCAATTTTTTGAATTTTGCAACTGTCGCACCAAATTTCTTTCTCGAAGAGCTCATAATTCTTGGGTTGTACCACCGCGAGGTCAAAAAGTTGGCGTGTTGAGTGGTATCCTCCGAGCCTTTTGCGGTAGAGCAGAATGTCGTGGGCTGTGATAGGGCCTATACCCCTGAGGCTCACCAGTGTGAGTGAGTCGGCCGAGTTGAGGTCAACGAGTACTTTCTCGGGCTCGGGCAGGGGCGAGAGGGTGATGTATTCACTCATCTCGGCATAGAGTGACTCGCCAATCAGGTAGCAGTCGCGGAATTGCAGCAGCGAGCCAAAGCCACCTATGCGGTTGCGGTACTCGACCAGGGCTTCGGCCTGGCGTGCGGTGAAGCAGCCCAGGTCGTAGAACCCCTCGGCATCGAGCACATTGGGGTCGAACATAACCTTGCGGAACACTCGTTTGCGAGGGGCAAAGCGTGTCGAGTCGGCTTGTGAGGTTGCACTGTGGGAGTAGTGGGCCGAGGGTTTAATCTTGAACTCGTCGGCGATGACAATGTAGGGCTTTAGCGCGGCGTAGAGCGAGTCGCTCAGGCCGTAGACTATGGCCACATCTTCGGGAATGGAGTAGTGGCGACCGCCCTGGCGGTACCTTACGATGTTACGGGCCACATATTTGTCGATACCCATAGCTCTCAACTGCTCGAAAGTGACGGTGTTGGGGTCGAAGGTAGTGAGGTACAACCCGGGCTTGTTGGCAGCCCCAACCAGTAGAGAATCAGCCATTTCGCCCTGAGGTGAGGCACTGTTGGAGGGCTTTCTGAAAGCCTCGACCATAACCCATACTATCATGCACAAAAGTGGCATCAGTAATGATAAAGAGATTATTTCTCGCCTACCGAAAATCATACTTACGAATAATTGTTTTGCAAAAGTAGAAAACATTCTTGAAAAAATGAGAGCTATTTGATTATAATTTAGTATATTTGCGACGCTAAAAAGTATGACTTACGACTAACAACTAACTATAAATTCACAATTAAAGTTATGGCAAACAACAAGTATGAAAGGTTGTTTGATGAGTTCCCAGCAGTCTCGACCGAGGCTTGGGAGGCTGTCATCAACACCGACCTCAAAGGTGCCGACTACCAGAAAAAGCTGGTTTGGCGCACAGCAGAGGGCTTTAATGTCCGCCCCTACTATCGTGCAGAGGATCTGGCAAATGTGCAGTTCCTCGGTGCATCGGCAGGTGAGTTCCCCTATGTTCGTGGTGTAAAGAACTGCAACAGGTGGAAAGTATTCCAGACCATCTATGTAGACTGCCCCGCAGAGGCTAACAAAAAGGCTCTGCAGGCATTCGAGAGTGGCGTATGCAGCGTTGCTTTTGAGATTTGCAAAGAGGTTGACAAAGAGTTTGTATCGGCCTTGACCGCTGGTATCGACCCCACCAAGAACGAGGTTGTATTCTACATCTGCACCTCGAACACCACCATCGTTGAGCCCGTTATGGAGTGGGCTGCAGGCTTCGACAAAGAGGCTGTACGCATTGCATTCGACTTTGATCCTCTGATGTGGGGTCTGACTCGCTTCGGCAAGTTCTGCTGTGGCAAAGAGCGTGGCGAGGAGTGCTTCGACAAGATTGCAGGTTACATCAAACAGTACAGCGAGTTCAAACACGTTCGCTTTGCTGGTATCGACGGCTCGATTTTGGGCAACAGTGGCTCGACTATCGTTCAGGAGCTGGGCTATATGCTGGCTGCTGGTCACGAGATGCTCGTTGAGCTCGTAGAGAGGGGCGTAAGCGCAACCGAGGCTGCAAAGAGCATTCGCTTCACCACCTCGATTACCTCGAACTACTTTATGGAGATTGCAAAACTCCGCGCAGCTCGTATGCTGTGGGCCAACATTGTTAGCGCCTACGAGCCCGAGTGCAAATGCGCCGAGAAGATCTATCTCCACGCAGTTACTTCGGCTTGGAACCAGACCATCTACGACTCGTATGTAAATATGCTTCGCGGTACTACCGAGGCTATGAGTGCTGCCATTGGTGGCGTTCACTCGCTGGAGGTACTGCCCTTCAACGCTGCAACTACCAAGAACGACGAGTTTGCAGAGCGCATCGCTCGCAACGTACAGTTGCTGCTCAAGAACGAGGCTCACTTCGACAATGTAGTTGACCCCGCAGGTGGTTCGTACTACATCGAGAACTTGACCGCTTCGATTGCCGAGGAGGCTTGGAAGTTGTTCAAGGAGGTTGAGGCCGAGGGTGGCTATATCGCAGCTTTCAACGCTGGCACCATCAGTGCAAAAGTTAAGGCTTCGGCCGAGAAGAAGAACAAAGAGGTGGCTACCCGCCGCATCACCCTGCTTGGTACCAACCAGTTCCCCAACTTCGGTGAGGTTCTGGAGGCACAGAAGGCCGAGTGTGGTTGCACTTGCGAGGTTGCCGACAACGCATTGGTACCCTACCGTGGTGGCGAGCAGTTTGAGGCTATGCGTCAGGCTGTAGATGCCAGCGGCAAGGCTCCCAAGGCATTTATGCTCACCTGTGGCAACCTGGCTATGGCAAGGGCAAGGGCTCAGTTCAGCTGCAACTTCTTTGCTTGCGCAGGCATCAAGGTACAGGACAACACCTTCTTTGCTTCGGTTGAGGAGGGCGTTAAGGCTGCCAAAGAGGCCAAAGCCGAGATTGTTGTTGTATGCTCGTCGGACGACGACTACGCAACTCTGGCACCCGAGGTTGCAAAACTCATCGGCGACGAGGCTATCGTAGTAGTAGCTGGCGCACCCGCTTGCGCCGAGGAGCTCAAAGCACAGGGCATCACCCACTTTATCAGCGTAAGGGACAACGTACTGGAGACCCTGGCTGCTTACCTTAAAGAGTTGGGAATTTAATCATCAGGAGGAAGAATTATGAGAGCACAGTTTACAGATATTAAATTTGCTGGCGCAGCCGAGGGTTGCTGCCAGAAACAGTGCGCCACTGCCGAGAAGGAGTGGATGACAGCCGAGCAGATTCCCGTTAAAGGCCTCTACAACGCAGAGGACTTGGAGGGTATGGAGCACCTGAACTATGCAGCAGGTGTGGCTCCCTTCTTGCGTGGCCCCTACAGCACTATGTACGTTATGCGTCCCTGGACTATTCGCCAGTACGCAGGTTTCTCGACCGCAGAGGAGAGTAACGCATTCTACCGCCGTAACCTGGCTTCGGGCCAGAAAGGTCTGTCGGTAGCATTCGACTTGGCTACTCACCGTGGCTACGATGCCGACCACCCCAGGGTTGTGGGCGACGTAGGTAAAGCAGGTGTGAGCATCTGCTCGGTGGAGGATATGAAAGTTCTGTTCGACGGTATTCCACTGAACCAGATGTCGGTGTCGATGACTATGAACGGCGCAGTACTGCCCGTATTGGCATTCTACATTGTTGCAGGTTTGGAGCAGGGTTGCACCCTCGACCAGTTGGCAGGTACCATCCAGAACGATATTCTGAAAGAGTTTATGGTGCGTAACACCTATATCTATCCACCAGAATTCTCGATGCGTATTATTGCCGACATCTTTGAGTACACCTCGAAGAATATGCCCAAGTTCAACTCGATTTCTATCTCGGGTTACCACATGCAGGAGGCAGGTGCTACCGCCGACATCGAGTTGGCTTACACCCTGGCCGACGGTTTGGAGTACCTCCGCGCAGGTGTAAACGCAGGTATGAGCATCGACCAGTTTGCTCCCCGTCTGTCGTTCTTCTGGGCAGTTGGTATGAACCACTTTATGGAGATTGCCAAGATGAGGGCTGCACGTCTTCTGTGGGCCAAGATTGTTAAACAGTTCAACCCCAAGAACCCCAAATCGCTGGCTCTGCGTACTCACTGCCAGACTTCGGGTTGGTCGCTCACCGAGCAGGATCCTTTCAACAACGTAGGCCGTACCGCTATCGAGGCTATGGGCGCAGCTCTGGGCCACACCCAGTCGCTCCACACCAACGCACTCGACGAGGCAATTGCTCTGCCTACCGACTTCTCTGCTCGTATTGCTCGTAACACCCAGATTTACATCCAGGAGGAGACCAACGTATGCCGCTCGGTTGACCCCTGGGCAGGTTCGTACTATGTTGAGAGCCTGACCAACGAGATTGCTCACAAGGCTTGGGAGCACATCCAGGAGATTGAGAAACTTGGTGGTATGGCCAAAGCTATCGAGACTGGTATTCCAAAGATGCGTATCGAGGAGGCTTCGGCTCGCAAACAGGCTCACATCGACTCGGGCGAGGAGATTATCGTAGGTCTGAACCGCTACCGCTTGGAGAAAGAGGCTCCTATTGACATCTTGGCTGTTGACAACACTGCCGTTCGCGAGAGCCAGGTTAAACGTCTGAAAGAGCTCCGCGCAAGCCGCGACGAGGCTGCCGTACAGAGGGCTCTGGCCGCTATTACCGAGGCTGTTAAGACCAAGACTGGCAACTTGCTGGAGCTGGCTGTTGAGGCTGCCAAAGTTAGGGCTACCTTGGGCGAGATTTCGGACGCTTGCGAGGTTGTCGTAGGTCGTTACAAAGCAGTTATTCGTTCAATCTCTGGTGTATATTCGAGCGCAATGAAAAACGATAGCGATTTTGCAAAAGCAAAAGATATGGTTGCCGAGTTCGCAAAACGCGAGGGTCGTCAGCCCCGTATTATGATTGCAAAACTTGGTCAGGACGGTCACGACCGTGGTGCAAAGGTTGTTGCTACTGGTTATGCCGACCTGGGCTTCGACGTAGATATGGGTCCCTTGTTCCAGACTCCCGAGGAGGCTGCAAAACAGGCAGTTGAGAACGACGTACACGTTGTAGGTGTATCGTCGCTGGCTGCAGGTCACTTGACCTTGGTTCCCCAGATTATCGCCGAGTTGGCCAAACTGGGCCGCGAGGATATTGTGGTAGTAGTAGGTGGTGTAATTCCTGCACAGGATTACGACCAGCTCTATAAAGATGGCGCTGCTGCTATCTTTGGCCCTGGTACCCCCGTTGCAACTGCTGCAATTAAGATGTTGGAGATTTTGAGCGAGTAATAATAACTACTTGCCACATGGCCACTGCATTGCGAATGGCGCGATGTGAGGGGCTGTACTGAAAAGCAGAGCCGCACCCCGATGAAGGGATGCGGCTCTCTCTTTTTGTTGACCAACAACCAACAAAGTCATTAAGGACTTTTAGGACCTTAAGGAAAGTCATAGAACTCCTATAACTCCTATATCTCCTATTATTCTTATAATAGGGCTGATAGGATTAATAGTCCCAGCGGCGAAGTCAATTATTAGTTGGTATACAAGAAGCGTTTGATAGACTTCTTGGGGGTTTTCTCAAACTCGGTGGGCTGAAGCACAAAGCGAGCAATCTGCTCGTAGGGAGCAACAAGCGAGTTGAGCTCCTTGATGGTCTCCTCAAGAACACCCTGCAACTGGTCGGGGGCAATATTGGCAGCGTCGACCTGTTCGTAGTCGGGCACTACCAGCGCCACCAGTTTGTCATCGCGCTCGATAATCAGGCTCTCCAGAACGTAGGGCAGGTTGTTCAGCTTGGCCTCAATCTGCTCGGGGTAGATGTTTTGGCCACCACTGCGCAGTATCATTGTCTTGCAGCGACCGCTGAGGAAGATGTTGTTGTCGGCATCGATGGTACCCATATCGCCAGTGTGCAACCAACCCTCCTCGTCGATTGCCTGTGCGGTGGCCTCGGGATTTTTGTAGTAGCCCTTCATCACCTGTTCGCCGCGAATCAGAATCTCGCCAGGGATGTTTTGTGGGTCGGGCGAGAGCACCTTGCACTCGCAGAAGTCGCTGAGCAGTCGGCCTGCCGAGCCAGGGATGTAGCCATCGATGTAGAGTCGGTGGCTAATCAGGGGGCCGCACTCGGTCATACCGTAGCCCACTGTGATGGGGAATTTGATGCGGTGGAGGAACTCCTCGACCTCGGCATTCAGCGCGGCGCCACCTACGATAAACTCCAAGAACTCGCCACCCATTGTCGCCACCAATTTCTTGCGTATCTGGGCATAGACCACATTGTCGATAATGGGGATTTGCAGGGCAGTTTTCATCAGACCGCTACCGAGGATGGGGAATATCTGTTTTTTGACCACCTTCTCGATAATCATAGGTACCGAGCAGATAATGTGGGGGCGTACCTCGGCCATTGCCTCGATGAGGATTTTGGGCGAGGGGATTTTGCCCAGCAGGGTGACGTGGGTACCTGCACCGAGCGAGCAGAGCATATCGATTGCGCAGCCGTAGGCGTGGGCCAGGGGCAGGAAGCAGAGCACGCGCGAGCCGCGGAAGTGGTATTTCTTGGGCAGAACGTACATCAGCTGTGTGGTCAGGTTGTTGACGGTGAGCATCACGCCCTTGCTGAAGCCTGTCGAGCCACTGGTGTAGCTCAAAAGGCACACCTCGTCGTTGCCCACCTCGGGGTATACAATGTCGTCGGCCGAGAAACCGTGTGCATAACGGGTGCGGTAGTGCTTAACTATGTTGCGCTGGAAGTCGCCAATCTCGGTGCCCTCGCGCTCGAACATACACTTGTAGTCGGTCAGCGAGAAGGCTGCCTTGATGCCCAAAACTCGGTCCTCATCGATCACATCCCAGAAGTTGTCGCCCAGGAAGAGCAGCTTGGCCTCCGAGTGGTTGATGATGTGGTTTATGTCGTTGGGGTTGAAGTCTTGGAGTATGGGGACAATAACGGCGCCGTAGGTGATAGTGGCGATGTAGGAAATCACCCAACGGGGGTTGTTACGACCAATCAGGGCAATTTTGTCGCCTTTGGCAATGCCGCAGTGCTCAAAGAGCATATGCAGCTTGGCAATCTCTTTGGCCATCTCGTAGTACGAGAAGGTCTCCTTTTTGAAATAGTCGGTCAGGGCGGGCAGCTCGCGGTTGTTGCGGAAGCTCTCCTGATAGATTCGGATAAGGTTTTCTTGTAGCATAATTATTTCGTTATGTTATACTTGTGGCCCACACGCTATGGTGTGGTGGCCCTTATTCTTTTGTTGCTTTTTTGTTCTTGCCGAAGAGGTAAGTCTTGTTCTCGGTGCCGTGCAGCAGTCGGCCAATGTTCGAGCGGTGGGTGTAGAATATCAGAGCCGACACCACACCGAAGAATACCATCAGTCGCCAGTCGCTCTGACCGCAGAGGGCCGAGTAGAAGGGCAGCAGCAATCCGCCCACCATCGAGCCCACCGACACATACTTGGTGTAGGCCACCAGCACTACAAATGTGGCCAAGCAGAGCAGTATGCCACCTACCGAGAAGCCAAACATTGCGCCCACCAGTGTGGCCACGCCCTTGCCACCTTTGAATCCTGCAAAGATGGGGAACATATGGCCCACCACGGCCGTCAGACAGAGGGCCATCTTCAGGTACAACCACTCGGGGCTCTCGGCCTGCAAGCCACTCCAACCCACCAGGGCTACGGCCAGGTAGCCCTTCAGACCGTCGATAATAAAGACGGGCAGAGCAGCCTTTTTGCCCAGCACGCGCATCACGTTGGTTGTACCGGCATTGCCGCTACCGTGTTGGCGCACATCTACGCCATAGAAGGCTTTGCCAATCCACACAGCGCTGGGTATCGACCCGAGCAGGTAGGCTCCAATCAGTACGGCTATTATGTTGATTATTTCCATAGTATCTTTTTGTTGTTCTCAATCAGTCGCTTCAGGGGCTCGACCATCTTTGTGCCAATGGTGGCCTCTTTGAAGGCATCGGGGTAGCGAGGCGAGTGGCTGTCGCTGCCCACGAAGGTATATTTGCCCTCCAAGAGCAACTCTTCGGCCACTTTGCGCACCTTGTCGCCGTGGTTGCCGATTAAGGAGAGTAGGTTGAGCTGCAGGGCGCACTTGCGGTTGATCAGCTTGTCGAGTTCGTGGTGGTTGTGGCCCTCAGACATAAAGGCATACCTTTCGGGGTGGGCGATGATTATGTTGTGGCCACTCATCTGCACCTCAAACAGGGCATCGAGCTGCATAACGTGCGAAGCCCCCAGGCCATACTCGGTCAGCACCCAGTTGTCGCCCATAGTGAGCAGTGGCTGGTCGGAGTTGACGTGGTTGATGAAATTTTCGTCGAGAAAGTACTCGGCTCCCAAGCGGTACTCGACCTTCGAGTGGGGTGCCAATTGGGCATAGCGAGCCTTCAGACTCTTCTCGTCTTGGTTGTCGTAGAGTCCGTAGATGATGTGAGGGGTGAGATAGACGTGCGTGAAACCCAGTTCGGCCAAGCGGTCGGCCAGATGGTCGGTAGCGGCTTGGTCGGCGCATCCGTCGTCTACGCCCCAGAGCAGGTGGCTGTGTACGTCGTGGAAGTCGCCCAGTAGGTCTACCAGATAGTTCTTCTTTTTGAAAATGCCAAACATAGTGTCCTTTGTTGTTCGTGAGCCTAATCTCCAATAGACAAATATACGAAATTAGTTGGAAACAGAGCAATCGATTGGCATAAATGGCATTTTAGATGCCATTTAGTTCTATTTTTGGATGTTTTATGCGAAATATAGAAACTATTTGCCAGAGTGGGCGAGGGGCTAACCGAACAGTTCGCCCTCAAAGAGATTGATGATTTGGCGCCCCAGTTTGCGAGCGCTGCGCAGGGTGTAGCGCGTGCCCCCTGCTGTCCCCTCGTAGTAGGCCACCATCAGGTCGCACTCGGTGGCCAAGCGGTCGTTGCGCACGTTGTAGCAGCCGTGGTGATAGTGGTCGGCCAGGCTGACCACCTCGTCGCCCTCGCCAAGTCGCTCTACGATAGAGTCATAGAGGGCTCTGTCCTCGGTCGCGAACGAGCTCGCAAAGTCGCTATATGGGAGCCACAAGATTAGCCTCGTTGTGCTTGGAATGGTCCCCTCGGCCCGTAGGCGCAACACCTCGTCGGCAGCCCACAGGTCAATGCCTGGGGCGGCTCCGCTATTGAACACCTCGGCCCCCTCGCTTGCAGCAGCTACAATAGCCCCACGCAGGGCACCCCTGATGGAGCACTCCGTAGCTGTGGGGGCCGCAGCCCACCCTGCAATTTTGTCGGGGCGGTGGCCCGTGAAACTCACTCGGCAGATAGGGTTAGACACTGTCTTGGTCTATTAGTTCGACGATGCCGCGCTTGTCGAGGTCGGCACCCGAGGGACGTTGGAATATCTTTATGTCAAACAGTGGCGCAATGGCCATCAAGTGCTCGAACAGAGCTGCCTGTATGCCCTCATAATCAACCCACGCAGTATCTTTCGAGAAGGCGTAGATTTGCAGGGGCACACCCGTATCGCTCGACTGTAAGTGGCGCACCATATAGGTCATTTGGCGATTGAGCCAGGGTTGCGATTCGAGGTAGAGGATTATGTACTTGCGGAAGAGCCCCAAGTTGGTCTGTTGGGTGCGGGGCTCGGGCAGCGAGGCCACATAGTCGGCCATCAGGGGTAGTTTGGCTATGCGCTCCAACAGCTCGGGCGAGCAGAATTTGACGGTGTTGATGTCAATCTCTACATAGCGAGCAATGCGTCGGCCACCCGAGGCGAACATACCGTGCCAGTTCTTGAAGGTGCCCGAGGTGAGCGTATAGGGCGTTACGTTGGATATAGTATTGTCCCACCCCCTGACCTTTACGGTGTTGAGTGTCATATCTATCACTGTGCCGTCAATGCCTGCCGAGGGCATCTCAATCCAGTCGCCCACCTTCACAATCTTGTCGCCCGACAGCAGCAGGCCCGACACCAGGTTGAGTATGCTATCCTTGAACACAAAGCTCAGCACTGCCAAACTGGCACCCAGACCGGTAAAGAGCTTCATTGGCGACTTGTGGATGATGATGCTGATAATGAGAATAATGGCCACACCCCACACGATAATCTGAATCACCTGCATAATGCCCTTTAGCGGCACAATGGTCTTTTTGTGGTTGTCCACAACGGCAAATACGGTCCTGACCACCGCATTTATGGCCACCGTAAACATCCACACCAGAGCAATGTCGAGTGCGGTCTTGACTATGCGCCCAATCTCCGAGGCAGGGTCAAAGGCCAGTGGCAGCAATATGTAAAAGACAATCATTGTTACCCCCATCGCAATCTTCTTCACATTCGAGGGGGTGAGTATTACGTCGTCGAGTTTGCCAGGTATGCGGTCGGTCAGCTTGGTGAGGCGCATCAGAGCCTTGCGCAGTGCCCACCACAAAACCAAGCAACAGATTACCACCACCAGCGATGCTAACAACGATTTGTAGCCTCCGTCGGTAGAGTCGAGCCCCATCAGTGTGAGCAGCTCGGCCATCCAGCGCAGCAAAAAGCTTTTATCCATAGTATTTCAGTTTTTTTCTCTCTTACAAATTATTATTCCTCGCTCTTATTCTCCTCGGCGGAGTGCTCATCCTTGTGGTGGGGCCCCTTGTGCGACACGCTCTCGATAAAGCTCTTCACGCTCTCAAATCGGGCAATGTGGCCGCGGTGTTTGATTGGCCTCTGTGGGTCGTGGGCCTCCTCTTCGGATATTAATAGCAGGCGGTCGCCCTTGTGAATCTCGGTCTGGCCATTGGGGATGATGTAGTGCCCCTCGCGGCGAATCATCATAACGAGCGTCTTGGGGGGCAGAGTTATCTCCTTGAGAGTCTTACCCACCGAGGCGTTCGAGGTAATCTCTACCTCGGTCAGCGCCGCCCTAACCTCGTCGGGCAGGTCGATGTCGAAGCCCTCCTGGGGGCTCTTGTCGCTCACACCCATCACATTGGCCATACTGCTTACGGTAGTGCCCTGAACCACCAACGAGAAGATGGTGATGAAGAATACCAGGTTGAAGATGGTGTTGTTGGGGTCGAGGCCAGCCAACTTGGGGTAGGTGGCAAACAAAATGGGTGCCGCGCCCCTCAAGCCCACCCACGATATGTAGTGGCGCGCGTTGCGAGGCAGCTTGCTACCCAGGGGCAGCAGCGAAAGATGCACCGCCAGGGGCCTGGCAACCACAATCATAAAGACACCCACCAGCACACCCAGCAGAGCGATGTCTACCAGCTCGTGGGGATTGACCAACAGTCCCAACATCAAGAACATAACTATCTGCACCAGCCAGGTTATGCCGTCGAAGAATGTACGCAGCGAGTGTTTGTAGCTCAGGCGCTGGTTACCCATCACAATACCTGCAATGTAGACCGCCAAGAAGCCGTTGCCCTCAATCATATTGGTGAACGACGAGATGAAGAAAATCACACTCAGCAGCAGTATCGAGTAGAGCGACTTGTTGCCAATGTTCAGTCGATTGATAATCTCTATCGCCCCCAGGCCGAGCAGCCATCCAGCCAGCGCACCAATGCCCATCTGTTTCAAGAAGGTGAGGGCCACCTGACCTGCCGAAGCCTCTGCGCCACTGCCACTTACAATCTGTATGAGCAGAATGGTGAGTATGTAGGCCATAGGGTCGTTACTACCGCTCTCGAGCTCCAGCAGTGGGCGCAGGTTGTGTTTGAGCCCCTGCTTTTTGGCCCTCAAGATGGCAAATACCGAGGCCGAGTCGGTCGACGACATAACCGCCGCCGTAAGTAGCGCTACGGGTAGTGCAACGTGCTTGCCGAGGGCTCCGCCCACAAAGTAGATAAACAGCCCCGTAAAGGCAGCCGTAAGCAGTACTCCCACCGTAGAGAGCACCAACCCCTCCTTCATCACTGGCTTAATCTCTTTGAAGTCGGTGTCCATACCACCCGAGAAGAGGATTACACTCAGCGCTATCATACCGATAAACTGGGCCGAGGCAAAGTTGTCAAACTCGATACCCAAGCCGTCGGTGCCGAACAACATTCCCACCAACAAGAAGAGCAACAGCATAGGTGTGCCAAAGCGGTTGCTCACCTTGCCAGCCACAATGGCCACGAAGAAGATTATCGAGCCGATAAAGAGTATGTTTTCGGTGCTAAGTATCATATTGTGTGTCGATTTTGCGATAGGTTGTATCTACTGCGAGATGAAGAGGTACTCGATTGTGCCGTGCTGTTTGGCAGGTGCCGTCACGTCGGCATTGAACACCGACTCCTCGGCCTTTTGCAGCGCTGCCTCGCGCAGGCAGGCGTTCTTCTCCGAGCGGCGGTCGTCGACCTTTGCCGACACCACATAGCCGTCGCGGTCGACCGTGATGTTGACCACCACCGAGCCACCACCCTCGCACATATACGATGGTACGGGCATCACTCGCGCGTGGCGTACAGGGCTGCTCAACGAGTACGACACCGTAACCTTGCCCCTTACGCGCTCGCTCTTCAGATTATCCTCGCCCTCGTAGCGGCGGTCGAGTATCTCCTTCTCGGCCCTCAACCCCTCGGCATAGGCGTCGGCATTTTGGCGTAGGCGCTCTTGTACCTTGTCGGCCTCGGAGTAGATTTCCGAAGCGTTGGTGCGGTGGTCCTCAAGATTCTCATCCAGAGCGTTCTCGTTCGACACTCGGTTTTCGGCAGGCTGGTTGTCGTACTGCTCGTTCAGCAGGTCGTTCAGCTCCTGGGCACGCCTTAGTTCCTCCTGTAACTCGGCCAGGTCGGTCAAATCGAGCAATATCTCGCTCTGCGTTTGGCGCTGGCTCACAACAATGTCGGCAGTAACAAACGTAACGCCAAAAATCACATAGGCCACCACTGTTGCCAATACGGCTACGCGGTGGTCGTAGGCCCACTCGGCAGCATCGAACTTGCGACGGCGGAAGGGCAAGTCGAGGCGAGGCTTACGCTGGGGCTGCATAGGGGCACCCTGCGTGGGGCGTTGTGGGGGCTTATTTTGTGGTTTCTGCTCTGCCATTGTTAGTTGCTAAACGCAATAAATTTCATTTTCATACAAAGGTAGTGCTTTTATTTGGAAAAATTATTACCTTTGTAGACTAAAAATGTGAAAACTGAAAGAGTATGTCTAATAAACAAACCACAATTTGTTCGCCTATTAGTTTCTCGGGCAAAGGGTTGCATACAGGTGCCATAGTCACTATGGTCGTAAACCCTGCCGAGGCCAATAGGGGCATTGTTTTCAGACGCACCGACATAAAGGGTACCCCCGAGGTGCCCGCCCTGGCTCGCTATGTGGTCGACACCGCACGCGGCACTACTATCAAACTCGGCAAGGCAAAGGTGTCGACTATCGAACACCTGATGGCTGCCTTGTGGACTATGGGTATCGACAACGCTGTTGTAGACATCAATGCTCCCGAAACGCCCATAATGGATGGCTCGGCAAGGGAGTATGCGGCCGAAATTAACCGCGTGGGCATCTGCGAGCTTGACGCCGAGCGCAAGGTGCTCGACATAAAAGAGCCCGTAAGGTGGGCTATTGACAAAAAAGGCGTGGAAGTTGTAGTAGAGCCTGCCGAGAGCTACTCGGTAGACGTGACGGTCGATTATAACTCGAAGGTTGTGGGCCGCCAGACCGCCTCGTACCGACTTGGCGACGACTTTGTGGCCAACATTGCCCCCTGTCGCACCTTTGTGTTCCTGCACGAGATTGAGCTGCTGCTCAAGCTGGGCCTTATCAAGGGTGGCTCGGTCGAGAGCGCCATTGTGGTAGTCGAAAAGCCTATCTCTGACCGCTCGAAGAGGGCTATTTGCAAGGCCTTCAACAAAGAGGACGTTGAGGTCGAGAACGGCTACCTTAACCACTTGGTACTCCGCTTTGAGAACGAGATTGCACGCCACAAGTTGCTCGACATACTGGGCGACTTGGCACTCATCGGTAGGCGCATAAACGGCAAGGTTACCGCCCTGCGCCCAGGCCACCTGGCCAATACCGAGACGGCAAAACTGATAGAGAAAACAATATAAATCTTCCCCATATTAAAACTGACAAAAGAGATTATGATTAGCAATTTGGCATTTGTTGCGCCAGGCGCACAGTTGGGCGAGAATGTAGTTGTCGAGCCCTTCGCCTACATCGAGGACGACGTAGTGATTGGCGATGGTAGCTGGATCGGCCCCCACGCAAGCGTTATGAGCGGTACCCGTATGGGTAAAAACTGCAAGGTTCACAGTGGCGCAGTTATCGGTGGCGTGCCCCAGGATTTGAAGTTCCACGGCGAGTACACTACCTGCGAGATTGGCGACAACAACACCTTCCGCGAGTGTTGCACCGTCAACCGAGGCACCGATGCTAAGGGCAAAACCGTTATGGGCAACAACAACCTTGTGATGGCCTACGCCCACATTGCACACGACTGTATCATCGGCAACAACTGCGTTATTGTCAATAACGTATCGCTGGCCGGTGAGGTCGAGCTGGGCAACTGGGTGGTATTCGGTGGCCACAGTGGTGCTCACCAGTTCAGCCGCATTGGCGACCACGCAATGATTGCTGCCAATACCTATGTAAATAAAGATGTACCCCCATACGTTAAGGCTGCCCACACTCCTATCACCTACGTTGGTGCCAACTTCTTGGGCCTGCGCCGTAGGGGCTTTACCCCCGAGCAGATTGGCCAGATTCAGGACATCTTCCGCGTGCTGTTCCAGGACGGCCACACCTACTCGGCCGCTTGCGATATTGTGATGGCCCAGTTCCCCGAGAGCGAAATTCGCAACCAGGTGGTTGAGTTCATCCGCTCGTCGAAACGTGGCATCCTCAAACCCTATAACACCACTGCCGTAGCTGCCGACGAGTAGCCTTTTGCGAGAGGCCTTCGGTGGCATCGTAACGATGCGCTTGTCATTTATTTTGGCGTTCTTCCACCCCTTTGCGTTGAGGCTGGGCGTGGTGCCCTAACGGGCTGTTAAAATACAAGAGTAGCAACTGCTTGCAAGTAAACTTGCGCAGTCGCTACTCTTATGTTTTTGCATCCTATTCGGATGCCTCCCACTCCCATTCTCAGCGAGAAAAGCCCCACAACCACGCTCCCCCTAAGTTAGGGGGAGTCCCCGAAGGGGGAGGGGGTCTGTAAATCTCCTATATCTCTTATTAGTCATATAACTCCTATAAGAGATATAAGAGCAATAGGAGATATAAGAGTTATAGGAGTTCTATGATTTTTATTAAGGACTTTAAGGAGGACATAGCCACTAAACCTCCCATTTCCCCTATATTTCCAATAAATCATATAGCCCTTATTACTCCCATAGGATAGGGGCAATAAGGGCTATACGATGATTATGTGTAAATGCGATGCCGTCGAGAAGGCAAGATGTGTTATGCCTTGATGATGGCAAAGGCAAGGGGGTTAGGCCTTGGTGATGGCAAAGGTGAGGGGCTCGTCGTCGAGGTCGCTATTGATAACAAACGTACCCTGGGGAGCGGCTACAAGCGACACCTTAACAGCCAGGGTCTGCTGGCCAACGTAGTCGCCATATTGGGCCAGGGCCTCGGTCAGGGACTCCTTATTCTCAATCTCTACCACAATGCGGTCGGTAACCTCCAGGCCGCTATCCTTACGGGCATTCTGGATGCGGTTTACCAACTCGCGAGCAATACCCTCACGGCGCAGCTCGTCGGTAACAGTAACGTCGAGCGCTACGGTCAGTTTGCCCTCCGAAGCTACCAGCCAGCCTGGCATATCCTCCGAGGTGATGTCGAAGTCGCCACGGCATACGCTCAACTCCTGGCCATCAACGGTGATGGTGAACTCGTCGGCAGCCTCGACCTTTGCAATCTCGGCCTGCGACCAGCTTGCAACCAGTGCAGCAATCTGTTTCATCTGCTTGCCATAGCGTGGGCCCAAGGTCTTGAAATTGGGCTTGATACGCTTGGTAATCAGGCCTGTAGTGTCGCTAATGAGCTCAATATCCTTAACATTCACCTCGCCCATAACCAGTGCCTTCACAGCCTCCAGGCGGCGGCCCATATCGGCGTCGAGGATGGGGATGATAACCTTTGTGAGTGGCTGGCGCACCTTGATACCCACCTTGCGGCGCAGTGCGAGTACCATCGACGAGCTCTTCTGTGCCAGGGCCATCATCTCTTCCAAGTCGCGGTCGATGAGTGCCTCGTCGTAGGTGGGGAAGAGGTTCAGGTGAACCGAGCCCTCGTGGCGGCCACTTACGCTGTTAAGGTCGCTGAACAACCTCTCGCTAAAGAAGGGTGCAAAGGGTGCCGACAGCTGTGCTACAACCTCCAAGCAGGTGTAGAGGGTCTGGTAGGCTGCCAGTTTGTCGGTGGTCATCTCGCCACCCCAGAAGCGCTTGCGGTTGAGCCTAACGTACCAGTTCGACAAGTTCTCGCCCACAAACTCCTGGATAGCCCTTGCTGCAGGGGTGGGGTCGTAGTCGTCGAGTCGCTCGCTAACCTCTTTAACCAACGAGTTGAGGGTAGACAGAATCCAGCGGTCAATCTCGGGCCTCTGCTCTACGGGTACCTCGGCCTCCTTGCCTGTGAAGCCGTCAACATTGGCATACAGGGCGAAGAAACCGTAGGTGTTGTAGAGTGTACCGAAGTATTTGCGACGCACCTCATCAACGCCGTCAACATCGAACTTGAGGTTGTCCCATGGCTGCGAGTTGCTAATCATATACCACCTTGTAGCGTCGGGGCCATACTTGTCCATAACCTCAAATGGGTCTACGGCATTGCCCAGACGTTTGGACATCTTGTTGCCGTTCTTGTCAAGCACCAGACCGTTGGAGATGATATTCTTGAATGCCACGCTGTCGAACAGCATAGTTGCCAGGGCGTGCAGAGTGTAGAACCAACCACGGGTCTGGTCAACACCCTCGGCAATAAAGTCGGCAGGGTAGACCTTCAAGAACTCCTCTTGGCTCATCTCGAATGGGTAGTGTACCTGTGCGTAGGGCATAGCACCGCTATCGAACCATACGTCAATCAGGTCGCTCTCGCGGCGCATAGGCTCGCCCTTGCTCGAAACGAGAATGATATTGTCGACATAGGGCCTGTGGAGGTCTACCTTGTCGTAGTTCTCTTTCGAGTAGTCGCCCACAACAAAGTCGGCGTAGGGGTTCTCGCTCATCAGGCCTGCGGCAACCGATTTCTCGACCTCGGCCTTCAGCTCCTCAATCGAGCCAATGCACTTCATCTCCGAGTAGTCCTCTGTGGCCCATACGGGCAGGGGAGTACCCCAGAAGCGGCTGCGCGAGAGGTTCCAGTCTACCAGGCCCTCCAACCAGCGGCCAAACCTACCGCTACCAGTCGATTCGGGCTTCCAGTTGATGGTCTTGTTCAGCTCGATGAGCCTATCCTTAACTGCGGTGGTGCGGATAAACCACGAGTCCAGAGGATAGTACAATACGGGCTTGTCGGTACGCCAGCAGTGGGGATAGTTGTGGGTATGTTTCTCAATCTTGAATACTTTGTTCTCGGCCTTGAGGGTTACGGCAATGTCGATATCCAGCGTCGAGTCGGCATCTGTCAGCTTCTCGTCGTAGGCGTTCTTCACAAACCTGCCCTCCCACTGGCCATAAGCCTCGGCATCTACATACTTGGCAACATAGTCGGCGTCGAGGTCGTCCATCAGGAAGAACTTACCCGTTTTGTCGACCATAGGCTGGTGCTTGCCTGCCTTGTCAACGAGCAGCATAGGGGCAATACCTGCCTGCTTACCAACCCTGTCGTCATCGGCACCAAAGGTGGGTGCGATGTGAACAATACCCGTACCGTCCGAGGTGCTTACATAGTCGCCTGCAATCACGCGGAACGCATCGCCCAGGCTCTCGATAGGCTTAATCCAGGGGATAAGCTGCTCGTAGCGTACACCCTCCAACTCGCTGCCCTTCCATAACTTATCCTCTACGGTGAATGTGCCCTCCATCTTCTTGGTGAAGTAGCTGCCTACCAACTCTTTGGCCACGATTACGGTCTGTTTGATGGCAGTGTAGGGATTCTCGCAGTGTACCTTCACATAGTCGATGTTGGGGCCAACAGCCAGAGCGGTGTTCGATGGCAGAGTCCAGGGGGTGGTGGTCCAAGCCATAATGTACAGCTCGCCCTCTACACCCTCGTAGAGCTTCTCGCTCTGGGCGTTGCGAACAACCTTGAACTGTGCGGTGCAGGTGGTGTCCTTAACATCGCGGTAGCAACCAGGCTGGTTGAGCTCGTGGTTCGACAGACCAGTACCTGCTGCGGGCGAGTAGGGCTGAATGGTAAAGCCCTTATAGAGCAACCCCTTCTTGTAGAGCTCGGCGAGCATCCACCAGAGGGTCTCGATATATTTGTTGTCGTAGGTGATGTAGGGGTCGTCCATATTAACCCAGTAGCCCATCTGACGGGTGAGCTGCTCCCACACGCCAGTGAACTCCATCACCGACTCGCGACAGGTGCGGTTGTACTCCTCGATAGAGATTTTGGTGCCCACATCCTCTTTGCGAATACCGAGTTTCTTCTCTACGCCCAGCTCTACGGGCAGACCGTGGGTGTCCCAACCAGCTTTGCGGTGTACGAGGTAGCCATTTTGGGTTTTGTAGCGGCAGATTACATCTTTCAGTGTTCGTGCCATAACGTGGTGGATACCAGGCATACCGTTGGCCGATGGTGGGCCCTCGTAGAATACGAAGGTAGGCGAGCCTTCGCGCATAGAGATACTCTTGTGGAACGTGTCGTCGGTGTCCCACTTTTTAAGGATTTCGTTGCCCACTTCGGGCAGGTCTAAACCCTTGTATTCGTTGAATTTGTTGCTGCTCATAGCTGTATGTTTGTGTTTGATTTGTCGTTTAACCCACAAAGATAGAGATTTGAATTGAGAATTGAAAATTGAAAATTGAAAATTATTGTCTTTGGGGGTATGAAGGGGCAAAAAGGCTCTAAGGGCTTTAAGGACTTTAGGGACCTTAAGGAATATAGGAACGATAGGAGTTATAAGAGTTTTAGGATTATTCCCCCTCTAAGTTAGAGGGGGT
>JAZPXV010000020.1:0-21991 GCA_045543795.1 Tidjanibacter sp.
ACAAGATTATAAAAAATGAGGACTTCGGTCCTCTTTTTTTTGTGGAGCAGTATTCGACCACCCCTCCCAACCTCCCCTTTCGTAGGGGAGGAGTGTCATAAAGAAAGGGGACATCGAATGATGTCCCCTTTTTTGTGGAGCGCTTCGCTCAACCAACTATCCTATACATCATATTTCTCCTATCAGTCCTATACTTAAAGCCCTTAATGACCTTAAAGAAAAACTAAAACTCAGCTACGGCACGCACATAGTAGTCGTAATACTTGAGGTCGGTATGGGTGTAGCCAATGTTCATACTGACAAACCAGGCACAGAGTCCATCGTCCTCGGTCGACGACCAGTACAAGCCACTACTGTCATACAGTTTGGCACCACACTTTTGGGCGAGGGCGCGGTTTACGGCATCGCGCACCGAGTCGTTTCGCAGCAGCAGTTCCAACTCCTCAATGGCAGGCAGGTACCACTCCTCACCCTTATCGCGGCACCAAGCAAAGGCCGGGTAGTCGGCCGCATCGCCCCTTGCCACAACCTTGTCGGTATTGGCCTTGCCGTCGCTCTTGCTGGCTGCTCCTACTACAATCTTCTTGTGGCCTTGTTCGGGAACACACCACGTCAGGCGACTCTGGTCGAGGGCCACAATCTTGCCGTGGAGGCCATTGTCCCACACGTCAAAGACAACGCCCTCCTTACCGTTTTCGTTATAGTAGTCGCCAACCTTGTACATAGTGCTTGCCGCGGCTCGTTTAGTCAATCTTCACCAGCTCGTAGGTGCGGCTGCCGAGGCCAATTTTCTCGGCGTGCTCGATGATGTGGATGCCGTGGCGCGAGTTGATGCGCTCGATGAGTGCAGCAGCGTCGTCGCCCTCGGTCGAGGGGTACTCAAAGACCAAATCAACACAAGCCTGGTCGAGTGCCACAGGGTCGGTCGAGGCCAAGATGCCAATGTCGTTCATCTCGGGGTCGGCAGGGTGAGCATTGCAGTCGCAGTCTACCGACAAATTGTTCATCACGTTGATATAGACCATCTTGCCACCATAGTACTCGTGGATAGATTGTGCAGCTGCGGCCATTGCCTCGAGGAAGTGGTCTTGCTCGGTCTGGCCAATGCCTGCCCACAGTTCCTCTTTGGTGGTAACCTTGCCTGCCGAGTGGATATAGGCCTTGCCATTCGACGAGGCCACACCGATAGACTGGTTTTTGAGCACGCCGCCAAAGCCACCCATTGCGTGGCCTTTGAAGTGAGCCAGGTTAATCATCCAGTCGTAGTTGGCAACGTGGTCGCCCACGATGTTGAACTTCAGGTGGGTAGTATCCTGCACGGGGATGCGCATCTCGCCAAACTCGTCCATAATGTCGCAGGGGGCAATATCGTAGAAGCCGTGCAGTTTGATAGTATTCCAGTGCTCCTCGGTGGTGTAACGGGCACCTGGATAGGCCACATTGCACTCGACAATGGTACCCTCGACCTTCTGTACCAGGGGTGCTATAAGGTCGGCCCTCAGGAAGTTGTGGCCACCGCGCTCGCCAGTCGAAATCTTCACAGCAACCTTGCCGTCGTAGTCAACACCCAGCGCCTCATAGACCTTCACCAACCCCTCGGGCGAGATGTCGGTAGTCATATATACCTTTGGCATTGCGGGCTCCTTGGGAGCGCACGAAGCGGCCATCATAGCCACCGCCAAAACTAATAAAATCCTCTTCATAGTCGTTCCTTTGATTTTCTATTAGTGAGCGTGGTTGTGACCTGCGTGGTCGTGGTGGTGATGGTCGTGGCCCTCGTGGTTGTGGTCGTCGCCACACTCGCACTCGCCTGCCTCGCAATCAACGGGCTGGCCATTGATGCTAAGCACCGCAACGTCAAGCTTTTTGAGCTCCTCGACGAGCACATCTACGCTGGTTTTGCGGGGGTCGAACTTAACCTCTACAACTTTGGTGGGCACATCTACCTCCATATCCTTAACGCCCTTCTTGAAGGGGATTACGTTCAGAATTTTCTTTGCGCAGTTTTCGCAGTCGAGGTTGGTAACAAAGGTTACAGTTTCGCTCTTCTTGTCGGTTTTTTTCTGTGCCTGTGCAGGCTCTGCCGACAGGGCGATAACTGCCAGTGCGAGAAGTCCGATAATCTTTTTCATAGTCGTGTTTGTTGTTTATTTGGTTTTAGTTTGTGTATTAGTACAAGTTAAAGCGTGCGCCAATGTAGAACTTACGGCCCATCAGGGGACCCCAAACTACCGACGAGTTAAAGTCGGGCGAGAAGGGTGCATCGGCTGCAATGATGGGGTTCTTTTGGAAGAAGTTGGCAATATTCTCGCACCCCACATAGATATCCCACTGGCCTACACGGTGGCTCACCTGGCCGTAGAACATTGGGTAGATGGGCGAATACTCGGTATTGGTGATGTCGCCATCGAGCGAGGGCAGTCGCATAGGGCCATTGAGCTGGGCCGTAAAGTCAAACACCCAACGGCGGAACTTGGTGGCATACTGCACATTAACCAACCCTTTGAAGAGGCCCACCAGAGGGCGGTCAATGGTATACCTCTCGCCCTGCCACTCTTTGGTAATCTTCGAGTCGGTGTAGCGGAAGGTGGTGAAGATATCCAATCCCTCGGCAGGATTCCACTGCACATCGAACTGGTAGTTGTGGGCATACGAAGGCATACTCTTGCCATCGACATTGTAGATGTGGATAGTGCCATCGGCGGTCTCTTGGTCGGCCAGCACCGCATTCATAAAGCGAGTGTGGAAGTAGTCAAAGCTGAGGGTCAAGTCGTTGTAGCCCACCACGCTAAGGCTGTGAGTAAGGCTACCGCCCAGGGTTGCTGCCTTTTCGATTGCATCGGCGGAGTCCAAGTCGTTCACAATCCTACGGTTGGTGCCGAGCATCCAGATATTGTCGGTAAAGGTCATAACCCTACGCGAGCCCAGACCTGCCGAAGCCCTCAAGACCGTCTCATCGGTCAGGTTGTAGCGAATGTGCATACGGGGGGTCAGGAGAATCTCACTATCGAAACCGCCATCGCCATCCAACCCACCATTTGCAAGGGGCGTGGTCATCAAATCGCCCCTTACTCCTGCCACGATGGAGAATTTATCCTTAATGGCGTAGGTGTACTCGGCAAAAAGACCGGGCTCCAACATCTCCGTATCGTATTTGAGCGTTTGCCCCATCTGCAACACCTCTTCGCCAATGATGCGCATCCACATCGAGCCACCCGCCGTCAGCGACGAGCGTCCCGAGAAGTAGTGCTGATAGAAGAGGTTGCCCCACATAGAGCTCTCCGAACCCTGATAGGTATTCACACCGAAGTAGGAGTCCATATTGAACGCATCGACATCCATCACAAAGGCCAAGCTCGAGCGCTTCTCCTCCTCGTTCTCTTCGTCCCACACGGCTGCGCCAATGGGTTTGCCCACCTTCAAGTAGGCATTGAGTCCCTTATTGTAAATCTCCGAGCCGTAGAGCTGTTTCTCGCTCACCATCTGGTCGTACCTTTCGGGGGTGTACTCCATCTGGCCACCCACGCGCCCCTCATCGACATACCTCCAACCCCAGCGCCACTGGCTACCATCGGCCGTCTGATACAACCAGCGGTTGGCCACGTTTATCTGCCTTGCTTGGGGCAGGTCGCGGAAGCCGTCGCCATTGTGGTCCATCGACTGGGTGTCGCCCGAAAGGTGAACCAACAGGTTGGTCGTAAGGCTCTTATCCTTCTTCAGCGCAATGGGCACAGCCAAGTTGAGCTCGGGTTTGAGCTCGTTGTCGAAATACAAGTTCAAGAAGAGTTTTTCCTCGTCGGTAGGCTTGCGATACTCGAGGTTAATCTGACCAGTCATAGCCTCGTGGCCAGCCGTAACCGAGGCGATACCCTTCGACACTTGGATAGAGTTGAGCCACATACCTGGGGTATAGTTCAGTCCGTAGGGCGAGCCTATGCCACGCATAATGGGCCTATTCTCATCGAGGATTTGGGTGTAGGTACCTGCCAAGCCCAGCATCTTAATCTGGCGGCTACCGCTCACAGCGTCGCTATAGCCCACCGTAACCGATGCCGAGTTCTCGAAGCTCTCGGCCAAGTTGCAGCAAGCCATCTTACACAGGCCTGCAAAGCTAATCATCTCTTGCTTGCCTATGCCACTCTGCTTGATGAAGTTACCACTCAACTGGCCCTCAATCTGCACCTCGTCGATGCTCTGGCCCTCGACAAGTGTAAAGTCAAGCTCGGTAGTCCCCTCGGGCACCTCTACCACCTGGTCGGCATAGCCCAAGTAGGTAGCCACCAGTCGGTCGTGCCCCTTGACACGATAGATGGTGTAGGCACCATTGGCGTCGGTAGCGGTACCAATCATAGTACCCTCCCAATAGAGGCTTGCGCCAACGAGGGGCTCGCCCTTCTGGTCGCGCACCACTCCACCAACATTCTGTGCCGAGGCTGCCACAACGCCGCCCGCCAGCACCACCATCAAAAGTGTAAAAAATCTCTTCATTATCTCTCTATTTATTGCTTTTTGTCGAAATTGATGCCACAAAGGTAACACTATCTTTTTGCAACTCGGTTGCAAAAACGCCCATACCTATTATTACACCAACAAGAGCCAAAGCGTACTGTTGTCACTTTGGCTCTTTGGTTGAGTTGTGGGCTTACTACAAGTTCTCCAAGCAGTAGTCGATCATCTTCTGCCTAATCAGTCGGTGACCATAGGGGTACATCGAGTGGTTATCATCGGGGAAGATCATCATATCAATCTGTTTGCCTGCCAAGACAAACTCGTGGGCCATCGAAAATGCGTTCTGAACGTGTACGTTATCGTCGGCCGAGCCGTGCATCAGCAGCAGTTTGCCCTTCAAGTTCTTGGCATAGCCAATGGGCGAAGGCTCGTCGTAGCCCTCGGCATTGTTTTGGGGCAGACCATTCACGCGCTCGGTGTAGACCGAGTCGTAGTACCTCCACGAGGTTACGGGGGCAACCGAAATGGCCATCTTGAACACGTCAGCACCCTTCAAAATACAGTTCAGCGACATAAAGCCACCAAAGCTCCAACCATAGATACCAATGCGCTCGGCATCGACATAGGGCAGGGTGGCCAGATATTTACCAAACGAAATCTGGTCCTCGGTCTCGAGGCGGCCCATAATGCCATAGGTTCTCTTCTTGAACTCGGCACTGCGGAAGCCTGTACCGCGAGGGTCGCAGCTAACCACCAAGTAGCCCTGCTGCACCAGTGCATCCTCCCAACCAATGCCCCAGCGGTTATTAACCTCCTGCGAGCCTGGGCCGCTATACTGGGTAATCAGTACGGGGTACTTTTTGTTCTCATCGAAGTCGTTGGGCTTTTTGATATAGGCGTTCAGCACGTCGCCACGCTCGGTGGTGAAGGTGAAGAACTCGCGCTCGGGCAGCTCAATCTGGGCGATATACTCTTTCAGCGCAGCATTGTCCTCCAACACGGCCACCAGTTTGCCATTGCCCTTGTGCAGGGTAACGGTATTGGGAGTCTGGGCATTAGAGAAGTAGCTGATATAGTAGCGGCAACCTACACTGGGGCTGATGCTATAGATACCAGCCTCGGTCGAGAGGCGTTTTTTGTTCTTGCCACTGAGGTCAATCGAGTAGAACTCTTTGTTGAGTGGCGAGCTCTCGGTCGAGAGGTACCAAATCTTCTTGTCTGTAGCGCAAACCAACTGGGTAACATTCCACTCGCCCTGGGTAATGGGTTTCAGACCGCCCTTTGAGATTGATGACAGGTAGAGGTGCGACCAACCCTCGCGCTCGGTCTGCACAATGAACCTATCCGAGTCGCTAAGGAAGGTGAGCATACTGCCCGAAATGCCATCGACATAGGTGTCGTTCTGCTCCTCATAGATGGTCTGCTGGCCACCCTGGCCATCAAGCAACTGCACCCTCAGGTGGTTCTGCAAGCGGTTGATGTGGTAGTAGTAGAGCCTACCATCGGGGGTCCACTCAAAGTAGGGCACATAGATATCCCTCTCCTCGCCCAGGTCTACATTGGTAGTAGTACCGTCGGGGATGTTGTAAATGTGGAGCGAGATGAACGAGTTCTGCTCGCCAGCCTTGGGATATTTGTACGAGAACTGCTCGGTATAGGGCGAGTTGGTCACAAACTTGGTGAACGAGAACTCCTTGACGTGGCTCTCGTCGCTACGCAGATAGGCAATCCTCTCTCCGTTGGGGCTCCAACGCAGCAGGTTGCCAATACCCCACTCCTCTTCGTAAACCCAGTCGGGCAGACCATTGATAATCTTGTTCCACTCGCCATCGAAGGTAATCTGGTAGGTAAACTCCTGCTCCAAGTCGCGGATGTAGATATTGTTATCCTTCACAAAAGCCACCTTATTGCCAGCAGGGGCAAACACAGCGTAGCGCACGTCGGCACTCTCATCTACGCTCTTAATCTGGCCCGAAGCGATGTCATAGACCACATACTTCGAGAAGTGCGAGCGGCGATACAGGGGGCGTGAGTCGAGGCGGAACATAATCTTGCTCTCGTCGGCACTGAAGGTATAGTCGGCAACACTACCCTCGATACCTGCGGCACGAGTGTCGCACAGCACCTCGCCAGCATTGCGTTTGTCGTATGAGTAGCGGCACACAACACCCTTCTCGAGGGTGGTATAGTGCTCGCCATCGGCCATCGAGCGAAGGCCGTAGACACTCCTTTGGCTAAACTTGCCAGCCAAAATGTCGTCGTAAGTAAAACGGGGTTGTGCCACACCAGCAGCCACCACAGCCACCAGAGCAACAATTGAGGTTAGTAATTTTTTCATCTCTCTCTTTTGGTTTTTGTATTATGATTATTCTATTTGTCACACGCCTTGAGGCTCATATCCAGGCTCTTAATCTGGTGAGTCAGCGCACCTACCGAAATGTAGTCTACGCCTGCCTCGGCATAGGCCCTCATAGTGTCGAGCGTAATGCCGCCCGACGACTCGGTGCTACAACGGCCTGCAACCTTCTCGACAGCCCTCTTTGTCAGCTCGGGCGTAAAGTTATCGAACATAATGCGGTCCACGCCACCTGCCTCGAACACCAGGTCGATATCCTCCAACGAGCGCACCTCGCACTCGATAGGTATATTTTTGCCCTTCGCCTTCAGATACTCTTTCACATTGGTAATGGCCTCTACAATGCCGCCCGAGAAGTCGATGTGGTTATCTTTGAGCAGCACCATATCAAACAGGCCTATGCGGTGATTCTCGCCACCGCCAATCTTAACAGCCATCTTGTCGAGCACCCTCATACCTGGGGTGGTCTTGCGGGTGTCGAGCACCTTACAATTGGTACCCTTGAGCACCTCGGCATAGACAGCCGTCTGGGTAGCCACGCCACTCATACGCTGCATAATGTTGAGCACAATGCGCTCGGCCTGCAGCAGCGTCTGGGTACGCCCCTCGACATAGAAGGCCACATCGCCCACCTTCACCCTGTCGCCATCGTTTTTGAGCAGTTCGATTTCGATAGTGGGGTCCAACCTGCGGAAAACTTTTACAGCCACCTCAATGCCTGCAATAATGCCCTCTTGCTTTACGAGCAGTTTCATACGGCCGCGAGCAGTAGCAGGGATGGTCGATAGTGTGGTGTGGTCGCCATCGCCTATATCTTCGCGAATGGCAAGTTCGATAAGTTCGTCTACAAAGGGAGTGTACTCTGCTTTCATATCTGTGTTTTGAGTGTAGTAAAAATTCAGTTCGTCGGCTCTATCTGGCTTTCCGTCGTACATAGAGCCCCTTTCAACCCACAAAGTTACGATTTTTATTCGTGATTTTATAATTTTGATATCCCAAACCAACGCCTAAACTACATATTTAGCTATGCTACGTCCAATTTTGCGCAACATCATCGATTCGATGGAGCTGCACCATACCACTTTGCGCACCTTAAAAGAGATATCACCCAAGCGCGATCACTCGGGGCAACTGGTCTTTAATTCTGGCCGCAAGAGCATAACCTTTGTAGTCGACATCGACGGCAGGGCTCACAGCCTCAAGTGTTACACCTCTACGCCCACCAATGCCCCCGAGTTGTATGCTCTGCTGGGCACGCTCGACTCCGATAGGCTTGCCCCAACACGACTGCTCAAGGGCGAACTGTTCGTTGCAAGCCACACCCATACTGGTTACATAGACATTGCCCTATATCCGCGCATCGAGGGCCCAACACTCCACTATGCCCTACACCGAGCTTCATTCAATCGCGAGTGCGCCACACTTGCCAACCTGGCCAGCGAATTTATGCTCCTGGCCCTCGACATTCTCTCTTCGCCCTGGCGACACGGTGACCTGAAGCCCGAGAACATAATCGTTTGCGCCGATGGGCAGATGCGACTCATCGACCTCGATGCCCTTTACCACCCAACCCTGGCGACAGGTGGCGAACTGGGCACACCAGGCTACATACACCCCAGGCGTGGCGATGCCTACGACAGCCACATAGACGACTACTCGATAGCCCTCATTGCTGTGGCACTCAACGCCCTGGCCATTGACCCCACACTACTTGAGCAGTACCCAGACTGCGAACTGATAATAGACCCCAACGAGGCCATCGAAGGCCGCAGCAGCGCCCTGGCCACCGTCATAGAGTTATTCGCCAACGGCTCGCCCCTACGCGAGCTTGCGACCACCTTGACCTCGCCCCAATACCCGATTGCCTCACTTAAAGAATTACTACAACAATGTATTGCGCAAACATCACACGACGTCAAAAAGGAGCAGTAGTATTGCTCATCGACCGCTCGGGCTCAATGGATGAGAAGGTGACCTTTGGTGGCCGACTGACCACCAAAGCCCAAGCAGTAGCCTCGGTGGCCAACTCACTAATCGACGAGTTGATAAACAACTGTCAGCGCACCCAACATGTGGGCGACTACTTCGACCTGGCCGTGATAGGCTACGGCGGCGACAAGGCCACCCCACTGTGGGGTAGCGGCTTTAGGCGCATAACCGACGTCAACTCGATGCCCACAACCACCCTGGCCGAACACATCAAGTTCTGCCTGCCCGATGGCACCACCTCCGAATGTATAATCGACCGACGCTGCTGGATTGAACCTACAGCCAAGGGGCGCACACCTATGGGCGATGCTCTGCGCACGGCACGCCGCATCGTAGCTGCCTGGTGCAAGCGAAACCCAAACAGTTTTCCACCGCTGGTGATAAACATAACCGATGGCGAGGCTACCGACGCCACCGAGGCCCAACTACTCGAGCTGGCCGACAAGATAAAGGGCACCGCCACTACCGATGGTAACACTCTGTTGCTCAACATACACATAGCCTCCGAGTACGACAACGTAGGCCCCACAGTTTGGTTCCCCTCCGAGGGCGAGCCACTGCCCGACAACCACTACAGCCGTATGCTATGGCAGATGTCGAGCGTACTGCCCACAATATTCGACCAGACTATAAGCCAACTCAAAGAACAACCTTGCCGACCGCCCTACCGCGCTATGTGCTACAACTGCTCGGCATCCCAACTACTTGCCCTGCTGAATATTGGCTCAATTAGCATAGAGCAGATGATTTAAGCATAGCCCCGTTCGGACAACTACTACCACAACCACAATGAAGTACTCAATCGAAAACTACATCACAGCCATTGTTGCAGGCAACTTTGCTGGCGAGTTAGAGGGTGTTTCGACACCTCTCGACCACCTCGGCAGACCCACCTTTATGGTCGACCGCAACTGCATAACCTTTGTCGTAAGGCAGTGTGGCGAGCTCAAACTGCTCACAATACCATTCAATGTAGACGGCCCACAGTTGGCCGAGATTGTCTACCGCACCAAGCAGGCTTGCAAATATTGTTTTATGTCGGGCAAACGCTTTATCACCGACGGGGTAGTTGTTCACGACAATTGTGGCACACCCCATTTGTACCACGCCCTAATAGAGCCCTACCACACCGACTTACACACCTTTGTGCGCCAGAATCACTCTCCACAGCGCAAGCACTTGTTGCGTAGCGCTATCGAGAGCATTGCCGAGGCATCACAGCAGATTAAGGCCGAGGGGTTAAACTTTGGACTTACGGGCATGGGATACACCCATTTCGACACCCGAGGCAGAGTCTACATAACCACCTATCCGCTGGGGACAAATGGCTCGCCATACTACACCTACCAGATGTTGGCAAGCGCCGTTATGGCACTCTACATTGGAGCATCGGAGTTGGAGGCCTACAAGATTCTGCACTCGTGCGCTTACACCCACGAGAAGGTGGTGTCACACCTACGCATACTCGCCTCCGCAGCCGAGCACTACGGCATCAGCTCGATTGCTCGCCTGGCGAAAGCAGTACTAAACAAGGCCACACCTGACGATATTGTCAGCGCAATAGAAGATGTTGCCGTCGAGCCCTTCCGCCCAATGCCATTGCTGCTCAATATGCTTGCCCCTTCGGTCGCACCACAAGTAAACGTCACCTCTCTACCACCCCAGCCCGAGCCCATAAGGGTTTCGCCCGAGCTGTTCGACGAGGTGTGTCCGTCGAGCGAAATGATACGCCGAGCCTACAGAGATGGGCATTGGTACTACCTAACGCTCGACAACAGAGTTATAGCCACCGAACGCCCCCTGGTGGCTGCCTTTGACTTTTACGAAGGGCGTGCTGTTGTGCGCACCGAGCGTGGCTACGGGCTTATTGACCGCCACGGTGGTTGGGTTATGCGTGACAGGTGGAGCGATATTGCCTGGCACGGCAGCGAGAACATAGTTACGGCCTCCGATGGCGGCATTTGGCACATCTACAACCGCAGTGGGCAGCAACTCTCGACTATTGGCGCCGAGTGGATGGGCGATGCAGGCGAGGGGTTTGTGATTGGTCGCAGGGGCAACAAGTATGCCTACTACTCGACCTCGGGCAAGCTGTTGGGCGACTTTATGTACGACCAGGCTGGCTCGTTCAACGACGGAGTGGCCCTCGTAGAACGTCGCGGCAGCCGCTACTACATCGACACCACCCTGCACAAGCTCTCGGCCCACGAGCAAGAGAAGGTGCTCGCCAGGAATAAAACAAAATGAATTGGAGTAAAGAGAATAAGGAGTTTAAGGAGTTTAAGGGCCTTAATGTCCTTAATGTCCTTAATGTCCTTAATGACTTCGGTCGGTTAGACGTTAGACAAAAAAAAGAGGCGGTGACTGACTCACCGCCTCTTTTTATTATTACACCAAACCCGAGAAGCCCATAAAGGCCATTGCCAGCATACTGGCCGTAATCAGTGCGATGGGCACACCGCGCACCCCTTTGGGCACGTCGTTGAGCTCTAACCTCTCGCGCATACCTGCAAAGATAACCAGTGCCAGCGCAAAGCCCAGGGCAGTCGAGGTAGCATAAACTACCGACTCAACCAAGCCAAACTCTTTCTGCACCAACAGGATGGCAACACCCAGCACAGCACAGTTGGTGGTAATCAGGGGCAGGAAGATACCCAGTGCCTGATAGAGCGAGGGCGAAATCTTCTTCAGAATAATCTCTACCATCTGCACCAGGGCCGCAATTACCAAAATAAATACCAGCGTCTGCATATACTCAATACCCAGGGGTACAAGCACATAGTACTGCAACAGGTAAGCCACAAGCGAGCTGATGGCCATAACAAACGTAACGGCAGCACCCATACCCAAGGCAGTATCAACCTTGTTGCTCACGCCCAAGAATGGGCAGATACCCAAAAATTGCGACAACACTACGTTGTTCACAAATATAGCGCCTATAACAATTGCAAAAATCTCCATAACTCTACTTCCTCCTACTTGGTTTTAGCGGTTAACTTACGGAACAATATCATCAAATAGCCCAGCACCATAAATGCACCAGGGGCAAGCACAAATATCAGAGCTCCACCACCCTGCCACAGCTCACAGCCAAAAATCTGGCCATTGCCAAGCACCTCGCGCACCATACCAATCAGTGTGAGCGAAATGGTAAAGCCCAAGCCTACACCCAGACCATCCAGAGCCGATGCCCACACGCCATTCTTCGATGCGAACGCCTCGGCGCGGCCCAGAATAATACAGTTCACCACAATCAGCGGAATGAATACGCCCAGGGTGTTATAGAGGTCGGGCAGGTAGGCCTGCATAAGCAGTTGCAGTATTGTTACAGCCGATGCTATAACCACAATATAGGCGGGGATGCGGATTTTGTCGGGGATGATACCCTTGATAAGCGAAATGACCACATTCGACAGCACAAGCACAAACAGCGTCGCAGCACCCATACCCATACCATTCAGGGCCGAGGTGGTTGTGGCCAGCGTGGGGCACATACCAAGCACCAACACAAAGGTTGGGTTATTCTTGATGATGCCCGAAGTAAGTATATTCAAATTTTTACCCATAACTCTCGTTGCATTTTACTGATTAACAACTTTCTTGAAGGTTTCGTAAGCAGCCTCTACCGCCTCGACGTATGCCCTCGATGAGATAGTAGCGGCGGTGAGTGCATCGACGCTGCCACCCTCTTTTTTGAGGCCCCATTTAACCTTTGCACCATTCTTGCCCACCAGGCTCTTGGCCAGCACATTGTCGGCCTCGGTCATCTCGCCACCCAAGCCTGGGGTTTCGTTCTGCTCGGCCACAGCAATACCATTGATAGTGCCGTCGGGCAAGAAGCCCACTACCACTCTCACAAGGCCGTTGTAGCCATTGTCGGACTTACCCTCAATAGCGTAGCCCACAGTATTGGCGCCCTGAATGGCGGTGCGCACCTTCACGCCCTCTATTTTGCCGTCGAACATCTGGTTATACTCGGGCAGCAGGGCAGCATAGTCAATCACCACCTGGGGTTTATCGGCCTCCTTTGCCTTCTTGAACGCCTCATAGGCCATAGCTACTGCCTCGGCATAGGCCCTCGACGAGATAGTAGCGGCTGTGAGTGCATCAACATCGCCACCATCTTTCTTAACCGTCATCTTCAGCTCCGAAGCCTTCTTACCCTTGAAGCTCGTCAGCAGCACATTATCCTCCTCGGCCATATTGCTACCCAAGCCTGGGGTCTCGGCCTGCTCGAGCACTGCGATATTAACGATTGTGCCCTCTGTATCGAAGCCCACCATCAGTTTCACATCGCCATTGAAGCCATTTGGCGAGGTCGACTCGACCGCATAGCCCACAGTCTGGCCACCCAGGGTTGCCTTATAGACACCCCCTTCGGCCTGGGGCTGGTTATCGAACGTGGGCAACACTGCCTTGAGCGCATCTACTGTTTTTTGTTGTTTAGCCTTTTCGATGGGCTCTTTGGTAACGTCATAGACCAGAGCCACAGCAGCCGATGTCACAAGGCAGATGCCCAGCAACACCAACACCATATTTTTAAGCGAACTCTTCATACTCGTAGGCCTCCTATTTTTTAGATTTAACAACACCGAACCTCTTGGGACGCACATACTTATCAATCAGAGGCACCACCGAGTTCATAATCAGTATAGCAAACGACATACCCTCGGGATAGGGGCCCCACAGACGGATGAGCATAGTAATCAGGCCAATGCCCACAGCGTAGATGACCATACCTTTGGTAGTCATAGGCGAGGTAACATAGTCGGTAGCCATAAACACTGCACCCAGCACTGCACCACCGCTCAGCAGGTGGAACAAGGGGCTCATATATGCGTCGGGATTTACACCCCACATAATGGTCGAGAAGAGTGCCATAGTGCCCAGCACCACAACGGGAATGTGCCAGCTAATTACCCTACGCACCAGCAGCCACACAAAGCCCACAAGCAGAGCCACAACCGAAATCTCGCCCAGCGAGCCGCTCTTCATACCGAGGCTCATAGCGCCCAGGTCTACACTCTGCATAACCTCGCTGACGGGTGCTCCAGCCTTAAGTGCCTCTTTAGCCATTGCCAGAGGGGTTGCACCCGACACTGCGCCCACAGCCTCGGGGAACGAGGTCATAGCTACAGGGAAGGCAATCAGCAGGAATACTCGGCCCACAAGTGCAGGGTTAAACAAGTTTTTGCCCAGGCCGCCATAGGTCATCTTGGCAACCACAATGGCCACTGCACAGCCAATAGCCACCAATCCCAGAGGGATGTTGGCAGGCAGGTTGAATGCCAGCAGCACACCCGTAACCACAGCCGAAAGGTTGCCGATGGTCAGAGGGCCTCGCAGCAGGAATTTCTGTACAGCCCACTCAAAAACTACGCAGCACACCACCGAAAAGGCCACTACCAGCAGAGCACGCCAGCCGTAGGCCAAAAACGACACCACCAATGCAGGGGCAAGTGCAATGAGCACATCGGCCATCATTCGGCGAGTATCGTTGCTCCCGTGAACGTGGGGAGCAGGCGAAATAACCAATTTTTGACTACTCATAAGTTATATCTTCATTTTTTTACGTTTCACATCTTCTATTTTGCCGCTCTGTCGAACTACTTTTTGGTAGCCCTTGCGCGAATGGCCTTCATAATCTCGCCCTTGCCAATGCGCAGCCAGTCGAGCAGAGGCAGGTAGGCAGGGCAGCTATAGGTACAGCAACCACACTCGATACAGTCGGCAATGTAGTGCTTCTCGGCCTCGTCATACATCTCTTTCTTCGACAGTTTAGCCAGCAGGTAGGGCTCCAGGCCCATAGGGCAAGCCTCTACGCACTTGGCGCAACGTATGCAGGTGTCGGGCTTCTGGCGGAGCGACTCGGCAGTAGGTATAAGCAGCACGCCCGAGGTACCTTTGGTCACAGGGGCATCGACATTGCTCACCGCGCGGCCCATCATAGGGCCACCAGCCACAACCTTACCCACGCCATCCATACCACCGCAGTAGTCAATCAGCTCACTCATAGGGGTACCAATCCTCACGAGCAGGTTTTTGGGCCTTGCCAGTTTGGGGCCAGTAACTGTAACAACCCTCTCGACCAGAGGTTTATTCTTCATCACAGCCTCATAGACTGCCAGGGCAGTACCTACGTTCTGCACCACTGCACCCACGTCGATAGGCAGGCCACCGCTGGGTACCTGGCGGCCAGTAATGGCGGCAATGAGCTGTTTCTCACCACCCTGGGGGTAGCGCATCTTCAGCGGAACAATCTCTATTCCGAGGTAGCTACCAGCCAACACTTGCAGAGCCTTTATGGCATCGGGCTTGTTATTCTCTATACCAATGTATATTTGTTCTACGCCAATGGCCTTTGCAAGCAGACGTGCGCCCGTAAGCAATTCGCCACCCTTCTCGAGCATCACTCGGTAGTCGGCCGTAAGGTAGGGCTCGCACTCCACAGCGTTAATAATCAGGCACTCGGCCTTCTTGCCATCTGGAATCGACAGTTTGACGTGGGTGGGGAATGTTGCACCGCCCATACCCACGATACCCATCTCGGCTACCTTGGCCACAATCTCTTTGCCCGACAAGGTGATATTCTTAACCAGTGTAGTGCTCTGGTCTACACCCTCAATCCACTCGTCGCCCTCGACTGCAATGGTGATGCAGGGTTTCATATTGCCCTGGGCGTCGGCCTTCATATCTACTGCCGTAACAGTACCCGACACCGACGAGTGAATGGCACTCGACACAAAGCCGCCTGCCGTAGCAATCACCTGGCCTGCCAACACCTTGTCGCCCTTGGCTACGCAAGCCACTGCGGGGGCTCCGATGTGTTGAGCCAGAGGAATGGTTACCACCTGTGGGATGGGGAAGCGCTCGATGGCCGCCTCCTTGCTATATTGTTTATTGTCCGACGGATGAATACCGCCTATTGGAAATGTCTTCATATACTATTCTTTGTTAGCGGTTTCGTTAGGTTTAACTTCTTCTACTACTGTTTTGGGGGCCTCGGCCTTTACCTCAACCTTTGGAGCCTCGGCTTTGGGAGCACTCTCGACAGCAGGCTTGCGCACTGGGAATCCCACCTCGATAATAGCACCAGTGGGGCACTCGGCCACGCACTTGCGGCACATCTTACACTTGGTAGAGTCGATATAGGCCAAGTTATTCACAACAGTAATTGCATCGTGGGCACACACCTTGGCACACTTGCCACAGCCGATACAGGCCACCTTGCAAGCCTTGCGAGCCACTGCGCCCTTGTCTTTATTGACACACGACACATATATCTTACGCCCCTTGGGAGCCTTCTTCCTCAACTCGATAATCATCTTGGGGCAGGCCTTCACACAAGCACCACAAGCGGTACACTTCTCGTCATCGACCTCGGGCAGTCCCGTCTCTGGGTTCATCTTAATAGCCCCAAAATCGCACTTGAGCGTACAGTCGCCCAGGCCAATACAGCCAAACGAGCACCCCGTCTGGCCTGCATACAGCGACGCAGCCACAGCACACGAACCTGCACCATCGTAGGTGTTAACCCTGGGGCGATTGGCACACGAACCTGCGCAACGCACCACAGCCACCTGGGGCTCGCGCTCGGCAGCAGCCTTGCCCAGATAGGTGGCAATCAGTTTCATACACTCGCCACCACCCACAGGGCAGTAGAGTGTCGAGATGTCATCCTCCTTAACCAGCGCCTCGGCCATAGCACGGCAGCCCGCAAAGCCGCAACCACCGCAATTAGCACCAGGCAGTTTCTTCTCCACTTCATCGATTCGTGCGTCCTCCTCGACGTGAAATTTCTTGGCCACCACATACAGCAACAGAGCCAGCAGGCCACCCAGCAAGCTCACAACCAAGATTGTAGACACTAAAGTTCCCATAAGTTATTTGTTAGTTGTAATCCTTTATTGTTTTCTATCCTAAAAATACTCGTTCTTAATCCTGAACACAATAACCCTCTCGAGCCTCTTACGGAAGAAGTAGAGCACCACATAGTACAGAGCGCACACACCCAGTGCCGACAGGCCCGCAACCAAGTCGCCAAGTTTCAACGAGTTGGTAATAAACAGAGCCGCCAACATCAAGAAGAACGGCACAATGTACGAGTAGACCACAGCCTGTATGCCCATAATCTGCTCGATATAGACCGTAACCTCTTGGCCCACGCTATAAATCTCGGGGTGGTCGACATAGACGGTCACTTTGCGCTGTTGGCTCTCGCTCTGGCCACAAACCTCTTTGGCCTTGCAGCTGCCACAGGCACTCTCGACAACCATCTCGGCCTCAACCCTCTTCTCCTCGGCCACAATCTCAACAATCTTGGCCTTATGTTCCATTATCTTCGCCATAATCTCTCTCGTTCATTATAGGTTTAGAACACGCTATTGGTCGATTTGGGCAGGTCGACGTAGCTCCTATCCAGAGGCATAGGCGATACGGCAATGATGGGGCAGAACTGGTTTATCAACTCCAGCGAGTCGTAAATCATACCCCTCACTGCGTCCACATCGCTCTCCTCAAAGCCTGCATCGATAATCTCGTCTCTATCCTGCCAGCGCTCCAACAGGCGGTACAGAATTGCATCAATCACATCGTAGGTGGGCAGCTCGCCGTATTTCTCGCCCTGAATCTTCTCCGACGAGGGGGTACGTTGCATAATTGCCTCGGGGATGATGTGGCGCTGGGCGTTGATGTGGCGCGCCAGAGCAAACACATCGCTCTTATAGAGGTCGCCCAAGATGCTAATCATACCACTGGTGTCGCCATAGAGCGTCAGAGCACCAATAGCCAACTCGGTCTTGTTGCAGCAGTTCACAGGCACATAGCCCCTCTTGTCGCACACAGCCATAAACAGCGCTGTACGCAAGCGCATCTGGAAGTCGCCCTCCAACCTCTCCGACTCGGGCTCGCCAATAGACGCCACAATGGTGTCGAGGCTGCTGCGATAGATGTCGCCCAGGGGGATGGTTATCATCTCAATCCCCAGAGCCTCAGCCAATGCCTCTGCATCTTCAGCCGAGTGGTCGGTCGAATAGCGCGAGGGCATTTGAAGGGCCACCACCCTATCGGCACCCAATGCATCGACCATAAGCACTGCCGCCAGCGACGAGTCAATACCACCGGTCATAACCAAGCACCCCTTGTCGTAGTGATTCTTATCGAAGTAGTCGCGAATGGCCAATTTCAGAGCGCCATACACGTTTGCGGTTTTGTCCTGATAAGGGATTTCGACCACCTCATTCTGGGCTGCGGTATCGACAAATGCAATCTCCTCCGCAAAGCTGCCAAGCAGGGCAATAGCCTGCCCCTTTGAGTTGAACGCTGCCGACGAGCCGTCGAACACCACCTCGCAGCTTGCGCCCAAGAGGTTTACGAAGACCACGTTGGCATCGGCCATATACGACTTCTCGCCAAAGAGCGAGTAGCGACGCTCGATGCGCCCCTGCGAGTAGCGGTCAGCACCCAGCACTATTACGGTATCGGCCTTGCGGTAGGCGGCATCGTCGTAGGCATCGGCACCCACAACCACAGCCACCTTCTCGCCAGCGACGGAAATATACTCGCTGCCACGACCGGGCGACAAGTAGGCTCCATCGACATCGGAGGCCAGGTTGCGCTTGGTTATGTAGCGCATAACGTGTCGGTTCTTGATATAAGCCGCAGCTGCGCGAGTAGTGCCCTCGTGCTGGATGGGCATACCGATTATGACGGCAATATCGTCGCAGAAGGCTGCAATCTCGACCAGTGTTTGCTCAACCTTGTCGAGAAAGCCGTAGCGAGCCAAGAGCGAACGTGCAGGAGCACCGCTAATCACCCCCTCGGCAAATACCACCAGGTCGGCCCCCTGCTGTTTGGCCTGTGAGATAGCATCGATAATCTTGAACTTGTTGTGTTCAAAATCACCCACCGAAACATTTATCTGTGCAATAGCAATTTTCATCTGAGCAAAAAATTTGGATTATCGCCACAAAGATACACTTTTTGAAATAGGTTATCATCCCTCGCGCGAGAAAAAATATATTTTTTCTTACTTTAGGGCGATACAAAGCAGCCAGCCTACAACCCCACCATATCCATCTATTTATCGTTCTGACAGGTGGGAAGCGTTTGGCTCGCACGATTTATGTACCCACCGAAAGTGTAGAAACATACAAATCGGCCCAATATTGGAGCGACTATGCCGACGCAATCGAGGGCTACGACTTCGAGTAGTCGTGAGGGCCACATTTGGATATTTCAATAGTTTTGTTATCTTTGTATTCGACACAAGGCAATTTTTAACCCTAAAAACAAGCAATATTATGAAGAAACTGTTGACAATCATCGCAACACTCGCCATAGCAACTGGCGCGTTTGCACAAGAGAACAAAATGTGGTTGGGTGGCTCGGCAAGCTTCTCGGCCAGTGGTACCGCAACTGTAAGCATCGCACCAACATTCGGCTACTTCGTTACCGACAACATCTCGGTCGAGGGCACTATGGCTCTCGGTTTCGGCTCGCACCATGGTAGTTATGGCATCAACGCAGCAGGGCGTTACTGGCTGCCCATAGGCAACACCCCACTGGTATACACCCCTGGTATCACACTCGGCCTGGACATCGATCACTACTCCAACCTCGATCACACCACTACCGACTTTGGCTTTGGCATACAGCTGGGCGCATTCCACTACCGCATATCGCCCAAGATGAGCGTTAGCGCAAACTTGTGTGGCTTCTCGCTCCGCAGCATTGGCAACAACAACACCACCAACTTCTCGCTCACAACCGCCACAACCCTTAGCCTTAACTACTTCTTCTAAGGCACAACAGACCTACCACCAAACAAGGTGAGTACTGTCAATTCTGGCGAGTTGATTGGCAAAGAGAGCACCCCCACCTGCAGTTATCGCAGGTGGGGCGTTTTTTATGGGTAGCGAGGAGCGAAGGGTGTGAGTGGGCAACGTACATTTTTGGAGCGATGGCCAGAAGTGCCCCCTAAAAAGCCGAGCAGCGAAGAGCAAAAGGTACTCCGCAAGGGAAGAAAGTACATTTGCGACTTCGATGTGGCACAGCCTTAAAAAATCTGGGCAGCGAGGAGCGAAGGGTGCTCCGAGCGGGGCGGGTGGGTGCGCATTGAAAGCGCAAAAATGGTAGCCCCACCACCCTACGACCTCGGCAAAAAGATGGTTTAACCACCCCACTTTCCCTTCCCCAGAGAAGAAAAAATTGAAAAAAAAATCTACAAAGATTTGCAGGATAAAAAATAATCATTACCTTTGCAACGCTTTTGGAAATCAAAAGCAGACATTGAGGCTGGTGCCATAGCTCAGTTGGTAGAGCAAAGGACTGAAAATCCTTGTGTCCCTGGTTCGATTCCCGGTGGCACCACTTGAAGAAAACGAAAAATTAAGCAAAACCCTGATTTTCAATAGGAATCAGGGTTTTTTCTTTCTCGTCACTATGGAAAAATGATGAGAAATAAAGCAACTAGGATGTGCAATAGAGTGTACATTTTAGGGTCTTTAAAAAATGTACACTTTTTTCCGCATATCTCACTACTTTTCTGAGTTTTACACTACTCTTTAACTCACTTCGAATTGTCCAACATTTAAAAGAGTAAAGCTATGAAGCAGTGTACAGCAATTGGTGTTTGGTTTTTATACGCAAAACCAGACTCGGCAAATCAGGAAAGGAACAAGATGGCAATCGCCTAAAGTGGTGGGTGCGGTCTTCGCTCGAGGAGTTTAGGAATAAGTTTTTGCACGAGGCAGAGCAGAATCGTGCGCCACAAATCCGACTTGGGCAGGAGATTGCCAATCGCACACGCCAATATTTCCACGATTATTTGGAGGACCTATCCGCAGATATGCCATGTGTAGAGCAGTGGACAGAGCCACTATCCGATGAAGTCCACTATCGCTGGCGCCCTCACAAGGATTGTTTCTACTTGGATAAAAATATCGACGACTACTTACAAGAGTTGTATAAGTTTGTGAAAAAATAAATTTCACCTGACGCGATTTGGCATTGTAGGGATGTAGTTTTGCCGAAAATTACATACCATTTATTATGAAAAACAAAGAATATACCCACTTGCGAGCGCAGGTGCAGAAAATTGAGGAGAAGATTCTTGCCATCACGGGCAAAAATGTGGAGTTTAATATGGAGTGGACTCGCTCGCAGCATAAATGCGAGCAGGTGAAAAAGTTGATTTGGAAGCGCAAACATCTGCTCGATAAGATGTTTGTTGCTACGCCCGAAGAGGTGGTGCGTATGGAGCAGGTGAATAATCGCCTATATGACCTTACGCAGAAGATGTATGCTCGTACCGAGGCACTCTGTCGCAAGGTGATGACTACGACCTATGACCCCGAATCGGATGATGATGTGGAGGTTGAGGGAACGCTCAAATTCTCAGCGAATGGACATAGTTCTCTCTTGCCAATGGCGAATGATGACTATTACGGCTCTGACTTTTATAAGATGCTTGTGGTTATTGATTGGCTATACACCTGCGATGTGTTGGATTTCGAGGAGATTGAGCAGTGTCGTTGTTATCTTTATCCTTCGGACTATCGACCCGAAATGAGTAGTAAGGAGTTGGGATTGACGGATGATCTTAATGATGGCACAACTTGGTATGAGTCGGTGCAGCCCGCAGCCGACAAGTTGAGCCACCTATGCATCTGCCACGCCATTCACGACTTGAGCGACCATAAGCCATATTCCATTCCCGACATTCTGCGAATGAATGATTTTTGGGTTGAGGTTACGGTCAAGCACCAACTCATTGTCGAGCAGGACGGCAGTCGCCTCCATTGGTGGGAGCGTTGTTCGTTCGAGGAGTTTAGGGATAAGTTTGTGCACGAAGCGAAGCAGAATCGTGCACCACAGATTCGACTTGGGCAGGAGATTTACAACCGCACTCAACTATATTTTAAGGACTATTTTGATAGCCTTACCGAGGATATGCCGAATGTGGAGAAGCACAAAGACCCCTTCTCGGACAAAGTATATCTTCTTTGGTGTCCACAAAAAGATTGCTTCAGCTTGGACGAGAATATCGACGACTACCTGCGCGAGTTGTATGAGTTTGTGAGAAAATAATTCTTACTCTGACATAATGTGGCAGTTTGTAGCGTCAACTTTGCACCATCAAACAACTATTAACAATTAAAATAGTAAAAATTATGGAAGCAAAGAAGAGTTTTGGCG
>JAZPXV010000021.1:0-148240 GCA_045543795.1 Tidjanibacter sp.
GCTTGCGCAGTCACCTCCCCTTTCGTAGGGGAGATTGAGGTGGGGCTTGGTGAGGTCGTGCCGTTCCTTATTACAGACCCCTCCGCCCTTCGGGCACCTCCCCTAACTTAGGGGAGGAGTTGTCGTGGAGCTGGGGAGAGTTGGGTAGCAAAGGAAAATAATTTTCAATTTTCAATTTTCAATTTTCAATTTTCAATTCTCAATTTTCAATTCTCAATGTCTTTACCTACTTCCAAATACCACTTTTTCAAGGGCTTGTCACTGCTCTTCCACCCACTGGCTATGCCTTTGTGGGCGGTGGCGCTGGTGGTGCTGTGCGATGCCACGTCGGTGCGCTATGTTGCCGAGCTGAAACCCTTTGTCATCTGGTCTGTGGCAGGTATGACCCTGGCCACACCGCTCTTGTTTTGGACGGTGCTGCGAGGTTTTGGCATTGTGGGGCAGGGGAGTAGGCGAGGGCCACTGGGCGAGAATGTGCGTCGCCAGAGGGTGCTGATGCTTGTAGCTACGGAGCTATGCCTTGTAGGGTGCGGAGCGGTCTTTGCCAAGTTTATGATGCTCTTTGTGGTGCGCAAGGTGCTCTATACGGCGGCTGTTGTTGCGCTGGTGCTGATGATTGTGGAGTACCTGTGGCCCCTGAACTACCACCTTGTGGCTGTGGGTGCGCTGCTGGCAGTGGAGTGGGTGCTGCTCTTTGTGGGCAATGTAGCCCTGCTGTGGCCCTTTATGGCGACCATTGTGGTGGCAGGAGTGCTGTGGAGTGCCCAACTGCACCTGTCCAAACTGCCGCCCAAGCAAATCTGTTGGAGCCTGCCCATAGGCCTGGCCGTAGGTATGGCTACGTTTATGCTGCTGTAAAATAAAAAGGGTTGCACAGTGCAACCCTTTTTCGTAATCTACTCAACTCTTACCCAGTCGACGTCTATCCAGCCGCCATCGTTGGTCTTGCCACTCGTTACGGCAAATAGGCCAAACTTGGCACCAATCCACTTGCCCTCTTTGGCCTTGAAAGGCTTACCTATGGGGCGGAATTTGCGGCCGTCGGTCGAGTAGGCAAAGCGACACATTGCCCCCTCGCTAACCTCTATGCGCAGGTACAACTGGTTGTCCTCGTTCCAGAGCACCTGCTCAACCACCTCCTCGGCCTTGCCTTTGTCGGCGCCGTAGCAGACACTCTGCTGAAGGTAGGTGTTGGTGCCGTCGTAGTAGAACGCCAGTGTGGCAATATCCCTGCCGTGAATGGTCACTCCTGCGCGGTCGCCAGCCACTCCGCCATAGAAGTCGCACTTGGCCGTAATGGTCTGTGTGGGGGCTGTGAGCTTCTGGGCCAGTATGTTCTTGGCCTCCCACAACGAGGTGTATGGCTGGCAGTAGAACCTGCGATAGCCCTCGGGCGAGTGCATTGTCCAATCCCTCTGGGGGTTGCCAAACCACTGCCATTGCAGCCCTATGGTGGCCGAGTCGAACTCATCGCCCTCGGCAGGGGTAGTTATGGGCATAGGCTTGTTGGTGTGGGGCTTGCGGTAGGTCGCTACGGGCTCGCCAATGCCGTCGCCATTGGTGTCGACGCCCATTGTACACCACCCATCGGCTGTCCACTCCATAGGTTGCAGATGCACCACTCGGCCATAGGCGTAGCGGTCCTCGAAGTGGACAAACCAGCTATCGCCCACCGTGTCGGTAACCCATCCGCCTTGGTGTGGGCCGTGAATGTCGCTGTCGCCCTGGTGCAGTACCTTGCGCCACTCGTATTGGCCTAACGGCTCGCGCGAGCGCATAACCAGTTGCCACCCCTCCTTAACACCGCCTGCAGGGGCAAAGATGTAGTACCACTCGCCACGCTTGTAGAACTTGGGCCCCTCGATTGTGGGGTTGTCGGCGTGGCCGTCGTGGATTAGCACCTCGGGGCCAATCAGTCGCTTACCATCGGCCGACATCTCGCTTGCCGAGAGTATGCTCTTGAAGCCTGCCCTCGAGCCTGCCCAACTGTGTACCAAGTAGGCCCTGCCGTCATCGTCCCAGAGTGGGCAGGGGTCAATCATTCCCACTCCTGCCTCGACCAGATGGGGCTCGCTCCAGGTGCCACGCGGATTGTCGGTGCTGACCATATAGATGCCCACATCGGGGTCGCCCCAGTAGATGTAGTAGAGGCCGTTGTGATAGCGAATTGAGGGGGCCCACACACCGTTGCCGTGCTGCTCCTGAATGGCGTTGGGGCGATAGCTATCCACTGCGCCCACCAACTGCCAGTTCACCAGGTCGGTAGAGTGCAGAATCTGCAATGCAGGCAGGCAGTCGAACGACGACGAGGTCATCCAGTAGTCGTCGCCCACGCGGATAACGTCGGGGTCGGAGTAGTCGGCGTGGAGTATGGGGTTGCGGTAGGTGCCGTCACCCTGGTCGGCCACCCACACTCGGCTTACGCCCTGGGCCGATAGGGTGGTGACAGCCGCCACCACCACCGCGGCAAATATGGTCGCTAATCGCTTCATAGTTCTTTTTTGTCTAACGTCTAACGTCGAGAGTCCTAAGTCGTTAAGGGCCTTAAAGTCGTTAAGGGCTGTAATGATTTACACACGCCCCCGCCCTGCGGGCACCCCCTCTGCGCGAGGACGCGCAGACAATTTCGATCACCCCTCCGACTGCTTGGGCAGTCACCTCCCCTTTAATCCTCCTACGGAGGCTTTTCCTCCTTGCGGCTCGGCAGAGCAAACAAGTTTGTTCTGCCCTCGCTCCGCTGCGTCGGTTCGTAGGGGAGATTGAGGTGGGGCTTGGCGAGGTTGTACAATTCCTTTTACAGACCTCTCCGCCCTTCGGGCACCCCCTCTAACTTAGAGGGGGAATTTTTTCAATCTTCAACTTTTACAGCGTAACTCCGGTTTTGAATATCGCAACCTCTTTGAAGCCAACCTCTTCGTGCTTCAGCTTGGCGCCATCAGCTGTTTCGAGCACCTTGTCAACAAAGCGTGCCAACAGAGCCTCGGGCTCCTCGTCCTCCACCAGGGTACCTGCGTTGAAGTCTATCCACCCATTCTTGAACTCATAGAGCTTGGTGTTGGTCGAAATCTTCATCGTGGGCACAAAACTGCCAAATGGAGTGCCTCGGCCAGTGGTGAAGAGCACCATCTGACAACCGCTCAAGGCCAGAGCCGACGATGCTACCAGGTCGTTGCCAGGTGCTTGCAGCAGGTTAAGTCCCCTGCGCACTACGGGCTGGGTGTAGTCCAAAACGTCTACCACTGTGCCCGCTCCGCCCTTCTGAACACAGCCGAGCGACTTCTCCTCGAGGGTGGTGATGCCGCCCTTCTTGTTGCCTGGCGAGGGGTTCTCGTATATGGGCTGATTGTAGCTCTTGAAGTAGTCCTTGAAGTTGTTGATGAGCAACACTGTGTTGTCAAAAATGCACTTGTTCTCGGCCCTGTCCATCAGTATTGTCTCGGCACCAAACATCTCGGGCACCTCGGTCAGTATGGTGGTACCTCCCTGGGCAATGAGCCAGTCGGAGAAGAGGCCCACCAGGGGGTTGGCCGTAATGCCCGAAAAACCGTCGCTACCGCCACACTTAAGACCAATTTTCAGCTTGGCCAGGGGCTGTGGAGTGCGCTTGTCGCTACGGGTAATCTCCACCAGCTCGCGGCACACCTTTACGCCCTCCTCAATCTCATCTTCGACCTCCTGGGCGATGATAAACTTCACCCTCTCGTCGTCCCAAGTGCCAATCTCTTGCTTGAACTCGGCCACCTGATTGTTCTCGCAGCCCAGACCGAGCACCAATACGGCGCCTGCGTTGGGGTGCTTGACCATTGCGGCCAGAGCCTTGCGAGTGTTGGCGTGGTCGCCACCCAGCTGCGAACAGCCGTAGGGGTGGGTGTAGACCCTCACATCGTCAAGGTGCGAGCAGTCCTCCTCGGCCCTGATGCGCCTGGCAATAGCCTCGGCCTGACCATTCACGCAACCCACAGTGGGGATAATCCACAACTCGTTGCGTATGCCCATATCGCCATTCTTGCGCTCGTAGCCCATCACCTTGCGCTCGTCGGCAGGGTAGGCTTTGGGGGCAATCTTGGGGGAGTAGGTGTACTCAAGGTTGTCGTGCAGGTTGGTCTTGATGTTGTGGCTGTGAATCCACGCTCCCTCGGCAATAGGCTCGGTGGCGTGGCCAATGGGGTAGCCATACTTAATCACGTTGTCGCCCTGGGCAATGGGGTGGAGAGCCACCTTGTGCCCTTTGGCAATATCCTCTACGAGGGTTACGGTGCGACCACCCACCTCGATAGTCGTACCTTTGGGCAGGTCTACCAGCGCGATGGCCACATCGTCGGCCTCGTTAATCCTCAAATATGTTTTCATACCTAAATCATTTTTTTCAGAGCGGCAGCCATACCCTCGGCCAAGATAGCCTTAACATAACCAGCGGCCTTCTCTACAAATGGTGTAACCTCGGTCAGGTCTACGGTCCAGATGTTGCGGTTCTCTACGATGGCATTGATGGTTGCGTCGATGTCGTCGTTGTTCCACACCTTGCGGATAAACTCAACATGCTCGGCGGTGTCGTCGGGGCAGAAATCTACCTGACCACTGTAGAGCACCATCAGAGCTGCAAAGGTAAACATCTCTTTCTCGGCCACCTTGCCTGCCTTGTTCCAGTTGTCCAGTACGGTGGGGAAGTTGCGAGTCTCCCACTTGCTGAGCGAGTTGAGCGAGATGGTCTTGAGCATATGGCGGATGTAGGGGTTGTAGAAACGCTCCAAGATGCCTGCGGCAAACTCTTTCAGTTCGGCCTGGTCCTCCTCAATCATAGGGATAACCTCCTCCTCGACCATAGTGTTTACGAACTTCTCCAGGTCGGGGGTGTTGAAAGCGTCCATAACGGTCTCGCAACCGAGCTGCAAACCGATGGGCACCATACCTGTGTGCGAGCCGTTCAGAATACGCACCTTCTTGTCCCTGAACTGCTTAATGGTGGGCATAAAGATAACGTGCAGACCAGCCTTGTCGAGGGGCAGGCGGCGCTGTACCTCCTGGTAGCCAGGGCCACCGATAGCCCACAGGTGGTAGAACTCGGCCTTCACAACCAGGTTGTCGTCAAAGCCCAACTCGGCCTTAATCTCGTCGATATTCTCGCGGGGGAAGCCGGGAACGATGCGGTCTACCAGGGTGTCGCAGAAGTGGCAGTGGTTCTCTACCCAAGCGATAAAGTCCTCACCCAGTTTGTTGTACTCGGCGTGGCGCAATACATACTCCCTCAAGGTCGAGCCGTTGTTCTCAATCAGCTCGCAGCAGATGATGCAGAGGCCCTTGGTGGGGTCGCCATTGAAATGTTTGAACCTCTTGTAGAGCAGAGCGGTCATCTTTGCAGGATAGCTCTTTGGGGGCAGTGCCCACAGGTCGTCGCCCTCTTCGTAGCGGATACCTGCCTCGGTGGTGTTCGATACGGTAGCCTCCAACTCGGGCGAGAGGAAAATCTGCTCATAGGCGGCATAGTCCTCATAGGGGTTTATGGCGCACTGAACGCTCTTTACCAGGCGAACATCCTTCACAGGCTTTTTGTCCTTCACGCCCTCCAGGTAGACGTGGTACAGGCAGTCTTGCTGCTCCAACATACCAGCCATACCCTTGTCGATAGGCTGTACGATAGCCACACCGTGATTCATAATGCCTGCCTCGTTGGCCTTGTCAATCTGCCAGTCTACGAATGCGCGCAGGAAGTTACCTTCGCCAAATTGCAGAATCTTAATGGGCAGGGTGGGTTTTTCTACATTCTGTTTATTGAGTGATTTAAGAGTTGCCATAGTCGTATAAAATTTTAGTTAGTTTAATGTACTTAAATTTTTACATTCCCCCTAAATCCCCCTTTGACAAAGGGGGACTTGGTCAAAGAGCCAGCTGGCTCTTTGCGGGGTGGTGCTGTCTAACGTAGGTTGTTTGGGGTTAAAAAACTACTGTTAAACGTGTGCGTTATGATTAGAACTTGAAGAAGTTTTTGGCGTTGTTGTAGCAGATATCCTCTACCATCTTGCCGATGAACTCCAACTCGCTTGCGGGCAGCAGACCCTGCTCAACGTCGTTACCGAGCAGGTTGCACAGCGTGCGGCGGAAGTACTCGTGGCGAGGATAGCTCAAGAAGCTGCGGCTGTCGGTGAGCATACCCACAAACCTGCTGAGCAGGCCCAAGAGCGACAGAGCGTTCATCTGCTTCTCCATACCATCTTTCTGATCGAGGAACCACCAGCCGCTACCAAACTGAATCTTGCCTGGGCCGTAGCGACCATCCTGGAAGTTGCCCAACATAGTGGCAATCATCTCGTTGTCGCGTGGGTTGAGGTTGTAGATGATGGTCTTGGTCAGCTTGTCGTTGCGGTCGAGCATATCGAAGAATTTAGACATATTCTTGGCTACCGTAAAGTCGCCAATCGAGTCGAAACCAGTGTCGGGGCCCAGCTGGGCAAACATACGGCTGTTGTTGTCGCGGATTGCGCCATAGTGGAACTGCTGTGTCCAACCGCTTGCGTGGTCCATCACAGCAAACTCGACCATCATTGCGGTCTTGTATTTCCTTATCTCCTCGGGGCTGAGCTGGGTACCGCCATAGACCTTCTGGAAGAGGGCCTCTACCTCGGCGTGGGTGTAATCCTCGGCATAGAACTCCTCGATGCCGTGGTCCGACAGACGGCAGCCTACGCTCTCAAAGAAGTCGTGGCGTACCTGCAGGGCCTCAATCACGTCGTCGAACGACTTGATCTCAACACCGCTCACCTCGGCCAGACGGTCAATGTAGGCGCGGAAGTTGGCTGGATTATCAACAGCCATAGCCTTGTCGGGGCGCCAGGTGGGCAACACCTTCACGCCAAAGTTGTCGGCAGCGCACTTTTTGTGGTGCTCGAGCGAGTCGATGGGATCGTCGGTGGTGCAAACGGTCTCGACGTTGTAGTGCAACATCAGTCCGCGAGCCGAGCGCTCGGGGGTCTGGAGCATTGCCGAGCAGTGGTCGTAAATCTCGCGTGCGGTCGAGGGGTTGAGCAACTTGTCTACGCCAAAGGCGGTTTTGAGCTCCAAGTGAGTCCAGTGGTAGAGGGGGTTGCGCATAGTGTAGGGCACAGTCTCGGCCCACTTCTCAAACTTCTCCCAGTCGGTTGTGTCCTTGCCTGTGCAGTAGCGCTCGTCTACGCCGTTGGTGCGCATTGCACGCCACTTGTAGTGGTCGCCCTCGAGCCATATTTTCGACAGGTTCTCAAAGACGTGGTCGTTGGCCACATACTCGGGGATGAGGTGGCAGTGATAGTCGATGATAGGCATTTTGGCTGCGTGTTCGTGATAGAGCCTTTGAGCCGTTTCGGTCTGGAGAAGGAAGTTCTCGTCGTTAAATGCTTTCATAAGGTTTTTGGTATTTTTGGTTATTGTTTAGTTTGTTCGGTTTTATGCATCGTAAAATTACAAAAAAACCTTGGGCCTACAATGTGAAAATTTGCCACATTGGTACGATTTTTTGTCAAAACTCCATTTTCTGGCCCCCTCTGTCTCTGCCACACAAAAAGGGCTACCGAATTCGGTAGCCCTTTCTGGGGTTTTGATTATTCAGACTAACCTCTAATTAGTCCTCGTAATACTCAATCTTGTAAAGGTTGAGCGAAGCATCTGTGTAAACATATACAGTGTCGTTGGCATTAGCAGTAATGGCAAATTCACATTTGGTCAGCTCGCCTTTGGGGGTAGTTACCTCAACTTTGGCAGGAGTGCCACTCTCGCCTACTTGGCAAACTACGTTACGACCCGAAGGAGCAGAGCTACCAGTACCCGAACCCCAAGCGATTACGGTACCATTACCGGGTACTGTGAACGAGAAGCAGCGTTTGGTGGTATCGCCTGCACCACCCAAACGGATGCCATCGCCGTCTACCTTAATCGAGGCACCACCTGCTACGAGTTTCAAACCATCGGTAGTACCCTCATAGGTCTTGTTGTCAGCAGTACCGATAGCCTCGCGAGTTGCTGCCCAAGCGTCGCTTGCGAAGTCCCAAATATACTCGGCCTTAGGTGCTACAACATAGGTGTACTCAATCTTGTAGAGGTTGAGCGAAGCGTCGGTGTATACATATACGGTTTCGCCTGCTGCGGTAATGTCGAATGTACAAACAGTCAATTCGCCTTTGGGAGTAGTTACCTCAACTTTGGCAGGAGTGCCACTCTCGCCTACTTGGCAAACTACGTTACGACCCGAAGGTGCAGAGCTACCGGTACCCGAACCCCAAACGGTAACAGTACCATTTGCGGGCGCTGTGAACGAGAAGCAGCGTAAGGTGGTATTGCCTGCACCACCCAAACGGATGCCGTCGCCGTCTACCTTAATCGAGCTACCACCTGCTACGAGTTTCAAACCATCGGTAGTACCCTCATAAGTCTTGTTGTCAGCTGTACCGATAGCCTCGCGAGTTGCTGCCCAAGCGTCGCTCGAGAAGTCCCAAGTCAGGGTAACCTCGCCACCAAGTACAACCTTGTTCACTTTCAGAACTGCGGTAGCAGCCTCCGAAGCAAGCCACTTGCTCGAGGTGGTTACGGGTTTTGCAACTACCGAAATCTCGTACTCGCCAACAGCCAAAGCGGCAACCTCATCGGCGGGAATTACGAATGTGGTGGTATTTGCATCTACAACGGTCAGCTGTTTTCTCCACATAACCTCATATACATCTACATTCTCAACAGCCTTCCAAGTAGCGGTAATTGCCTGAGCAGTACCCTCATCAACCTTGCTGCTGTCGAACGATACGGTAGGAGTTGCCAGAGGAGTAACGGTTGCATCGGGAGTGGTGCTGTTGTTCCACTCAATCTGTTTGATGGTTACGCCACCTGCACCTACGATGTATATGTTGTTTTGGCCTACCAAGTCACCGAAGAGCACCTTGTGGGGTTTGCCATCGGCCAGAACAGTGTAGCGGTCGCCACCTGCCATAACCTGTACACCCTCAACACCGTTGTCGCCAGTGGCAGTAACAACTACTGCACCATAGCCCTCGGTCAAGATACCGATTGCGCCATACATAGGAGCACCGTCGGCACCCAAGATACCAGCCTCGGCAAAGTAAACACCCTCGCCCAGCTTAACCTCGGTGGGAGCCTCGGCCGATGCGTAGATGCGTGCGTTGCCAATGATGGTGGTAGCGTTCAGAGTCTCGCCATCGTAAACCGACTTCAAGGTGAAGTCCCAAGTGTAGGGCTGCTCGGCAACCTCCAACTCGGTAGCCCTTACTGGGGGCTCGGGAATTGCAGCATTCCACCAGCGGGGGTCACCAGCTTTGGCAGCTGCGATGGGGCTGTTCTCGTTGAGGTACAGCTTACCTGCGCCCGAGCTCTGGCAGGGGTCAGCCTCCAGAAGCACGCCACCATCGGCCAATGCTGCCTCTTGGCTGAATGGATCGCCTGCAATAGTGGTTGCGGCCGATACAAACCAACCAGCACCTACATTGTAGAAGAAGTTGCCCGAGCAAACGGGAGCGTTGGTATCGCTCGAGTTACGCACCAGACGTACAAACTCTGCACCTGCGGCCTCGCCATCGCTGTACTCGTTGAGGAATACGTTCTTGGTACAAGTGATTGCCTCGGGGGTAGTTTTGGTACGGATACCAAAGATACCAGCGTTGTTCGACGAGGTTTTGGTAGCGGTTACAAAGTTGAAGGTACAGTTGGTTACCTCGGTTTTGCCCGAATCGGTGTCGTCGCTCACGCGCAAGAAGGTACGAGCGCAAGCATAGAAGGTCGAATTCTTGATAGTAATCTGTGGGTGCAGACCTGCACGAGCATCGATGAAGTCGCCACCCACACTACCGTCGGCATTGATGTCGTGTGCATAAGTACCATCAATCAACAGCAGACCGCAGTCGGCTTTTGCGCTATACAGACCTTTGGTAAAGCCGTAAACCTCGCAGTTGATCAGCTCGAATGCCTCAATGCCATTGGTGTTGGTTACGATATAGCCTTTGTTCTCGGTTGCTGCGCTGTCGTAGATAACACCATCGAGTACAAGGTCTTCGAGGTGGATTACACCTGCGCCTGCTGCGGGCTGGAGGTCCATACCAGTGATGACGGGTTTCTTGCCGTCGGTGGTAGCCTCGCCATAGATGTAGAGGTCGCCAGCGGGAGCAAAGGTGGTGCTGGTAGCGGTGGTGAAGTTGTAAGCGTTGCCCTCGTTGTAGGCCAGCTTAATCTTCAGGTCACCAGTTGCGCCGGTCAGGGCAGCTACCAGAGCGTCGATCGAGGCAACCTCGGTTGCACCCTCGGTCGAAGGACGGGTCCAAGCGGTTACGCTACCGCGGTCGCAAGCCTTGCCATAAATGAGGGTGAACTTGTAATCGGTGCAAGCATCCAGGCCGCTAACGGTAACCTGGCGAGCCGAAATCTGCTCGTCGCTGAGCTCTACGCTTACGCTCTTCTTGCTTTCATCCGATACAGACACAGCCTTGAGGGTGGTCAGGTCGGCAGCATCCTCGCCCTCGGCCCAAGCAACGGTCACGCTGCTGGCGGTACGGTCGGTAACGCTCAGTTTGAACTGCGAACGAACGGCCGAGGTGGCAAATGCCTTCTCCAATACGGTCCAGTGCGAATCCTCCAAGTTGGTGGTCGAACCTTTTACGCGAGCAAAGTAGCTCTTATCAACCTCCAGGCCGCTCACAACGTGAGGAACCTCGGTAATGTTGGTCTCGGTCTTGAAAGGCTCTACTGCGTCGAAATCGGGAGCTGCGGCAACCTCGTTGCCCTCCTCGTCGGTAGTGGTCGAGGTCGATTCGTAGACCTCTACGGTGTAGTACTCGGTGCCCTCCATTGCATCCCAGGTCAGCTTGACGTCTGTACCTACCGATGCAACAATCTCTGCTTCGAGGTTGGTGGGAGCCAGACAGCGGTTGAGCTGAATGCTGTCAACCACGTCGGCAGGCTCGGCAACACAGCCAACCATTGCCGCCATCGAAGCAAACAGTGCTATATTTTTGATAAACTTTTTCATATCTACAAAATCTAATATTTTAATAGGTATCTCTCTGTGTGCTCTGTGGCGGACTACTTGTTGTAGCCGTAGTCGTTAACCAGTGCGCCCTGCGAGTTGGTAATGGTGCTCAAGAAGATGGGCCAGAACTGGTGGGTGTTGGGATCGTTGGTGTAGACGGTGGTAGCCCTCTCTTCGGTCTGACCATCGCTATCCTTGGTGATGTAGCCACCCTTCTTGGTCCACTCCTCGCCGTCGGGGCTGTCCTGCTCGCCGTTGAAGCCGTAGAACTCCAACTCGTCGCCTACCACGCGGTACCAGATGTTACCCTCCTGGTTCAGATAGCTGTACTTGCCGCTAACCGATTTGAGTGCGCGGAAGTCGGCAATCGACTCGTCGAGTTTCTCTTTGAGCAGATTCCAGCGAATAAGGTCGCCCTTACGCAAGAACTCGCCCACAAACTCCAGCTTACGCTCCAGCACGATAGCCTCAAACATCTTCTCCTTGTTGGTCAGCTCATTAACATAGGCGGTAGCCTCGGCCTCGCCAGTAGCCCTTGCGCGTACCTGTTTGAAGTAGCCCTGTGCTACGCTCAACTGCTCCAACTCGTTGGCAATCTCGGCAGCCATCAGCAGAATGTCCGAGTAGCGCATAACGATAGGTTTGGCACCGTCGTCGTTACCACCAGTGTAAGGCACCTTCTCCATCCACTGGAAGCGGTATTTACCAAAGTACCAGTTCTCGATGTTGGCGGGCAGAATCTCGTCATCTTTTTCGTACTTGAAGTTTACGCAGCTCAAATCCCTACGCTGGTCGCCCTGTTTGTAGTCGAAGTAGAGCGAAGGTGCGGGACCTACGGTACCTGCGCGGTTGCTACCATTTATAACGCTGCGGATTGCGAAGGTGTAGTTCCAACGGCCACGGCTGTCGCTGAAAGGAATTACCCACAGCACCTCTTTACCTGCGGTAAGGTCAAAGTTGTTAAAGTCTTTCCACAACTGCTTGTAGTCGCCATACAGCGAACCACCGTTGTTCTTAATAACATCCTCCAATGCTACCAGAGCCTTGGGATAGAGCACATCTTTGCTCAACTCGGGGTCGCTGGTGGTGCGGATGCTACCCATACCACCGGTGCCAATCTCGCCATCGTTGGGCCTCAGTGCGTAGCCCGAAGCGGCCAGTGCAATACGAGCATACAGACCTTTGGCAAACGACAAGTTCACGCGGTCGGTAGTCATAGTTGCGGCAGTGGTAGCAGGCCAGGGCAGATAGGCAAACGACTCTTCCAAGTCGGCCAAAATCTGTTTGAAGATAACATCGCGGCTGCTCTTGGGCAGATAGATGGTCTCCGAGTTGATAGGCTCAAAACGTGCAGGAACATCGCCCCAAGCTTTCACCAACTCGTAGTACAAGAATGCCCTCAAAGTTAGAGCCTCGCCCAACAGATAGGCCATATCCTTGTCGTTCTCTACGTTGCCATAGGTGCGCAGACCTTTGATACAGATGTTAGCCCTCTCGATACCGGCATAAATCTCGTTGTAAGGGCCGTTGTCGAGGTTGAGCTGCGAGTTGTTTACGGTAACATCATAGGTTGCAATCTCCGACTTTGCGTCGAGGGTAGTCGAAACATACCACTCGGCGTCGGTGTTGAAACCATACCAGGGGAGGAAACGACCACGATAGTTGTTGGTGTGGCCGAAGGTCTCCGAAATCGAGAAGATATTATACTCTGCCAAAGTATAGTTCGAGAATACGACCGACTCGTCGAATGCCGACTGAGTCTCGCTCTCCAATATGTCGCCACACGAAACCAGTGCGCTCGACAAGGCAATCATAAGTATGTATGCAAATTTTTTCATCTCTTTCATCTTATTTTAAGCAAGGTTTAGAAAGTGAGATTCAGACCAAATACCACACCAGTGCTCCTTGGATAAGCCGAGTAGTCAACACCAGGGGTAAGAGGAGTTGCACGACGAGTATCAACCTCGGGATCGAAGCCCGAATAGTTGGTCCACAAGAAGAGGTTGGTGCCCGAAACGTAGAGGCGCAGATTCTCGATGCCTACACGTTTGGTCAGTGCCTCGGGAAGAGTGTAGCCCAGAGTTGCGCTGCTCAGACGGATGAACGAGCCATCCTCAACAGCTGCATCGCTAAATACGGCGTTGCCAATGAAGGGCGAACCTACCTCTTTGCCAGCGTTGGCTGCTGCCAGGGCCTCGGGGTCGGTAATCATCTCGCCAGTAGTCCAGTCGATGTTGCTCCAACGCTGGTCGGTAGACATCAACGAGAGCAGGTTGCGATTGTTGAACTTACGGGTCGAGGTGAACTCAATCAAGTTTGCATTGTAAATCTGGTTGCCATATACGGCATTGAAGTTGGCCGAGAAGTCGAAGCCGCCTACATAACCGCTAATGGTCAAACCGCCTGTTACGTCGGCCAGTGCGTTACCAATGATGGTCTTGTCGGCTACGGTCAGTTTGCCGTCGCACTCATAACCGGTCACGTTACCCTCCTCGTCGAGAACCTCAACGGTGGGCTGGTCTTTGTACTTGCGAGCACCAGGAATCATATAGTTCTTGCCAATGATGTCCGAGCAGTCTACAACGCCCTCTTTCAGCACCCAAGCGCCATCAACGTAGTTGAAGTCGTCAACGGTGTAGTAGCCGTCGCTCTGGTAGCCGTACATATTGCCCAGAGGCTGACCTGCCTCAACAACATAGTCGGTACCAACCTCGGTCGAAGCCCAAGTACTCTGTGCCTCGATGCGATCCAAGCCACCCAGGGTTACGACTTTGTTCTTGTTGTAGCTGGCGTTGGCCGAGATGGTCAAGCCTGCCTTCTTGGTCTGGAATACGTTCCAAGTCAAGGTTACCTCAGCACCCTGATTCTCGGTCTCACCCATATTGCGGTACTGGTTTGCGTAACCACTACCAGCGGTGGGGAACTGAATCAGCAGATCTTTGGTGTTGTTCTTGTAAACCTCAATCGAACCGCTCAGTACGCCGTTAGCAAACGAGAAGTCCAAACCGAGGTTGTGCGAAATGGTGGTCTCCCACTTCAGGTCGGGGTTAGGCATAGTGTTGCCGGCCGACCAGTAGGTAGTACCCTGCGAAATCCAAGCGGTTGTGTTGGCCTTGAAGGTCTGCAAAGTCTGGCCCGAGGGGATGTTGTTGTTACCTGCGGTACCATAGCTATAACGCAGCTTCAGGTTGTCGAGCGACTCAACATCTTTGAGCGAGCCAATCTCCGACAGACGCAGTGCAACTGCTGCCGAGGGGAAGTAGCCCCAACGGTTGGCACCCAAGAACTTCGACGAACCATCGGCACGCATAGTTGCGCTGGCCGAAACGATACCCTTCCAGTCGTAGTTTACGCGACCAAAGAACGAGAGCAGTTTGTCGTCGGGGTTGTAGTACTGGTTGGTCGAGGTGGCAGTACCCGAAGCCATAAAGTTCCAAGCCATATCGGCATCGAAGAATACGGGCAGACCCTCAACCATTGCGGTCAGCTTGTTCGACTTGGCAATCAGGTACTCCTGACCTACCAGTACGTCGAGTTTGCTGTCGTCCCAGTTCATTGCCTCACCAATGTTGTAGTGAATGGTGTTGGTGTTGCGCAGTTTGGTGCGATCGTAGTCGGTATACTGGGTTGCGGGCTGAGCCTTGATGGTTGCGTTATTATTAACGTAGTAGGTGGTCAGACCATAGTACCTGTTGTCTACCTGTGCGTAGGTGTCCAGACCGCCGTCAACCTTCAAGGTAAGGCCCTTTGCCAGTTTGAGCGATACGGCACCATTTACGTTCCAGTTCTGACGGCTGCGCTTGCTGTCGTTGTCGGCAACCGAGAGCATTGGGGGAGCGTTGTCGCCATAGTCCTCCTCGAGGTCGCTGCTCTCAACCGAGCTCTTCAAGGGCACGGGAGCATAGCCAATGGCGTGTTTCAGACGACCGTTACCCGAGGTCGAGCCGCTATCGTTAATCGAGTTAGCTCCACTACCCCTTACCTGGGTATCCGAGAAACGGGCCGAGAAGTCGAACGACACCTTGTCGCTGGGTTTGAACTTGGTCTTCAAGTTGAGGTTGTCACGGGTGTAGGTCGAGCCCTTCATAATGGCGTTGTCGCCCATATGAGCATAGCTGGCGGTCCAGTTGAACTTGTCGCTACCGCCCGAGAGCGATACGTTGTGGTTCATATTGCTGCCCTGGTTGCCAAATACCTGTGCCACATAGTCGTTTTTGGGCTGGCCTGCGTAGAGGTCGATATCGCAGAACTTACCGAAGATAGGCTCGTAGGCGCTCTCTACGTTGTTGCGAATCATAGCCAACTCATACTGCAACTTAACGAACTCCTCGGTGTCGAGGGTGGTCAGTGCATCTTTGTTAGCCATCGACTTCCAACCCATATAGCCGTTGTAGTTGACGGTCAGTTTACCTTTCTGGCCGCTCTTGGTGGTAACGATAATTACACCATTTGCACCACGCGAACCGTAGATGGCGGTCGAGAAGGCATCTTTCAGCACGTCGATTGACTGGATGTCGCTCGAGGGGATGTCCGAAATGCTCTCAACGGGGAAACCATCGACGATGTACAGAGGCGACGAGTCCTGGGTAATCGACCCGCCACCACGAACGCGGATTTTAATCTCGGCGTCGGGGTCACCCTCGGTAGTGGTTACCTGCACACCAGCCATCTTACCTGCCAGTGCCTCGGTAACGCTGGTAGTGGGCTGCGACGAGAGTGTCTCGGCGCTAACCGACGATACCGAACCGATAAGGTCTTTACGTTGAACTGTTGCGTAGCCCACAACAACCACATCTTCGAGCATCTGCGAGTCGTTCTCCAGAACTACCTCGATGAAGGTCTGGTTGCCAATGGCCACTGTTTTGTCTTTCATACCGAGGTACGAGAAGACCAAACTTTTCTGCGATGCGTTAGGAACGTCGAGGCTCCAAGCACCGCTCACGTCGGTCGACGTACCAGTGTTGGTACCTTCAACGATAACCGATGCGCCAATGATAGGCTCACCTGCTGTATCCTTAACAGTACCGCTAACCTTTTGAGCTTCGGCTGTCAAAGCGAGGCTCAACCCTAAGAGTAATAGGGCAAACTTCTGAGTAAAGTTTTTCATAAGTTTTTTTGGTTAATGTTGTTAGATTGATTAGTTATTTGGTTTGTTTATGTTGTTTGCTTTCGCAAATTGTGGTTGCGATGTGCAAGGTTGTTAGTTGGTTTTAGGATGTCTGTTTTGTTGGTTGGTTTAGTTTAGGCGCTTCTATCCAATGCAAATATAAAAATTACCTATAAATATAAATAGTAAAAATTGTTGTAATATGCGGATTTTTTATCACTCCGTTAGCGTACACGATTGTCGCTTTTTCGCTCTATTTTACCCATTTAGCCCATTATTTGGCCAAACTATGAAGATATAATTCCAAGTTCGAGTAGCCCGAGGGGGTGATTTTTGCGCCATCCGATGGGTCTTTGCGGTTCATTCCGTTGCGCCTTTCCCACCTGTCGGGCACCCCGTCGCCGTCGCTATCTTTGGGGGCTCGTTTGGCCTTCAGTTTGGGCCATCCGCCCACCTCTTCCTGCGAGTTGATAATGCTGCCACTGCGCCCTGCCACCTGGGCCAACACTCGGCGGTCGACCTCATCGGGGCATAGGTTGGCACCCACGTTTGCCATCACGTTTGTATAGGCTTTGTAGGGGTCCGAGCCGAACATCTTGCGTGGTGCGGCCATCTCAATCTCCTCGCGCGAGGCTCCGCCCTTGATGCTTACACCCTGCCAATTATCCTCGGCAACCGCCTGGTTGCCCTCCACAATGTTGCCGCTTATGTGATAGTGGCCGTTGTAGGCTGCTGGCTTGGGGTAGACCGACGACTCCAAAAACTCGCTCGTCTCTTTGGTGTCGGGCCCTGGGACAAACATATTGTTGCACACAATCCACCAACCCTCTTCGCCGCCATAGCAGGCCTTGTCGCGCCAGTTGTAGACCACATTGTTGTAGAGCTCTACGGTGCCCCTGTAGAGCAGCAGGTCGCTGCCCCAGTAGAGGAATGGGTGGTCAAGGCGTGGATTACGGCTGGTGTGGTGGGCCAGCAGATTGTGGTGGAAGGTGGCGTTGCGACCGCCCCAAATGCCTCCGTAGCCGTGGTTGCCCTTCTTGTGAGTTGATTGATTCAGGCTCTCGCTAATGAGGCAGTACTGCATCGTGAAGTTGCGGTTGCCGTAGCACGAGGCGCACTCGTCAACGCTCCAACTCACCGAGCAGTGGTCAACAATAGCCCCCGTACACTTGCGAAACTCGAGCGCATCCTCCTGTGTCTTGGTCTTGTCGCCCAGGCGGAAGCGCAGGTGGCGCACTATTATGTTGTCGGCCTCAAAACGGGTGTCGTGTCCTGCAATGCAGATGCCCTCGCCTGGGGCGCTCTCGCCTGCCAGGGTAAAGTCGCCCTCGGTAACGTGCAACATCTCGCCGAGCTCTATGGTGCCACTAACGTCGAAGAGTATCATCCTGGGGCCCTTCTGCTCAAGTGCCCAGCGCAGTGTGCCCTCGCTGCCGTCGTCGGCCAACGAGGTAACTTTCAACACCTTGCCACCTCTACCGCCCGTAACGTATGCACCTCCGCCCTCGGCACCCGGGAAGGCCACCACAGCACCCTCGGCAAGTGGCTGGCGGTAGTCGATATTGTGGTATGCCTCATACTCGAGCGAAGCCCAAATGAAGGGGCCTATGCCCTTGCAGTCGTTCTCGATAATAGGCTCCGAGAGGTAGTAGGCAAAGTCGCCCATACGATTCTGCTTGCCACCCAGACCGCCCACAGCGCAGCAGTCGATTAGCGACAGGGTGCCGTCGGCATTCTCCCTTACGAACCTCTCGACCAGTTTCTCATACAGCTCTACGGCTTTGGCCCTCTCGGTGCGAGGCAGGTAGCCGTTGCGCACCGCTTTGAGCATTGCATAGACCAGCATTGCCGAGCCTGTAGCCTCCTCATAGTTGCCCTCCCTCTCGGGGCAGTCCATAACCTGGTACCACATACCGCTCTGGGGGTCGGCCCAATGGGGTATGGTGGCGTAGATATGTTTCAGTATCTCAACCAGTTTTGCTCGGCCCTCATAGCGCACAGGCAGATAGTCCAATACCTCTACAATGGCCACCGTATACCAACCCACAGCCCTCAGCCAGGCGTGCTGGCTCAGACCCGTCTGCTTGTCGCACCAGAACATCTGCTTCGACGAGTCCCAGGCGTGGCGGAAGAGGCCCGTTGCGGGGTCGTAGGTCTTTTGGGCCACCAGTACGAACTGATTTACGATATCATCCCAAGCGTGACGCTCGTCGATGCCGCTATCGCCACCTCCGTAGCGCCTAACATACTCGGCCTTGAATGGCTCGGCCATATACAGACCATCGAGCCACATCTGGTGGGGGTAAATCTTCTTGTGCCAATAGCCTCCCTCGACCGTTCGGGGCTGGCCCTCAAGCTGTTCCCACAGCAGTCGCAGGGCTCGGCGGTAGCGCACGTCGCCCGTATGGTCCAGGGCGTGGAAGAGCACTCGGCCTGGGCAAATGTGGTCAAGATTGTAGTTGCTCTGCTTGTAGGTCACTATCGAGCGGCCATCGTCGGCAACCATCAGGTCGGCCCAGTCGAGGGCATACTGCCTCAGCGCATCCATCTCATAGCGGTCGGCCACGTCGATTATCGACAGCAGCTCCAAGCCAGTGGTGTAGTTCCACTTGGGCTTGGCCACCCCATCGAGGGTTGCGGCATTGGGGTTGCGAGCTATCTCGCTCTCGGCCATACGGACCGACAGGGGCTTGTCGCCTCTGATTGAGGGGGCAGGGCGGCTGTCGCTCTGTGCCCACGAGTTGGGGAGTGATGCACCCATCAGGGCCACCACAGCCACCATATATTTCAGAGCCTTGTTCATAGAGTGTGTAAGTTTTAGGGGGTGATTATCTGATATTTACGTTACGATTGCTTGATATTCAACTTCTTGAGGTACTCGACTGGCGAACTCTTGTACTGCTCCTTGAAGCAGCGACTGAAATAGCCAGGATCCGAGAAGCCAACCTTGTAGGCCACCTCCGACACCGAGAACTGGCCTGTGCGCAACAACATCTCGCTCTTGGTCACTCGGTACTCCTTTATCAGCTCAACGGGCGACTTACCCGTCAGCGACTTAATCTTGTTGTACATAGTTGTGCGGCCCAGGCGCAGGTGGGTTGCCAGGTTGTCTATCGTCAGGTCCGAATTTTCGATATTGGCCTCTATCCACTCCATCAGCTCGTGCAGGAACTCCTCGTCGCGGTTTGTTACGACCACATCTTTGGGGTGTACCTGACCACTGGTGGCGGTGCGGTTGCCTGCCGAGAGGGTTTGAATCTTGTCGAACAACATCGAGCGCTGCGAGAGCAGGTTGTCTATGCGTGCCTGCAAGAACTCCATACTGAACGGCTTGGTGATGTAGGCATCGGCGCCATACTTCATTGCCAAGATGCTGTCGGCAGGGGTCTGCTTGGCTGTGAGCATAATGACGGGCAAGTGGCTCAACTCAAAGTCTTTGCGTATGTGGTCGACCAACTCGATACCATCCATTCGGGGCATCATAATGTCGGTTACGACTACATCGGGCATATCCTCTTTGAGCCTCTCGAGTGCCTCTACGCCGTCGGCTGCCTCTACAACCTCATAGGTATCTATCAGGTTGTTGTATATGAAGGCCCTCACCTCGCTGTTGTCCTCGACGAGCAGTATCTTTTTGGCATCTTTGGGGCGGTTGACCACTGCGGCGGCCCTGCGCTCGCTCTGGGGCTTGTCGCTACCTGCCAGGCCTGCACTCTGGAAGTCAATCTGCTCCATCGAGAAGTGCGAGTTGCCCATAAGTAGGTGTATGGTGAAGGTAGAGCCTTTGCCCACCTTGCTCTCGACCTCGATGCGCCCCTTGTGCAACTCAACAATCTCCTTGCTCAACGCCAGGCCAATGCCACTGCCACTGCTGCCGCCCTTGACAGCCGAGGCGTACTGGGCAAAGCGCTCGAATATTTCGCCCAAGCGCTCTTTGGGTATGCCTATACCGTTGTCTTTGACCGTAATGATCACCTCGCCCTGCGCCTCGTGCAGGGCAACGGTCAGCTCGATAGTGCCCTTGTCGCGCGTGAACTTCATTGCGTTCGAGAGCAGGTTGTACAGTAGGCTCTCGATGCGCTGTGGGTCGGCCCACAAGGGTATGCTGTTGCGCGAAAGGCTAAATATCAGCTCGATATTGCGCTCCTGGGCCAAATCTCTGAAGTCCTCGAGCACACCTCTGGCAACCTCTACTATGTCTATGCGGCTCACTCGCAGCTCCATTTTGTTCTTCACAACCTTGCGGAAGTCGAGAATCTGGTTTATGAGCGAGAGCATACGCTTTGAGTTTTTGTACGACAGGTTCAGACTGCTCTCGCCCCTCTCGCTGAGGGTTTCTCGACGCTGCACCTCCTCAATGCCGCCCATAATGAGCGTCAGGGGGGTGCGTAACTCGTGCGATATGTTGGTGAAGAACTTGAGCTTCATCTCGGCAGTATCTTGCTCAATCTTGGCATTAGTCCTGATGCGTGCCATACGGGCATAGGTGCTGGTCACAAACCACAGCACCGCCAGTGCAAACACCACATAGAGCATCCACGCCCACCACGAGGCCCAAGGTGGGGTAACGATATGTATGGGCAGACTAATCTCCTCCGAGGCCATCTGGGGGTTGCCAACATAGGCCTTCACGCGGAAGGTGTAGTGTCCGTGGGGCACTTTTGAGTACGATACGCTATTTATCGAGCGCGAGTCGGTCCAGTCCGAGTCGTAGCCCTCGAGCTTGTACATATAGTTTACCCTGCCCTGCAGGCGGAAGTTCAGCGCAGCAAACTCGATGCGCATAAGCAAGTAGTTGTGCCTGAGGGTTATGGGGTTTAGTCTGGAGGCGTTCTCCGAGCCGTCAAGCACTATGCGACCATCCTCCACGGCTTGGCTGTTCTGCACCTCAAAGCCAGTTATGCGCAGCTTGTAGTTGTGGTCGCTCTGACTCATCTGCTTGGGGTCAATGACCTCGATGCCATTGTTCGAGCCCACAACCAGTTCGCCTCGGCTGTTGGTTATGGCAGCGGCCTCGTTGTAGAGCGTGGGGCGGAAGCTGTCGTAGCGGCTGTAGTTGGTGAATACCCCCTGGGTTGTGTCAAATTGTGTAAGGCCGCTCTCGGTGGTGAGCCATAGCGAGCCTTCGTTGTCCTCGGTGGTGGCCATAATGATGTTGCTCGCCAGTCCGTCGCTAACGGTGTAGTTCTCCATCTGTGGCACACCGCTCGCATCGTAGCCCACAATGCGACTCAAGCCACCGCCATAGGTCGACAGCCACACCCTCTGGGCCGAGTCTTTGAGTATGTGTATCACGTCGTTGGCCAACAGAGCCTGCTGATTGCCCGCCTCGCGTTGTGCAACGGTGAAGGTCATCAGCTCGGGGGCCTCCTGGGGGTTGCAGACCAGCAGTCCGTCAGAGGTGCCTATCAGCAGCCTGTCGGGCCCATCGACCAACAGATAGCGTGCCCTGGTGCCCGATTGGGTGGGGTAGCTGCCGAAGCTCCAGTTGGTGTTGTAGAACTTGGTGCTTTGGCTGTCGGCAAGCATATTTATGGCGCCGCCAAAGGTCGCAAACCAGATGCGACCGTCGTGGTCTTCGGCAATGCAGTATATCTGGTCGTTGGAGAGCGAGTAGGGGTCGTGCTCCGAGTGTCTGAAGTGGCTAAAGTCATATCCGCCCTTGCCCCCAGTGCGTGGGCTCATTCGGTAGACGCCATCGCCTTTGGTGCCCACCCAGATGTTGCCCTGCGAGTCCTCGGTGATGGTGTAGATGGGGCCCATTGTGGCGCCCCAGGGTAGGCGGTCGTAGCTTACAACCAACTCACCTTTTGTGTTGTGGCAGTACAACTTGCCCTCTTTGGTGCCTATCCAGGTGTTGTTGTTGTGGTCTTTGGCCAGGGCCCTTACCTCGTCGGTGTAGGTATCTTGGTCGGCATCTCCCAGAGGTTTGTGGCTGCCGTCGGGCTGTTGCAATACTATGCGCTTGAGGCCTCGCTCGTAGTAGGTCGAGAGCCACATAACATCGTCGTCGTCAATCTCGAACGTAGCCACACCGTTGGTCATACGGCAGTCCGAGCTGGCCAGGTCATTGTAGAAGGGTAGCAGGCGGTCGCCCTGGCGGTCGTAGTAGCCAAAACCGACGTGGTTCATCTTCACCCACAGCCCCTCGCCGTGTTCGACAACCATACTTGTCGTGTCGGAGTAGTACTTGACGGTGTTGCGCTCTTGGCTGAAGTGCTTGTAGTTGCCTCGGCCTGCATCGTAGCGAGTGATGCCCTCGCGTGTGTCGGTAATCCACACCGTACCGTGGCTGTCGACAACCATATTGCGCACCCTGGTGGGTTTGTCACCTCCCCTCAGGTGGCTAACTTTGCCACTTGTGGGGCTAAAAGTATAGAGCCCGCTGTGTAGTGTGCCTATATAGAGTAGCTCTACGCCCGAGTCCCAACAGAGGTCTGTAATGGTGTCGTGGCCAAAGCGTTGGCGGCTGACGGCCACTTGGTTGGTGGTGCTTGCTGCACCAATGGTGCTGTCGGTGGCATAGAACACCTGCTCGTCTGTAACCACCAGGTCAACAATGGGGGCTCCCATACGGGCAACCTCTTTGACCACCTCGCCCTCGTGGGTTATTACGGTCAGCGTGCCCTGCTCGGAGCATACCCACAAGTTGCCCTCGTGGTCGGTCGCCATATGCGATATGCTACTGCCAATCAGTGTGTTGCCAATATAGTTGGTGTGCTCCAGGCTGTTGCCATCGCCTGTGGTGTAGCCCACCAGGCCAAAGCCCTGATACTCAATCCAAACCTTGTTGCTCTCTCTGCTACAGAGCATATTGTCGGTGCGGAACAAGCGGCCCTCGAGCTGCTCAATGCCCTTGCATACGTCCTCAAACTCTTCGGTCAGGCGGTTGAAGCGGTATATGTGGTCGTCGTAGGTGCGGAACCACAGGTTGCCTGCCTTGTCCTCGTCGACGCTGCGGAAGCGGTTGTTCCTTACGGGCATATTCTTTGGGTCGGTGCAGTAGTTCTTGAAGGTGTAGCCATCGAAACGGCTCACACCGCTCCAGGTACACAACCACACATAGCCCTGCGAGTCGGTATAGATTTCGTGTATGTTGTTGTGGGCCATACCGTCAATGGCGGTGTACTCCGTAAAGATACCCTGCGGAGTAATAGAGCCGTACAACGAGCCAGCCGTAGTGAGCATCACCACCGCCAGTGTACCGAGTATTTTACCAATCCGACTCATCCTTTTTCGTTAGTGTACGGGTGTAAATTCGAGTCCAGGAACGGCTGTTTCGAGGCTCCACTCGAGAGCCTTTTTGTCCGATAGTTTGTCGGCCCACTTAACCCTTGCTTTGGGGTTTGCGCCCTCGCCTTTGGAGCGGTACTCTGCATAGCGCACCGTCTTTTCGGCCTCGGGTTTATTCCAGTTGTGCCACCCCTCGGGGCGGATGTGCGAGCCTAATTCGCAATCGATAAAGTAGGTCTGGGCATATATCCTCCAGGGCCTTCCGAGGTAACACTTGGTCACCCCCTCGGCTGCGGTCAGTTTGCAGTAGATGAACGTAAAGCCGCGCTCCTGCCCCTTGCAGGTACTTGCGGCGGTGATGTACGAATCCTTCTTCGAGTGGATGGTGCAGCTTATGAAGTCGGCCCTGCCCGAGCCGAAGATAAAGTCGGTGGTGCCCTCGATGTAGCAGTTGTCGAAGTAGCAGTTTATGTTCTCCTCTACCTCTTCGCCATCGCGGTTGCCCACACCATATATATAAAGTGTGTCCTGATTGCCCAACAAACGGCAGTTGCGGTATATCTGCGTGCCTGTGCCTACGGTTTGGAGTGCCACAGCCTGGCCAACCTCGCCTGCCGAGTTCTCGATGGTGATGTTCTCCATAACTATGTGTCGGCCACAGTTGTAGAGCGTTGCGGTGCCCGAGGTGCCCAGCTCAACGCCATTGGGCCCCAGGTCGCGTGCGCCATCGCCCCAAGTGATTACCACCTCGCCCTCGCCAACAAACTCAACACTCTGCTTGGTGTAGGGGATTACCACCTTCTCCTCATAGCGCCCCTCTCGAATGAGCACCCTCAGGGGTTTCTCTTTGCCCTTGTAGAAGTTTGGCAGCGCGTCGATGGCCTCGCCAATGGTGAAGAAGTCGCCACTGCCATCTTTGGCCACCACAAAGTCGTAGTAGCGTATGTGTTTGCCCAACTCGGGTATTACGCGCTCAATCTCCTGGCAAATCATTCGTGCCACGATGCGTGCTCCTGGGGTGGTGAAGTGGGTGTTGTCGTTTTTGCCGTCGGGGTGGCTGGGGTACTTGCCTGCGGGCAGGTTCATAAAGTACTTCCTGCTGCCCTCATCGCCCAGTGGCTCGAGCCACTGACGGGTAATCTTCTCTGCATCAATGAACAGTACACCTGTCTGCTCGGCCACTCGGTGGCACTCAACAAGGTAGTCGCCGTGTGAGTCGGCCAGTTCGCCCTGCTTCCACCACCTGCGACACACCTGGGTGAGCAGTACGGGGGTGGCACCTTTGCTCCTGACCTTGTCGATGTAGGCCACAAGGTTGCGACCATACTGCTCGGGAGTGGTAAAGCGCAGAGTGTCATCTACTTTGGTGTCGTTGTGGCCAAACTGTATGAACACATAATCGCCTGGGCGCATACTCTCCTCGACCGCCTGCCAGTGGCCCAGCGTAACGAACGACTTGGTGCTGCGGCCATTCTTGGCGTGGTTCTCGATAATCACCTCGGCTGGGTCGAAGAAGGGTTGCAGAACGTGTCCCCAACCTCTCTCGGGGCTCCCCTTTGAGATATCTTTGGTTGCTGCGGTCGAGTCGCCACAGACGAATATGCGTGTTTGGCTGCTTGCTCCCCAGAGGGTTACCAGTGCGGCCACGATGGTCAGAAGTGTGCGTTTCATTTTGAGTTATCAGTTGTCAGTTATCAGTAGTCAGTTTTTTTTGAGGGGGGAGGGGGTTAGCGCAGGGGGGCGTAGGTGCCGCCCTCGGCCTGGGCATTTACGATGTGGCGCACCAGGTAGTGCATATAAATCTCCAGGTTGGTGTAGAGCCCCTCGGCATCCAGAGTGGTGGCATTGCCGTCGGCTGTATCGTTGGGGTTGGTCTTGAACTCCTTCTCGAACCAGTCGGGCATACCGTCGCCATCGCTGTCCTTGACCTTCGAGAGCTCCTCGTTGGTGGCGCTCAAGGCTGGCCACCCACCTGCATCGTTGTGCGAGTCGATGATGCCGTTTGTGCCGCCATTTGAGCCCTTGTTGGTGTAGTTGCCTGCTTTGGCCTCGCCCACAATGCGGCTGTCGACGCTATCCCTATTGAGCGATGCACCAACGTAGGCCATCACCTGGTCAAAGGCCTGCTGGGCCGAGTGAGTGGTGGCATAGCACTGCTGGCTGTCATCCTTGCGGATAGGCAGCACCGAGGTGGACTTCCACGAGTTGTGGTTGCTGGGCTTGGTGCCGTCGTGCAGATAGATGCCTGACCAGTTGTCGCTGTTGATGCTCGAGGCGTAGGAGCCTGCGTGGTAGTTGCCACTCACATACATTGTGGCGTAGCCGTAGTCGGTCTTGCTCGAATAGATGCCGTTCGAGTCGACAAAGTATTTGCGCTCGCGGCTTGCGGGGCCTGGTTTGTAGTAGTTGCCCACCACATTCCACTTGCCGCCCTCGCCTCCGTAGGTCGAGTTGCCGCCCCAGTTGTAGACCACGTTGTTGCGGTAGTCGCAGTTGCCACGATGGGTGGTGACATAGGTGTCATAGACCTCGGGGTGGCAGAAGCGTGGGTTGCGGCTGTCGTTGTGGGCCAACATATTGTGGTGGAACGAGGCGTTCTTGCCGCCCCAGATGCCGCCATAGCCGTGGGCACCCTTCTTGTGGCCAGCATTTTTTAGTGCCTCGGCCACCATACACCACTGCATCGTGAAGTTGCGGTTGGCATAGAACGACGAGCCCTCGTCAATCGACCAGCTCATCGAGCAGTGGTCCAGAATGATGTTGCTGTGATAACGCCCCCAAATGGCATCCTCCTGCGAGGTGTCCTCGTTGCCCAGGCGGAAGCGCACAAAGCGTATAATTACATTGTCGGCATCGACCTGTACGGTGCGCCCTGCAATGCAGATACCGTCGCCAGGGGCGGTTTGGCCTGCAATGGTCAGGTTGCCATTCTTGATGCGCAGGGTGCTTTTCAGGTGTATAGTGCCACTGACGTCAAACACTATGGTGCGTGCGCCGCTCTTGTTGATGGCGTCGCGCAACGAGCCTGAGCCGCTATCGTTCAGATTGGTAACGTGATAGACTGCGCCACCCCTGCCGCCTGTGGTGTACATACCGCCACCTTCGGCACCTGGGAAGGCCCTCACTACACCGTCGTTCTCCCACTCGGGCAGCTCCCAACGAGCATTGTCGGGCTTCTCGGGCTTAACCTCGGGGTCATCATTGCCTGGATTGTCAGGATTATCTGGATTGTCGGGATTGTCTGGGTCGTCGTTACCTGGGTCATCATTGCCTGGCTCATCGCCCCCCTCCGAGGTGGTCGCTACGGTGAGCCACTCGGTGTAGGTGCCGCCACCCGCCTCGTTGTTGGCCCTTACGGCAAACATATACTCCTTTTTGGGCGCAAGTCCCTCGATGGTTACGCTCACTTGGTCGGTGTTGTCGCTTATGTGCATCGTGCCCGCCACATCTTTGTACTTGTAGGTGTAGTCGGTGGCACCCATCACTGCATCCCAGCGCAGGGTGAGCGACGAGGGTGTAGCCTCGGTCAGCTGCAACCCTTTGGGGGCGGCAAGAGGCTCGACTGTGGGCTCCTCGATGGGGTCCTCGCCGCAAGCCGTTGCAAGCAGCGCAACTACTGCAGCCGACAATATGTAGAACAATCTTCTCTTCATCTCTGTATTGCTTTATCTTCTATGAAAATCCTAATCTCTCTCTAAACTTTCTGGTGGGCAGAGGGTTACAAAATGGTAACCTCGCCTGCGGCCTTGTCGATTATGGCCGAGTTGGCAGCGCTGATAGCGTCCGACTCCACTACGATAGCCTTGTTGCGCGAGCCCGTAACCTTCAGTGCCTGGGTAGACTCGGGGCAGCAGAAGCCTTTGACTGTCACGCTCTTGGCGTTGTTTATCTTCAGCGCCTCGCCCTTCTGGGGTACTATGCACACGTTCTCCAACACCACGTTGGTCGATTCGTTAATCTCGGCACCCACCTGGGCCTCGATAATCGAGTTCTTAACCACTACATTCTCGACGTTCATCTCGGGCAGGCCGTTGAACAACATAGCCCTGCGTGCCGAACGGCACACCACGTTGTCGATGTAGATGTTGCGGAATTGGGGTGTGGTTTCGTCTACGGGCTTGGCAGGCATATCGGTCGAGGGGTTGCCGTCGCCATCCTCGAGCGCCTCGGTGGCCGACTTGCCACCATAGAAGAGGTCAAACAGCAGTGCCTCGGTAGCGATGTCGTTCATCACAATATCCTCGATGTAGATGTTCTCCACTACGCCACCCCTGCCGCGAGTGCTCTTGAAGCGCAGACCTACGTCGGTGCCCGAGAAGCGGCAGCTTTTGACATACACGTTCTTCACACCGCCCGACATCTCGCTGCCCACAACAAAGCCGCCGTGGCCGTGGTAGCAGGTGCAGTTCTCTACGATAATGTTCTCCGAGGGGATGCCGCGCTTGCGACCGTCCTCGTCTTTGCCGCTCTTGATGCAGATAGCGTCGTCGCCTGCATCAATCCAGCTGTTGGTCATCACTACATTCTTGCACGACTCGATGTCAATGCCGTCGCCATTCTGGGCATACCAGGGGCAGCGGATGGCAATATCGTTCACCGTCAGGTCGGTACATATTGCGGTGTGGATGTTCCAGCAGGGCGAGTTTTGGAATACGGGGCCCTCGAGCAACACGCGCTCGCAGTTCTTGAAGTTGACCATCACAGGGCGCAGAAAGTCGCGAATACTCTCAAAGTCCTCGCGAGTCTTGGCCCAGCGTGCAATGTTCTGGTCGGCATCGCCTGCACCATACTTAAAGTTCTCGGTGGGGTACCAAGTCTGCCCATCGTTGCTCAATACACCGCCACTCTTGACCAGCTTGTTCCAGTCCGAGGGGGCGATTTTGCTCTTCTTGACAGCCCTCCAGGGTGCGCCCTGACCGTCTATGATGCCCTTGCCCGTTACGGCAACGTCGTGCTTGCCGAAGGCCGACAGCAGAGGCTGGCAACGATAGGTGTCGCGCCCCTCGAATATAGTTTCGATGACGGGATAGAGGTCGCGGTCGGTGCTGAACACTATGATTGCATCCTGGTCGAGGTGCAACTCGGTGTGATTCTCGAGCACAATGGGGCCAGTGAGCCATACGCCTGCAGGTACCTCTACCTTGCCGCCACCCTTGCTTGCCAGGTGTGCAAATGCCTGGGCAAAGGCCTCGGTGTTGAGGGTTACGCCGTCGCCCTTACCACCAAACTCGGCGACCGAGACGGTGCGGTTGGGGATGTCGGGACGCTCTACCTGGGGCATCTCAAACGGGGGATTGGTGTAGGCCGACTTGTTGTTGTCGGTGACACAGCAGCCCACTGCCAATGCACAGATGGCGGCTGCTACGAAGGTACGGAGAATAGGTTTCATATCTGTTTAGAGTTTTAATTATTAGTTCTATCGCAAATTTACACCATTGCCCCCAAAGCGAGTAGGATTTTTTGACGTTTTAGGCCGATTATTTGTCTGCCTCGGCCTTTTATCCCTGCCGTTTGGGTGTTTTTTTGCGCAGCACAGGTAGTGTAGTTATATCGTACAAATATATGATTTTTTGCCAAAAAGTGCTAATTTTGCCCTAAAACCACATATTTTACGTCGGTTTCGCCAATTATAACACTATGACATTTAGCCCGAACCACCCACGGAGCGAAGCGACAAGTCCCCCTTTGTCAAAGGGGGATTTAGGGGGAATGTAAAAATTTGTCGGTCTGCAATGCAGACTGTGTCTTTCGCAGAAAGCCTTGATGTGTGTTTGGCGAATTGATGCACTTAAACTTGTTTGCATTGATAACCAACAATTTGACTTGCGATAAATTAGCAAAACTTACGTTTATTTTAATACTATGACCAAAGATTTTGCCCCCATTGAGATTTCCACCGAGCGACTTGTGTTGCGCCCCTGGCGCCCGAGCGAGGCACCCACAATGTATCGCTGGGCCTCAAACCCTGCCATTGGCCCCATAGCAGGGTGGCCCACCCACACCTCGGTCGAGGAGAGCAGGCAGATTATTGCCACCGTATTCTCGGCCCCCGAGACCTACGCATTGGAACTCCGTGCAGAGGGTGTGCCCATAGGTAGCGTGGCCCTAAAACGTGGGGCCGCGATGTCTCCTGCGCTGCTCGAAAGTGGTATCGAGGGCGTTGAGTCCGATGCCGAACTGGGCTACTGGCTTGCCGAGCCTTATTGGGGTAGGGGGCTGATGAGTGAGGCTGTAAGGGCCATTATTGCGAGGGCCTTTTGCGAACTTGGCCACCGCCGACTGTGGTGCGGCCACTTTGAGGGTAACGACCGCTCGCAGAGGACAATGACCAGTTGTGGTTTTGTCTACCACCATACGATCTACAACCGCCCAACCCTGCTCGGCGACCTGCGAACAGAGCACTTCTATGTGTTGGAGAGGGGGTAGCGAGTTTGGCGCTGGATGATTTTTGTGATTACGTCGCTATGAGCCACTCAAGGTGGCTCTCCGCTCCGTGATCACTGGGTGGGGGGGCTGAGAGAATACACTAATTGGCATCGCATTAGGTGCGAGGTCTTTTTTGTGTTCATACCGGCCTTCGCGAGCAAGCTCTCTCGGCCGCTATAAACACAAAAAACCACCCACATACAATGTGGGTGGCCAATTAGTTTTTATCTCGTCGGGGTGAAGTGATTCGAACACTCGACCCCCTGCTCCCAAAGCAGGTGCGCTAACCGGACTGCGCTACGCCCCGAATTGATGCCACAAAAGTAGAAAAATTATTTTTGATATCCAAATGTTCGACCTCTTAAAAAATTAATCACACGTCTGGGTAGTCGCTTAACTATCACTAAACCAATGCGATTGCCTACTCCTGGGGTTACGCTCCTGCGCCCCCTGGCAAGTGCCCTGATACAGCCGCGAGCCACCCTCTCGGGGGACATTATCACGCCCCAGCGCACACCCCTCTGTTGCCACTTGGTCGGCAGTCCATACAGGTCGGTTGCCACGCCACCAGGCCTGGCCGAGCAGACCACAACGCCCTGCTCCCTCACCTCGGCCGCCAGTGCCAGCGAGAAGTTGTGAATATATGCCTTCGTGGCGCTATACATCCCCAGTCCAGGCAGGGGCATACCCTCCGCCAACGACGACATATTGAGCACCCAGCCCCCTCCGTAGGCCACCATATCGGCCACAAACAGTCGGCACAAAGTGGTCGTAGCCCCAACGTGTAGAGTCAAAATCTGTTCCACGCGCTCGGGCTCCAAGCCCATCAAGTCCTTATAAATAAAGGTGCCAGCATTGTTGACCAACAGCCCCACCTCCAAGCCTCGCCTATGGCACTCGTTGTATAGCCATTGGGGCCCCTCGGCGGTCGCAAGGTCGGCACTAATGGTCACTACCTCGGCCGCACCCTCGCCCCTCAAGATGCCCTCGGCTTGGGCGAGTCGCTGCTCGTTGCGCCCCACAATAATAAGGCGCAAGCCGTTGTGGGCCAACTCTTTGGCGATGGCCAGGCCAATGCCATTCGAGCCACCCGTAATGAGTGCCCACCTACCACCTATATCTATCCGTCGTGCCATACTCACAACAAATTTATAAAAATTTTCGCCAAAAGTGTTGCAAAAGCGAAAAATTGATTTACCTTTGTGATATCAAAATGATATTAAAACGAAACAGATAAAATTTTTCTAATAACCCTTAACAATTTACAACTATGGAGAATAAGGAGTACAATTTCAGTGGTTCAAAGATGAACGGTTTTGTGGCCCTGTTGGTGATTTTGGCCATTACGGCTCTTTCGATTGGTTTTATCGTGCAGGATGCCTACAATGCTTTTAATATCGTTATGTTCGTTGTGGGCTTGTTGGTGGCCTTCATTATGTTGTTTGGTCTGATGACTTTGGAGCCCAACGAGGCCAAGGTGATGGTGTTCTTTGGTAAGTATAGGGGTACCTTCACTCACGAGGGCTTCTGGTGGGTAAATCCCTTCTTTACCAAGAAGAGCGTGTCGCTGCGTGCTCGAAACCTCAATGCCGACGCTATCAAGGTGAACGACAAGACTGGTAACCCCATTATGATTGGCTTGGTGCTGGTGTGGAAGCTGAAAGATACCTACAAGGCTCTCTTCGAGATTGATTCGCAGACTATGGCAGGTGCCACCAATGCAGGTGTTGCCACTGTGGGCAGCCGTATGAATGCTTTTGAGAGCTTTGTGCGCGTTCAGGCCGATGCGGCTCTGCGCCAGGTGGCTGGCCACTATGCCTATGACACCAATGGCGAGGGCGATGAGATTACCCTGCGTAGTGGTGCCGATGAGATTAACGAGTTCCTGAAGCAGACCATCAATGAGAGGCTTGCGATTGCAGGTATCGAGACTGTTGAGGCTCGCATCAACTACTTGGCCTATGCTCCCGAGATTGCTGCTGTTATGCTGCGCCGCCAGCAGGCCGATGCAATCATCAGCGCCAGGGAGAAGATTGTCGACGGTGCTGTGGGTATGGTTAAGATGGCTCTTGATAAACTTGCCGATGAGCAGGTTGTCGAGCTCGACGACGAGCGTAAGGCTGCAATGGTGAGCAACTTGCTGGTTGTGCTGTGTGCCGATGAGCAGGCCCAGCCCGTAGTGAACACTGGATCGCTGTATAACTAATCGTTTGTGTGATAGGGTATTAAGGTCCTTAGGGTCGTTAAAGGCTTTAAGGGCCTTAAAGAGCTTAATGAATAAAAAAAAGATATGCCAAAGGAGAATACCACAAAGAGTTTTGTGCTGCGCGTTGATAGCGACACTTGGGAGGCCCTCGAAAGGTGGTCGGCCGATGAGTTTCGCTCGGTCAATGGCCAGTTGCAGTGGATTATTGCGGAGGCATTGCGCAAGAGTGGCCGCACTCCCAAGAAAAAAGATAAATAGTTGGTGAAAATGGGCACTTTGGGGCCCGAAAATTTGCGGGATTCGATATATATATATATTAGCCCCCTAAAAATTTTTGTTTCAACAACTTAATACGATTACACTACGATGAAGAGATTTTTTGTGCTGCTGCTTGTGGGTGCTGCCTCGGTGTGGGGTGCTATGGCCCAGAGTTTTACTCTTACCGCAACCGCCACCAATTCCGCAGGCGAGGCTGTGGCCTATGCCACCGCCCTGCTCGAAGCCGAGGGGGTGGGGCAGAGTGGTGCCCCAATCTATGACGTGGCCGACCAGGCGGGGCGCATAGAGATTGAGGCCCCCGAGGGGAGCTACACCCTTGTGATTACCTGCATTGGCTATGACGATAAGCGCGTGGCCGTTGTGCTCGACAAAGATGTAGAGTTGGGCACCCTCGTTATGGAGCAGAGCCAGGGGCTTGTGATTGAAGAGATTGGTGTGGCTGGCGGAATGATTACTCGCCAGGCCGACCGCTATGTGATGAACAACATTGCAGGCAACCCTGCGGCTGTGGGGCGCGATACCTACGATATGTTGCGCTTGGCCCCTGGGGTGTTTGCCGATGAGAGTGGCAATGTGTCGGTGGGTGGCCGAGGTGCTGTGAAGATACTTATTGGCGAGCGCGAGTTGCGCCTGTCGGGCGAGGATTTGCGCAACTATCTGAAATCTATCCCTGCCGAAAATCTGCAAAAAATCGAAATCATACCCCAGAGCGGTGCCGACTACGACGCCTCCTCGACGGGTGGCGTTATACGCATCACCCTGCGCCGTCAGCGCGATGATGGTATGAACGGGTCGGTGGCACTGGGCTACAACCGCTCGATGGGCCCAAGCTACTCGCTCGGCCCAAATGCAACGCTCAACTACAAGAGCGGCCCCTTGAGTATGTACGGCAACCTGTCGCTGGCCGACTACGAATACAGCGCCAATATGGCCGAGTATACCACCTATGATGTGGGTGGTACCATTAGCTCTACCTCGCTGATGCAGAGCCGCAAGCGTTCGGGCAACGGTATGGTGGGCGCAATCTACGATCTCTCGGAGCGCAGCAGTGTGGGCGTTGAGTACACACTGGCCTACTCGCCCTCTACGCCCGACTATGTAAACAGCACCCTCGACCTGGCCCACAACGACCTTATCGAGCGCCACAAGAGCCTCTACGAGCAGCGCTCGCGCTCGCTGATGCAGATGATGACGGCCAACTATGTGCGCAAGCTCGACGACCAGGGCTCGACCTTCAAGCTGATTGCCGACTGGGCCTCTAACGTCACCAGTGGTGGCAACGATGCCCACGACCAGATGACCATCATCGACAGTTATGGGCCCACTCCCACGACCATCGACTCGCTCTACAACAATCGCAGCGAGGCCGACTATAGCTACTACACCCTTACGGCGGCGGTGGAGAAGAAGCTGTCGCCCACGACGGTACTGCGCTATGGCGCAAAGTACACCCTTACGGATACTTACAGCACCACTCGCTACACCTATCAGCAGGGTGGTCAGACCGTTGCGTTGCCAACCTACGACACCACAACCGATTACAGCGAGCACATTGGCGCCCTCTATGGCGTCTATGCCACCACGTTTGCGAGTGGCCTCTCGCTCTCGGCAGGCGTGAGGGCCGAGTACACCTCGATACCCGTACTGCGCCAAAACTACCTGAGTCTGTTCCCCAATCTGAGTGTGTCGTGGCCACTCAACCCTATGCAGACGGTCATCTTGGCTGGTAACTACAAGCGCAGTATTCAGCGCCCCGCGTTCTGGCAGATGAACCCTGTGAGGAATCAGCTCTCGGAGTACTCCTACCAGGTGGGCAACCCCGACTTGAGGCCCGTATATGTCGACGACTTGTCGCTGTCGGCTGTGCTGATGTACCGCTATACGGTTACACTGGGCGCACTGGTGCAGCACGACAACATATCGCAGTTGGCGTTGGTAGACGAGGCCGACCCAACGGGCCGCACGCTCAAGTATCTGCACAAAAACCTCGACAACCTCAATCAGTACTACATCCAGCTGATGCTGCCTGCTCAGCCCACCCCCTGGTGGACTATAAATGCCAACCTGATGGGTGTGTGGCTCCGTCAGCGCATCGCTCAGGGCGAGCCTATGGACAACTCGCTCACAGCCCAGGGTTATATGACCAACACTTTCACGCTGCCCCGAGGCTGGATTGTAGACCTTACGGGCCAGTTTATGACCGATGCACACGTTGGTAACCTCACGCAAAAGGGGTCGGGCAACATCAGCCTGGCCGTAAAGAAACGTATGTTGAGCGACAAACTCACCCTCTCGGTGGGTGTCAATAACCTGCTCGATGTCGATAAGGTGGTCTATGCCGAGGGGCCAGGCTTCAGCAAGAGGCTCGTGGAGGAGAACCTTTGGGTTAGGAGCGTAAATGTAGCCCTGCGCTACAACTTCAACGCAGGCAAGGCCTTCCAGAGCCGCAATGTCGAGAGTGGCGCTGCCGACGAGGCCCTGCGTATAGGTAATTCGAAATAGTTTTTGGTAATACAATAGACAAGATGAAACGAGCAACTATATTTGCCATTGCGGTCTGCCTGGTGGGGTGGGCTGTGGCACTACTTTTTGGCGAGCTGTCGGGCGGTGTGAGCCCCCAGAGTTATACAATTTTCGGCTCGCTCTATATGTTCCTGCCTGCAGTGGTGGCGTTGGTGATGCAACTCCTCTCGCACCGCAAGGGGCAGGGTAAGGTACTGAGCCCAACGCAGTTGCAACTGCTGCGCTTTCGCCCACGTTGGTCGTGGCTGGTGGGCGTGGTAGTGGCTGTCGTGGCGGTATTCTTGAGCCTTGGGGTGTCGGCCTTGTTTGTGGATGTCGTGTCGTTCAAGGAGGGCACTATGGCACAGATGGTTGCCTCGGGCGCAAGCCCCGAGCTGATTGAGCAGAGTATGGCCCAACTAAATATGATGCCCGACTGGGCAATGCTGCTCGCAACGGTGGTGTCGGGCCTCTTGGCAGGTGTGACCATCAACGCTCTGTTTGCCTTTGGCGAGGAGTTTGGGTGGCGCTGCTTCTTGGTGGGCGAGCTGGCCGACAAGAAGTTCCTCCCCTCGTCACTCTTTATCGGTGCAGTGTGGGGCATCTGGCACGCACCTATGATACTGCTATATGGCCACAACTACCCCAATGACAGGGCTTTGGGAGTGGCTATGATGGTGCTCTTCTGTGTGCTGGTCGGAGCGATTGAGCTCTACTTTGTGCTCAAAGCTGGCTCGGTGTGGCCTGCGGCAATCTTCCACGGAGTAATGAACGCCCTGGGCGGTGTGACGGTAATTATGATTCCCAATGAGTCTAACATCGTACACTCGTTTATGGGCCTCTCGGGTGCAGCAGCCCTGAGTGTTGTGTGCGTGACGCTCTACTTGTGGGACCGCTACGTCAGTCGCGACAATATATTTGGCTCAACACTGGGCGCCTCGCTCGATAGGGCCGACAAGAAATAATTAACCCAAAACTAATAGATTTTCATTGCGTATGGAGTTACTCTACAAATACCGATTTCACTGGTTAGACCTGTTGATTATGGCTCTGGTCATTGTGACACTTATGGGCTTTGCAGTGTTGGCCTTTGCAGGTGTTGTCCCCCTCGAAGAGGGCGAAGAAGCAGCCCCCTGGGTGATTTGTGTCGTAGCGGTGGTTGTCGTGGCGCTTTTCTTTACCTTTACACCCCAGTATGTGGCCATTGGCTATGATATGTTGGTCATTAAGTGTACTCTGCGCACGGTGCAGATTCCCTTGCGCGATATTGCCACCATCGAGTCGTTCGACAGCGCCTTGCTGGTGACCAAGAAGTCATCCCGAGTGGGTATGAGCGGTGCGAGTATGACCATGGGACGCTACCGCATTGCAGGCCTGGGGCGTGTGGATGTCATCACCACCCAGAGGGCCGACCGAGTGATGATTACCACCAAGTTTGGCTACCGAGTGGTCATCAACTGCCCCATCGATGCCCTGCGCAACCACCCCCATATGTTGCGCGTCAAAGGCAATCACCAATAATGTATTTCGCCCCTCTCAATTAACGTCAGTTTCGCCAATTATAAAACACTGACTATCAGGCAGAACCGCCCTTCAAAGAGCAAGGCTCTTTGACCAAGTCCCCCTTTGTCAAAGGGGGATTTAGGGGGAATGTAAAAGTGTATTGGTCTGCGAAGCAGACTTGGGCTTTCGCAGAAAGCCTTAACGTGTGTTTGGCGAATTGGCGCACTTGAGATAGCGTTGATTAGCAGCAACTTGCTTTGCGCCTAATTCGCGAAACTCACGTTAAATTAGAGGGGGTGCCCATTAGGGTGGGGGCGTGTGTTGACAGTTCACAGTTGACAGTTCACAGTTTACAGTTGACAGACCCCTCCGCTGCTACGCAGCACCTCCCCTGCGTGAGGACACGCAGGCGATTTCGACCACCCCTCGGCCCTTGCGGGCCACTCCCCTGTCGTAGGGGAGATTGAGGTGGGGCTTGGCGAGGTTGTGCAATTCCTTTTTACAGACCTCTCCGCCCTTCGGGCACCTCCCCTAACTTAGGGGAGGAGTTGTCGTGGAGCTGGGGAGAGTTGGGTAGCAAAGGAAAATAATTTTCAATTTTCAATTTTCCATTTTCAATTGACCAAGCTTCGCTTGCTCTAAAATGCTCCCGCTCGGCAAAGCAAATGAATTTGCTCTGCCCTCGCTTACTCGCATTTAATCCTCCTGCGGTGTCTTTTCCTCCTTCGCGCCTCGGCAATTTGAGTATTACTCAATTGCTCTCGGCTTGGCGTCGGTTGCCTCAATTTTCAATTTTCAATTTTCAATTCTCAATTCTCTTTGTTATCTTTGCTTTTTAATGCCGAGTGAAGATTATGAAGAGAGTTGCTGTTTTTACGGGTGCGGGGGTGAGTGCCGATAGCGGCATTGCCACCTTCCGCGACAGCGACGGCCTGTGGGCCAACTATCGTATCGAGGACGTATGCACCCCCGAGGCGCTGGTGCGTAACCGAGCAGGGGTGGTTGAGTTCTACAACATCCGCCGCCGCGAGGTGCTGGCCAAAGAGCCCAATGCGGGCCACTATGCACTGGCACGCCTGGAGGAGTACTTCGATGTTGACGTTATAACCCAAAACATTGACAATCTGCACGAAAGAGCGGGCTCGCGGCGAGTGCTGCACCTCCACGGCGAGATTACCAAACTGCGCTCGGAGCGCAACCCCGACCTTATAGTCCCCATTGAGGGGTGGGAGCAGAAGCTCGACCAACGAGGGCCCGATGGAGCGCTGTTGAGGCCCCACATTGTCTTTTTTGGCGAGAGTGTGCCTATGTTTGACAGGGCGACGCAGATAGCCTCGCAAGCCGACATTATGGTCGTTGTGGGCAGCTCGCTGGCGGTCTATCCTGCGGCCTCGCTGGTGCGCTACGTCAGGCCCGAGGTGCCCGTCTACCTCGTAGACCCCAATCTGCCACAAGGTCACGGTATCCGCAACCTGAAGGAGTACATACCACTGCGCTCGGCCGAGGGCACACCGCTGCTGGTAGATAGATTGATAGAAGAATACAAAGACTAACCACATACTACCTAAAACACACTATGAACCAGAAACTTGTTGTAATAGCCTTTGGCGGCAACGCACTGCTGCGCAAGGGCGAGAACCTCAGCTACCAAGAGCAGCTGCGCAATGTAGAACAGATTTGCGACCAACTGTCGGCAATGGCTGCCGATGGGGTACGAATGATTATTGGCCACGGCAACGGCCCCCAGGTGGGCAATGTACTGTTGCAGCACGAGGCTGGCCGTCAGGTCTTTGGCCTTGAGGCTATGCCGCTCGACTTCTGCGTGGCCGAAACCCAGGGTGCTCTGGGCTATATGATTGAGCACGGTATGCGCAATATGACTCTGTCGAAGGGTATCGACCGCAGGGTGGTTACGCTGCTCTCGCAGGTGATTGTAGATGAAAAAGATAGCGCCTTTGGTAACCCCACCAAGCCCGTAGGCCCATTCTACTCGAAGGAGCAGGCGGTGGTCTTTGCCCAGCGCAAGGGCGAAACCTACCACTGCGACCCCAAGGGCCGAGGATGGCGCAAGGTTGTGGCCTCGCCAAAGCCGCTGGGCATACTGAACGTAGAGCTTATTAAGCAGTTGGCCGACCAGGGCGACATTGTGGTTGCCGTAGGTGGCGGTGGCGTGGCCGTAGTAGATGAGGGGCACCACTACCGAGGAGTTGAGGCGGTGATTGACAAGGACTTGGCACTGGCTTGCGCTGCCGTAGAGGTGGGAGCCGACGAGTTCTACATTCTCACCGACGTGGCAAAGGTGTGCCTTTACTTCAACACCCCCCAGGAGCGCACGCTCGACCGCATAACTGTGGCCGAAGCCAAGCAATACTTGGCTGAGGGACACTTTGCCGAGGGGTCGATGGCGCCCAAGATTCGCGCCGCGATACACTACATCGAGGCAGGTGGCAAGGAGTGCATCATTACCGATGCGGCCGAACTGCACAACCCCTCGTGCGGCACACGCATAGTGGCCGAGTAGGGTGGTGGGCCGAGTGCCGACCGATAGGAAGAAACCGACAAACCAAACAATAAAAAATGGCAAAACAAGAAAAAGTACGATTCTCAAAGGCCTTTTGGGTAGCCAATATGGCCGAGATGTTTGAGAGGGCGGCCTACTATGGCGTCTTTGTGGTAATTACGCTCTACTTGAGCAACATTTTGGGTTTTAGCGATATAGAGGCTGGTATTATCAGCGGCTTGTATGCTTCGCTGCTCTACTTTTTGCCCCCATTTACGGGCGCTTATGCCGACCGCATAGGCTTCCGCAAGTCGATGTTGCTGGCCTTTACGCTGCTTACGATTGGCTACGCAGGCCTGGCACTGCTGCCCACAGGGTTGGAGGCCGCAGGGCTGGTTGAGTATGGCGAGCGCACAACCTTTACGGGACTTACCACAAGCGGCTACCGCTACGCCATTGTGCCCATTCTGGTGGTGCTGATGGTGGGTGGCTCGTTCATCAAGGGCATCATTAGCGGCAGTGTGGCCAAAGAGACAGACGAGAAGAATCGTGCGCGAGGATTTGCCATCTTCTACGCTATGATTAACATCGGCTCGTTCTCGGGCAAGTTCATCATCGAGCCTCTGCGTCAGGGACTTGGCGATAGCGGACTGATATATCTCAACTGGTTCTCGGTGGCTATGACACTGCTGGCGCTGGTGGCAATCTATATCTTCTACCGCAGCGACAACGCACAGCCTGACAAGAGCAAGACTATGCGCCACACCATCGAGTCGTTTGGCAAACTGCTGCGCAATGGCCGACTCATTGCGCTCATACTCATTGTTAGTGGCTTTTGGATTGTCTACTACCAGCTCTACGCCACTATGCCCAAGTATGTTATCCGCTTGGCGGGCGAGGCAAGCACTATCGGCTGGTACACTATGCTCAACCCCCTGGTGGTGATACTTACGGTGAACGGACTTACGCGAATGTTGTCTAAGCGCTCGGCTCTGTTCTCGATGATGCTGGGTATGTGTATCATCCCCATTTCGGCACTCATTATGTCGTCGGGCCACCTGTTCAGCGAGCCCATTTTGGGACTCCACCCCGTGGTGTTTATGATGCTCTGCGGTATTGTGGTGCAGGCTCTGGCCGAGGCCCTCATTTCGCCCCGCTACTTGGAGTACTTCTCGTTGCAGTCGCCCAAGGGCGAGGAGGGTATGTACCTGGGCTTTGCGCAGTTAGAGTCGTTTGTGTCTACGCTGGTGGGCTTTGCAATGTCGGGCTGGCTGCTCGATAAGTACTGCCCCGACCCTGCACGCTTTGCTACCCACGAAGAGTGGCTCGCTGCATCGGCCAATGCACACTATATATGGTACTACTTTGCCGCCATTGCCGCCGTAGCTGCTGTGGCCCTGGTTATCTACCAGATTGTGGTTAAACGCTTGGATGAGAAGAAATTGAAAATTGAAAATTGAAAATGGAAAATTAAGGTGTGTCTATCGACACAGAAATTTATAAATGCTCGCACCGAAGGTGTACCAAAATTCTCAATTCTCAATTCGTCGTTCGTCGTTCGACGGTCGACGGTCGACGGTAGACAAAAAAACAATATGCAAAAACTTACACAACAACAGATGGGCCGCTTGACGGTCGATGAGTTTAAGGCTATGACCAAGCTGCCTGTGGTGGCGGTGCTCGACAATGTGCGCTCGGCAGGCAATGTGGGTGCCTTTTTCCGCACCTCCGATGCCTTCGGTATGGCCGAGGTGGTGCTCTGTGGCATTACTGCCCGACCACCCCAAAAAGAGATTCACAAGACCGCCCTGGGGGCCGAGCTTACGGTTGCTTGGCGAGGGTTTGCCACCACTCTCGAGGCTGTCGAGGCCCTCAAGGCAGAGGGCTACCGCGTGCTGGCCGTCGAGCAGTGCGAGGGCTCAACTATGCTGGGCGACTTTGTGCCCGAGGTGGGGCAGAGGTATGCGCTGGTCTTTGGCAACGAGGTCGAGGGCGTGGCCCAGAACGTGGTCGACGTCTGCGACGGAGCCATAGAGATACCCCAAGTGGGCACCAAACACTCGCTCAATGTGGCAGTTACGGGTGGAGTGGTGCTGTGGCACTTTTTTACCCGTCGACCGTCGACCGTCGACCGTCGACCGTCAGAGGGCTAACGTCCAACGTCAAAAGAAAAGGCTGAAAGGAAAACCCTTTCAGCCTTCTCTTTCCTTAAAACCCTTAAAGTCCCTAAAGTCCTTAAACCCTCTATTCAACGGTCATTTGAATTGCAAAGAAAAAAGCCCCCCGAGAATTTCTCGGAGAGCTTTTTCTTTGCTATAATAGTTAAGCGCTTGCTTACTTGAGAGCAGCCTGAGCAGCAGCCAGACGAGCGATAGGCACGCGGAAGGGCGAGCAGCTAACGTAGTCCAGACCTGCAGTGTGGCAGAACTCAACGCTCGAAGGCTCACCACCGTGCTCACCACAAATACCGCACTTCAGCTCGGCACGGGTGGTACGGCCCTTCATAACACCCTCGCGTACCAGACGGCCTACGCCGTTGCGGTCCAGAATCTTGAAGGGATCGGCCTTGATGATGTTCTTGTCCAGATATACGGGCAGGAACTTGCCAATATCGTCGCGCGAAAAGCCCAGGGTCATCTGGGTCAAGTCGTTGGTACCGAACGAGAAGAACTCGGCAACCTCTGCAATCTGGTCGGCAGTTACAGCAGCCCTGGGAACCTCGATCATAGTACCTACCATATAGTCGATGCGGTCGTTGCGCTCGGCAAAGATCTCACCAGCTACGCGGTCGATGATGTTCTTCTGGTAGCGCAACTCTTTGTGGTTGCCAACCAGGGGAACCATAATCTCAACCTTCACGGGAGTACCTTTCTCGCGAGTGTTCATTGCAGCCTCCAAGATAGCCCTGGTCTGCATCTCGGTAATCTCGGGATAGGTGTTGCCCAGACGGCAGCCACGGTGGCCCAGCATGGGGTTAACCTCCATCAGCGACTCAACCTTGGCAGCAATCTTCTCGTAGCTTACGCCCAGAACATCGGCCAACTCCCTCTGCTCCTTCTCGGTGTGGGGAACGAACTCGTGCAATGGTGGATCCAACAGACGTACTGTCACGGGCAGACCCTGCATAGCCTCGAAGATACCCTCGAAGTCCTCCCTCTGCATAGGCAGCAGTTTGGCCAGAGCCACGCGACGACCAGCCTCGTCGTCGGCCAGAATCATCTCCCTAACGGCCAAGATACGGTCGCCCTCGAAGAACATATGCTCGGTACGGCACAGACCGATACCCTGTGCGCCAAACTTGATAGCCTGTTTAGCATCGCGGGGCGAATCGGCATTGGTGCGAACTTTCAGACGAGCATATTTGGTGGTCAAATCCATCAGTTTTGCGAAATCGCCGCTCAGCTCTGCCTCTTTGGTAGCAACCTGGCCCAGGTAAACCTCGCCAGTCGAGCCGTTGAGCGAAATCCAGTCGTGCTCTTTGATTACCAAGCCGTCAATCTCGATGGTGCGCTCTTTGTAGTCGATCTTCAACTCGCCAGCACCCGAAACGCAGCATTTACCCATACCACGAGCAACTACAGCAGCGTGCGAGGTCATACCACCGCGAGCGGTCAGGATACCTGCAGCATCCAACATACCCTTCAAGTCCTCGGGCGAGGTCTCGATACGAACCAGAATGGCTTTGATGCCGTGCTCCTGGAAGTACTTCTCTGCGTCGTCAGCGAAGAATACTACGGGACCAGTAGCGGCACCAGGGCTGGCGGGCAGACCTTTGGTGATAACTTTGGCGTTCTTGATAGCCTGTTTGTCAAATACGGGGTGCAACAGCTCGTCGAGTTTCTCGGGCTCCTGACGCAGAATAGCGGTCTGCTCGTCGATGCGGCCCTCTGCCAACATATCCATTGCAATCTTCACCATAGCGGCACCAGTACGTTTGCCGTTACGGGTCTGGAGCATCCACAGTTTGCCGTCCTGAATGGTGAACTCCATATCCTGCATATCGGTGAAGTAGTTCTCCAGGTGGTCTTTGATGTCGCAGAGCTCTTTGTAAACCTCGGGCATAACCTCCTCCAGCGAGGGGAACTGTGCAGCGCGAACAGCCTCGTCGATGTTCTGTGCTTTAGCCCAACGGCGCGAGCCCTCGAGGGTAATCTGCTGGGGGGTACGGATACCTGCTACAACGTCCTCGCCCTGTGCATTTACCAGGTACTCGCCGTTGAAGATGTTCTCGCCAGTTGCAGCATCGCGCGAGAAGCAAACGCCAGTAGCCGAGTTGTCACCCATGTTACCAAATACCATTGCCATAACGCTCACTGCGGTACCCCACTCCTGAGGAATGTTGTTCAGCTTGCGGTACAGAATAGCCCTCTCGTTCATCCAGCTGCGGAATACAGCGCAGATAGCACCCCAGAGCTGCTCCCAGGGGTCAGCGGGGAAGTCTTTGCCAGTGTTCTCCTTAACAGCGGCTTTGAACCTTACAACCAACTCTTTGAAGTCCTCGGCGGTCAGCTCGGCATCGTTCTTAACGCCTTTAGCCTCTTTAACCTCGTCGATAATAGCCTCAAAGGGGTCAACATCCTCTTTCGATGCGGGCTTCATCTCCAATACTACGTCGCCGTACATCTGTACGAAACGGCGGTACGAGTCCCAAGCGAAACGAGCGTTGCCGCTACGTTTGGTCAGAGCCTCTACGGCTGCATCGTTCATACCCAGGTTGAGGATGGTATCCATCATACCAGGCATCGAAGCGCGAGCACCCGAACGTACCGACAGCAGCAGGGGCGATACCTCGCTACCGAATATCATACCGGTCGACTCCTCAATGTTTTTGATAGCGGCCTCGACCTCGTCTTTAATCAACTCTTTAACTTTCTCCTCACCCTCTTTGTAGTACTCGGTACATACCTCGGTGGTGATAGTGAAACCTGGAGGCACAGGCATGCCCAACAGGTTCATCTCGGCCAGGTTAGCACCCTTACCGCCGAGCAACTCTCTCATCTTGCCATTACCCTCGGCTTTACGGTCGCCAAAGGTGTAAACTCTTTTTACGTTTGCCATAAAAATTAGTTAATTGTTTGAAAATGTGTTTATTATTGTGTTGTAATTGTCTGTTTGTGTGTTTGTTGTGCCGAAATACAGCCTACAAATATATTCATTTTTTCTCTTTTTCCAAAAAAATAGTATATAAATATAGTGTGTTGGCCGACGACCGACGAGTTGAAAGTTGAAAGTTATTTAGGGAACTTAGGGAATTTAGGGAGTGTAGGGAATTTAAGGATAACTCTCCCCCTAAACTAGGGGGAGTACCCGAAGGGGGAGGGAGTGTGTCAGACTATTGTCGTTAGACAATTTTCCATTTTCCATTTTCCATTTTCAATTCCTAAAAATACTCTTCTCTCAAGGGGTATGTGTTGCGATGCTGGTCAAACTCGGTGGGGTGGCTGCGGAGCCACTCGGTCTCGGCTTCGAGGGGGCAGTAGTGGTCTATCTGTGCGCTCATCTCGGCCCAGCTGATGGGGCGTGGAGCCGAGGGAGTTACCCCCTGTGGGTACCAGTTGACAAGGGGCTCAATGCCAAAGTGTTGCGCCAGCGCACGCACCACCATTGCCGAGGCGTTTGCCTTGCCCTGGAGCGAGTAGCCTGCAATGTGGGTTGTGGCCACCTGTGCGCGGCCCAGCAGGGTGGGGTTGAGGTGGTGTGGCTCGCCCTCCCAGACGTCGATGTAGAGGGCCAGTTTTTCGGCCTCGGGGCTGATGAGTACGGCAGTGTCGGCCACCTCTCCTCGCGAGGCGTTCAGTAGTGTTGCCCCAGGCTTCATTGCGGCAACAAAGTTGCTGTCTGCCAGGTGGTAGGTGGGCCACTGCCCTGTGCGAACCAGGGGCGTGTGTAGGGTTACAATGTCGGCCTGTGCAACCAGCTCGGCAAGGGGCACAAAGCCCTGCTCGGGGCCCAAGTTTTCGGCCTCCTCTCGAGGTGGGTCGCTGCACAAAACGCTGAAGCCCCAACTGCGGCAATAATCGGCCACAAGCGAGCCCACATTACCCACGCCAACGACACCAATGCAGAGCCCCTCGGGCGAGGTGCGGCCCAGCCTGCGGAGGGTGTGGGCGAGTGCAGCGCTAACCCATTGTAGCACCCCTCGGGCGTTGCATCCTGCGGCACTTACAGTGGTGATATTGTGGGCGTTGCACCAGGTGCGGTCTATGTGGTCGTAGCCTATGGTTGCGGTGCCCACGAACTTCACTGCCGAGCCCTCGAGCAGAGCCCCATTGCACTGCGTGCGGGTGCGGACAATCAGGGCGTCGGCATCGGCCACAGCGGTGGGGGTTATCTGGTCGGCGTGTAGCTCAACGACCTCGGCAAAGGGGGCCAGGGCCTGGGCTGCATAGGGTACAAAGTTGTCGATAATAATTTTCATACCACAAATATAACCATTATTTTCAGAAATATGCTTACTTTTGCATCTGACGTCGAACGTCAAACCGACCTAAGTCATTAAGGGCCTTAAGGGCATTAAGGACTTTAAGGGCTTTAAGGGGCGATATGGTTTTATGGGAGAGTTGGAGAGCAAGGGAAATAATTTTCCATTTTCAATTTTCCACTTTCAATTCGTTACTATGAGTTTGTATAAGATACTTGTGCGACCTTTGATGTCGCTGTTGCCTGCCGAGGTGGGTAGCAATTTTTCGTCGGCTGTGCTGCGCTTTATTGGGCGTGGCAACTTTGGCCAGTGGATGCTGCGTAGGCTCTACTCGTGGCGCCACCCCTCGTTGGAGCGCGAGGTCTTTGGTGTGAGGTTTGCCAACCCTATAGGTGCTGCAGCAGGCCTCGATAGGGATGCTACGCTCTATCGCCCTTTGGGAGCCCTGGGCTTTGGCTTTGTAGAGATTGGCACCATCACCCCCAAGCCACAGGCTGGCGGCATAAAACCGCGCCTTTTCCGCCTGCGTGGCGAGCGTGCGCTGGTACACCGTATGGAGTTCCCCAACTGTGGCATCGAGAAGTGTGTCGACCACCTGCGCCGACGCGCCTATGGCCACAAGGTTGTGGTGGGTGCCAACATTGCCCCCAACTCGGTGGTGCTGCCCGACCGTATGCCTGTCGAGTACCTCAAGACCTTCCGCCCCCTGTACCAATATGTCGACTACTTTACCGTAAATGTGGCCCCCATAATTGGCAGTGGTGAGAGCTACTGTGCCACCGATAAGGCGCTGGTCGAGAGGGTTTTGGATGGGCTGTTTGACTTCCGCCGAGGTCAGAACGACTACCGCCCTGTGCTGCTCAAAATATCGCCCGACTGGCCTATGCACATTGTCGATGATATGGTGCAGATACTCATTGACACCCCACTTGACGGCCTGGTGGTGGCCGACTGCTCGGCACGACTGGGCAGCCGCTTGTCGAAACGCCAGTTGAGCCGTATGAATGGCGGTGTTATGGGCGGAGCGCCACTGCTTGAGCGCACCATCGAGCTGGTCGACTATGTGTGTCGCAAGATGAACTACCACTACCCAGTGATTGGTGTGGGTGGTATTATGAGTGCTGCCGATGCACAGAGGGTGCTCGATGCAGGTGCCAGCCTTGTGCAGTGCTACTCGGCCCTGCACTACGAGGGCCCTGCCTTTGCGGGCCGCACCTGTCGCGAGTTGGTCAAGAATGTGTCGACCGTCGACCGTCAACCGTCAACCGTCGACCGCCAACCGTCGACCGTCTAACGACCTAAGTCATAAAAGTTACTCCCCCTCTAAGTTAGAGGGGGTGCCCGTTAGGGCGGGGGCGTGTGTTAATTCTCAATTTTCAATTTTCAATTTTCAATTTTCAATTTTCAATTCCCACTCTATGACCGTTGACATCATAACCATTGGCGATGAGATACTCATTGGCCAGATTGTAGATACCAATTCGGCTTGGATGAGCCGCCACCTGGGCGATATTGGCGCCACCGTTAGGCGTAAGTACTCGATTGGCGATAGCGCAGAGGAGATTCGTGCAGCCATTGCCGAGTCGCTTGCAGCGAGCAATGTGGTAATAACTACGGGAGGACTTGGCCCAACGAAAGACGATATTACCAAACGTGTGTTGGCCGATATATTTGGCTCGCCACTGGTGCGCGACGAGGCCACCTACGAGCGTGTTGAACGCATCATGGCCCTGCGAGGTATCGAGTTCAACGAACTCAATAAGGCCCAGGCTTTGGTGCCCGCCTGCTGCCGCGTACTGCCCAACCATAAGGGTACTGCACCAGGTATGTGGTTTGACACCCCCGAGGGTGGGGTGGTGATATGCCTGCCTGGGGTGCCGTTCGAGATGGAAGCGCTGATGGAGGAGAGCGTGCTGCCTCTGTTGTGTGAGCGATTTGAACTGCGCAGCGTGGTACACCGCACAGCCATAACCTTTGGCCTGGCCGAGAGTATGATGGCCCAACTGATTGCCCCCTGGGAGGATGCCCTGCCCGAGGGACTGCACCTTGCCTACCTGCCTTCGCCCAGCCAGTTGCGCCTGCGCCTGTCGGCCTACGATGTCGAGGCGAGCGAGGCTCGCAAGGCTATTGACCACCAGTTCGAGCAGCTTATGCCCCTGCTGGGTGACTACTTTGTGGGCTGGGAGGGCGATACGGTCCAGTCGGTGGTGGCCGACCTGCTGATGGCCAGGGGCGAGAGCCTTGCGGCAGCCGAGTCGTGTACGGGAGGAGCCTTGAGTGCCAAGTTTACGGCTATGAGTGGCGCTTCGACCTACTTTATGGGCGGAGTGGTCAGCTACTCAAACGAAGTGAAGAATCAGGTGCTGGGCGTAAGTGTCGACGACCTGGAGAGATATGGAGCCGTGAGCGAGCCCGTTGCTCGCCAGATGGCCGAGGGTGTGCGCCGCGTGTGTGGCACCACTTGGGGTGTGTCGACTACGGGCATTGCAGGCCCTACGGGTGGCACCCCCGACAAGCCTGTGGGTACGGTGTGGATGGCCGTTGCGGGCCCCGATGGTACCGAGGCTGTGTGCCTTAACCACGGCCGCTTGAGGGCCCAGAATATCGAGCGTGCCGCTGCTGCTGCCATAAATATGCTCCGTCTGAGATTGCTCAAGCAGTCAAGTCGTTAAGGCACTTAAGGGCATTAAATTCTTTACCCAACCAAAAACAACAAGGGCTCACATCTTTAGCGATGCGAGCCCTTGTTGTATCTGCGCAGGAATAGCTCCCCACTACTTGAGCCACTTGTCGAGCCAGCCGAAGAACTCCCTGTTCCAAACGAGCGAGTTCTGGGGTTGGAATACCTGGTGTGCCTCGTTCTGGAAGGCTACCAGCTTGGCAGGTACACCCTGCAACTTGGCCGCATTGAAGGCCTCCAAGCTCTGGGTGTAGGGGATGCGGTAGTCTTTGCAGCCAGTGATGATGAGGATTGGGGTATCCCACTTACCTGCTGCCTTGTGGGGCGAGTTGGCATAGCTACGCTGGGCTGTGCGGTTGCTCTTGTCCCAGTAGGGGCCACCGTAGTCGTTATTCACAAACCACATCTCCTCGGTGTGGCCATACATACTCTCGAAGTTGAAGATGCCGCAGTGCGAGATGAGCGCTTTGAAGCGGCCCTCGTGGTGACCTGCAAGGTAGTAGACCGAGTAGCCGCCATAGCTTGCACCAACGGCACCCAGCCTATCCTCGTCGCTCCAGGGCTCTTTGGCCACATCGTCGATGGCTGCCAGGTAGTCTTTGATGTTCTGACCGCTGTAGTCGCCCGAAATCTGGTCCAGCCACTCCTGACCAAACGAGGGCAGACCTCGGCGGTTGGGGGCTACAACCACATAACCCTCGGCAGCCATAAGCTGGAAGTTCCAACGATAGCTCCAGAATTGGCTCACTACGCTCTGGGGGCCACCCTGGCAGTAGAGCAGTGTGGGGTACTTCTTGCTCTCGTCGAAGTTGGGAGGCAGGATTACCCAAGTGAGCATCTGCTTGCCGTCGGTGGTGCGTACCCAGCGTTTCTCGGTACGGCCCATAGGTATGTTGTCGTAAATCTGCTGGTTTACGAATGTAATCTGGCACAGCTTGTTGTCGCTATCGAGGGTATAGAGCTCGGGGGCCTTCATAATAGTATTCATATGGGTCACAATGGTCTTGCCCGCCTTGGTGAACGAGTTGATGTCGTGGTCGCCCGAGGTGAGTACCTCTACCTGCGAGCCCTCGGCCAGAGCCACGCGGCAAATCTGGTGGGTAGCGGTGATTGGGGCCACAAAGTAGATGGCCTCGGTGCCCTCCCATACAAGGTTGGTGGCGTTATAGTCAAACTTGGCCGTAAGGTCGCGAATCTTTCCGTCGGCCGAGTTCCATACAAACAGACGCTCTTTGTCGCTCTCGTTGCCAGCCCTGCGCATACTGCGGAAGGCAATCATCTTGTCGTCGGGGCTCCATACGGGATATTTGTCATAGCCAGGCATTGGGCCTGCCTCTTTGCAGATATTGCGGCTGGTGCCAGTGGCTACGTCATAGATTACGATGTCCGAGTCGGTCGAAACGGCATACTCGGCGCCAGTCAGAGGCTTCGATGTGTAGGCCAGTGCGGTACCTGCATTGTTCCAGGCAATCTCCTCGCTGTCGAAGTAGGGGGCCAGGGGTGCATCCCAAGCGGCACCCTCCATAATGTCTTTGCCCTCGCTCACAAGGCCCTCGCCAATTGTGGCAACAAAGATGTGAGAGTAGTCACCCTCATCCCAGTAGTCCCAGTGGCGCACCATCAAGTCGTCGTAGATGAGCACGTTCGACTTGGGCTGGTTGTGAATCTCGCTACCGCTAACGGCCTTGACGTGAACACGTTTGGTGTAGTAGAGCGCGTTGTCGCTTGGAGCTATGCCCCAGCTCTCGATGCCCTCGATGTTGGTCAACTGCTGCGCATCGGTGCCGTCGGGCTTGATGCTCCAAATCTGGCCATCCTCGGCGGTGTAGTAGAGTCTCGAACCATCGCCATTCCACGCAGGCGACGAGCCCTTCTCGACAAGCCTTACAACCTCGCCACCCTGGGGCGAAACGAGGTAAATGGCGGTCGAGCCCTTGTTCTCTTCCATATTGTAGTAGGTGATTGTAAAGGCCACCAGCGAGCCGTCGGGCGAGAGCTTCTGGCCACCCACGCGGCCCATCTTCCACATCACCTCGGGGGTGAACTTGGCCGCCTCAATCTCTTCGGGCGTAAGGTTGTTGGTGAACGTCATAACTTCGAGTGTTGGTGCTTGGCCACAGCCCACCAGAGCCACAGCCAGCGCCGCTGTTAAGAGTTGTTTAATTTTCATAAGCGTTTGGGGTATGATTTGTTTGTTTCTCGGTTATCGGATTTTCCAGTCGAGGTAGTGCTCAAAGAGGGTTTTGATGGTCGAGTAGCTACTGTCGACAGCCTTCCAGAGCCTGCGGCCACGCAACCACTCTAAGGCCGTAATCTGCTCGTCCTGCTGGGGAAATATCTCGGGCGCCTCGCCTGGGGCCAACATCACAAACCACTCGGTCTGCTTGACCTCCCAGCGGCCATAGGCGTTGTGGAAGTGGCGAGTGGTGCAGAGCGGAGCCACAATCTCCACCTCGGTCAGTCCCGTCTCCTCCTTCACCTCGCGCACAGCAGCCTGCTCGGCCGTTTCACCTGGGTCGATGTGCCCTTTGGGCAGGTCGTACCAACCCTTGCGAGTCATAATGAGTATATCGCCTGGGGTGTTCTCAACCACACCACCTGCGGCCTTTACAATCACCATCTGGTTGCAGAACTGCTCCAGACGGTCGGCAGCCCCTCGGCACACCACCGCCAGGCGGTCGCCACACCCTACGGCATCCAACAGGGCCTCGGGCGAGGGCACAGTTTGGTCGTCTAACTCCAACACAGCCCACTTGGGCCCTAATCCCAAATCGGCCCCAGAGGCCCCTGTGAGGGGCTTTTCGACAAACTCGAAAAATTTATTTTCAAAAAATATTCGCATAACTCTACAAAATAACTAATTTTATAGCGTAATTACAAATTTAAGCGATGGAAAAATACGAAAGTAAGCAACAACAAATACACCGTTCGGCCGAGCAAATATACTCTGCTCTGTCGTCGTTCAGCAATTTTACACCTATGTTGGCCGACAAGGTCGAGGAGTGGCAGGCCACCGACGACGAGTGCTCGTTCAAGGCAAAGGGTATGAAGATGGCCCTGCGCATTGTAGACCGCGAGCCCAACAAGACCATAAAAATCCAGGGCGCCGATAGCAACCCTATGGACTTTACGTTCTGGTTGCAGCTCAAAGAGGTAGCCCCCTACGACACCCGTATGCGCATTGTGGTACACGCCGAGCTGAATATGATGATGCGTATGATGATTGGCAAAAAGCTGCAAGGCGCCGTAGACCAAATGGCAGAGGCAATAGCATCGGCTATGAATTAAAATTGAAAATTGAAAATTGAAAATGGAAAATTAAGGTGTGTCTGCGACACGGGAATTTATAAATACTCGCACCGAAGGTGCACCAAAATTCTCAATTCTCAATTGACCAAGCTGACGCTTGCTCTAAAATGCTCACGCTCGGCATAGCTTGCAAGCAATCTCTGCTCTCGCTTACTCGCATTTGCCTCAATTCTCAATTCTTTTCAGGTGAAACAACAACCTAAAAATAACACACTAAAACTTATGTTAGAACAATTTGTAAACCGCCACATTGGCCCGTCGGAGCACGACTTGGCCGAAATGCTCAAGGTTATCGGTGTTGGTAGCGTTGAGGAACTCATCTCGCAGGTTATGCCCCAGAGCATACGTCTGCGCAAGCCACTGGCACTCGACGAGCCTATGACCGAAGTGCAGTTTGGTGCTCACATCCGCTCGCTGGCCGACCGCAACCAGACTCTGCGCTCGTTTATCGGTATGGGCTACTATCCCAACTCGATGCCTGCAGCCATCATCCGCAACGTCTTTGAGAACCCCGCTTGGTACACCTCGTACACCCCCTATCAGGCCGAGATTTCGCAGGGTAGGTTGGAGGCTCTGCTCAACTTCCAGACTATGATTGTGTCGCTTACGGCTATGGAGATTGCCAACTGCTCGTTGCTCGACGAGGCTACCGCCGCTGCCGAGGCTATGCTGATGATGTATGCCCTGCGCAGTCGCGACCAGCAGAAGAGTGGTGTAAATGTGCTCTTTGTAGACAGCAATATCTACCCCCAGACTCTCGACGTACTGCTCACCCGTAGCGAGCCCTTCGGCATAGAGATAGTTATCGACGACTATGCAACCTACGAGTTTACAGGCCGTGAGTTTGGCGCCCTGGTACAGTACCCTGCAGCTGCAGGCCAGTTGCGCAACTATGCCGCCCTGACCGAGGCCGCTCACGCTGCTGGTGCCAAGGTGGCTGCAGTGTGTGACCTTATGAGCCTTGTGCTGCTCAAAGCTCCTGGCGAGTGGGGTGCCGACATTGCCGTTGGCTCGTCGCAGAGGTTTGGTCTGCCTATGGGCTTTGGTGGCCCCAGCGCAGGCTTTATGGCTACCAAAGATGCCTACAAGCGTAATATGCCTGGCCGTATTATTGGTGTGTCGGTAGACCGCTTGGGCAACCGCGCACTGCGTATGGCCCTGCAGACTCGCGAGCAGCACATCAAACGCGAGAAGGCAACCTCTAACATCTGTACCGCATCGGCCCTGATGGCCTCGATGAGCGGTTTCTATGCCGTATATAATGGCCCCGAGGGGTTGGCTCGCATTGCAGCCCACATCCACTCGCGCACCGTAGCCGTAGCCGAGGCTTTGAAGGCTCTGGGCTATGAGTTGCTCTGTGATGAGTACTTCGACACCCTGGAGGTATCGGCCGAGGCTGCCGTAGTTCAGGACATCGCCCTGCAGCACGGCATCAACTTCTTCTATCCTGCCGAGGACAAGGTGCGTATGAGCTTCGACGAGATTACCACCAACGACGAGGTGGCCGAGGTTGTGGCAATATTTGCCGAGGCCGCAGGCAAAAAGGCTCCAAAGAGCATCAAGATTGACGAGGCTGCATCGGTAATACCTGCCGAGTGGAAGCGTCAGAGCGCAATTCTGACCGAGCCCGTATTTAATAAGTACCACAGCGAGACCGACCTGATGCGCTATATCAAACGCCTTGAGCACCGCGACATCTCGCTGGCCGACAGTATGATTTCGCTCGGCTCGTGTACTATGAAACTCAACCCTGCAGCCACTATGCAGCCCCTCTCGCTGGCAGGCTTTGCAAATATGCACCCATTTGCCCCCACCGCACAGGCCGAGGGCTATATGGCTATGATTAGCGAGTTGGAGAAAGACTTGTCGATTATCACAGGCTTTGCAGGTTGTACCTTGCAGCCCAACTCGGGTGCCGCAGGCGAGTACACTGGTCTGATGATTATCCGCGCTTACCACCAGAGTCGCTCGCAGGGCTACCGCAACGTGATTCTTATCCCCGCTTCGGCCCACGGTACCAACCCTGCTTCGGCCGCTATGGCAGGTATGAAGATTGTGGTTGTGGCTTGTGACCAGAAGGGTAACATCGACGTAGATGACCTGAAGGCCAAGGCCGAGCAGTATGAGGGCGAGTTGGCAGGCCTGATGGTTACCTACCCCTCGACTCACGGTGTTTTCGAAAGCCGCATCCGCGAGATTGTTGACACTATCCACGAGTATGGCGGCCAGGTATATATGGACGGCGCAAATATGAATGCCCAGGTGGGCCTGACCAACCCTGGCTTTATCGGTGCCGACGTGTGCCACCTCAATCTGCACAAGACCTTTGCAATGCCCCACGGTGGTGGCGGCCCAGGCGTAGGTCCCGTATGCGTTGCCGAGCACTTGGTTGAGTTCTTGCCTTCGCACTCGGTTGTTCCCACTGGTGGTGCCGACGGCATTACTGCCGTTTCGTCGTCGCCCTGGGGTAGCGCACTGCTGTTGCCCATCACCTATGGCTATATCAAGATGCTGGGTGCCGAGGGGCTGCGCAAGGCTACCGAGATGGCTATCGTGGGCGCAAACTATATGTCGTGCCGCCTGGCCGAGAGCTACCGCACCTACTACTCGGGCGAGAGCGGCAGGGTAGGCCACGAGATGATTCTCGACCTGACCAACTTCCGCAAGGAGTATGGTGTTGAGGTTGGCGACGTTGCCCACCGACTTATGGACTACGGCTTCCACGCTCCAACCTTGTCGTTCCCCGTTCACGACACGCTGATGGTTGAGCCTACCGAGAGCGAGTCGAAAGAGGAGATGGACAAGTTCTGCGATGCGCTGGTTAAGATTCTCCACGAGGCACAGACTTGCCCCCAGATAGTTGTAAATGCTCCTTATACCGCTGCCGAGTTGGCTGGCGAGTGGGGCCACGACTTCTCGCGTGCCGAGGCTGCCTTCCCCCTGGAGTGGGTTAAGGCCCAGAAGTTCTTCCCCTACGTTACCAAGATTGATAACGGCTATGGCGATAGGAACCTGCTCGCAGTAAATAACGAGTAGTAACCGCATACCCCCAAAAGAGAGAGCCCCGAAGTTGCTTCGGGGCTCTCCTCTTTTTTGTCTAACGTCGAGCGTCAAGCGTCTAAACGACCTAAGTCATTAGGGGCTTTAAGGAGTTTAAGGTCATTAAGGGCCTTAAAGAAAATCCTATAACTCTTATATCTCCTATTGCTCTTATAGGATTTATAGGAGCAATAGGACTAATAGGAGAATTCTCAATTTTCAATTGACCAAGCTAACGCTTGCTCTAAAATGCTCACGCTCGGCATAGCTTGCAAGCAATCTCTGCTCTCGCTTACTCGCATTTGCCTCAATTCTTACTCCATAGGCGCGAGTACTACCTCTATGTTGGTGTCGGCCAGGCGTTCGCGTATGGTGGCAATCTGGTCGGCCGTCATACCAATCGTGTGGATGGGGTAGAACACCTTTGGGCGCAACGCTCGAGCCGCCTCTACAGCCATATCGATGGTCATTGTGTAGGGCAAGTTTACGTTCAAGAACAGATAGTCAACATCCTCTACGGCAACCATCTCGGGCGTCAACTCGGTGTCACCGCCAATATAGATGCGCTTGTCGGCAACGGTCACCACATAGCCCACATCGCCACGCTCTTTGGGGTGGTACTGGGGTCGCTCGATGTTGTAGGCCGCAACGGTCTCTACCAGCCCCCAGGGCATAATGTGCAGCCTCTGGCCAGGGCCCAGGTCAATGGCACCATCAATCTGCTGGGCCACCTGTGGGGGTGCTACTACCATAGTCGTGGGCTTCGACAGCTGTGCTATAGCCTCGGGGTCGAAGTGGTCGTCGTGATGATGGGTAACGAGTATCAGGTCGGCTTTGGGCAGCCCCTTGAAGTCGTTTTCGCTCAAACAGGGGTCAATATAGATGTGACGCCCCAGGTGGGATATGCTCAATGAGGCGTGACCAAACAGGCGGAACAATATGTCGCACAGGTGGTTACCTTCGCGCTTGTCTGTTGTGTATTCGCGATTCATAATATTTTGTTGTCTAACGTCTAACGTCTAACGACGAATTAAATGGAAAATTGAAAATGGAAAATTGAAAATTCAACTCCCCCTAATTCCCCCTCTAAGCTAGAGGGGGTGTCACGAAGTGACGGGGGCGTGTGTTAATTTTGAATTTTTAATTTTGAATTCTACTCAACGTACAGCACCAGGCCTTTGAGGTATTCGCCCTCGGGGTGGTAGATGTTGATGGGGTGGTCGGTGGGCTGTGTCAGGTGGTGCAGTATCCTAACCTTGCGCCCAGCAATGGCCGCAGCCGAAAATACCGCCAGGCGGAACTGCTCTTTGCTCACCGCCTGCGAGCAGCTGAACGTGAAGAGTATGCCCCCAGGAGCAATCTTCTCCATAGCCCTGGCATTGAGCCTCTTATAGCCCTGCAATGCGTTGCCTAACACCTTGTGGTGCTTGGCAAAGGCTGGGGGATCGAGAATCATCATATCGAACTCGCCCTTCTGGACTGTGCGCAGAAAGTCGAACGTGTCCATAGCTGCACTGCGGTGGGGAGCCCCCTCGGGGAAGTTGAGCTCGACATTGCGGTCTACCAGCTCGATGGCAATGGCACTGCTGTCGACACTCGTAACGCTCCTTGCGCCACCTGCCAGACCGTAAATCGAGAAACCACCCGTATAGCAGAATGTGTTGAGCAGGTTGCGCCCCTTGGCATAGCGGCCCACCAGCTCGCGGTTGGCCCTCTGGTCAATGAAGAAGCCAGTCTTTTGGCCCTTTGCCCAGTTGACGGCAAACTTGTGACCGCCCTCGAGCACCACCTCTTCGCCCTCGCCCGAGCCCCATAGGTAGCCATCTTCGGCCCCCAGGTCGGCCTTGTAGGGTAGGGTTTGGCTGCTCTTGTCGTAGACGGCCGTCAGTCGGTCGCCATAGGTGACCTTCAGGGCCTCGACAATCTGCTCCCTCGACAGGTACATACCCACGCTGTGGCACTGCACTACGGCCGTCGAGCCATAGATGTCAACGACCAGCCCAGGCAGATTGTCGCCCTCACCGTGTACCAGTCGGTAGCAGGTGGTCGAGGGGTTGGCGGTCAGCCCCAGGGCCTCCCTTACGGCGTAGGCCGAGGCTATGCGGCCGTTCCACCACGCCTGGTCGATGGGCTCCTGGTCGAAGGTGAGCACCCTCACAGCAATCGAGCCCACCTGGCAGTGGCCGCGAGCAATAAACTCGCCCTCGGCGGTGTAGACATCCACCAGTTCGCCCTCTTCGAGGGGCTGGTCGGCTCGCTTTATGGCCCCCGAGAATACCCAGGGGTGGCGACGCATCAGCGACTCGTGCTTGCCTCGGGCAAGGTATATCTTTTTGGTAACGGTTGTGTTGGTCATCACACTATTGTTTTGTTGTTGCTTTGTTATTGTTCAGAGTGTTGTACATCTGAAGGCATATCCAGGCGTCGGTTGCGGCATAGCGCATCTGTGGGGCTGTTAGCTCTTTGGCCTCCCAGTTGCTGAGCCTCTGGGCTTTAGACACCCCAACGCCCAGTATTATGGCAGCCATCTTGCGCAGGCTCTTGTCCTCAATGCCAAAGGCCTCGACCTCCTTTTGCAGCTCCACAAAGCCTGCTGGGCGGAAGTGGCGAATCTTGGATAGGTTGCGGATGTCGCCCGCAACGTCTACGCCCACCTTGAGCACGTTCTTGTTCTCGAGCAGCTTTATCAGTACCCTCTCAAATCGCACCGAGCAGAGCCTTATGAGGTAGCAGGTCGTAGGGGTAGATAGCTGCACCAATGACACGTTGTAGCTCACTCCAGCCTTGAACGAGGGCCTGGTCTCTGTATCAAAGCCCACTATGCCCTGGGCCGACAGCTCCTCGCAGGCTCGATTGAGGCCGTCGAGAGTGTCGACCACCACAATCTTACCCCCAAAGGACGCCACGGGTAGCTCCTTAATCTCGTCGGGTGATATGCTCTTCTGAAACTCTTTCATACTATCGTGTTCACAAAAAGAAACTTTGTGAGGTGCCTTCGGGCCCCACAAAAGTACCTATTTTTTCTCTAGTTTGCCCCTCTTGTTGGTATAAATTTTGTATGTGGCAATCAGCTCGCCCACAATCTCCACCACCTCATCGGGCCAGGCGCTAAAGTTGGCCATCAGTTGTTGAATAGTCATAGGCCCCTGGTCGGCAATCAGTTTGAGCACCACTTGTAGGGTTGGCTCGGGCGAGGCGGCCTCCGTGTTGCTAATCCTTATGCGCCCCTTGCGTCGGTCAATACAGAGGTCGCAACAGCCGCAGTCGGCTGCATCGTCTTGGCCAAAGTACTCTTGTATGAAGCGGCTGCGACACCCCTTGCCGTCAAGGTGGACATAGCTGTTTATGGCGTCGATGCGCTCGAACAGGCTCTTCTTGCGGAGCTTGTATTGCTTGGGGTTGATGTATAGGTCGCTCTCGGGCACCCTGTTGCAGAGTAGTGTCAGCAGGGGGGTGTTGTTGCGTGGAACGTAGCGAATAATCTGCTGCTGCCACAACAGCTTGAGCTGCTCTTTGACCACCTCATCGCTGCAGCCACTCATGTGGGCAATCTCTTGCACGTCGATGGGGCGGAACTCGGTGAATATTCCCTCATAGAGCCTCAGCAGAGCGAGCAGTACCCCCTCGGTGTCGCGCCTGCGGATGCGCAGGTCGTAGAGGTCTTCGCGGTTGACTACAAACATCACTCGTGCGCTGTTCTCGCTCTCGTCAGAGAGTGACATATATCCATTCTGGGCCAACGTCTTGAGGGCGTTGCGCACCACCTGTACAGGCAGGTGCTGGGCCTCGCAGTAGTTGTATATGTTGAACTGGAAACTGCGCCCCTCGCCCTCGCCGTAGGCCACCATAAGCGACGAGCAGATGGTGCTGTAGATGTTCTTTATCAACTTGATAGGCGGAAACTCGTTGTTGAGTCTGCGCTGGAAATGATCGTTCTCATCGCTGCTCACAAGCAGCACCGCAAAGCTACGCCCTCCGTCGCGCCCTGCACGCCCAGCCTCTTGATAGTAGGCCTCGAGCGAGTCGCACACGTCGTAGTGTACAACCACCCTCACATCCCTCTTGTCGATACCCATACCAAAGGCGCTTGTGGCCACAATTATGCGTAGCTGGTCTTTCAGCCAGGCCTCTTGCCTTATCGAGCGCTCGTCGTGGGGCATTCCTGCGTGGTAGTGGTCGGCACTGAAGCCCTGCTCACGCAGATGGTTGGCCACCTTTTCGCACCCCTCGCGAGTGCGTACATAGACTATGGCACTGCCGCTCACCGACTCGAGTATGTGGCACAACTGCTCGAGCTTGTTGTTGGTGTGGCGCACCACGAACGATATGTTGGGCCTCGAAAAGTCGCTCCTGATGATGTGATGCTCTCCAAAGTCGAGCTGGGACATAATGTCGTCGGCCACCGAAGGCGTTGCCGAGGCCGTCAGAGCCAATACTGTTGCCTCGGGTGCCAGCGCACGCAATTCTTTGATACGCAGATATGAGGGGCGGAAGTCGTAGCCCCATTGCGAGATGCAGTGGGCCTCGTCTACGGCAATGAGCTGTACCTTCATCTTGGGCACCCTCAGGCGCATTATCTCCGTAGGTATGCGCTCGGGGGCTATGTATAGAAACTTAACATCGCCGTAGACACAGTTGTCGAGCATTCGGTCAATATCTCGGTGGCTCATTCCCGAGTGTATTGCCACTGCATTTATCCCCCTGCGTCGCAGAACATCCACCTGGTCTTTCATCAGTGCCACCAGCGGAGTGACCACAATGCACAACCCCTCGCGTGCCATCGTGGGCACCTGGTAGAGCAGCGACTTGCCTGCGCCCGTAGGCATAAGGGCAAGCGTATCGCGACCGTCAACAACCGCCTCGATGACCTGTTGCTGCCCCTCGCGAAAACTCTCATAGCCCCACCATTTGCGTAGTGTTGCAAGTATGTCGACCTGTGCTGGTGTCATAGCTCACAAAGGTAGGTTTTTTTGTCGGTTTTTGCAATAGCCCTCACTGCAGTGTCTGACTAATGTCTAAAGCAGAGTTATAAATGTTCAATTCTTCCTTGCAGATACTAAAAAAGCATAAATTAGTGTTACATTTAGGACATTGAAAACATAACCCAACGACATATTATGGAAAATAGCACATCTTATAATCTGCAATCGGTTACAAAACGCTCGCTTGGCAGTAGCCTCTTTGAGTGCGTAACTATCGACAGCCAAAACCGAGAGGAACACGAACTGTCGGCCATAACTCCCTCGCAGCTTGTTGTGGTACAGGCAGGAGCCATCTGCATCTGTCTGCAAGGTAGTGGCAACTTTGTAATCAACAACACCTCTTACCACGTTGGCAAAGGTAGTATGATTACCATTTTGCCCAACACCATTGTGGGCAATATCGACTCGACCGACGACTTTGTAGGCTATATTGTGGGGGTGAATACCAACTACTTGGCCGTAATGCAGATGAACGATATGGTCAAGTCGTATGTGAATATTATGAACAACCCTGTGCTCACGCTCAACGAACAGCAGGTAAACAAGATTATCGAACTGGGCGAGATGCTCAAACGCAAAAGAGAAGATAGCGAACACCCCTTCTGTCAGGAGATTTGCAAGGCGTTGTTGAGCGTGTTGTGCTACGAGATTTACGCCATTTATCGCCAGAATATACGTTTCGACCTGCAACCTCGCAGTCGCCAGGGGGCGCTCTGTCAAGAGTTTCTTGCGCTGGTAGAAAAGCACGCCATCGAGCACCGCGATATGGGCTTCTATGCCGACAAACTATGTATTACGCCCAAGTATTTGTCGGTGGTTATCAAGAAGATATCGGGCTACAGCCCTGCCGAGTGGCTCAACCGCAAGGTTATTCTGTATGCCAAAACCCTGCTGACCAATAGCGATATGACGGTGCAGCAGATTTCGGCCGAACTGCACTTTCCCAACCCCTCGTTCTTTGGTCAATACTTCAAGCGCCACGAGGGCATAACCCCCAAGCAGTACCGCAATCAGAATAGAAAAAATTGAGAATTGAGAATTGAGAATTGAGAATTGAGGCAACCGACGCCAAGCCGAGAGCAATTGAGTATACTCAAATTGCCGAGGCGCGAAGGAGGAAAAGACTCCGCAGGAGGATTAAATGCGAGTAAGCGAGGGCAGAGATTGCTTGCAAGCTATGCCGAGCGTGAGCATTTTAGAGCAAGCGTCAGCTTGGTCAATTGAAAATTGAGAATTGTTTTTCTTTGCTTTCCAACTCTACCAAAACTCCTATAACTCCTATATTCCTTAAAGTCCCCACCGCAACTCCTCCCCTAAGTTAGGGGAGGTGACTGCAGAGCAGTCGGAGGGGTCTGTTAATAATCAACACACGCCCCCGCCCTTCGGGCACCCCCTCTAACTTAGAGGGGGAATTAGGGGGAGTTGAATTTTCAATTTTCCATTTTCAATTTTCCATTTAATTCGTCGTTAGACGTTCGACGTTAGACTCCCAATCCCTGTAGGCAGTACCCAACCTATTTGCCCTCGGTTGTTCTTCTTGTCGTGGAGCATAGCCTGGTGCAACTCCTCGGCAGGTAGGCTGGTGGTCGTGGGCAGGTCGTAGCGCTCGAGCAGTGCCACAATGCGCCTGCAATCTTCTGGGCTCAAAATGCCCTTCTCGACCGCCATCTGGGCTGCGTGGGCTATGCCTATGGCTACCGCCTCGCCGTGGCTGTAGTCGCTCGTTAGAGCCTCGATGGCGTGGCCCAGGGTGTGGCCCAAGTTGAGCACCTTGCGGGCTCCCGATTCGCGGAAATCTTGGTTCACAACGGCACACTTTACCGCCACCGAGCGGGCTATTATCTCGCCACACAGGGCGTAGTCGGTACTAATCTCTTCGAGCGAACTATTTTCCAGCAATTCAAACAGTTGGGCATCGCCAATTATGGCTGTCTTTATCACCTCGGCCATACCGCTGCGCCACTCCCTCTCGGGCAGTGTGGCGAGCCACCCAGGGTCGCAAACCACCCTGCTGGGAAGGTTGAACGAGCCCACCATATTTTTCAGCCCCCCGAAGTTTATGCCGCACTTGCCGCCAATGGCAGCGTCGACCTGGGCGAGTAGGGTTGTGGGTACGAGCAGGCACTTTATGCCCCTCATATAGGTCGAGGCCACAAAGCCTACAAGGTCGCAAACGGTGCCGCCACCTATGCCCACCAGCACACTCTGGCGGTCGGCCCCAACCTCGCAGAGCATTTGCCACAGTTGGGCTGCCATCTCCAATGATTTGCACCCCTCGCCACCCTGTATGGTGATTACCTCGCCAAAGAGTTCGTGAATCTCGTCACACATCGCAACGCTCTGGTCTACAATGGCTATTGTGCGCATAAAGCCCGAGTAGAGCTGTGCTGGGCCAGTCCAATCCTCTATGCCGATGATGCTAACTTGGTCGGCCTTGCTGTCAATCTTGTAGGTGTAATCCATAAAAATACCTAAATTTATTATGCGAAGGTAGTACAAAAACTTTGATATTTTACTACCTTTGCGGCCGATTAATAAAGATTAGAGATGCAAAAACTACGCAACATTGCTATTATCGCACACGTCGACCACGGCAAAACCACCCTGGTCGACAAGATGATTCTTCAGGCTAACCTTATCCGCAACCAAGAGGCAAGCGGCACCCTGGTGCTCGACAACAACGACTTGGAGCGCGAGAGGGGCATCACCATCTTGTCCAAAAACGTGTCGGTAATCTACAAAGACTACAAAATCAACATCATCGACACCCCTGGTCACAGCGACTTTGGTGGCGAGGTAGAGAGGGTGCTCAATATGGCCGACGGAGTGATACTGCTGGTCGATGCCTTCGAGGGCACTATGCCCCAGACACGCTTTGTGCTCCAAAAAGCACTCGCCCTGGGCAAGAAACCCATTGTGGTTGTCAACAAGGTCGACAAGCCCAACTGCCGCCCCGACTACGTTCACGAGCAGGTGTTCGACCTGATGTTTACGCTCGATGCAAACGAGGATCAGCTCGACTTCAAGACTATCTACGGCAGTGCCAAGCAGGGCTGGATGTCGCACACCTATAAGGAGAAAACCAACTCTATAACCCCTCTGCTCGATACCATCATCGACGAGATTCCCGAGCCCGAGAAGGTCGATGGTACCCCCCAGATGCTTATCACCTCGCTCGAGTACTCGCCCTACCTGGGCCGTATTGCTGTGGGCAAGATTACTCGCGGCAGCCTGTCGGCAGGTATGAACGTCACCCTCGCCAAGCGCGACGGCAAGACTATGGTCAAGAGCAAAATCAAAGACCTGATGGTATTTGAGGGCTTGGGCAAGGCCAAGGCCGAGAGGGTTGAGTGTGGCGAGATTTGTGCCCTGGTGGGTATTGATGGATTTGAGATTGGCGACACCATTTGCGACTTCGAGAATCCCGAGCCCCTGCCCCCAATCACTATCGACGAGCCCACAATGAGTATGCTCTTTACCATCAACGACTCGCCCTTCTTTGGCAAGGACGGCAAGTATGTTACCAGCCGCCACATCAAGGAGCGTCTGGACAAGGAGTTGGAGAAGAACTTGGCTCTGAGGGTTGTGCAGGGCGAGGAGGCCGACAAGTTTATTGTCTATGGCCGAGGTGTGCTCCACTTGTCGGTGCTCATAGAGACTATGCGCCGCGAGGGCTACGAGTTGCAGGTGGGCCAGCCCAAGGTTATCATCAAAGAGATTGATGGCGTCAAGTGCGAGCCCGTTGAGGAGCTGACTATCGACCTGCCCGACGAGTATGCTGGCAAGGCTATCGAGATGACCACCCGCCGCAAGGGTGCACTCAAAAATATGGAGTCGCGCAACGACCGCACCCGACTGGAGTTTGAGATACCTTCGAGGGGTATCATTGGTCTGCGCAGCAACCTGCTCACCGCCACTGCTGGCGAGGCTATTATGGCCCACAGGCTCAAAGGCTTCGAGCCCTATAAGGGCGATATCGAGATGCGTACCGCAGGCTCGCTGGTGGCTATGGAGACGGGTACCGCCTATGCCTATGCGCTCAACAAACTCCAAGACCGTGGCCGCTTCTTTGTCGAGCCTGGCGATGAGGTATATTGCGGCCAGGTTATTGGCGAGAACACTCGCGAGAACGACATCTGCGTGAACCTCACCAAGAGCAAGAAACTGACCAATATGCGTGCCAGTGGCTCGGATGATAAGGTCATCTTGGCTCCTGCTGTTAAGTTCTCGTTGGAGGAGGCTCTAGAGTATATCCGCGAGGATGAGTACGTTGAGATTACCCCCAAGTTTATGCGTATGCGTAAGATTCTGCTCTCGGAGATTGACCGCAAACGTGCCGAGAAGAAGAGCGAGTAGGAAGGTCTAACGTCAATAGATAATAAGGAAGCGCCCACCTCTGCCGTGCAGAAGTGGGCGCTTAATTTTGAATTCGTCGTTAGACGTTAGACATTAGACGGTTGACGGTCGACGGTCGACGGTCGACACAAAAAAAGCCCTTGCAATCGCAAGGGCTTTTTTTGTTACTCCTTATTGTGGTCGGGGGTGGTTTGTGAGCCGTCGTTGGCGCATACCCAAATCTCGAAAATCAGCGGAGTGAAGGGCAGAATCTCGGTCGAGATACGCACTTTGGCCTCCTCCTCTTCATCCTCCTTGGAGCTCGAGCTGCTCGATTGGTTGTACATCGAGGCGTAGAGCGAAGCGTAGTAGGCACTATTATAATAGTTGTTATAGTAGCTGTTGCCATAGCCGTAGCCACCGTAGCCGTAACTACCATAACCATACATCGAGTTCATATAGTTGTAGTAGTTGAGGTAGTTGTAGTACGACGAGTAGTCGTAGTCGCTGTCGCTTGACGACGAAATGGTGGTCGAGGTGGCCGAACTGCCGCTAATGCCATAACCCCAAGCCGAGGTGAAGATGGTGCGGAAGTGGTCGCCATAGCAAGCCTCCAGGCAGGCCTCCTTGAAACCTGCAATCATCGAGGTCGACGAGTCGCTCATATCCCACTCCAGAGGGCCCTCGTTGACAATCTCGCCCCAGGCACGCATCTGCACCGAGTCGATGTTGCTGTCAAAAACAAAGCCATCGAGGAAGTAGGCCTTGTAGTAGCAGGTGAGGGTAGAGTCGGTAGCCACCGAGTCGCGCTTGAAGGGCATAGGGGTCATCAGTTGGTAGTAGAGGCCCTCGCTGAGCGAGTCGGCGGGGTTCATATTCCAGCGCTCCTTGACGTATGCCGAAATGTCTTTGTTCTCCTGCACAATGGGGTCGGCCGACACCTCCAACAGCTCCAACGAGTCAACCACCAGGGGTACGTTGCCGTCAAGACCAAACTGGCCGTTGTAGCCCACATTGGTCGACGAGTAGCCATCGGCACCCGACCAACGACCGCTGGGCATAACTACCTTAACCATCTCGCCCACCTTCATACGGGTCAGAGCCTCGTAGGTGCCGCTGTGCATCAGGGTGTTCTCCTCCGACAGGTAGACCATATCGGGCACATAGTGGGTGCGGCGGTTGAAGGTGCCCTGAATCTTGGCCACCTGGGCATTACGGGTGTAGAACACATCGTTCTGCAAGGTCTTGCCCGTATAGTCGATGCGCACCCAGTTTTCGGGCTTGATGATGGTGTCGGTTGCGCTCTCTTCAACCCTGCGGAGCCACTTGATATATACACCATCTACCTCAATCCAGTCGCCACTGGTTTTCCAATCGGGGTAGTTCTTGTCCATCCAAGCGGCGAGCGACTGCGCCTGCAGTGCATCGAAATCGCCCTCGGAGGGTTTGGCACAGCCTACGACCATTGTCATAGCCACTGCTGCCACAGCAAGTATTTTGAGTAGTTTCATCATCTATGTATTGTCAGTCTATTGTTTCTCTACGTCGAGTATGTTCAGCACCATCATCAGAGCGGTGTTGGCTGGTACTACACCCATCTTGGCCTCCCCGTAGGCATTAGACGAGGTGAGGAACACCACCACCGAGTCGCCCTTGCTACAATCGGGTAACGCACTATCGAGCCCTTTTATTATCGAGCCGTCGCCAATGTGGGCCCTCATAGGCTCAAAATCCCACCAACTGGTGTCAATCACGTCGCCCAGCTTGGCGGCCAACCACTCTTTGTTAGTGTAGTAGGGCAGCGATGCAGGGCTGCTGCCAAAGGTGTAGGCCTCGAAGTTGAACTCCACCTGGTCGCCCTGGGCAATGCGAATCTGCTCCTCTTCTGGCAGGTTGTTCGATGCCACATATACAAACACGCTATCGGAGGTCAGTCGGTAGGGTATGAGCGAGTTGTTGTTCAGGTAACGCTCAATCTGCTCACGCTGCTTGGGGGCAAACTCGTCGGAGGCCTCGCAGCTCACCGCCACGGCTCCCACCATTGCCACCATCAACGCGCCAAGTATGTAGTACAAAGTCCTTCGCATAGTCTATGCCTAATTAACCGACAAATGTACAAATGATAATTCAAAATTCAAAATTCAGAGTTCAAAATTAGTCGCTTGTGGGGCTGTGGTGGTGTGAATAAATGGCTATTTGTTTGGTTTTTAACAAATAAATGGCTATTATTGTGGCATACTAAACCCTAATGCTGCTATGAAACGAACTGTCGCAATCTTGGTTGCTATTGTGGCAATACTCTCGGCCACAACCACCGCAAGTGCCCAAACTGTCGAAACAACCACCACCCAAACCACCGAAATAACCGCAAGCCAATCGGCTACTATTGGCGAAGGTGTTGCCCAGTTGCCCCTACCTGTGACAGTGGGGAAGGGGCAGGGACTCTATGATGCCGGCAAGGCACTCACTATTACGGGCGTTACGGGTATGGCAGTAGGCGCAAGTATGGTGGTTATACAGTTTGTATCCAACCAACTACACCCTCAGCAAGATCCAATGTATGGTGTGCCTATGTTGCCGGTCTTTGGCGCAATCTTTGGCGGTGTGGGTGCGGTCGTTTCGTTGATCGGACTGCCTATCTGTTGGGGTGGCAAGTATGTGGCCAAGCATAACGGCACCCAACTCGTGACTCTGGGCAGAGAACAGCAAGGCTGGATGGGCCTCATCGACTTGGGCGCGGGACTCGATTATGTAGGGTCGGTCCACGCAGTCTATGGCTACAATTTTAATAAACACCTCTTTGTGGGCGCAGGTGTGGGCTGCGAAGGTCAGGTGTATTACTTCAACGAGTCTAAAAATATACCCATCTATGCTAACGTGAGGGTGCAACTCAGCAAAAAGCATGTGGCTCCATACTTTGGCATAAGGGGTGGCTACGATATGGCCCACCGCGAGTCTTATGTGGGTGCGGATGTGGGTTTCCGCAGCCAGAGTCTTAAATCCAATGGCGTGTGGTGGGGTGCCGTCTCGATATGCTTAGGCCCCGACAATGTCTACCCATTTATGGGCATAAGGCTTTCGCGCTCACTGAAATAGCTCTCAGTATATTGCTGCAATCGAGCCCCAGTAGGTTGTGGTGGGGTAGGCGGTTGAGGAGAGCTCCAACTGCGCACCGCCACTCTTCGAGTAGACCGTCAGGGTGAAGGTGTAGTCGTTGGCGCTGTAGAGCCACGAGTCGAACGTGACGGTCCAACCATTGTCGGTCTGAATGGTCGTGAAGTCGGTCAGCTGGGTGATGACGGTGTTTATCATTGCCAAGCGGTAGGGCGGCACATAGCCTCGGTAGTAGGGCAGGTTGATGTCGGCCCAGTCGCCTCGGTAGGAGATCTCTACGGCAGGATTGGTTATTATCTGCGTGCTGCCTGCGGGCTCGACGTTGAACATTGTGGGGATGAAGCGGAAGTTGTGCGACAAGATTGTCGAGTCGATAAATCGCTCGTAAGCCTCTTGGCGAGCCTTGCGACGTGCTATGCGCTCGCGGTGCTTTTCGGACAGTTGGGCCTCGCTGCGACGCTGGTGGGCCGAGGTGACAAAGGTGTCGCTGCGTTCGGAGGTGTTGTTGCTGATTACCAGTGGAATGGCAATGGCCATAGCGGCAATGAAGCCCAGGGCTGGAAGAAGTAGACGATGTCGTTTCATAGTGCAAATAGTTGTTAGTGATTAGAGATTGGTTGTCTGTAAAAATCAATTTTGAATTTTGCATTTTGAATTTTGCATTCCCAAAAATCTTGCCCCACGAGGAAATCCCACCAAAAAAACTTACCTTTGCGCAAATAATTAAACGAGTGTCGAGCTAATTGTTAAGGATTTTAAGGGCCTTAAAGACCTTAAAGACCTTAATGACTTTATTGACTTAGGTCGGTTAGACGTTCGACGTTAGACAAAACAAAGATGAAAGCGGTATTTAAGTTCAGTAGCTCAAAGCTGTCGCAAATCCCCGACCACGGCAAACCCGAGTTTGCCTTCATCGGGCGCAGTAATGTGGGCAAGTCGTCGCTAATCAATATGCTATCGGAGAGCAAGATAGCCAAAGTGTCGGCCACCCCAGGCAAGACCAAACTGATTAACCACTTCTTGGTTGATGAGAGGTGGTGGTTGGTCGACCTGCCTGGTTATGGCTATGCCCGCACGTCGCAGACGGTGCGCAAGGAGTTTTCAAAAATCATAACCGACTACGTTACCAAAGCCAAAGGGTTGCACTTTCTGTTTGTGCTGGTCGATAGCCGACACGCCCCAATGAAGATTGACGTGGAGTTTATGCAGCTGCTCGGTCGCGAGGGGGTGCCCTTTGGTGTGGTCTTTACCAAGACCGACAAGCAGAACCAGCGCATCACCAACCAGAATATCGAAGCCTACCGCCAGACGCTCTCGGAGTGGTGGGAAGAGCTGCCCCCAATGTTTGCCACCTCGTCGGCCAAAGGGCGCGGAAGAGAGGAAATTTTAGGTTTTATTGAAGATTGTTTGACAAAATGTTAATAAAGTGAGGCGCGAGGGGTTGCTTTTTCGTTAAATAGGCCTTACTTTTGCACTACCGAATAATATAACCCAAAATCTCTATAAATGGCTATTCACAAACTTAAAATCTTTGCCTGCCGTGGCTCGGAGAGCGTGGCAGCCAAGATTGCCAAGAGCTACGGTGTGGAGCTTGGCGACCTGACCGTTAGTCAGTTCAGCGATGGCGAGTTTCAGCCCGCCTTTAACGAGAGCATCCGCGGATGCACAGTATTTATCGTTCAGTCGACTCCTCCACCAGCAGAGAACTTGATGGAGTTGCTGCTCACTATCGACGCTGCACGTCGCGCCTCGGCTCATATGGTAGTAGCCGTTATGCCCTACTTTGGCTGGGCTCGCCAGGATCGTAAAGATCGCCCCCGTGTGCCCATTGGTGCCAAGTTGGTGGCCAATCTGCTCTCGGCAGCAGGTTGCGATAGGGTTATCACTATCGACCTCCACGCCGACCAGATTCAGGGCTTCTTCGACATTCCCGTAGACCACGTTTACGCATCGAAGGTGTTTGTACCTTATATTAAGAATATGAAGTTGGAGAACCTGTCGGTTGCAACTCCCGATATTGGTGGCGCCAAGAGGGCCAACAGTTACGCTTCGTACCTAGATGCACCCCTGGTAATCTGCCACAAGCACCGCGAGAGGCCCAATGTTGTGGGCACTATGACCGCCATTGGCGAGGTTAAGGGCCGCGACATCATTATCTTCGACGATATGGTCGATACCGCAGGTACCCTAACCAAGGCAGCAGGTATGTTTATGGATATGGGCGCTGCCAGCGTGCGTGCCGTCATCACCCACCCCGTATTGAGCGGCCCCGCTTACGAGCGTATTGCCGAGAGCCAGCTGACCGAGGTAATCGTTACCGATACCCTGCCTCTGCGCACCGACAAAGATACCTCCAAGTTTACGGTATTGAGCGTTGCCGATATGCTGGCCGATGTGATTGAGCGCGTACACAACTACCGCGAGATTTCGTCGCAGTTTATCTTCAGCAAGAAGGCATAAGGAACAGAGCGTTCCCTATACAAGACCCAATAGTATGGCTCGGTAGCCCCCAACTACCGAGCCATATTTGGAGTTGATAACCACCACAACTACACTGATTTATGAAGGAGAAAATAGACCTCGTTTACCTGTGGGTAGATGGCAGCGACGAGGAGTGGATAGAGCGCAAGCGCAAGGCTCTGGAGGCTATCGACAAGGTGTCGGCCTCGCAGCCTTTGGCGGGGCGCTATGTCGACAATGACGAGCTGAAATACTCGTTGCGCTCGGTCGAGAAGTTTGCCCCCTGGATAAACAAGATTTATATCGTTACGGCCGACCAGAGGCCCAAGTGGCTAAATACCAACCACCCAAAGGTGAGGCTGGTGTCGCATAGCGAGATTATCGAGCCGCGCCACCTGCCTACGTTCAATAGCCACACCATCGAGTTGGGCGTTCCGAATATCAAGGGGTTGAGCGAGAGGTTTCTGCTGGCCAACGACGACCTGTTTATTACCAAGCCCATCGAGCCCGATTTCTTCTACACCAAGAGAGGGTTACCCATTGCTCGCTTTTTGAGGCCCAGATTTATGCGCAAGAAGCCGAAGGATAGGAGCTTGTATGACATAGTGGTCGACAAGGCGAGAGATGCTATCAGGGTGCGCTATGGCCGCAACTATGACTACAATCCCCACCATAATATCGACGCCTACCTGAAGAGCGATGTGCTGGCCTGTAACGAGGAGTTTGCCGAGTGGGTAGAACGCACTCAAAGTCATAGGTTTAGGGCCACCGACGATATGCAACGAGTGCTATGGCTCTACTGGGCGCTGGCCAAGGGCAGGGCTCGCAAGAGGATTGTACGCCACTATGGGGCCACCGAGTCGCTGTGGCAGAGGGTGGTGTGCCTGCTCAAGGGCAAGTATATGGTCGAGTCGAGAGGCTTTGGTATTCACGGAGTTAGGACCGAGCGAAGGATTGCGAAGTATGACCCTACGCTGATGTGCCTGAATGACAACGAGTTTGCGGCCGACCACGACCGCGAGGGTATGAGAGATTTCCTCGAACGCACCTACCCCGACAAGAGCGCATTTGAACTGTAGAGAGGGGGTATCGGGAAAAGAATTTGTAAAAAAAAGAGATAGAGATATGGCAAAGGTAAAGAAGGCATTTTTCTGTAAGGAGTGTGGCAACGAGGCGCCCAAGTGGTTTGGCCAGTGCCCTGCGTGTGGCGCCTGGGGCAGCTGTACCGAAGAGGTCATTTCGAGGGGCACGGAGAGTGCCGCAGGACGTCGTGCCCAGAGCGAGGCAAGGCCCCAAAGGGTGGCCGAAATTGAGGATGCCGACCACCAGCGAATACTGCTCTCGTCGGCCGAGATGAACCGCGTGTTGGGCGGTGGTCTGGTCAAAGGGTCGATGGTGCTTTTGGGTGGCGAGCCAGGCATCGGAAAGTCGACCTTAAGTCTTCAAGTAGCACTTGCAACAGAGGGTATTAAAACGCTGTATGTCAGTGGTGAGGAGTCGGCATCGCAGATTAAGATGAGGGCCCTCCGACTGGGCGTTGCCAACGAGGAGTGTTACATCTATCCCGAAACAGTTTTGGAGAATATAATCGGTCAGGTCGAGGCCTCCAAGCCCGACCTTGTGGTCATAGATTCGATACAGACAATCTACAGTGAGGCCATCGAGTCGAGCGCAGGCAGTGTGTCGCAAATCAGAGAGTGCGCAGCCCGACTGTTGAAGATGGCCAAAGAGAGCGGCACGTCGGTGATTATCATTGGCCACATAACCAAAGATGGCACCATTGCAGGCCCCAAGATTCTGGAGCACATTGTCGACGTGGTAATCTCGTTTGAGGGCGACAACAACAACGTCTACCGCATACTGCGCGGCATCAAGAACCGCTTTGGCGCAACATTCGAGATTGGTGTCTTTGAGATGAGAGAGGATGGCCTCGGCGAGGTCGAAAACCCATCGGAGATATTGCTCGGCCACCAGCACGAGCCGTTGAGCGGTGTGGGTGTGGGCGCTGCTGTGGATGGCATAAGGCCATACCTGATTGAGGTGCAGGCACTTGTGAGTAATGCGGCATACGGTACTCCACAGCGCTCGGCAACGGGTTTTGACAATCGCAGGCTGAATATGTTGCTGGCGGTGCTGGAGAAGCGTGTGGGAATGAAGATGTTCCAGAAGGATGTATTTTTGAACTTTGCAGGCGGATTCAAGGTGCAAGATACGGGCTTGGACTTGGCGGTAGTGGGTGCGGTAATATCGTCGTACTTCGATAGGGCCATTGGCGAGGGTGTCTGCTTGGCAGGCGAGATTGGTCTGTCGGGCGAGGTAAGGCCAGCGCCACGCACCGAGCAGAGGATTGCCGAGGCTGCGCGTCACGGATTTGGCAAGGTGATAGTGAGTGGCTACCTGGCAGGCCGAGGATTGAAGGTGCCCGATGGGGTAGAGGTGGTCTATATCAATACCATTGGCGAACTGGCTGCGGCGATGTTCTGAAAAACAACCAAAATAGGGGCGCCAAGAGAGCCCAGTTTGCCCTCCAGAAATGGCTGTGTCCATAACGTAGTTATGGGTGGGAGGCGAAAATGTTGATTATTTTGTCAATAAAAATATTGGCAAGAACGGTATTAAATCGTATATTTGTGTGCTCAAAGCCGATAAGTGGGTTTGGGCACACGTTTGTTATGAACTACCAAGTGATTGATATTAAGCGTTTTTGTGGCGTTCTGATGATGGAAACGTCGCAGTTTCGTGAGGGCCCGAGGGGGCTTTGACGGGGTGTATCCACTATAAATGGATGGCCCTTTTGTTTTTTTTTAGGCGAGGCAATAAAGCAAAAACCAAACATAATTTACAACTCAAACAAATTTTTTTATTAACCATTAACAACAAACTAAAAAATCAAAATCGTATGAAGAAATTATTCTCATTGATTTTCTCGATGTTTGTAGTCTTCGGCGCAATGGCCCAGATTACCACTTCGAGTATGAGTGGTGTTGTGACTGACGACAAAGGCGAGGCTCTGGCCGGTGCTACTGTCGTTGCTGTTCACACTCCCTCGGGTACCGAGTACGCAGTTGCTACCAATGGCAGCGGCCGTTACATCATCAACGGTATGCGTACTGGTGGTCCTTACACCGTGGAGGTTTCGTTCCTCGGTATGACCACCATCAAATTCTCGGACGTTTACCTGAAACTTGGTGAGCCCGTTGAGCTCGATGCCGAGTTGGTAGCTGGTACCGAGATTGAGGCTGTGTCGATTGTTGGCCAGAACAACTTTGCTGCCAGCAAGACCGGTGCTGCCGACAACTTCTCGCTCGAGAGAGTGGAGAATATGCCTACCATCGATCGTAGTATCTACGACGTTGTTAAGCTCACCCCCCAGGCTTCGATCAGCAAAAACGGTGGTATCTCGTTCGCTGGCTCGAACAACCGTTACAACAGCTTCCAGATTGACGGTGCTATTGCTAACGACTCGTTCGGTCTGGCAGCAAGCGGTACCAACGGTGGCCAGGCAGGTGGTAACCCCGTTTCGCTCGACGCTATCGAGGAGATTCAGGTAGTTATCGCCCCCTTTGACGTTCGTCAGTCGGGCTTTACCGGTGGTGCTATCAACGCCATTACCAAATCGGGTACCAACACCATCAAAGGTAGCTTCTCGGCTTACTACAACAACCAGAACTTGATTGGTAAGACCAACAAGACCTATGCCGAGATGGTTAACACCGATATTACCAAGTACGATGAGCAGTATCAGCAGACCTACAGCGTTACCGTTGGTGGTCCTATCATCAAGAACAAACTCTTCTTGTTTGTTGCAGGTGAGTACTACGGTCATTCGCGCCCCAATATCTACAGCCCCGACAACGATGCTTACAACAGCGAGAAACAGCTGCTGAAGAACGACGTTATCTTGGCTGACGGCACCAACCTGGGTAACGTATTCAACACCGCTATCGCTGATGCTATGATCGAGCACTACAAGAATACCTACGGTACCGAGAATTTCAGCGAGAGCTACAATCCTCACCAGATTACCAACCGCTCGTTGAACGCTTTGGCTCGTTTGGACTGGAACATTAACCAGAACAACAAACTGATGTTCCGCTACCAGTTTGCCGATTCGTACTCGGACAAATATAGCTCGGGCTTCTACACCTACTACTTCAACAACTCGTCGTACAAGATGAAAAACCGCACCAATACCTTTGTATTGGAGCTCAACTCGCGCATCTCGGAGAATATGTCGAACGAGTTCCGTGCTACCGCAGTGTATGTACGCGACAAACGTGACGTTCCCTACCACGGTGCCAATATGTACATCCGCGACAACATCACCGTTGACCTCGGTACCGAGTACTCGTCGGGTGCAAACGGTATGAACTCGGACTCGTACACCATCTCGGACAACTTGTCGATCTTTATGGGCGACCACAACATTACCGTTGGTACCCACAACGAGATCTTCAAATTCTCGAACATCTTCTTGCAGTACGCTTATGGTGGTTACACCTACAACTCGGTTGCTGACTTCTTCAACAACAATCCTACCGAGTTCAACTACAAGTTTGCTGATCCTAACCTGACTGGTGGCGAGAGCGTTTGGGCTGCTACTACTTATGCTGCACAGTTCGGTCTGTATGCACAGGATGAGTGGAAACCCAACCGCGACCTGACCGTTACCGCAGGTATCCGTGCCGACGTGCCTATGCTGCTGAACAACCCCACCGAGAACCCCACCTTCAACGAGACCAACTTTGCTACCGAGAACAACGAGTATGTAGGTGTTACTCCTAAGGCTCAGATTCTCTGGTCGCCCCGCGTAGGTTTCCGCTACTGGTTGGATGACGACCACACTATGCTGCTGCGTGGTGGTGCTGGTATGTTCACTGGTCGTGTTCCCTTCGTATGGATCTCGAACGCTTACAACAACACTGGTATGGAGTCGAAATCGGTTACCGTTAAGAATCCTACCAACATCGACGGCTTCTTGTTCACCAGCAACCCCTACCAGATGATTGAGCAGAACATCATCAAGGCAGGTGAGTCGGGTGCTACTATCAACACCCTGAACGAGAACTTCAAGTATCCCCAGGTTATGCGTCTGAACCTCGGTCTGGACAAAGAGTTTGACAATGGCCTGAAACTGACCGTTGACGCTCTCTTCTCGAAGACTCTGAACAACGTATTCTTCAAGAACTTGGCTATCAGCAACAATGGCGAGAAAGTTTACGCAGTTAACTCGAACGTAGACGCAGCTGCTCCCTTCTACAAACAGGATAGCGCTGGTTACTACGCAATCGTTGCTCTGGCTAACACCAACAAGGGTTACACCTATTCGATTAGCGGTAAGGTTGAGAAATCGTTCGACTTCGGTCTGAACCTGATGGCATCGTACACCTACGGCCACTCGTACTCGCTCAACGACGGTACCAGCTCGGTTGCTTACTCGAACTGGAAATACAACTACTCGATCGATACCAACTCGCCCGACGAGCTTGGCTACTCGCTCTTCGACCGTCCTCACAAACTGAACGCTTTGATTAGCTACAACACCCCCTACTATGCAGGTGGTCGTATGAGGACTTCGTTTGCTCTGAGCTATGAGGGCCAGAGCGGTCAGCGCTACTGCCTCACTATGAGCGAGGATGTTGACTTCAACGGCGATGGCCAGAAGGGTAACTCGTTGCTCTACATTCCTACCGCCCAGGAGGTTGGTATGATGAACTGGTCGAAACCCGAGGATGCAATTGCATTTGAGAAATATATCAGTGGCAGCAAATATATGAGCAGCCACCGTGGCCAGTGGAGCGAGCGCAACGCAATTGTTGCTCCCTTTGAGAATATGTTTGACCTGCACATCGCACAGGACTACCTGTACGACAAGGTTAACGGTCGCAAGGTACAGGTTACCTTCGATATTATGAACGTGGCTAACCTGTTGAACCCTGCTTGGGGTGTATACTATGGTGGCTCGTACAACCTGGGTGTTCTGGGCGTTACCAACCTCTCGCCTGATGCACAGGGTAATATGACTCCTACCTACAACTTCAAGGGCAACATCCTCACCCCCAGCGACTTCTCGTCGCGTTGGAGGTGCCAGCTTGGTCTGCGCTTGACCTTCTAATCGGCTGATTAGAACGATTAGGAAAATTTTGGCAATGGGCGCCTGCTATACCTGATGGTATGGTGGGTGCCCGTAGCCGTAGAGAAGAAGAAAACACCTTTTTTTCTAACATAACCAATTAAACAAAACATTTATGAAAAAATTATTCAAATTTGCGTGTGCACTTCTGGCTGGTGTTGCAATGTTTGCTTGTAACGACCCAGTAGAGGAGGAGATTAAGTTCTGCACCGAAATTTCGACAAACGTGAGCGAGTTGGCTCAGTTTGCCGCAGAGAATGCCACCGAGCAGACCGTAGAGGTTACTGCCGATGGTCAGTGGATGGCAGTTGCCCCCGCTTGGTTGGAGGTTAAGCCTAATGTAGGTTACGCAGGTAAGACTGTTGTTACCATCAAGGCTGCTGACAACAAAGAGGAGGTAGAGAAAGATGGCCAGACCGTAACCGAGCTGGGTCCCCAGCGTAGTGCTGTTGTTGCTTTCACTGGTGAGGGCGATGCTAAAGCCGAGGTTGCTGTTAGCCAGGCAGGTGACCCCAACAAGTGGGATCCCGCTAAACCCCGCCCAGTTACTATGCAGTACTTCAACGAGGTTGCTACCACTGGTGACGGCTTTACCTATGAGCTGACTGGTAAGATTACCGAGGTTGCTAACACTCTGTATGGTAACTTCTACTTCGAGGACGAGACTGGTAGCGTTTATGTATACGGTCTGTTGAGCCCCGAGGGTGAGCAGAAAGTACAGTGGGCTGCCGCTGGTCTGAAGGTTAACGATGTTCTTACCGTTAGGGGTGCTCGTGGCGAGTACGGTGGTTCGCCCCAGATGACTAACGCTACCTATGTATCGCACGTTGTAGGCGAGGAGGTTCCCGTTATCACTACTACTATCGGTGGTATCGAGAAACCTGGTCAGTACATCGTTGAGGAGGCACAGGTATTGGCTACCTATGCACGCGGTTTCTTGGCTGGCGACGAGACTGGCAAGATCTTGGTTTACCTCAACAAAGAGGCCGAGGTTGCCGTAGGTGACAAGGTTAAACTTGAGGGTACTACCACCACCTATGCAGGTCTGTTGCAGTTTGGCAACGATACCGTTGTTACCAAAGTTGGCGAGGGTACCGTTGAGCACGGCGAGCCCGTTGTTATGGACGTAGCTGCTTTGGAGGCTTACTTGGAGACTCCCGTTATCCAGTACGCAAGCTATACTGGTACTCTGTCGATCACCGAGAACGACAAGGGTAGCAAGTACTACAATGTTAGTTTTGAGGATAGCGAAAAGGTTCAGGGTAGCATCTCGTATCCCACTATGGATCTGACCGCCTACGATGGCAAAGAGATCGTTGTTACTGGCTACACCATTGGTTGCAGCAGCGGTAAGTTTGTGAACACTATGGTTGTTGAGGTTGCCGAGCCTGTTAAGGTTGAGACCAACTTTGGCGAGAAGACCTACGAGTTCTTGAAAGCTGTTGTTGACGGCCAGATGATGGGCGACGCTACTCCCGTTATCGAGGATTGGAGCGCAGTTACCGTTGAGTTCCCTGGTATCACTATGGCCGAGGTTGAGGGTAAATTGGAGCTTGTTTCCATCAACGGTACTCCTTTCACCGCTCTGCCTAACACTATCAGCCTGCCCGAGCTGACCCGTGTTGAGCTCCGTGGTTGCGCAGGTCTGAAAGGCAAAACTATGCCTACTGTTTGGAATGCTCCCAAGTTGGAGTACTTCTGTATCGCTGCTTGCGAGATGACTGGTACTTTCCCTGCAAGCTTTGCTGAGAATACTCCTGCTCTGCACACCCTGTTTATGGATGGCAACAACTTTGCAGGTGCTTGGCCTCACACTTGGGCTTCGGGTGTGAACGGTGGTACCGGCAAGTTGGAGTGCGTTATTGCCAACGGTGGTAACGATGGTATGGGTTATATGGTTCCTGCAACCCTCGACGTTAAGTTGAACAACTACGTTGATGGTAATTTGAGCAATCCCAGCCGCGACAAAACTCAGATCAAACTGGGTGGTGTTGACAAAGATCCTGCACAGTACGTTGGTTTCGAGAAAGGTTGGGGCCAGGAGCGCTACGTTACCTATGGCGAGGGTGCTGCTGACGACAAAGCAACCTGGAATGCACACCGTCTGTTGACCGAGAATGGCGACGAGTGGGCTTGGTTCTTCTCGAACCTGCCTGGCACTATTCCTACCGTTCTGCTGGATTGGGATCAGGCTGCTGCTGACGCATTTACTGCCGATGGTACTCTGCCCGAGAACCCCGGTGCCGACAATAGCGTAACTATTGCCGAGATTATCGAGAAAGGTGCTGGCGAGTATGAGGTTAAAGATGCTACCGTTGTTGCAGTTACCACCAAAGGTATCCTGCTGAACGATGGCACTGGCTATATCTACCACTACCAGAACGCTACTCCCAGCGTTGAGATTGGTGATATCGTTAAGGTTAAAGGCGAGGTTGAGATTCGCTACGAGATGCACCAGTTCAAGTCGAGCGCTACTTCGGAGAAGACTGGCCACAACGACTCGTTCGCTCAGCCTACTCCCGAGGTTATCGACGCTGCCAAACTGGATGCTTATATGGATGCACCTGTATATAAATATGTAGAGGTAACCGGCGTTATCGAGGTAGGTGACTTCACCAACCTTGTTGTTGAGGGTACCCAGAATACCGTTAGCCCCTCGACCTATGGCGATATGGCTGGTCTGAAAGAGCTCAATGGTCACAGTGTAACTCTGAAAGGTTACCTTGCAGGTAGCAACAAGAGCTCGAAGTACGCTTCGATCTACATCGTAGAGCGCGTTGACAATGGTGTTGTTGATCAGCCCATAGTTGATGTTCCTGACTTTGGTAGCGCTCTGATGGCTACTATCAATTGCGGTGGTGGCGATGGCGCTAACCACGACGAGATTAAGATTACCGAGGGTGATTTCACTCTGTCGGTTGTTCCCGGTACTCACTCTACCAAACCTCGTTGGGATAGTGGTTTGATTCGTTTCTACGGTACCTCTGGTATGTCGAACGAGTTGAACATCACTGCTACTGCAAACGACATCGTAGGTGTTGTATTTACTTGTTCGAGCAGCTCTTATGCAGAGGCTCTGGGTGCAGGTGTTGTTACCGTTGATGAGGGTGCTACTGCCAGCGTTGTTGTTGCTGATACCAAAGTATATGTTGCATTGGATGGTACTACCAAAAATGTAAAACTGACTGGTACAACTGCACAGAGCCGTTTCTCGGCTATCGACGTATACTACAACGAGGGTGAGCCCGTACAGCCCAAAGTACAGATGGGCGAGGGTACCAAAGCTTTCTTGAAAGCTATCGTTGACGGTCAGATGATGGGCGCAAGCACTCCTACCGTTGAGGATTGGGACTACTTCGCAGCCGAGTTCCCTGGCATCACTATTGCCGATGTTAATGGCAAACTGGAGGTTACTAATATCAATGGTGCTCCTTTCACTGCTCTGCCTAACACTATCAAACTGCCCGAGTTGGCAAGGGTTGAGCTTCGTGGTTGCGCAGGTCTGAATGGCACGACCATGCCTACTGTATGGGATGCTCCCAAGTTGGAGTACTTCTGTATTGCTGCTTGCCAGATGACTGGTGCATTCCCTGCAAGTTTTGCTGAGAATACTCCTGCTCTGCACACCCTGTTTATGGATGGCAACAACTTTGCAGGTGCTTGGCCTCACACTTGGGCTTCGGGTGTGAACGGTGGTACCGGTAAGTTGGAGTGCGTAATTGCCAATGGTGGTAACGATGGTATGGGTTATATGGTTCCTGCAACCCTCGACGTTAAGTTGAACAACTACGTTGATGGTCAGTTGAGCAATCCCAGCCGCGACAAAACTCAGATCAAACTGGGTGGCGCAGAGGCTAACCCTGCTAAATACGTTGGTTTTGAGAAAGGTTGGGGTCAGGAGCGTTATGTAACCTATGCAAGTGGTAGCGCAACCGACAAGGCTACCTGGAACGAGAAACGTGGTTTGGCTGGCAACCCCGATGAGTGGGCTTGGTACTTCACCAACCTTCCTGGTACTATTCCTACCGTTATGTTGGATTGGGATCAGGCTGCTGCTGATGCATTTACCGCAAGCGGTGTTCTGCCCGACCTGAGCGAGCCCGAGGATCCCGAGGAGGGTGGCTCGCACGAGGGCTTTGGTGGCAACGGTGGCGGTGAGGCTACTGGTGGCGCTATCGCTCTGGCTGATGCCGACTTCTTGGCACTTGCAGGTGCTTGCGGTAGCGAGCTGAATGCAACCACTTTGGCCGATGTTACTGCAATTGATGGTTTGACCGTTAATGCCGATGGTATCACTTACAAGGGTGTAGAGTTCTTGTTGGGTGGCGGTAAATTCAAATTTGGCACCACCAGTGGCGCAAATCGTGTTCAGTTGGGTGGTAAAGGTAACACTGGCAAGCAAGTTTTGATTTTGACTGCTCCCGCAGCAGGTACCTTGAAAGTTACTGCAATTAGCTCGGGTGACGCTACTCGTCCTTTGATTGTAGAGGTTGACGGTACCCAGGTAGCTTCGTTCGACACTCCCGTTAAGACCGAGGCTGCTGCCGAGTTTAGCGTTGATTGCACTACTGCAACCAAAGATTCAAAGGTTTACATCTACAGTGGTGACAGCTCCATCAACATTATCTCGTTGGAGTACGCTTACTAATAGGTTGTATACCTGATTGGTATTAAAAAAGAGGAGAGGTTTCTGCCGTGTGGCAGAAACCTCTCGCTTTTTTGGGGCGTTGTCGTGGAGTTGGGGCCGTTAGTGACTTTAAGGTCATTAAGGAAAATAGGACTTATAGGAATTATAAGAGTTATGTGAGAGTTGGAAAGCAAAAGAAAATTAATTTTCAATTTTCAATTTTCAACTTTCAACTTTCATCGCCTCTTTTACGTCGCTCTCGACCTTGCTCAGGCGTTGGCGGCAGAATTTTATCAACTCCGTAGCTCGGGCCACCTGGGCTGCAAGGGTGTCGATGTCGGCCTTGCCACTCTCGAAGCCACCAAGTATCGACTCCAACTCGGCCAGTGCCTCGGCATAGGTCATCTCTCTCTGTTGTTCCATAGTTATAAAATAGGTATTTTAGTTATTATTACTCTCTGGTTTGCTGATGTTGGTCACCTGGGCTGTGGCGGAGCCGTCGGCCAGGGTGATGTCGATACTGTCGCCAACGGCTATGCCCTCCGTATTGGTCAGCGCCTTGCCCCCCGCACGCACCACCGCAAAGCCAAGCGCAAGGATGCGCCGAGGGTTGTTGCCCTCGACCTGGGCTTCGATGCGCTCGAGGCGTGCCTGGTGGGCGTCAATCAGTCGTGTGGTGGCTGCCGAGAGCCTTTGGGTGGCCCCTTCGAGCCTAACGTCAATGCGTCGCAGTAGGGCCTGCGTGCCGCTACTTATTAGGGCAGCATTGCGCTCGAGCCTTTGTGTGTGGCCCGTAAGCAGGGCATTTGTGGCGGTCACTATGGCCTCGTAGGTGTACTCGGCCTCGCCCATAAAGCCACCGATGCGCTCGACCAGAAAGTCGGCCACCGCAGTGGGGGTCTTGAGGGCTGTGTGGGCCACCAGGTCGGCCACCGATTCGTCGCGGTCGTGACCTATGCCCGTAATTATGGGTAGCGGAAATTGGGCCAGGTTGGCGCAGAGGGCGTAGGAGTTGAAGCACTCCAAGTCGCTCTGCGAGCCACCACCGCGAATAACCACTACGGCGTCATACTCCTCGTCGGCCTCGGCAATGCGACCGAGGGCCGCAATTATCGACTCCTCGGCCGTAGAGCCCTGCATTGTGGCCTCGTAGAGGGTGGGGTAGAACTGCCAGGGCGACGCCTCAATATGGCGCATAAAGTCCTGCAAGCCTGCCGCCGTAGCCGACGACACAATAGCTATGCGCTGGACTATGGTGGGAAGCTCGAGGGCTTTGTTCAGGTCAAACACTCCGTCGGCTCGTAGTTGCTCGATGGTCTGCTGACGCTGGGCAGCGCGTTCGCCAAGAGTGTAGGTGGGGTCTATGTCGTTGACCACCAGCGAGAGCCCATAGGCTTCGTGGAAGTTTACCGACACCTTCAGCAGCACCTTCATACCCTCGGCCAGGGGCATACCCGTAGCCGAGGCGAAGTGGGCCGACAGCAGGCCCCAGCGCGAGCGCCACACAGCCGCCTGCACTCGTGCCTGCGGAGTGGAACTACTGCCCCCCTCGCTGCTCTTCTCAATCAGCTCCATATAGCAGTGGCCCGAGTAACGATTTACGTTCAGCGAGCCAATTTCGGCACTAATCCACACCCCCAGCGGAAAGGCCTGGGCGAGCGTCTGACGTATATTTGTCAATAATTGTGAAAGAGTTATGTACTTTTCGTTGCTCATTAGAACAAAGGTACAGAAAAAAATTCCTATCTTTGCGCCCAAAGCAAAAAAATTATTATGGCCGAAAATAGTATTCTCAACCGCCTCGACGGTTTGAAACTCAAATTTGAAGAGATTGGTCAGCAGATGACCGACCCCGAAATCATTGCCGATATGAAGCGCTTTGTGCAGCTCAACAAGGAGTACAAAGAGCTCAAACCTCTGGTGGAGGCGGCAGACAAGTATAAGAAAACCCTCTCAAACCTGGCCGACGCCAAAGATATACTCGCTAACGAAAAAGACGAGGATATGCGTGAAATGGCTCGCGAAGAGGTTGCCGAGCTCGAGCCCCTGAGCATCCAGCTCGAGGAGGATATCAAGCTGCTCCTTATCCCCAAAGATCCCCAGGATGACAAAAACGCCATTGTGGAGATTCGTGGAGGTACGGGTGGCGACGAGGCTGCAATCTTTGCAGGCGACCTGTTGCGTATGTACATCAAGTATGTCGAGAGCAAGGGCTGGAGGCACGAGATTAACAGCTTCTCGGAGGGTACTTCGGGTGGCTACAAAGAGGTCGTAATGAAGGTTACGGGCGAGGGCGTATATGGCACCTTGAAGTACGAGAGTGGCGTTCACCGCGTGCAGCGCGTGCCCCAGACCGAAACCCAGGGCCGTATCCACACCTCGGCAGCTACTGTGGCAGTACTGCCCGAGGCCGACGAGTTCGACGTAGAGATTAGTATGAACGACATCCGCAAGGATACCTACTGCGCAAGTGGCCCTGGTGGTCAGTGCGTGAATACCACCTACTCGGCAGTCCGCCTTACCCACATCCCCACAGGTATTGTGGTGCAGTGCCAGGACCAGAAGTCGCAGCTCAAGAACTTCGACAAGGCTCTGGAGGAGTTGCGTACCCGTATCTTCAACCTCGAGTACGCCAAGTATATGGATGAGATTGCATCGAAACGTAAGACTATGGTGTCTACGGGTGATAGGAGTGCAAAGATTCGCACCTACAACTATCCCCAGGGCCGTATCACCGACCACCGCATCAACTACACCATCTACAACCTGCCCGCCTTTATGGATGGCGATATTCAGGACTGCATCGACCACCTGATTGTGGCCGAGAATGCCGAGCGACTCAAAGAGAGCGAGTTGGGTTAGAGCTTGAGAATTGAGAATTTTTAATGTCCGTAATGACTTAGGTCGTTCGACGCTTGACGTTAGACACCCAAATAGAAAACCCACAGACTGTAACAGTCTGTGGGTTTTGTTTTGGGTTATCGTGGTGGATTAGATGCGGCGAGCACCGTCCGAAATGATAACGGGATAAACTTTGGGCTCGTGGCCATATTTGGCAGCGAACTTCTCGGTAGCAGTCTTGATGAAGTTGTCGTAGAGCTCCTCTTTTACCAGGTTGATGGTGCAGCCACCAAAGCCGCCACCCATAATACGCGAGCCGCTTACGCCGCACTCTTTTGCAACCTCGGCCAAGAAGTCCAACTCCTCGCACGATACCTCATAGTCTTTCGACATACCCCAGTGGGTCTCATACATACGAGCACCAACGGTCTCCAAGTCGCCCTGCTCCAATGCAGCGCACACGTCGAGTACCCTCTGCTCCTCGCCAATGACGTAGCGAGCACGCATATAGTCCTCCTCCGAAATCTGGTCTTTGATAGCCTCCAACTGCTCCATCGAAGCGCCACGCAGGAACTCCTGGCCCAGCACTTTGGCAACCCTCTCGCACGAAGCGCGACGGTCGTTGTAGGGCGAGCCTACCAGCTCGTGTTTAACGCACGAGTTAACCAATACCAAGCGGTAGCCGTGTTTTGCGGGGTCGAAGGGGAAGTACTCAAACTCCATCGAGCGGCAGTCGAGCCTCATCAGGTGACCTGCCTTACCGCAAACCGATGCAAACTGGTCCATAATACCGCAGTTTACGCCGCAGTAGTTGTGCTCGGTCGACTGGCCAATGCGAGCCAACTCAAACTTCTCGAAGCCCAAGTTGTAGAACTCGTTCAGAGCAAAAGCGAAGGTCGACTCCAAAGCTGCCGACGACGACATACCTGCGCCCAGGGGCACATCACCGCTGAATACGGTGTCGAAACCGCCAATCTTGCCACCGCGTTTCTGAATCTCGCGGCATACGCCAAATACATAGCAAGCCCACATCTGGCTGGGTTTGTCCTCCTCGTTCAGACCGAACTCGGTGCTCTCGCCGAGGTCCATAGCATAAGCGCGTACTTTGTCGGTACCGTTCAGGCGGATAGCGGCGGTAATGCCTTTGTCTACTGCGCCAGGGAATACGAAGCCACCATTGTAGTCGGTGTGCTCGCCGATAAGGTTGATACGGCCAGGCGAAGCGAACATCTCGGGCTCAGCACCATAGAGCTCGACAAATTTCTGTTTGATTACGTTTTTATCGTTCATAGTGTGTGAAATAGGGTTATAAGTTTATGTGTTAAGTGTTGTATTCTTTGGTTTCAACGTGTAAAGTTAGTAATTTTAACTAAACCGAGCAAATAAAAACGTCGAGCGTCTAACGTCGAACCGACCTAAGTCATGAATTTTGAATTCTCTCCCTATGGTACCAGCACTCGCAGGCGTTTCTGCTCGATGGTGTACCTTACGGGTGTAGTGCCCAGAGCCTCGCCATCGACCTCGACTTCGCGCACATCGCTGGCACTAATCTCTATCTGCCTGCCTGTGTAGTGGTGTACTTTCTTGACGTTGTATATCTTGCCGTCGTAGAGGCGGCCCACAACGGTCGCAATCTTGGGTGCCGACATTGTGTCGATAACGGTGCAGTCCAACAGGCCATCATCGACCTTCGACAGTGGCAACTGCTGCATACCGCTGCCATTGTACTGGCCAATGCCCACCGATACGCTCATAATCATACCGCTGGCCACCTCCTCGCCGTCGACCTTCACCGACATAGGGCACGAGCGGTAGCCAAAGACCGAACTGGCCAACTGCATCATATACGAGGCCATACCATTTTTGCCCTTGTCTTTCATCTGGCACACTTTCAGGTTTACGGCAGCATCCATACCTGCGCCACTGACATTTACGCAGTAGCGGCTCTCCTCCATACCCTGGCGGTTGATGTAGGTAGCCTTGGCAACATCTTGAATGAGCTCTTTGCCTGCAGCAATAACCTCCACAGCACCCTCGTAGCTACGAGGAATTCCGTATGTGCGAATCCAGTCGTTGCCTGTGCCCACAGCCACAACGCCCATACGCACGTCGGTCGAGGGGACCTCGGTCTGTGTCAGAATACCGTTGGCCACCTCGTGAATGGTGCCGTCGCCACCTATGGCTATGATGTTGCGGTAGCCGTCTTCGATGATGCCACGCTGGGCCAGCTCAATGGCGTGTTGCCTACGGCCCGTAAATACGGTATCAAAATCGATGCCCTTGGCGTAGAGCATACGGGCTATGTGCTCCCAATCGCGCCCACACTTGCCGCTGCCCGAGAGCAGATTGACAATGGCGAGCCATCTGTTGTTTTTGCTCATTATTACCTGTTTGAGTTGTGTAGCCTAACCTTGCTATGTTTGGTTTTGTGGTGTTTGTATCAATGGGCAGGTGATACCTGGTCGACCTGCCCATCGTTACAACGTCTATCTGTTCGACTTATTGCCCTTTGTGGGGCTTTGTGCGTATCTGAAACTCTTATTTCAGGGGTGCGTGCTCGAGGGTGTAGCACAAGTAGTCGTAGAATTTGCCTACCGATGCGATATTAACCTTCTCGTCGGGCGAGTGGGGGTAGCAGATGGTGGGGCCAAACGAAATCATATCCATCTTGGGATATACGCCACCGATGATACCGCACTCCAGACCTGCGTGAATAGCCATCACTGCGGGCTCTTTGCCATAGAGGGCTTTGTAACCCTCTTTCATAGTGTGCAGGATGGGCGAATCGGGATTAGGGTTCCAACCGTCATACGAGCCGCTCAGCTTAACAGTAGCGCCTGCCATCTCAAAGATGGTCTTCATCTGCAGTGCCAAGTCCTCTTTCTCGCTGCGTACCGAGCTGCGCAACAGGCACATAACGGTGAATTTGCCATTCTGGCTCACCACCCTTGCCAAGTTGGTCGAGGTCTGCACCAGGCCAGGCATTGCGGTGCTCATACGGGCAATGCCGTTGGGGCAACCAACTACTGCGTCGATAAGGTCTTGGGTGTCGAAAATGTCGATGCACCTGGTGGGGCACTTAACGGGTACAGCCTTGAACGAGATGCCGTCCTCTACGCCCTTGTACTCCTCCTGGTAGAGTTTCTCGTACCTCTTGACTGCGGCCAAGAACTTCTTCTCATACTGTTTCAGCACAGCTACGGTGGCGAAAGCCTCGCGAGGAATAGCGTTCCTCAAGCCACCGCCGTCGATGTCGCACAGCAGGATGCCGTATTTGTCCGAGAAGTTCTTCAAGAACCTGGCCATCAACTTGTTTGAGTTGGCCCTCTGGAGAATAATCTCCATACCCGAGTGGCCACCCTTCAGACCCTTAATCTCCAGGCGGTAGCCGCTGAAGTCTTTGGTCACAATGCGGCCCTTGCCATATTTAATTGTGGCGTTGAAGTCCATACCACCTGCGCAGCCAACATACAACTCGCCCTCGGTCTCCGAGTCGAGGTTGAGCAGAATCTCGCCCTTGAGCATACCAGGTTTCAGACCAAATGCACCGTCCATACCTGTCTCCTCGGTTGCGGTGAAGAGTGCCTCGATGGGGCCGTGTTTGATATCTTTCGACTCGAGCACAGCCATAATAGCTGCCAGGCCAATACCGTTGTCGGCACCCAGAGTGGTACCGTCGGCAGTTACCCAATCGCCATCGACATAAGCCTCAATGGCATCGGTGTCGAAGTTGAACTCTTTGTCCGAGTTTTTCTGGGGTACCATATCGACGTGGGCCTGCAAAACGATGGTCTTGCGATTCTCCATACCTGGGGTGGCGGGTTTGCGCACCAAGATGTTGTTTGCCTCGTCTACGGTGTAGTCCAGGCCCTGTGCCTTTGCAAACTCGATTACATAGTTGCGTGCAGCCTCTTCGTTGTGCGAGGGGCGAGGGCACTGGGTGAGCCCTGCAAAGTGTTTCCATACAGCCACGGGGGCAAGCTCTGCAATATTCTTATTCATAAGTGTTTAGTGTTTTAGTTGTAAGTGTTTTTATGTCTGTTATTTCTATTCGTTTTCGGCTTTGGTGGGCTCGGTTTGTTGAGCCTCTTCGTGGTTGTCGAAGGCTTTGACAATCTTGGTCACCAGCGAGTGGCGAATGATATCCTTCTTGCCAAACTCGACTATGCCAATGCCCTCGATGCCTCGTAGCATTTCGACTGCACGTTTTAGGCCAGAGTCGCCCTTGCGTGGCAGGTCAATCTGCGTCAAGTCGCCCGTGACGATAAACTTGGCGTTGCGGCCCATACGGGTCAGGAACATCTTAATCTGGGGTAGGGTGGTATTCTGCGCCTCGTCAAGAATCACAAAGGCGTTATCCAGCGTGCGGCCCCTCATATAGGCCAATGGGGCAATCTGCACCACTCCCTCCTCGATGAAACGCTGCAACTTGGCAGGCGGAATCATATCGTTCAAAGCGTCATAGAGGGGTTGCAGATAGGGGTCCAGCTTCTCTTTCATATCGCCTGGCAGAAAGCCCAAGCGTTCGCCTGCCTCGACAGCAGGGCGAGTGAGGATTATGCGCTTAACCTCGCGGTTCTTCAGTGCCCCCACAGCCAGCGCAATAGCTGTGTAGGTCTTGCCACTACCTGCAGGGCCAATGGCAAAGAGCAGGTCGTTCTGGCCGTAGAGCTCGACCAGGCGTTGCTGATTGTCGGTACGAGCCTTAATGATGAGTCCGTTGTTGCCATAGACTATCACATCGGAGGGCAACATAGTGCCTTCCGCCTGGGGTAGTCCACCCTGAAAAATCTGGTTAATAACACTCGGCGAAATGTGGCCATACTTGGTGTAGTACTCGCCCAGTGCCTCGACTCTCTTTTCCAACCGCTCAATCTCTTCGTCGGTACCAATTACCTTCAACGCCGAGCCGCGGGCAACTATTTTTAGTTTAGGAAAGAGGTCGCAAATCCTATTGAAATTAGAATTTGCGACCCCATAGAAGTCGAGAAGCTCAATACCGTCAATAGATATGCTCTTCTCTGCCATAAAAAGTTATTATGCTGACTCTCAGCCCTCTATTAGAACATTACGCCGAGCGAAATGTTCCAGGTGCTGGTCTCCTGGTTTACGTTATCGAAGTTGAAGATCTCGCCAAAGTTGGTGGGCTCCATACCCTCTTTCCAGCCACCCAGGTAGCGGAAGTCAACCATAATGAAGTTGAACAAGTCGATACCAAGGCCAGCAGCCCAGGTGTAGGTAACATCCTGCCAGTTGATAGGTGCGCTGCTGCTGTTCTCGATAGTAACGTCCGAGTTGAACTTAACAACGGGACCAGCCTGAACGCGAGCGTTGAAGAGGCCCAAGTCCATACCAACACCTGCCAATACGGGGATGTTGAAGCTGTTGATGGTGACATCTTTAACTGCAATGCTCTCGCCATTCTCGTTTTTCAGCGAGCCTTTGGTCCAGTTGTACATCAGCTCGGGCTGCAGGTGAATCGAGAAAATCGACAGGGGCAGGTTGAAGCGAGTCATAATACCTGCGTTGTAGTTCTGTGCACCGTCAAGGATAGCCTGTGCGTTGTCGGCATCAACCTTAACGTCGGTAGCGGTCGAGGTCAAGCCAACCTTGGGACCAAACCAAAACCAACCGTGGCTCTGAGCGTTGATTGTAGTTACTGCCATCAGAGCAACTGCGAGTGTCAAAAGAATCTTTTTCATTGTCATTCCTAATTATTTGTGTTAAACTTCTATTTGTTTCTGTTTGGGTTATCTTCCAATCTGCGTATGCTCACAGCATACTTATTTATAATACATACCTGTAGCAAAGATATAGATTTTTTCCGAAATACATCACATTGCCAAACATTTTTACAAATTTGGGCATAAAAAAGCCCCTTTGGGCTGAAAATAATTGTGCCCAAAGGGGATTATTGCCAGTAAGGTGAGAAATTTAGAACATCACACCCAAGCTTAAATTCCAGCTTGTACGGTTGGGGTCGATGCTATCTTTCAGGTTTTTGGCATCAACCTTCTCGCCCTTGAAGTTGCCGTTGTAGCGAATCTCTGCAATCAGGCTCAATACCTTTACGCCTATACCTGCGGTCCAGGTGATGGTGGGGTCCTCTTTGAGCCTATCCCAAGCGTTCAGGAAGTCCTCCTCTTTCAGATCTTTGAAACCCTTGTTGGTTGCAATGTTTACAACGGGACCGGCATTGATGCGTACACTTGCCAGGCCACCCAAGCCAATCTCGGCACCTACCAATACTGGCAGGTCGATGTATTTGTTGGTCACTACCTCTTCGCTCTCGGTCTTACCGCCCAGCAACTCGTCTACCGAGGGGAGGGTGGGGACTTTAATCTGCGAGTTGGTGTACTGCAACTCGGGCTGAATATAGATGGGCAGTTTGGGGATGTTGACGCGAGCAAACACGGTACCAGTCCAGCCAGTACCCTGTGCGGTGATAGCGTTCTTCAGAGCATCGGTTGTGTCGGGAATCTGCTCGCTCGACGATACGATACCAATACGGCCACCCACGTTGAGGATGCCCAAAATGTTGTTACCTGCCATCAGTGCAGTGCTCGACAGCACGATAGCCAAAAGTGAGATGATAACCTTTTTCATATCCTTAGAATGTTTGTGATTTTGTCGTTGTGGTTGTCAAAATGTTCATTTCTACGCCTCAAATATAGCACTTATTATGCAAAATTATACTCCGAGTGGCAAAATTTTTCTCAAAGTTGGTTATCTTTGCAGCGCTTAATTAATTGAAATAGGAAAAATTGACAATACAACTATGAGTTTAGTAGCAATTGTGGGCCGCCCCAATGTGGGCAAAAGTACCTTTTTCAACCGCCTTGTCGGTATGCGTCAGGCTATTGTCGACTCGACTGCTGGCACTACCCGTGACCGCCACTATGGCAAGACCGATTGGAATGGTCGTGAGTTTTCGCTCATCGACACTGGTGGCTACTCGGTGGGTAGCGACGATGCCTTCGAGGAGGAGATTCGCAAACAGGTACACCTGGCCATTGATGAGGCCGACCTTATACTTTTTATGGTAGAGGTTTCGACTGGCATCACCGACCTCGACCAGATGGTGGCCGATGTGTTGCGCCGCAGCAAGAAGAAGGCTCTGTTGGTGGTCAACAAGGTCGACAACTACGACCTTATCTACGGCTCGAACGAGTTTTACGCTCTGGGCCTGGGTGACCCCTTCTGCATCAGCTCGATGAGCGGTAGCGGTACGGGCGACCTGATGGACAAGATTGTTGAGCTGCTGCCCGAGGATAAGCCCGAGGTTGAGGAGGAGCTGCCCCGCATCACTATCGTGGGCCGCCCCAATGTGGGCAAGTCGTCGCTCACCAACGCCCTGCTGGGTACCGAGCGCAACATTGTTACTGACATTGCAGGCACCACTCGCGACAGCATCAATACTCGCTATAACAAATTCGGCCTCGACTTCTACCTGGTCGATACCGCAGGTCTGCGCAAGAAGGGCAAGGTGACCGAAGACCTTGAGTTCTACTCGGTTATGCGCTCTATCCGCGCTATCGAGAATAGCGACGTGTGTGTGCTGATGCTCGACGCTCGCCAGGGCATTGAGTCGCAGGATATGAATATCTTTTCGCTCATCGTGCGCAACAAGAAGGGGTGTGTGATTGTGGTCAACAAGTGGGACCTCATCGAGAAGGGCAATAACACTATGAAGGAGTGGCGCGAGGCACTGAAGTCTAAACTGGCTCCTTTTAGCGATGTGCCCATCATCTTCACCTCGGTGATTAACAAACAGCGCATTATGGAGGTGTTGCAGACCGCAATTCAGGTCTACGAGAATCGCAACCGCCGCATCACCACCTCGGAGCTGAACGACTACCTGCTGCCCATCATCGAGGAGACTCCTCCTCCAATGACCAAGGGCAAATATATCCGCATCAAGTATGTAACCCAGTTGCCTACTGTGTCGCCTTCGTTTGCATTCTTTGTAAACCTGCCCCAGTATATCCGCGACCACTACCGCCGCTTCTTGGAGAACAAAATCAGGGAGCGCTGGGACTTTAGCGGTGTGCCTATGCAAATCTACTTCCGCCAAAAGTAGTCAGGCGAGTGAAGAAAAAGCAGTAGCAAACGCCTTCGATTATGAACCCGAAAGTCAAAACATACGCAATGCCCGTAGCAATAGCTGCGGGTATTGTTTTTCACGACTTTTTTGCCCGCTTTAGTGGGCTCTCGCCCTACATTATTGCGTCGATGCTGTTTGTCACTTTTACGAGGGTGAAAGCACGCCAGTTGAAGGTGCAGCGCATACACATTGGCGAGCTTGTGGTTCAGTTGGTTGCCAGCGTTGGGCTCTACCTTTTGTTGAGGTTGTGCGGAGTGGGCGAAATTGTCTGCCAGGGAGCCTTGATTTGCGTCTTTGTACCTACGGCAATGGCCTCGGTTGTGGTGGGCGGAATGTTGGGTGCCAACGTGGCCCAGATGACCACTTTTACACTCTTGAGCCATATGGCTATGGCGCTGCTCGGCCCAGTGGTTTTCTCATTTGTGGGTGTGCATAACGATATGCCATTTTTGACCTCGTTTTGGATGGTCTTTCGCCGCCTGCTGGTGTTGGTGGTGCTGCCCTTTGTGGTGGCCCAACTGCTCGACAAGGTGTGGCACAAGGGCTACGAATATGTGCGCGACCACCAGCAGTGGTCGTTCTACTTGTGGGTGCTGTCGCTGGTGATAGTGATGGGCGAAACGACCAACTTCATACTGGCCCAGCCGAGCGAGATGATACCCACCGAGGTGGCTCTGGCTGTGGTGGCAGGGGTGCTGTGTGTGGCCCAATTCAGTCTGGGACGTTGGTGGGGTAGGCGCAATGGCGACGCCATAGGTGGCAGCCAGTCGATGGGCCAAAAGAACACGCTGTTGGCCATAATATTGTCGCAAAGCTATCTGAATCCGCTCGCCTCGGTAGCCCCTGTGGCCTATATCGTGTGGCAAAATCTGATGAATAGCTGGCAACTATCGCGCTCGCCAAAGGAGTAAAAAACCTGTGCAATGGTGTGGTAGTTCTGATTTTTTATCTGTACCTTTGTAAGGTGTAGAGCAAATCGACACGCACTGAACGCCAAAATACTACTACAAATGAAAAAGTCAGCCATCCTTCACGGAGGTGTTTTTCTGGTCTGCCTCGCAGGCTGGATTGCCGAACTAACCCAATCCTCATCTCTATTTTCTATCCCCCTGGGTGTTCTCGGAGCAGCCTACTGTCTGTTCTACCTGGTGGGATTCTTCTTCCCCATACAGCGCGACTGGTCGCTCATTAAGGGCAACTTTCTGCTCAAGGTGGTCAACTTTGTGCTGCTGGTGCCTTTTGTGTTGACACTTATCTTCTCGCTGGGCAAGTCGAATGACCTGACAATGGCTGGCGCCAGTAGTCCATCACACGAGGAAGAGGTGGCCGAGGTTGCAGGGCAAGAGGCCGACAATCAGGGCCTCTCGCTCTTCTGGGTGGTCTATAGCCACTATGTCGACCCTGGCGACCAGCTCGAAGGTGCAAGCGCTGGCAATCAGAAGGTTGCGCTGATAGCCATCCTGGGTTACATCTTGCTGAACGGTGTGCTGATATCTACTCTGGTGAGCTGGTTCGATCGCCGCAGAGAGCAGTGGACAAAGGGCGAGATTACCTATTCGCGATTTGGCCGCAAGTGGGGTAGGAGCAAACACTATGTAATCATTGGCGGTAGCGACGTGGTGGTGGGCATCGTGGCTCAACTATTCAAAGACCACCAAGGGAGCACACCCTACATACTCGTTCAGACCTCGGGCGACATAGATGCCCTGCGTCGCGAAATATTCTCTACGCTGACCGAAAAGCAGCAGAAGCATATCATTCTCTACTACGGCAGCTGCACCTCGCTGGATGACCTCTCGCGCCTGGGACTCAACAATGCCGAGGAGGTATATGTCATAGGCGAAGATAGCCGCCCCAACGATGTTGACTCGTCGCACGATACGCTCAATATGGAGTGCCTCGAACTGTTGCAGAAAATATGTTTGCTCAGTCCAAATGGCCAGAGGATTGTAGAGCGAATGGACGAGGTTGAGACCCTGTCCAAAAAGCTCGCCGAGGTCGATAATGGCGAAGATATCATAGCCTCCAACCCCGAGTATCGCGAGCTGGAAGAGTGGTGGCGCAATAGGACTCGACTGCGTTGTAGAGTTATGTTTGAGTACCAGACTACCTTCTCGGTTTTCCAATACTACGACATTGCCAAAAGGGTGAGTGCGCTGGTTGACTTCAAGCCCTTCAACTACTACGAAATGTGGGCGCAGAATGTGCTCATTAACAGAGAGGTTGAGCCCCGAGTGTTGGAGCAAAACTTCAACAACCTGGGCTTCCTGCCACTCGAGGGTAGTGTGGGCCTCAAGAGCACCGATACCGATTATGTTCACCTTGTGGTGGTGGGTATGTCGCGTATGGGTGTGGCTATGGCCATTGAGGCCGCCCACCTGGCCCACTATCCCAACTATACCGAGCAGAACAAGATTCGCACGAAGATAACCTTTGTAGACAAAAACGCCGCCGTAGAGAAGGATTTCTTTATGGGCAGGTTCAAGGAGCTCTTCAGGCTCTCGAACTGGCGTTATGGAGCTGTTGAGGATGGCAAGTTGGCCTGGGGCGAGCCCCATAAGCCCGAAGGGTGCGACCACCTGGGTGGCGACTTCCTAGACATTGAGTGGGAGTTTATTCACAGCGGAATTGAACAGGCGGCTGTGCAGGACTATATTCTCTCTTCAGCCGAATCGGGTGGTAGGGTGACCATAGCAATATGCCTCACCGAGTCCAACAGTGCCCACGCCGCCGCACTCTATCTCGACAAGCGTATTTTTGCCTCGAGTGGGGTGGTGCAGGTGCTGGTCTACAACCGTAGTGGCAACGCTATCGTAGACGCCATAAGTCGCGACAATAACCTTTACCCCTACTGCGGCAAGTTGAGGAGCTTCGGTTGCTCGGCCGAGTGCCTTGTGGGTGCCAATATGGCTATGAGCGAGTTTGTGGGCAGGCAGATTGACCTGGCTTACAGCAATGGCATAGAGGGCTACTCGATTGAGAAATACAGACCCTATGAGGGTAAATCGAAGGAGGCTATGCGTTGGTCGAGCATCTACAGCGGCAACTCGATGTGGACAAAGCTGCGCAGCATAGGCTTCAACCCCCAAGAGCCCCACATCAGCCAGGCCGACGTAGAGCGACTGGCCGACACCGAACACAACCGCTGGAATATGGAAGAGTTGCTGCTCAACTTCCGCCCGCTCACCAAAGAGGAGCAAGACAGAGAACTGGCAAGTGGCAACGCCAACAAACGTGCGCTCAAATACCAAATGGCCCATACCGACATCTGCTCCAACAGTAGACTGATGGAGGTCGATGGCGGCACACGCATCTATGACGAGGTGTTGGTGGCCAAAATGGCCGAAATCTATAAGGTTATTAAAGAGAGAGAGTTGGCCAATTAGACATCGTCGCTGGCTGCTACCCACAGTGCCACCTGGGCAAACTTGGCAGGGTAGTGGGTCTTGAGGTAGGCGGTGATGTAGACCAGGCGTGCAAACTCGGCCATGGCGGCTTTGGGAAACGACCAGGAGGCCTCGTTCAGCAGTTTGTCGAACAAGTTGGGGTGGTCGCCAAAGTTACCCTCGTGGTAGGCATATTGGTCGCTCTGGCGCTTGCCAAGCACCTTGCGCAGTTGCTCGGCCTCACTGGGCGTGTAGCCTACCAGGGCGGCAATGGCATAGAGTTGCTCGTTGTAGAGCACCTCGCCACACGTCTCGCTCAAAATGGCCTCAATCTCGGGGGCAAACTCGCTCTTGGGCTCTATGCCGTACTTGCGCGAGGCGTAGATTCGGTTGGTCGGAAAATCCATAATACTCGCCGTACAGAGCGGTATTAAATCCTCAAATTGTGGCTTTGCCTGCTGAAGATAGTGCTGCAACACTGTGGTGGGGTTGCACCCATACACGCCCGACAGGTCATCGGAGCGAAGCAGGGTGGCGTAGGTGGCCGCATCGTCGAAGGGTATGAGGTTGAAGTCCACATACTCGTCGAAGTAGCCGAGCAGTTGGGCAGTGCGCTGGCTCGGGTATATGCGTAGTGCATTGTCTACATCCTCGCGCCACACTCGTGTGCCCAGACGCTCTTGCTCGTTGTCGTAACTGAGGTTCTGGATGTCGGTCTGAATCTGCGTGGCGGTGGCATCGGCAGCCAGGCCAATCTCTGCAAAGCGGGGCTTGTCGGTCTGAATAAAGCGATTAAAGTCGAGCTTTAGGCCAATGGGGTCAACGGCAGTGATTCCCAGAGCATAGCACACAGCCGAGGCGTGCGCCAGGGTGCGGTAAGGCATTGTGAAAAAATGGCACTCGCTGACCACGCGCCATACAAAATAGAGATAGGCCATATAGCCCTCTATTTGCTCAAAGGTGTCGAGCTCGGCCTGTATGCGAGCCTCAATCTCGGGCGTGAATTTGTCGCCCCAGCGGTCGGTTGCACCATCCCAAATTGTTGTAATAAAACCCTCTTTGTCGGCCTCGCCAAAGGGTAGGGCCGAGATAAATCTGATACTATCGCTCATATATCCATTCCTCCTGTTTGTTGTTTGCCTACAAAGGTAATATTTATTTGTGGGCAAAGCTATAGTCGTGGCCACTTTTGCCAGAACTTTTCGGTGATGGTTGTGCTGCTATTTGGTGGGCTATTGTATTGGTTTTCTGAATTTTAGTAGTTATATGAGATGGAAACATACCTCTGCTCCGCCAAAACGTGGTGGGGTGAATATCCCTGTGCAGCAAAGTCATTATTACCTTAGGCTTTATGTTTGTTGTTATGTTAGTATATTAAAAAAAATATGTGTTTTGATGGGTTTATAACCCTTCATTCATGTGAATGGTATTTTTGTAGGTGTACAACTTAAATGTAAATCGTAATGACAACAGTAAAAGTAAAATTACGCCCTTCGGTTGTAAAAGGCAAACCATGGGTTATCTATTACCAAATTACACACAATCGAAAAATACAGAACATCACAACTAAGTTGCGCGTGTATCCAGACGATTGGAATGTAGAGGAAGAAAGAGTCGTTGAAGGAGCCCCCAATTGGGCTGTGGTTCAGAATCGGGTTGATAGTGATATGGAGTCGCTCAAAAAGATTATATGTGACCTCGAAAACGGTGGCGGAGTCTTTTCTGTGGCGGATGTAGTGAAAAGGTATAAATCGTTGTATAGCAATGTTATGTTGCTTGATTATATGCGCGTACAAGTAGAACATCTGCGTGCTACAAATAGGTTTGGAACAGCAAAGAATTATGAAAAAACAATGAATAGTTTTAGTGGTTTTTTAGGAAAACTACAGATGCCTATTTCTGCACTGAACGAGCGAGTCGTTGCAGATTATAATGCATTCCTTGTAAAAAAAGGGGTAACACGAAATTCGGTGTCGTTTTATATGCGAATACTAAGGGCTGTTTATAACAAAGCTGTAAGGCAGAAGCTGGTCGAGCAAACATTCCCATTTGTAGATGTCTATACAGGCGTTGATTGCACTCGCAAACGAGCGGTGCCAGAGAAGATAATAGCGCAAATATGTAGTCTTGAGTTGGAGCAGGGGTCGGCTATTGCTTTGTGTCGCGATATGTTTGTATTTAGCTATTGTGCGCGTGGGATGGCCTTTGTGGATATGGTTTATTTGAAGAAAAAGGATGTGCAGAATGGGGTGATTTGTTATAAGCGCCGCAAAACAGGACAACTACTTAATGTTAGGGTTGAACATTGTGCCAGGCAGATTATTGATCGTTACGCAAATAACGAATCTGCTTATGTATTTCCAATTTTGAAGTCACTTGATGCTGCGGGGGCATATGAGCAGTATCAGGAGGCTCTGAATAGTTACAATCGCCTACTCGGTAGATTGTCAGATATGGTTAAATGTGATTGTAAACTTACGTCCTACACTTCTCGCCATAGTTGGGCGACCGCCGCAAGAAATCATAATATTCCGATTTCAATCATTAGTCAAGGAATGGGGCATAGTTCTGAATTAACCACGCAAATTTATTTGAAAATGTTAGAAAGTACAGTGATTGATGAGGCTAACAAAGAGATAGTAGGAGAATTGGAGTTAGTGTTCTATCAAAGAACACACAAACATGGAACAAAGTTATAACAAAATCTTCAATACATTTCAAAGGAAATTGGAAATTTTCAACATTTTCTTAACATTATTGTCATCTAAATATGGCGCCATTTCTTTCCATTTTTGGGAACCAAATAACGGTATAACACACAAATGTGTTGACATTTGTACACAAACAATCTACCTATTGGTTTGGCTAACAACATTTTTCTACACCGCTTGTGTTCTTTGATAGAACGCATCAAAATTTAAGGATAAAAAAATGCGCAAATTGATAGATTTATGTTGATTAAACATTCTAGTTATACGCAACAAGATAAGTGATATGGACAGTGTAAAGGGAATATGATGAATTGTGTGTCCGAACTAAGAGTGTGTTAGAAATGATTATCGCTTCACAGATTAGCTAGCTCGTCTTGGTGCAATGCATTAAGGTTCACACGCTGTATTAAGTGTGGATATGCAATGTATTTGTGTGAAATACAATATAATGTAAACAATGTAAAATATTGAAGTAGATGGCAAGTATTTTAGGTATTAACAGTAAGAACAAAACCAATGATGTGAATGGTGATTCTAGCAATGCTAATGAGTTGTTGTTTCGCAAAAACCAGGGAGACGCAGTTGTTTTCAGTGAGATTGAACCTAGATGGGATTTAGATGAAATCATTTTAAATACTGAAACAAAAAATGAAATTAGGGATATCATTGCATTTTGCAAAAATCAGAAAGAACTTATACAGAAATTTGAGTTAGATAAATTTCTAAAAGGCAGAGAATCCGTTGGTATAAACCTATATGGTTGTCCTGGAACGGGTAAAAGTATTACAGCAGAAGCAATAGCTAAATCATTAGGACGTAAAATGATCGAAGTTGATTATGCTGGTATTCAAAGTGAAAAATGGGGAGGCACCGAAAAACGCTTATCAGCTCTTTTTAAATATGCAGAAGAGCATGGAGCTGTTATATTTATGGATGAAGCTGATGGAATAATGGGAAAGCGTACATCAGGTGTAAATTCAGATGTGGCAAATCAAATTAAGTCTCATTTACTAACTCTTGTTGAAAGAAGTAATGTGTTCATTATTTACGCGACTAATCTATTTGAGAACATGGACAGAGCATTCTTTCGTAGAATCTTATTCCATGTAAACTATCAGATGCCACGACATGATGAATTAGTAAAATTATGGCAATTACATATTGGAAGTAACAATTTGCCTAAAGATGAAAATGATTTCTCATATGATGAGATAGCAAATATGTCTGATGGATTGCTTGCTGGTGGTGACATCAAAAATATAGCTCTAAAATTATGCGTAAAAATAGGAGTTGGTCGCATTCCAATGTTAACAAATGACATTGTAAAAAGAGAAATAGAGTTGTACAAAAAGTCATTAAATGACAGCAAAGGAGTGAATATTAAAGAACAACAATAATTAATTAAAACATTTACATTATGGTTATTACTTGGATTGTATTAGGCGTAGCTGGTGTTGTTGCTGTTGCAGCAATTATTACTTATTGGAATGATATTGTAGATTGGGCAACTAATTTGTTGGATAATCTATTTCAGAAAGGAAAACTCTTTCTAAGATGGGTTGGTGGTGAGTTAGTTCCGAAAGTTAGAGGCATTCTTAATGGGCGTGCAGAGACACAGATAGGAAAAAGAACGCCTGCGACAGAAGAAGATATTCGTAAATTGCATGAAGAGGGTGTTATAACATACCAAGAGATGTTGGATTTGTTGGCTGGGAAAGAAATATCAGCTAGTAGATAAAGCCTTGTTCCTATTGTCGAATTTATTATGCATATGCGCATAACAAAAACACAGAGTTTATTATAATTTAAATAAGATATCAATGGAAACTTTGTTTAGTAAATTAAAAGAAGTATTTTCATCATCTACATTCTGTGATATGAGTGATGTAATTGTAAATTACATAAAAGGAGTCAAAAATATAGAAAGTTGCATTTGTACGATATCATTCGAGGAGGTCGAAAAGGGTATTGTTGAGGTTAAGTGTGATTTAATCGAGAAAACTAATGGGGAGGTTTTCATAACCAGGTCATTTAAAAAGTCAGATGTTCTCTCAAAAAATTTACCTCAGTATATTCTTGATTCTTTGGCTTACAACGATAATAAGTTTGGTATAAAGTTACAAACTGAAGATATATCCAAAATAGCTAAATCTTTAAATGCGAAAAAACTAGATAAAAAACGTTGGTTCGATATAGTCCAATACGTAAGAAAAAATAACATAGACAAGTTCGAGTTAGAGGATAATGTTTTCTATACAGTCCTTAATTTGTTAGATAATGAAGGTAACATAACCGAAACTAATCGAATTGCTGTTATCAACGAAATGCCTCGGAAATATTTTGACTTAGTTTATCCATTTAAATCAGTTCAGATTAGTACAGAGGAGTGCTAGTTGAGTTTTTTCTAAAATGGCGGACAATTAGAGGGTGACTCGGCGGTTTGAGATTTTTCTTTGGATATTTATTCCATTTAGTAAATCAACGCACACCCTCTGTTTTTGTCCGCCATTTTTGCCACATATTTTATGCTAAATGCAATATTGTTGGCTTTGTACAAATTAATTAAACATGTTTTGAGGTCGTAATCAATTCTATAATTCTGCTGCCATACCTTAAACAATATCGAATTCTTGTTCTAGTTTTGATAGTTTTAGTCCAAACTAGAGGTGTCGTTTATTAAGGTTTTAATTTACTCCTATTATTATTAGTATCGTTGTTAGTATTGTTTATCATTGTTTCAAATGTCAATCATTAAAATATTTGTCAAATGAGTTTCAAAGGAACATTCACAAGGGTTGCAAGCAAGAGGCTTGCAGGGTGCATCGTTATATCATTCTCGCTCAAGTGTACGAACTTGATGTTTGGCGAGACTGTCGATGTGGCCCTATTCCCGGCTAACGGTGGGCAGCCCTGGTTTTTCCGCAACCTAAAGTTCAGAGCCGGAGAAACCTACGTTTTTAATCAAGACACCGTCGATTGGAACTGGTGTCAGGGCGATTTTGCGGCAATCGTAGGCAGAAATGACAAGATCATCGAAAAGTGGCCCCTACAACTAAAAGAGTACAGGCCTGGCGAATGCCCCTCGTGTCACGGCACTCTCAAGTGCAGAGCTTGCAATGGCGAAGGCTACGTCTATCCCCGAGGTAAGGTCTGGGAGTTCCAACGATGTGCCCAGTGTGGCGGTACGGGCATTTGCCAAACATGTTATGTGCCCAGAAGAGGCTCCTCGTACGGAGGTGGCCCCACAGGGTTGAAACCTTTCAAATAGAGCAACGGCAGTATGAGTTATAAGGGACATTTTGAGTGGATTCAGAGCTTGAGGCTGGGTGGCAGAAGAGCAATCTCGTTCACCCTGACTTGCACCAATCTGTTGAGTGGCGACACGTTTACGGCTGCAATATTAGACGGCAGCGGAGCCTCACAGCCACTATATTTCAACAATCAGTCGATTCCAGCCAGAAAGTCGTTGAGGTTTGACTATGATACCGTTGGGTGGGATTGGTGTCAGGGCGACAAGTTTGTCATACTCGACAAAAGGGGTAGGGGGAAACAAGAGTGGGTAGTTAATATGCGTACCTACGCCTATGGCGAGTGCCCCTCGTGTCACGGAACTCACCGCTGCCCACAATGTTCGGGCACGGGCCGAATTACAGACAGGCGAACTCATATGGTCGAGAGTTGTAGGGCATGCGCAGGCACGGGGCAATGCCAAACCTGCTACTTGCCCGTTAGGGCGACCTCAAATGTGGGGCAAAATATTGTCCCCAACCAGATGACCAACCACTCGGAAGAGTCCAAGCGTAGGCGCGTTGCGGATATAAATCGTCGCATCTATGAGTTGCAGGCTAAAATTGAGAAGATAGAGTGGGATTTGCGAATTATGAAACTCAGGAACCAGTCATATAGTTCGCATATGACCTACACTTCGATTTTGCAGTTGAAATATACCTACGAGCAACAGCTCATTAAACTTCAATCCGAGCTGAGCCAGCTGGAGAGGATGTAGGAGAAGATGCTAAGGAAAGATACAACTGGATAGATTACTGTTGTTTTAGATTGGTCTTGATGCTCTAAATGCCTAATAACAAAAACGTAACAAAACAAATACTAACACTTAAATAATTATTATTATGAGTTATAAAATGCGAGAATATGAACCAAGAGAAAGCGAGAGTCTTGAGATTGATTTATCCGAAGTAAAAAAGTGATTTAAGAGAATTTGTAAAAGATCGTATTTTGGTTCGCTAGTGACAATTCTTAATGCTCCCGACACACCTATAAGCACAAATCGTCCAAATACGTCATTGGGAGGATTTTGTGATTGATTAGTTAGTAAGAAAATCCATACTAAGTAATTGTAATATGGTTTATGACAATCTATCGTCTATATTTAAAGACGCAATTGAAGCAGAAGCATTGATTGGTATTCAACGCCATCGAATAACGACTGATGGCGTTGGTATTACGACGCTCGTAGGATTTCATCATTGTCCACTATCATGTTCATATTGTCTTAATCCTCAATGTAATGTTGAGAATGGTTTTACTCGTTGGATTACTCCTAAAACATTATTTTATGAACTGCTCAAGGATGATATATATTTCAGAGCTACTGGAGGTGGTGTTACCTTTGGTGGTGGAGAGCCCTTATTGCAATTTGAATTTATAAAAAAGTTTAAAAGCATTCTTGACGGACATAATTATATTCCCAATAAGGCTTTCCTTAGAAACACTTGGAAGATAGCGGTTGAAACTTCCCTAAATGTGCCTTTAGAGAATCTGCAAACTTTGCAAGAGGTTATTGAAGAGTATATAATAGATATTAAGGATATGAACCCTGAGATATACAAACGATATACTAAGACTAACAATAATCAAGTTATTGAGAATCTCAAGTGGCTTACAGAACAGGGATTATCTGACTCTCTTTTTGTCAGGGTGCCACATATCCCAGAATATAATACGGAAGAGGATGTAGAAGCATCTGTTCATGCATTAAAAGAACTTGGCATAAAGAACATTGAGAAGTTTCAATATATTGTTCAACAAGATAAAGATAATAGTAAATATATCGTCGCGAATGGCAAGACAGTTTGCGCTACATTGAAGCAAATACGAATCGATATAGCTGAGTCAAACGGGATATTATACGAACCTTCAATATGTCATTATGAGGGCGAATGTCCTGGGACATGCCCAAAGTGTGAACAAGAACTGAACGAAATATCATTGCTAATAGAACAAAAATAAATACAAATAGCATGTTTATTAGCGGACTAATTTATTCTCCATTATTGAATCTATTTAATGGAGATAATTCAGAGATTGAGGATACCATTCAATGGGCAGATGAAAAATATGATAGCGTATGCAAAAGTAGTGATATAGCTGTCGCCATATTATACTTGCGTGAGCTATCTGTATATCGGAGTTTAATTGTAACCAGCAATGGGACTCAGATACGATATGATAATCCTAAAATGATAGCAAGCAACTATAATGACCTACATCTTGAACAAAGCCAGATTGAGTCTTTAGGAAAAAATGGTTATATAATAATTAAGAAATATAAATGATATGGGATTATTTGATTCTTTTCTATTAAACGTCTTACCTGCTGGTCTAATACGTATTGACTATAATCAAAAGATTATTGATGAAACTATTGAGTGGGCTGATGAACAATATTCGTGCAGAGAAAAGGTTGAGAAAGCAATGGTGTATATTAAATTGCTAGGGAATAGACTTGTGAGACGATTTGTATTTATACAAGAAAAACAGGTATTTTGTATAGAGTTCCCAGAAGTTGTTGACATAAACTCTCTTGAAGATGAAGTTTTACAGTCAGAACAGTTCAAAGAGCTAAAGAAAACAGGACATATAATCATTAAAAAATATAATTAACATGATCTTGGATTTTATTACCATGGGAATTATCCCTCCAATGCTACCATTTGACGGATTTATTAAATCTAGTATCGAATGGGCAAACATAGTATATAAAGAAATGTGTAAGAGCAAGGAACCTGCTGTTGCATATATTAAAGTTGAAGGAGTATCAATTATTAGAGAGTTGGTAGTCATATCAAATATCAATGGAGAAGAAATACATTATAAGGACAAGGCTATAATTGAGAATTTACATTCATGTACAATATTGCCTTCAGAACAATTTGAGGAACTCGAGCGAAATGGATTTATAATTATTAAAAAATACTAATCTACTACAACTATGGGACTTTTTGACATATTATTTGGCGATCCAAGACCGAAAAAATGTGAGGGCTACACGATTAACTACTCCGATCCATATTGGGACCCTTGTCCATATCATGGATGCACAACATATCAAACAATAGAGGAACCGACATTATGTTATTGTCCTAAATGCGGACGTCTGTTAGTGCATTATAACTAATAGCATGAAGGCTCCGATAATTGGCATAAGTAGACATAGACTCCTCACTGATGGTGAGGGGGTAACTACTCTTGTGGCATTTCATGGGTGCCCATTGCGCTGCAAATACTGTATAAATTCGCAATGTAATGCTGTAGATGGGATAAAAGAGACATTAACGCCAGAACAGTTGTATGAAAAAGTAAAGATAGATGATATCTATTTTCTTGTAACTGGTGGTGGTATAATGTTTGGCGGTGGCGAACCTCTATTGCATTATGATTTCATAACCGAATTTCGGAAAATATGTGGCGATAGATGGAAGATTTATCTTGAAACATCACTCAATGTTAAAAGAGACTTTGTCGAACAATTAGTTGATGTCATAGATTATTGGATAATAGACATTAAGGACTGGAATGATGACATTTATCTACGATATACTGGTTGTAAAAACAAACAATTAAAAGACAATTTGGAATACCTGCTTTCACAAGGGTGTGTAGATAAGATAATGATTCGTGTGCCAAGTATACCTAACTATAATAGTGAGTCTGATATCTCATACTCGATTGCAGAGCTACACAAATTAGGTATAAAATGCATTGACCAATTCAATTACACCGTAGATGTCAATTCTTTACACAAAGTGAATAAGCGTCCACCTCAAAACGGAATAAATAGCGGTAAGTTTAAATGTGAGGTTCTAAAAAGTATCAGGGTTCATGTAGCTGAATATAATGATATTCACTATAAACCGCATGAATGCGAGCATAAAGTGTGTGAAACAGGATGTTGCCCTTTGTGTGATAATGAATTAACATGGGTTACGAAAGAATATTATAAAAATATAAGATAACAATGATGACCAAAAAACTACGGGATTTCATAGATGATCTACGTCAAAACCATGAAAGTGATAAGACTGATTCTCAAGATAAAATATATGTTACACAAGGTTACATATTAAGGTCGAAAAGGAGACTAAAAATTCATAATATAAGTAACGAAAACGATACAACTACTAAAAAGGAATAATTATGTTTAAAGAATTAGGCGAGTTTATCGACAATGTAGCTAGGCACACAGGTCGAATAATAGAAAGAGCGTTATCAGATAAGAAAGAAGATGATGGTATATTAATGGGGTATCCTGTTATATCTGAATCTGATGACGATATAGAACAGATGTATGAAGATGGATTAATATTAGAGGAAGAAAGAGATGCATTAAAGTCTAGTAAGTCCGAAATAGAGTAAATTTGATAACTCACATTCAATGGGGTCTTATAGATATATACGCTGCCTATTCCATTTATAGTATTACACTATGAATGAATTGACAATTTTGCAGAAGATCAAACAAAATGCTGTAGGTGTTGGACGAGGTACACGCGAATTCTTCTCGAGCTTTACTACGTGCTCGAGTCTGGTGACATCCCATTCTGGGATAAAACTATTATTGTGTCTGCATTGAGTTACCAGTTTTTCCCAAGCAGACATTGAGCAAAGAGAAGTACGGGTTTTGGGGATATACAGACAATGCTGTAACCTTGATGTTGGCCTATAGCCGAGTTAAAAAGAGAATTGCTCTCCAAATTGCTGTACAAGTAGATAGAACCCTAAACCAGGGGTTTGGCTATACAAGAATTGAATAAGAATAAACATATAACATTCTATGGAGAAAGAGTCTTTTGTTACACTTTTCGCACGAAAAGTTAAAGAATTGGCAAGTGCATACAGTTCTCGCGACAAGTCATTAGCCGATAATGATTTTTATGCAAAGCACAAAGTGTCAGATTTGGCCGAAGAGGATTTTGTTACTCAAGAGCTATGCGAGTATATTGACACCTTTTACGACAAGCGAAGTGAATACGAATCTAGCGAATTGAGTTCAGACGAGTGGTTTGAAAATGAAGTTGACCGAACAGTCGATGAACTGATGCCCGATGCAACCGAAGAGGAGAGAGAACAGTTCCATAGAATAATAGCCGACGGTATCGACAAGCAAGCAGAGGCACAGCTTGAAGCTGTGAAGTATTGCCTTGAAGACGTTGTAGACAAATCCAGCAGAAAGGAGGATAGCAATGAAGGCTGAATTTTATTATGACGAACGTGCAGCACTCCAAGTTGCGCTGAACTCGATGCTTGCTTACAACAAGGCAATGTACATTTCTATAGACGAGAAGAATTTTGACGTAGCTACAGTATTAAAGTTCTTTGAGGCTGAACCTAACTCGCAAGAGGAACGTACACTGGCAAAGCAACTTGTTATGGCTGCTAAAGACACCTATTTCACCCATCCCAACATTCCTATAAAAAACCGAGGACGCTGTGCTATAAGAGGGGCTAAAGAATTTCACAATGTACTTGAAGGCGCGAAGAATGTTTATTTAAGAGAAACAGGTTGTTTTGGCGCTGGACTGATGGCAGAAGAGAGGTATAACGAAAGGCAAAAGAGCAACCTGATTGTTCGTAATGCCACCTTAGCACACATGGCAAAGAATCGCCTCAAGAAGGTGCCCTCTGACATACTTAAGAAGCAGGGAGTTAAAGCTGTGGCAGGATTTATTGGTAGTGCTCTGGGACAATTGGGATTCCATAGCGTCGCAGGTGGTGCGTTGGCGACAATTGCCACTAGTTTGGGAATTTCTACTGCGGTACTATCTGGTGGAGTCGCAGTAGCTGCTGGAGCACTATCTGTTATAGCAGTTGATGTGGTTTGGGGAGTGATACCTGATAAAGTAAAGAAGAAGGCCAAAGATAGTGCGAGTTCAATGATTGAGAAGGCTGGTGCCCAGATAGAAAAAGCCACCTCAAAATTGGCGAACACGGCCGTGGGGGAAGTGGTATCGGAGTATTATCACGAAAATATAAAACCCATACTGGAAAAGGGAGCACAGAAGTTAGTAGATACTTATGACAAGGTAAAAGCCAAACTAAGATCTGGGTGGACTTGGCTAAAATCACATTTTGCATAAACTACAACACAATGATAGAAGAGTTCAGAACACAACTAACCACGGCAATACTGAGTTGCCCCGTGGTCTATATCCCCCACTTTCATTACGCTTTTGTTGATGAGATTCTACAATCCATTGTTGAGCCCCCCAAGGGACAGCGTAAAGTTATTTCACTCGAGTCAGAAGATATTGTTGAGTTTGACAACACTCGTGGTGTTATAGACTTTGCGACAAAGAGGAGCCGAAAGAACCTCGACACACTATCCAAGTTAGATGTGTTTATGGAGGCCCTAATCGAGAAGAGAACTTTTACGAACGAAAAAGTTTTTATTTTCAAGAATATGGGCACGATATGGTCAGACCCTCACATTCAAACATATATACAGATGTTTGCCGCTATGTATGAGAGCGATATGCGCAATGTGGGTAAGGGCAAAGGTTATCATCCTCTTACCACGTTGCTTATAGTTTCGCCCGAGTCTGTATCAATGCTGCCACCTCAGTTGGAAAAGATTGTAACCGTTATAGACATTCCGGCTCCCACGCAAGAGGAGATTATGACCGAAGTGAGTTGCATACCTGTATCTTATGAGTATGCTACCGATACGCAAATCTCAGGCATTCGTAACGAGATGTGTCGCACATTGCAGGGTCTGCAACTCTATGAGGTGTGCCAAATCCTAAAGTCGGCCACAGTGCGTACAGGAGGATTTTTGTCCCAAACAACAATCAAGTTGGCGCTGGAGGAGAAAAAGCAGATTGTGAAAAAATCGGGCATAGTTGAGGTTGTTGATGCTAATGTGGAGTTTAGTGAGGTGGGCGGATTGGATGTCATAAAAGAGCAACTTAAGGAGAAGAAGGAGATTTTCCACAATTTGAACCTTGCGACAGAGTGCAACTTGCCACTACCCAAAGGAATACTCATAATTGGTATGCCTGGTTGTGGTAAGAGCATGATTGCCAAATCTGTTGCTAATCTGTTTGATATGTCTCTGCTCCGATTGGATATTAATCGCCTGATGGGGCAGTATGTAGGTCAAAGCGAGGCTAACTTGCGCAAGGCACTGGAGACTGCCGAGGCGGCACACCCATGTGTACTTTGGATAGATGAGATAGAGAAGGCCTTTGCAGGTTCAAATAATGGGGGCAATAATAACGATATGCTTGTTATGCGCCTTATGGGACATTTTCTCACTTGGATGCAGGAGCGTAAGACACCCGTGTACATTGTAGCGACGGCCAATGACGTGATGCGCCCTGAATTTATGCGCAAGGGTCGTTTTGACGAAGTCTATTTTGTCGATTTCCCCAATGTGACCGAGCGTAAAGATATTTTCGAGAAGAAAATCAAACATTATAAGGAGACCAAGTCTGGTGTTTTTGACTTTTCGCAGTTGAAATCTTATAACACAATTGTTGAGCAGATGGTGGGTACAACTGGCGATGGCTTTGCTGGTGCCGAAATTGAGAGTTTGGTCAACACCGTTATGAATAAGAAATTCATCGAATACATCAAAGAAAAGAGTAAACAAGATACCGAAGGTGAGGTCACCATTCCTCCTCGCAAAATCACGGAGCAGGATTTTCTTGATGAGATTAAAAAGATGAAAAACTCCGTCTTGTCCAGTCATGCCAGCAAACCCAATAGCGGTTATGATGGACGGCGCGAGAAAACGAATGTTGAGCGCATACGAGATCTCAGAGATACCTATCAATTTACACCTGCAAGCAGAGAAACAAAGAGAAGATAATGAAATCGATACTGTACCTAAACAATAAATATTGTACATCCGTTAACGATATTACTAATGTTCTGTTGCGGATTGACAACCTTGAGTCTCCGCTCTTTCACGAGCTGCGACGAGCTTTCCAAGACGGCACTTTGTCTGCTTGGTTGTCTGAAGGCTCTGACCACGAAAAAGAGTTGGCCGTAAAGTTGGACCAGATGCCCCCAAGCGTAACTAACGAGGTTATGTTGCGCCAATTTAATATCTTGTTTGCAGATAAAGATGTAGATATCCAAAAACCATCTTATACCGAGTATTTCAGGCTTAAGACATCACGTTGCAAGTTCGGCGACAATATTGACGGGGAGTATAAGAATGTCTCTTCGAGCATATATATGAGTAGGAAGAGTGGTAATATCTTGCTGGAGTTGACTTTTGAAGTTCTCAAGACAGCAAACCTCGGTTACACCATTTGCGTTGCTTTGCAGAATGACCAAAAGGAGGTGCTACACATTGCTACCGAAGAGGTAAGCCTTAAGTCCATAGGCAAGAGTTTTACCTATCGTTCGTCATTTGACGTATCCACCATATTGAACACTGGTGCCATTGTAGTGTCGGTAGACAACCAACAAATCCAAACCTTCAACCTACTAAATCGCCCAGTTCCGAAATTCTCTAAAGATTGCAGCGAGCAGCAAAAGGAAGTAATCCTGAATCTAATAAAGCGAATGAAGTATTGTGACGATACGACAGGGACTTTTGAGATATTTGACGGAAAAGAACACGAGGTCACCCTTACTGGCTATTATATTTCACCATTGATAAGCTATAGAGATTATCGAATGATTTGCTATAATCATTTAGTAGATGATGGTCCAGGTCATTTGTATACTGATTTGAATGATGTGAAAACTGTTATAATACAATTGAATCGTTTATCATCCTTAAATTTTAGTTTACCCTCTGAGGCGCAGTGGCTAAATGCAGCAAAGCGTAAGATTATTAGGGGCGGCAGTGAGCGTTATGAGTTTATGCAAGATAAATGGGCACCCTCGGTTACTATGGAATCTAACATCAATCCTGTTTGTATTCAAACCCATGCTTCTTACAATGTTTTAAGGAGAAATGTTGAGGAAAGAGACTGGGGGTTTACTTATTGTAATTTTAGATTGGTCTTGAAGCCCTAAATGCCTAATAACAAAAACGCAACTAAACAAAACAAATACTAACACTAACACTTAAATTATTATTATGGGTTATTATATACATCCGATCCCTCGTCAAAGAGAGATAACGAAACTTATTCGTTTATATGTTGAAGAGAATATATATTAGTGAGTAGTTTAAGCAACGATAAGGAGTGACTTGTTGAACCCTGTCGGTGCGAAGCGACGTTATTTGATTAGAATTCAACACTATGAGCAATTTTTTCGACCAGGAGTGGAATATGCTTGTCAATCACACCTCGATGGACGAGTTCGTGAGGATGTGTCGACGATTTGGAAGGTTCGGTCTGGCTCCCAATGACATCGAAGAGGCTATCAAGTCGGCCTGCGACTTCTTCAACATACCTATGCCTCGTATGATTCAAGACCTAACTGATGTTCAGAATGGACAGACCATGTTTGTGAACTTCAACAGGAGCAGTTATGATGACGATGTGTTGTGTTTCAATATGCAGCAGCTGGTCGATATGAACGTCGACAGCAAGGAGGCCTTCAGTCTGGTGATGACACACGAGTGTGCCCACCGAGTTTTGCAAAATACCCACTTGCCAGGTGTTAACAATGGTGCCTGGGAGCACGAACTGGCTGCCGACTTTCTGATGGGGTGTCGCGCAGGACTATGGGGTATGGATGAGTCCAAACTTACTGTTGGGCTGCTCCTCACCAATGCCAGCCCCACGCATCCCGAGGGAGCCCTCCGAGCACTATTTATACGTCGAGGCAAGTACAAAGCGATAGAAATGCACTCCAAATCCATTCCTTTAAGTATACCGAATCTGTTGAACGAGTTTATGATATGTCGCCAGGAAAACTTGGAGCAGATTTATAGTTATCAACGAAAATTTTATAGTTTTTAAGATGAAAGGAATGTTATGCAATGCTAACTTGTACGCTGCTTTTATAGAGGGCACGGCAACCAAAGATGAGAGGCGCATCGTAATGAAGAGAATGTTGCGCGACTCGCGATTGATACTTAGATTGAACATGGCCGCTGCAATCACAAATCAAACCAGAGGAGTGAAAAAATAATAAGCGAGTTGCCTATAGGGAAGTGATATTATCCTAACTTTGCAGAAAGTTATATAACACAATGATTGCAGACTTAAATAAAATTCAGTTTCAGAGCGGTTTTTTTGCTAAAATCATTTGCCGCCAACAAGATGTTGAGGAGTTGCGTGACGGCACCCTCTATGTATTGACCAATGGTAGGAGTGAGTGGAACGATGCTGTGGTAAAAGCCAGAGAGTCGGTTAGCCAGGACCCGATAGTATCGACGTTGCATGTTCCTTGTTCGATAGAGGCGCTTACCGATTTGTCGCCTCTGCATAAGGATGAGAACTTGGTTGAGTATATGACAGAGGCAGTACAAGGCTGTAATATGATAATGCCGCTCTATACTCCTGACCGCCCTTGTAAATGCTACATTGTTGGCAAGATATGTGACTGTGAGGATGTCGAGAGGCTGTATAGTTATTTGATCTTTGATGTCCAGCACATTTATGACGAATGCTCTTTTGCGGCATTTGCCACTGCTATTGAGTCTGACCCCGAGAGTGCCAAAAAAGTTTGGGTGGAACTTCTTGATAGTGGCAAGCCTGATGTGCAAGTTCCAATCGGAATGCAGGCTCCAATCGGAAGGCAGATTCCGACTGGTGGTGATATAGCATTCAGGGGTAAGTATAATACTACGGCGAGCGAATACCCGTTCCTGGGTAAGGGCTATGAAAAGAATCTAGAGATTCCCAAACTGAATTATGTCGATTTGATTAGCGGCCTGAAGAAGTTTCCCGATACGATTGAGTCCATATCAAAGAGTGCTGATAATGGGGGCAGTTCAGATTGGAAGATGGAGTATGCAAAGATTTGCCAAAGCTTGAGTGCTGTAGACAAGAACGAGCTGATTCTTGAACTGGCCAAACATATTAACGACAAAAAGGCTTTGGCTGCTGCCATTGATGCTGTTATTAACAAGGCCAAGAGCTCTCGTTTGAAGATTAGAGTTTGCCCCAAGGCTGATGATGGGGCGATTGATGGTCGCCGAACTCACGGTGATTGGCGAACATACTTGGTCGAGGAGCGAATGTGTATGGGCCATAAGGTCGAGACCAAACAGTGGCTCGATTTTGAGCCTGCTGCCCATGTGGTCTATATTATGAACCTCATCAACCGCATCAACAACCCAGATAACCTGTCGGTGGTAGACGTTAGCAAAAATAAGGAGGCGTTTGTGGCCATCTACGATAACATTTATGAGGCTGATGATGTTGACGATGTTGATGGTGATGTTGAAGGTGAAGGTGATGTTGGTGTTACTGCAGGTGCCAGGCAATTCGAGCGTTTGTTTCCCGAGGAAAAAATAAATAAGAAATCCGAGTGTAGCAAACGCCTGAGGGAGTGTTATAAGATTATCACCAACTGTGTTAACCTGCAGTGCTCGTTCTTCAATGAGAATCCGTCGCCCTATGTAACCAATTTTGATAAGCCGTTGACCATATCTGCCCAAAATATAGAATTTGCGGATAGTTTTAAGGCGGTTGAGCGCATTAGAAAGCTGTTCCGAGAATAAGATTTGACCAAAAATAGGTGTCGCGCACCTGTAAGGAAGTCGTTGGTTGCGCTTGTTGTATCTTCGTCACAGAAAGATTGACAAGCGCTTTTTTATATCCAAATTCTTAAAAATAAACGATATGAAACCAACTGATTTTGTAGGCCCAATTGCAGGTCTTATTGAGGCGGCAGACAAGCAGCAGTTCACCCTGACTGCTACCCAGGTGATGGATTATGTTAAAACGGTAGTTGAGGCAATTGCCGACGAATTTCGTCTGCTTGGCAAGACGACCGTAATCACCAGCGAGCAGGCTCTCGACGCAGCCGAGAGCATCTATCTCAACGTGCGTGGCCAGCTGCACGCCAAACTCTCCTTTGGTAGCGACCGCGAGGCCTTCACCTCTATCTATGCTACCGTCTATGGTCTTATGACCGAGGAGGACTTCAAGAGCGAGGCGGCACGCATCATTTATAACCTCAAGAACAGCGAAAAGTTTGCCGAGGAGTTCTTTTATGGCAACAACCACCAGCCTGGCAAGAGCATTGCCCCTCTGCGCTCGAGTATTATCAACAGGTACAAACAGAGCTACAAAGTAGACATTCCGCCCTATAAGGTTTCGACCATTCTTTACGAGCACCTTTGGAGTGAAAAGTCTTGGCGCACGTTGCGTTACTATAGCTATCGCGGCTCGTTCTTCAGCTGGCTTTCGGATGTCGCAAGCCACTGTGTTATGGACGCTCTGGAGCATAGTGGCGAGATTAAGATTTCTCGTGCCAGGACTCCAGGCAACACCCGCTTGGCACTCAAGGGCAAGAGCCCCGAGTATTGCCGTCTTGTGTTCGACGATATGGTACACATTGGCTCTCTGCACGACATTCTGTGCGCTTTTTATGTTGAGTGCCTTGAGCCCGAGGCAATCAAAAAGAAGTTTAACCTCGACGATGCTGACTATAAACTTACGATGCAAGCGGCCGAAAAGACCCTCAAGTTGGCCTTGATAAACCATCTCAACCCTTATGAAGATGTCCTGGTTGATAAATCTCCTCGTAAGATTATGGTGTCGTCGGACTTCCTTAAGCTCATTGGCCAGGCCAATGCCAACGACTTGAGCCCTCTCCGTGAGGTGATTGGCGTAAACCCCGACGATGCAGAGTTTGAGCAGAAGGTCGAGGACTTTCTCTACGATTTCACCAACAATCTGGGCTGGAGCGAAGAGGACCTTTATGTTTGGCAGAGCCGCAACATTAAGAATATGACCAGTGCCGAGGTGGCCGCCAACCTGCCTGGCCGCGCGGTTCACTGGGTGTATACCCGAAATAGCCGCCTTAACTGCCGCTTCGACGAGGCAATCCGCAAGTGGTGGGCAAATCAAACTCTTACCCGTTAAATTTTTACAACTATGATTCTCACACTGAATACCAAGTTTGAGGGTTATACTCCGGTACAGGTGCTCAAGAGCACCTCGTACCGCGAGGTATACCTGGCAAAGGACGGCTTTGAGCAGAGTGTCGTTCTGACGGTCTATGATACCAACAAGCTGCCCGAGTGCTTTGTTGGGGGCAAGATAGGGGAGTTTGAGCTCATACCCCAACTTACCAGCGATGTCTTCCCAGCCTACATCGAACGTGGCCACTGCACCCACAGCAATACCTCGTTGCAATGGATGACCACCAAGTATGTCGGCTCTGTCACCTTGTCTGACTATATCCTTGCCGACCATTTCCGCAATAAGATAGAGATGCTTCAGCAGTTCTATAGGCTGTTGGGGGCTATGAAAGAGATATCGGTGCGTATGGGAGGTGGCTACTGCTGTAATAATATCTCTACCGACAACATTATTGTTGCGACCGACTCGGAGGGCACCACAAAGTGGTATTTTGTGGGGCTCGATTGTGTGTCGGCGGCGTGCAGTAGTAAGGATGAGGCAACTTTTGACACCTATGTGCCCTCGCGCTTCTTTCGTGCGCCCGAGACTTGGGTGGGCCACTTCAATGAGAAGTCCGACATCTTCTCGTGGGGCATTGTGCTTGCTTTTATTCTGCAGGGCGAACACCCCTGGGGCAAGTTCTTGAGTGCCGACCTGCATATGCCCACGGCTGTAATGGTCAAGCATATATGGGACAATGCTCCTGCGCTGACTATGCCCGATGCGCTCAAGAGAATCGTTGCTAAAGCCATCGCAACCAAACCCTCGGAGCGATATAAGAGTCTTGTGGATTTTGGGGCCGATGTGGCCAAATATCTTGGCGACGATAAAAATAGCGGTTTCGATAAGTTTATTTCGACCATATCGAAGCCTGCCGAAACAAAAGGTAAAGGCATAGAGGAGTTTACGAAGGAGCAGACACCTCCACAGCCCAAAGCCAATGTGAAGATTGAACGAGTCGTTGGCAACGGATTCAAGGATGTTGCTGGAATGGGGCCACTCAAGAGCAAACTCACTCGCAACTTTGTCGACATCGTACAACATCGCGAGCTCGCCCAGCAGTTTCAGATTACGCCCCCAAATGGCATATTGTTGTGGGGCCCTCCAGGTACGGGCAAAACCTTCATCTCGCGTAAGCTGGCCGAAGAGAGTGGTATGATGTTCAGCCTTATCAAACCGAGCGACCTGGGCAACATCTATATCCACGGCTCGCAGAGTATGATTGCCGACCTGTTCAGTCGCAGCGAGGAGTTGGCCGCAAAGAACAATTGTGGTGTGCTGTTGGTCTTTGATGAGTTCGATAGCCTTGTTCCCAAGCGTAGTGTCAACAACGATAATAACCAGGCTAACGAGGTGGCCGAATTTCTCACCAGGCTCAACGATTGTGCCGAGAAGAATGTGTATGTGGTCGCCACAACCAATCGCCTCGACGCTATCGACCCCGCCATAATGCGCAAGGGACGTGTAGATGAGATAATCTATGTGGGCCTGCCCGACGACGAGGCTCGCAGGGAGCTGCTGGAGCTGGAGCTGACCAAGCGCCCCCACGACGATATCGACGTGGCTCGCATTGTAGAGCTGACCAAGGGCTATTCGGCGAGCGATATGAGCTTCATCGTAAAGGAGTGCGCAAGGTGTTCGTTTGAGGAGAGCATCAAAGCCAAGCAGTTGGTGCGGATTAACCAAACGCTTCTCGAAAGGACCATCGCTGCCACCCGCCCATCGGTTACTGCCGATGAGCTTCGACAATTTGAGCGTATGAACGAGTCGTTTGCCAGGGGACAAAAAAATGAGCGTCCACGCATCGGTTACGTCAGGTAGCTGATAGAAACACGACACTTTTCTTATCAATGTAATTGAAGACAAAAACACTAACACTCACTAAATAATAGATTACACTATGAACAACAAAGAGATTATCGTAGACAAATTGAAGGCAATGGGGTTTGACCCTGTTGATTTGGGTAGCGCAGGCTATGTTTTTCAGTATGGCGAGATGAATTTCCTCTATATGCCCGACGAGGATGATCAGTTCCTGCGTATCGCCCTGCCTAACGTGAAAGAAGTAACTGACGACAATCGTGCGGCCATCTTGGAGGCGGCTCACGAGACTGGATTGCAGGTTAAGTACGCAAAGGTTAACATTATGTTCGAGGATAATGTTTGGTGCGTATACGAGCACTACCTCAACTCTATCTACAACCTGTCGGAGTTGTTGGAGCACATCATCCGCGTACTTGAGGTTACGGCCATGGTGTTCTTCAAAAAGTTGAACGGCGAGGAGTTGGAGATTGGCGAGGGTGGCGAGCCAGATGAGAATTCCGACAACCTGCTTGAGGAAGAGATGCGCAAGATGTTCGAGAGCATCGAAGAGTAGATAACCAAACAAACACAACTGCAGCTATGAATACGTTTGAATTGGCAAAAGATTTTGTCGCAAGTAGGCGATACGAGGTGCTGGGAGAAGATAGCTCTGACGGTCACCTTGCATTTCGCTACCAGATGAACACCATCCACTTCTGGGGCAAGTATGAGGACGAACACTTCTTCTTTCTGACTCTCCCCAACTTTGATGAAGTGACCGAGGCTAACTTGGCGCAGATTGAGGCGAAGTGCTATCAGATAACCAAAGAGATCAAAATCGCCAAGATGTATGTTTTGGGCGATGTGGTTTTGGCCGCTGTCGAAACGTGTTATATGTCGGCCGAAGATTTTGGATTCCAGATGCAGAACGCCTTGAGACACCTGGTGGCGGCGAAAATTATGTATAAAAAGCCGGAAAAATAGTTGAGCTTGCCCCAATTCTCAAAACATATTATTATTTTTACAAACCCACCCAATAACATCTACAACTATGATGATTTCAACCCCATTGGCTGGCTACTTGCTGATTCGCTTGTGCCAGGAAGCAAAAAGGAAGTACAACGAACTGACCAGCAAGAAAAGGTAGCAGTTATGCGCAAAGTTGTATTCTACACAGGAGCCGGAATGAGCCGCGAGAGTGGATTGCCCATCTTTCGCGGCCAGGACGGCCTGTGGGATACTCTCGATGTCGAGGCAGTTGCCGATCGCAAATCGTGGTACTGTGGCAGGCGCAGCGATTGCAACGAGCGCAGGCAACGTGTGCTCGACTTTTTCAACCCAATCCGTAGGCTGATACTCGATAGCGAGCCTAACGAAGGGCATCGCATCATAGCGGGGTTGGAAGGCGAGTTTGATGTTACTATCGTAACCCAAAATGGTGACGACTTTCACGAACGTGCAGGCTCGACAAGGGTGATACATCTGCACGGCGAGGCTCTTAAAAATGCCTCGACTCTTCACCCCTGCGTGTCGTTTGATATTGACCCCAACAACCCCGACATCTGCATCGGCGACAAGGCTCCCGATGGCTCACAGGTACGCCCCTATGTGGTATTTTTCAACGAGGATGTCGAGCAGAGGTTGTGGAATGCCTCGGTAGAGGCTACCCGTCAGGCCGATGTGTTTGTTGTCGTGGGCTCGTCAATGTTGGTATATCCCGCAGCAGAGCTCCTGAAGATGATGCCGCCCGAATGTGGGCTGTACATTATCGACCCTGGCGAGGTCGCTCTGCCCGAAGGGTGTGAGCGCACATATATCCACATCCAAAGTGGCGCAAGCTACGGATTGGAGCAACTCAAAACAGAACTAAAACTTAAATGATATGAATGTACTGATTACTTATAAAGAGATTGAAGACTTGATCGAAAAGAGGTTCAAGATACGCCCAAAGTTCACTACCGTTGATGAGAAGACTCTTGAAGTGAGTTACAAGCCAGCTCTGTTGCTGCCTACCATAGCTATCAAATTGCGTATCGAGGCTATGCGTAAGGATGTCGTTTGTATGACATACGAATGTGGCATTGCTGCATCGCTTATGATTGCAGGAGTGGTGGCCTACCTGGAGGAGAAGATTCCAAGCGGCATTGAGGTCGACACCACCGACAAGCGCATCAATATCTTCCCACTGCGATTTGAGCAGGTCGAGAAGGCCGCAGAGTATGTGACCCTGTCTAACATCTCATTCGAGAATAATGCCGTTAATGTGTTGCTCTTAGCTGTGTAAAATGGAAAGCAATAGGCCGTCCAATGTGACTAATCAGGCTATCGCATTACTCAATAAGATAGGGGTAGAGGTCAAACAGTCAAGACGATATAGTGACCGCTATGAGTTCGAGTACAAGGATAACGAAATGTTCTTTACTATGAACACTCGAGATGATCTGCTGTGTGTTGGCATTCCAGTATACCTACCTGGTATGAGAGGAAAAATTTGCATGGAGATATTCAGAAGAGCCGAAGCGATGTTCAAGGATAAACGCAGAGGATGTATTATTTTTTACGAAGGTCGCAATTTGGCACGTGTAGAGTATCTGTATATTCGTCCTAAACATATTCAGTGGCTGGAGCACCAAACACTGGTGAAGGTGCTCGACAGGATATTGGATGTCTATTATCGTTTTTGGAATGCTACGGCCAAGGCTGAGCAGAGTGTGAATGAAATGTCGTACGAAGAGATTTGTTTATTGCCTGATGATTATGACTGATGAACTGAAATATAAACCTACGGGATATTCTTATCGCGTAGACGAGAATGTCTGGGCGGGCGAATACCCCGTTTGGGACTGGGATTATGCCACCCGAAGGCAGCAGTTGCAGCTCTATACCGACTTTGGTATAGGCTACTTTGTCGACCTGGCCGAGGAGGGCGAAATGCCCCCATACGCACCAATGTTGGCGAGCAATGTTGGACGTTATACGTTCCCAATCCCGAATAGGGGAGTGCCCGAGAGTGTCCATGGAGTTGTCGAGCTGATGAATAGGGTAGAAGATGCCCTGGGGCAGGGTAAGAAGGTATATATTCATTGCGTCGGTGGAGTGGGGCGCACGGGGATGATTGTGGCGTGCTATTATGTCTACTTCAGGCAGATGAGTGCCGACGAGGCTATGGCAGAGATGCGTAGGCGATTTGCTGCCCACGGTCGTTCTGCCTGGAGCTCTGCCCCCGAAACCGAGGCGCAGATAGGCTTCGTAAAAGAGTTTGCAGATAATTTTCAATAATCAATAATGAAAATTGTGCACTTTGGTGATGGATTGCCAGCGCGTGTCCACTCTATAGTGTAGGCCTCCCAATGGAGTGTTTAATTTTAAGAATTTGGCGATTGTCGAACTTTTGGTCCCGCGCTCTCACGAGGCGTAAGAATGGAATCGTAGCCACAAAGAGTATAACACCTGTTGGTCGTGAACAATGGTGCTCACTGCTCTTTGCCAAAGTAGAAAAGACGTAAGTTGGCTGCCTTGTCGGGAAATGACAAGACCTCCTCGCAGTGGTTAGAAGATGGAGGACGGAGGGGATGGACGCATCCTCTCCGTTTTTTTTATTTTGTCGATGGGGATAGAACTGCCATCGTAAAATACTCATTAGTATAGATATCGCTTTTTATAACTTAAATTGATAAGAGTACTATGAGTGTAATGAAAAAAGCAAACGCATTGGTTGCTCCAGGTAAGAACTTCTGCGAGAAATTGTACATCGTTCTGTCTAAAATAGACTTCGATAGCCGTGATGGATATAGAGTGACCGATTTGGGCGAAGGTATGTCGGTGGTCGAACAGGTGATATGGGGCTGGTGGAAACAGCGTTATGTGATTGACCATGTCAAATGCTGCGCTTATGAGTTTATCGATGGCAATACCTACTTTTCGAGCTTCACTACCGAAGATGTCGACTGGAGCACTCTTGGGGAGTTGCCCGAGAAAGCACAGATGCGAGCCGAGGAGATGTCGGCCCAATTTCCGACATTCATTCACGGATTCCAAAATGGGGTGGCCGAGGTGTCGTGGCAACTCAATCCCGATGGCCGCTACTTTATGGACGACGAGGGGTTTGGAATGACTCTGGATGAGGAGATTACCGTCTATGGCTTTGTAGATGCCGAACTGAATGTGTTGGTTAAATTTAGCTATATCGAAGAGGACTGGGAACGCTTGAGCGAAATGCGTCGCGAGGCCGAAAACATCGTGAAAAGCAAGATGGCCGAGAAAAGATAGCCCGAGGCTACGGCTCTTCCTCCACCCCAATAACTCCGCTTATGGTAACAGTCAATCGTACAACCCCTGAATGGGTAGAAAATCTCGCCGAGAATAAAATCAACTACTGCCCAAAAACTCTCTACGAAGAGTTGGTGGAGGAGTTTAAGTATGGAGATGTAAAGTATTATTGGCGAGCATTGCAGAATTCTCCTTTAGTTCTTTGCTTCAAGCGTAAGGATTCATTGCAAACTTATTTGGTGAATTGTGATACAGAGCAGGTTGTTGAGATGATTGATGCCGAGGGTGTGGTAAAAATCTTCTCGCGAGTGGATATCGACTTCTCTGCAATAGATAATATTAGTGCAGTTGAACAGCTCTTCCGACTTCGTGCTCCGTATGGCGTATGTGTATGGGGATTCAACAAAGATGGCATCTCATTAGTCCGCTGGGGAGTAGGGGGCTTGAATCAATATGGTTGCCCAAACTCCTATGTAGATGGTTATATTGATACCGATTTCCGAGTTGTTGTACCATTTAAGACGGTTGATGATCCATTTCACGAGGATTATTATCGCTTGGCAAACCATAATAAGCAACAGTTGGCAGGCAAAGAATCTATATGGAGATAGATTAACTCCAAACGCGACTCTATATTATAAAACAAAAACATTGAAGATGTGAAGAACATTTTTAGCTCAGGTATGCGAAAGTTTGACCGTGTAGAGGCTACATCAGTTGAGCGCTACAGCATTGTTTACAAAGACAATAAGTGTGGTCTGTATGACATTCAGGCAGATAGCCTTGTGACGGCTATCAAATATGATGCTTTGAGGTTTGGCAGAACGGCATAGGAGGGAGGATATGAGTTTACCATATGGGTGGGCGAAATGGAAAACTATGAAGGTATGATATCCATTGAAAGCATCACCAACGAGCCTATGGAGATTATGTTCCCTAAGAGAGGAGATTCAACTGAAAAGTAACGACACAAAAGATTGGAATAATGGATAATTCACGATTTTCTAAAATTACACACATTGCAGATCTAGTTATCTGCAGTGTGTGGTTATTGCTTGTGGCACACGAAGGAGTAAACGGCAGGATGATAAATCCGTCCATTTTGCTGTTCCCTGCACTGAGAATATGGATTAGCTTTTTGATGAAGCGCCAAAGCAAACAGATGATTGTCCCCATTGTGGTGCTGACGCTACTGGCTTCCTGTATGTTCTTAGACAGAAGTCCGAGGTGTCATCTCTTTGTAGGACCCTGGGAAACATTACTGACTTCAGTATGTGCGTTGTTTAGCATAGACTCTGTTCATAGTATCGAATTGCCAGAACTGGTAGGCGATGTGTGTAAAAACATTCTCAGCATTGTTGGATATATATGGTTGGTAATCTATCCATTGGCAATGTATATCTATAAGAGAGCAAAAAAACAGCTCGCTCCTGGTTCTATGGGTATATGGAGATGTGTCGGACTATGTGCTTATATCTTTGGTTGTACGATTGTTTCGTCAATAGTTCTGTCTGTAAGTTATAAGACAACGATTGGTACGGCGGTGCTGGCTTTTATGCTGATGCTGATTCCATCAATCTTCTATCGAAATAATATCAAGGAGATGTTTACGCGAGGCGAAGTCGCATATTTGCTGACTCTTGCAATGTTTACAGTTGGATATGTATGCGGAATAGGTCTTGAACTTAAATCGGCAATTACAGTTTGTACACTTCCTGCGGCGTTCTTTGCTCTTATGAACTGGTGTGTCCGTAGAGAAACCGCCTACAAGGATATATTGCTGATAGTCGGTGCATCTGTTGTGTTCTGGTGCGCTCAGTACACTATAAATATGGTTCGTATTCTACTATTGTTTACATCTCTTGCAATGATGGCCATACCTGTCATTCGCTTTGCTATCGATACGAAGAGGAGTTGGGCAAGTGCGGGATTGTATATAGTGGTTGCACTTATAATGCCTGTGTTTTGTCTTGGATACAATCCCTATTCAGTTTTGGAGGCAAGTCGCGCATGGCACTTCGATAAATATGGCTACTCTCAAAATGGCTTGTTATGCGTGAGCAATGGGACAGTTGGTGGGTTGCGCGATAGATACGGAGTTATTCTCCCACTTGAATATGACCGCATCGAATTGCTGGATTCTTCAAAGCCATATTGTAAGGTGCGCAAGAATCGTATATGGCAGATATACGACATTGAACGCCACGAGCTCGTAAGTGATGAGTGGTTCGAGGAGGTTGTCCAGTGTGATGAGTATGTTTATCGCTTAAAATCGCAGAATGGAGATAAGTATATGACAATCCAGTGGTACTATAATCGATATGACGAGGAACAGTCCGCCATAATATCCGATGAACTGCCAGTGAAAAAAGACGAGTAAATGATAGAAATATCCGTCAGCCACTCTATACTATCAAACGAATAATAAAATTTAAGATATTATGAGCAATCCACCAGATTTGACAAAATTTCGTGGCGCGATATTTTGGGATACAGCGATAGAGAATATTGACTTCACAGCGCACCGTGGTTATGTTATAAACCGCATTTTCGAGCGAGGTAACGAGGAGCAGATATTGGAGATCATTCGTTTTTATGGTATTGAAACTATTAAGACCGAAATAAGACTCGATAGTAAATCTCCGTTTGAAAGAAAGATTCGCGATAACTTAGAGACGTACATTTACTAATAAAATTTGCTCCACATATGATGGCTTTCTGCTATCATAGTGGAGCATATATTAAAAGATAGACTTAATGTAGTTTATAAGTTGTAGATTGTTGCAGTTTGGGATTTCAAGACTTTTACCACCTTTGAATCCGTGTTGCAGTAGAACAGCCTCAGATAATTGTGAGCCATTATATTCTTCGAGCAATTCTAACTTATATGTCTTATTGTTAGGTGCTTTCTCTACCCAATAGTCTTTATCTTGACGTTCCTGATGTTCAGTAGTTACAACCATCTTGAAGCGAACACAACGCTCGTCAGACATAAATAGATAAACTATATCGCCTATGGCAAAACGAGCTCTGCCCATCCTCCAACTGATAACGCCAAGGTTTAGTATTGCATCAGCATGCCTACATCTGTTTCTATTTGCAAAGGCAATCCAAGTACGGTTACATTTATTCATAGCAGTACAATTTGTTACTTTTTCAAAATGACAAATATAATTAGTATCGTTTATGAATGTTAGTCTTCTTTTAATTTGGGAAGATGAAATATCATTACTTCCAAATATATGGGTTTAGCATCGTCTGTGGGAAGATGAAATATATAACTGAATGACGATTCAGCTCTTTCTCCTGAGTTTCTCACAAACAATTTATGCGTTGGTAGTTCTTTTTTAATAGAATCTATAACAGATGTGAAATTGTCCCCTTTTACAAAGAAAATAAGAGCAACCTTAGTGTCTCGAACTGTTAAATATCGTTCAAATAGTTGATCAATGGCATTATGCATAGCCTTTGCTCCATGCCAAAATTTACATTCTGCGATAAACAAATTGGCTCCTGATGTGGCATCTTTTAAGCATATATCAGTTTTCCCGCCATAGTTAAATGTTTCTCCTGTTGCTGTGACATTATCATACCGGCACTCTAGTCTTAATAAAAACATATCACGCAAAGACTCTTCGTCTTTTCCGATGTAAAGTAATGGTTTTCTTTCTATAGATTGCCCACATTTGTATATTTCAGCAATAATGTCCTCATACATCTCATTAGACATTGATGGATATGTTTCATATTTTCTGCTTCCCACATTTGGTTTGGGTGTACGCTTTTTCTGGATAGTTGGTACGGTTATTTTTATAGGTGTATCCACACATGGTTGCACATTGATTGCATGAAAGAATTTATTTTCAGCCAAACATTTATCTTTTGCATGCTTAAATTCTAATTGAGCTTGTTGTCTAATTTTGGAGTTAAAATCAAGTACCTCTGGGTTGATGGATAGATAATGTAATACTTGGTGTTCAAAAGCACTTTGTTTGTTATGGGTAAACTGTTCTGCATTTTGGTCCCATACTTCGAAAACGAGGGATAAAGTATTATTCAATTCGTTTACCCTCAGTTCTGCATATGCCCCACCAATTGTAAATGAATTAGGACAGACATTAAAAAGAATAGCATCGCCACTGAACGGGTAACTTACCTCAATCCTATATCCTTCATATATCATTTTATGTCCATATATGCCATATCTCGCACTATTATATGGATTTTCAACCTCTTTCGATATTGGCGTGGGTTCATGAATTATTTCATTATCTCGATAAATACACAGAGGCTCCAACGAGTATTTGTCTTCTAGATAATCTACATAAGAGTTTTCATCAATATTTAATATCTCATTTTTTGAAAGCTGATTAATTTCCTTTTTAAGTAGGTTAATCCGAGCTTCAAAAAAATCTCTACGACTCTCGTATTTATGTGATTTTTTATAATACATAACTAATGTAGTATAATACAATAATGGAATATTTATAACTCACACTTGACTACCCACTTGCCATTGCGCTTGCCGTTCTCCCTTTCGAGCAGGCCACGCTCAATCAGAGCAGGTGTCATACGCTTGACCGTTCTTTCTGACTTGCCAATGTGCTTTGCAATCTCAACCTGGGTGGCGTCGGGGTTTTCTTTCACAAATCGCAAAAGTGCCAACTCGTCGAGATTACAATTCAAAGTGCCATCCAAAGTGCCATTTTGGCTCTTTGAAACTTCTGCCGTGGCACTTTGGGAACCACCTGCCAACATTGTGCGATTTCTCAACTTGTTCTGCTCGCCGAACAGAAGGTTTCTAAAAAACAATTCGAGATACTCGGATGTCGCAAATATTCGCTTCGGGATATTGTTGTAGTTCGCCCTTACAAGCGCATTTCTGAAATACCACGAATTATCCTTGAATACATTGTTATCAACACTGAATCCAAATGTTTGCAACCACTTCATCGTAAACACTGCGGTTGTGCGAGTGTTGCCCTCTCGGAAGGGGTGTATTTGCCAAATACCAGACACGAACATGCAAATCTGCTTAACCGCCATATCGGCATTCAGTACCGAATAGTCGGTCTTCTTCTCCTGCTCAAAGTCGTATTCGAGTGTCTCACGCAGCATATCGTAATTCGAATATAGCACCGTGTCGCCATTCAAAACCCATTCTTTCTTTGTGATATTGACATCGCGCAACTGACCGGCGTGCTTATAGATACCCTCGAACAGTCTGCGGTGTGTCCTCAACAGGTAGTCGGGTGTGAACGAGAACGACTGCTCGGACAAAATCTCGGTTATGCGTGCCGAAACTTTGTCTGCCTCCTCCGTGCGCTCATCATCAAGGTGCTCTCGAACATCTTTGGTCTCGTAGTAGGTGTCGAGCATATCTTTAACCTGGTCGATCGTAATATCGCCCTCGATATGCTGCACCGCAGTCTTGATAAGATACTCCGACGGCTTCAAACCATCGACATCTTGAAGACCTATCGCCGTCTGCCATGCATTAGCTTTCGCCTTTTTGTCTGGCTCACCTTGAACTATATATTTATCAAATTCGCTCATACTGCAAAGTTTATGTATTTTATCATACCCTCAATTCTAGCACCTCATAGTCTTTATAGAATCGTATGGATATTTTGTTTATTTTAGATATAGCTATGATAATCCATTTAATTATTCTCAACACTGTTGATTAGTGTATTTTGTAATATTGTTCGATTAGCCTCATCTTGCAATAACTCGTATAGTCCCTTGTCTATTACTGCATTTTTAATATTCTTGCGAATGGTTGACGGTGAATATGGATTCCCTTTTTGTAATTCAACAATTCTTTTATATCCACCTTCAAATGGTATCAACTGCCAGAATGGCTCTGAATTGAGATGCCAAAATGGTGTACCTGCTTTTGGTTTGAATATAAATGATTCACCTACATATCGTTTCCAATTCTTTAAGAAACAATTTTCTAGTTCCTCAGTAAACTCGATCTGATTTGAGAGTATATGTCGGGATGCTATCAATTCAATAACACTAATTAGCATAATAGCTTTATGAGGAGCCTTTTTCCCTTGTTGCTTATTTGTATGTAGATGTGCAAACAACTCGATATAATCCGATAGTGTATAATTCATCTCTTGTTTCTCTATTACATTAAACGATTGAGGGTCTATGTTCATTTGATATATTTTTATATCAGGATTCAATGTTTTTGCTAACTGAATGATTTTTTCTTTTCTTTCTTTGTCTATTTTGACACCAAAATAGATGGATTCGAAACACTCTGCACCAAGTTGAACAAATGTTCTTATTTCTTTATGGTCAAAATCATTTCTGTCGTGCTGAAATGGTAATAAACTCATAAACATTGGAGATGGTTTGTATATGAACAATCTGACCTCTTGCTCGTGTTCCCACGCCTTTGCCTTTGTGTACACTTGATAGTTGAAAAAATCCTCTCTATCTCTGTAGTAGTTTGGTTTATTGACGACATCTCTATATTGAACATCTCTACCATATGGTGTTACCATCATACCGTATCTAACATCAATACACTTAGCAACCTTATCCATGTTCAGTCCTATACAAACTCCTTCATGTTTATTGTAATAACTCCACATTAAGATGGAATTATACACTTTAGATAAAGAGCAAATCCATAAATCATTTCTGTAGTTTTCATGTCTATTTGACTCAATATCCTTAATCACATCTTCCGGCCAACCTCTACGAGCCTCTATTGGCACATTTGAGAAATCTATTAAACTAGGATGGCAATCAAAAGGATCATTAAACATCGTAGCATTTGCATACATTAGATTGCTATAATCCAACATCATTATAGCACCATTAACATCCAAGTATTTGTATAATAGATTGCTCATATACTATATTATTCTAGTGGTTTCCTGTAAACAGAATCTAATGTATTGCCGTCTTTATCTTTCCAGTCTGCCCATCCATTTGAGGGGCGACCTAAACAAAATGATGCAGCAGTACTGGGACTTGTAAATGTCTTATCAGAAGTCATAACAAGTTTATCGCCTTCCACTGCAGCGTACTCACTGACTAAGCTATTACGCTTGTCAGACCATTTAAGAGATGGCACAGAGGATTTAGCTATCACACTGCCCTTCAATACAGTAAAACCATTAGAGCTATAAAAACCTCTCGCATCGCAACCACGACCTTTGGTATAGAAGATATGTTCTGCCTTTGGTTGTGATACCTCAAAGATATTGCAACCGATAAACGATGCCAAGAACTTGACATCTTCAAAGAACTCATCCATTGAGTCTTGTTGATATTCGGGTAAGTTTGGAGCCTTGGGGGTCTGTTTGTTGTCGCTCAATACAAAAGCATTAGCTTTCTTTGCCTCGGCTATTGCCTTATGCTCCAAATACTGGACATCAGCTTTGGTCATATCAGCATCTTTCGATACAAATATGAGTGCCTTTTGCCAAAACGACTTCTTGCTATCGTGATCCTTCACACGCTCACGGAAATTCTCAGTCTCTCCGATATATGCTTGTGGTTTGGTTGCTTCATCTTCACCGAGAAGTATGTAAAACGCAGGCTTTTGCAACTTCTCCTGCGTATTGAGATAAGCAAGATTTGAGCGTGGCACAACGAACATTTGGCAAATTTTGTTGCTGATGAATGCATATTGAGTTCCCTTCGGATCTCCGTCTATCAAGTAGGTCGTTACAGTTTTGCCCATGATTACTTACTTTCAATGATATGGTTAAAAAGCTCGTTTATTTGATTCTCTTCTATATTTCCAGAATGCAAATCTTTTGCGAGCAAGAACAAATCCTGCGCAATTGGTTGCAATTTGACTCCATCCCACTGTACAGGAATGTTGGATTGGGAATCGACAAATGCACTTATATTTTCGGTAATGATAATATTGTGGAAACTAAATTGTACGCCAAAACACCTAATATACATGCATTTTTGAACTGAATTATAATACATTTCATCCACATAACTATCATCTGTATGAGAAATTACACATTCAACAAATCTGGATGCACAGGGCTTAATGTAACCATAACTCAAGCTATCCTTAAACTCCTTCTTTTTAATTGCTGCATTAAGGAGATTTAAGGAGCACAATCTCAAGAAAGCATCTCTCTTATCTTGGATGGGGCACTGTATATATTGTTTAGCTTCGTCAATCAATGCTTTCATAACCCTACATAATCTCTTTCAATCCTAACTCCCTCAGGAATTTATTATGCTCGTCTCGTGCAGTCGTAATCTCTTTCTCGATATCTTCAATTCTCGCTTGTACCGCAGCGAGGTCCACAACCTCCTCATCTTTTGATAAGTTCACATAACGAGTGATGTTGAGATTGTAGCCGTTCTCTTTAATCTCACTCAACGATACCTCGCGAGCATAACGGCTGATAGTTGCGCGGCTCTTGTATGCCTCGATAATCTTCTCTACATCTTCCTCGCGCAGATAATTCTGGCGTTTGCCCTTCTCATAATGCTCCTCAGAACTTGCATTTATAAAGAGTATTTTATCATTCTTGCGACATTTCTTCAGAACAATGATACACACAGGAATACCTGTCGAATAGAAGAGGTTTGCTGGCAAACTTATAATCGCATCGATGTAATCCTTTTTGATTAACTCTTTTCTGATTACTTCTTCCTTACCTCCACGGAATAGTACACCATGAGGCAAAATGATAGCCATCGTTCCGCTATCGCTCAAGAAGTGTAAACCATGCAACAAGAATGCAAAGTCTGCTGCCGATTTTGGAGCAACACCAAAACCGTTGAAGCGGAAATCTTTTGCGGTCTCCTCCTTCGGATCCCAGCGCAAGCTGAATGGGGGATTTGCAACAATGGCATCAAATGTCATCTTCTTTGCAGGATTCTCTTCGCTCAATATGCTCCAATCATTGACAAGGGTATCACCGTGATGTATTTCAAACTCGGTGTCCTTAACACCGTGAAGGAGCATATTCATTCGAGCCAAGTTGTAAGTTGTGATATTCTTCTCTTGACCGTAAATCTTGCCAATACCATTGCTTCCCATCTCTTTGCGAACATTGAGCAACAGCGAACCCGAACCACACGCAAAGTCAAGGACCTTATCGATCTTGGGCTTTTTGCCACTTTTGGGGTCTTGGCAATCCAATGTAACTATCTTTGATAAGATAGACGACACCATCTGTGGTGTGTAAAATTCGCCAGCCTTTTGTCCTGAACCCGCAGCAAACTGACCGATAAGATACTCGTATGCATCTCCAAGATCGTCGCTATCTACAGATAAGTCGGCCAATTCATTAGCGATGGTCTTAATTACTTTGCAAAGGAGAGCATTTCGTTCTGTGTATGATTTACCCAACTTCTCGGAGTTGAGATTTATCTCAGAGAACAAGCCCTTGAAAGAACTCTCAAACGACTCATTCTCGATATACTTAAATCCGTCATGTAGGGTTTTGAGCAAATCACTGCTTTGAGTACGAGCTAAACCGACTACATTATCCCATAGGTATTGTGGTTCAATCACATAATGGATTTTACGGCGCATCTGCTGTTCAAACAGAAACGCATCGTCCATATTGGCATTGTACCACATTTGAAGAGGGATACAAATGGCCTCATTCTCCGAATCATTCTTCACCTCAGCAGGATAGTCCGATCCCAACTCTTTTTTTGCGGCTTTCAGGTAGTTGTCTGATAGATATTTCCAGAAAAGGAACGATAGCATATAATCACGGAAATCATCCGCCATCATTGCTCCTCTCAAATCATTTGCGACAGCCCAAAGAGCTTTACCTAATTTATTTTGATTGTTTAGCATCATATTCTAAAAAATAATTTATTACTTAAACCATCTACTATCTCTGCAAATAAAGCATGGTCTACTGGATTTAATTTGGCTAATTTCTGTTTGTATATTTTCTCATGTGATAATGCATTAATCATGTCAGCCTTCCGATTAGCATCGTCACAGATTATCTCAATAGCATAGCTAAAATGTCCAGCGCCCCAAAAAGAAGATACACACTCTAAAACTTGTCTTAATAGTACCATATGATATGTGTTAACTTCTCTAGTATCTATCGCTTTTTTTAACTCTTTGAGTATTAATAAATGATACTGATAATGACCACTATTTTTACCGACTAATTCTGGTCGTTTACTTTTAATCTCTAGGAATTTAATCGCACATTTATTCTCTTCGATTGTCTCTTTATGATAAATCTCTTTAATAACAACTCGCTCATCTCGTTCTTCCTTAATGATGTCGATTTGTTTTTCACCAGTTTTAGCTGGACTGAAATATTTCTTATTCTCCGGCTTCCTTACCCAATCTTGTAAGATGGAAAATAATCCCATATGGTGAGTCGAAATAATAAGTTTCTTGTTATCCTCACAGCATTGTTTCATCAACATTAGTATGGCTTGTGCTGATACAAATATATTATAATCGTCTAAACTAGAAACAGGATCATCTATAAATATGTATTGTTTGTCAGCCGCAATTTTATCAAACAAGGTTAGAAAGAAACACCATACAAAAATGCGTTCTTCACCTCGAGATATTTTTATTGGATATTTCTGTCCCTTATCTTCTAATGAATAAAATGAAAATGATTTTATTCCTTTCTCTTCGTCTACGATCGTTTTCGCTTCATCTACATAATATCTATTAATTTTAAATGTGTACTTGGGATTATATATTTGAAGTTTCTCTTGTATAGGATAAATATCTTCTTCAGTTTCTCCATCTTTAATTGTTTGTAATAGATATGTATGATATTCATTAATAGTGCTTGGGACAACATTTAATTTGATGTCCTTATTATCATTTTCTTCATCATTATCCCATTGAAAAAGATCTTCACTATATGCATTGTAATATACGCCAGTGTGCTCATCTCCGTCTTTGCAAATATCTTTATAGGCAACGGATAACTGTGTTTTTCCTGTCCCATTAAAAGCATATATCAAAAAAATGTTCTCATTAGCTTCTTTTATTTGTTGCGCGACAGCTTTATAATCCATATTAATAATTGTTTAGGTTAGGGAACAAATTTTGCATTAAGCCATATTTATGCGTTTCCAATAGATGTATCTTCTTTTCAATCGCATCCATAGCATTATCTAAATGTAGTAAAGATTGAGCAATCTTTTGTTGTTCTGTAAGGTTTGTAGTAATAACAACATCTAATTTATCAATAGAGGTTTTCGATAAACTAGGGACTCCCGTTTGTTCTCCATATGTTTTCCAAGGAATTGTTTGACAAAGGTAATATAAATACCTAATATCGTAATTCTTGCTACTTGTGAGAAAGAATAGTGTATCTACAGTCCAAAAAGGGGCTTTCAAATATTGAGGTTTGTCAATAGTACCTTTACGCCCTATGCCCACGGCATCGATATCAGACAATCTATCATTGACACTTAACATATACCCTCCAGTCCCATATACGGGGATATTTCCGACATCTAGATGTTTGTAATCTTTACCAGAATTAACATTAATAATTGAACCAAATGGGACCTCAATCCACTCCCCATCATTTTGAAATTCTGGGAAGCGGAGTTCGGGTGTGGTTTTGCCTTTGTCTGGGAATAGGCGCTGCATTAAGCCTCGTTTATGCTCCTTTAATAGCTCAAGTTTACGCTTTGTAGCCTCAATGTACTTATCCAAAGATGACAAGCAATCTGCAATCTTCTTTTGTTCACAAGCCTTAGTCGGATATAATAATAGTTTCTCCTTTAAATCAGAAAAATGCCTCTTATACTCTTTTGAATTTATTGGATGAGCAAAAATATATTGATATAGATATTCTGTTAATACTTCTGCTATTTTTGATTTAAAAATTTTAATCCCGTCCGCCCCTTGAATAAATGGGAAATCAATGAGTTTTAATGAACAAGTATGATCGCCAAATACGATATAATTGTAGCCGTTATTATCTATTACAGCATCTCCATTATCTGAATAGCCTGCGATATAACTTGCTGATTGATCCACAATAGGGAATGCGCCTTTTTTCTTATATTCTGAAGATTGTAATTTTTTTGGCGGATTAATGGTGTTTATTATATCGCCAATTATTACACATTTCCACTCCCCATCATTATGAAATTCTGGGAAGCGGAGTGCAGGGATATATTTTTTATTTTCGGTTGCCATATCAATTGCTCTTTACAGTAGAGTTATATCTATTCGTATGCCGAGAGACCTGATATCTTTTGTCCTTCGGCCATACGCTTTAACAACGGTATCAAATCGGTCATTATCGCAGTCTCCTTCTTGGTGCGATCCTTCCAGCCCAGCTCCAAGGGCGCAACAAGCTCGCTCAATTTCTCGCCATCGAAAATCTTGCGATCCACGATAGTATGTACAAAACTTTGCAACGAAGCAATGCTCAGCTTATGTGTTTCAGCAATGGCGATAAGTTCATTAGCGAATTTCTCCGACTTAAACACCTCATAACCATCCTTTATCTCTTGTTCGGTCTTTCCATTAACACCATCGAGACTATCAATATAAGCCACAATATCGTCACGCTCATCAATAAGATTTGCGCTTGAACTTACCAAACTGATGAGTTGCTCCTTGGTCATCTTCATCTTTGAAGGTGCGCCCACATAGCGAGCAATAAGTTCCATAATGTAGTCGTAGTCAATCAACGCTGAAGCAAAGAGTACAAATTCAAAGTCAAGTTCCTCAACTTCGGGTGATACCTCCTCGTTGCGTTTATTCTCACGCTTCTTTTTCAGCGTGCGGGCCACATCGAGATATGCACCGCGGAATGCCTGCAAATCCTCCTCGGGCATCAAAGCCTCAATGTCTGCAAGCTCCTCGGCGCTGATATCGGTATATTGATCCAACTGTGTTTTGAAGCGCTGCACCTCCTTAAAGCATTTAATGAACATTGCACGGGCGTTGTCTCCCTTGAGGTTGGCAACTTCATCTGCCGAGCACTCCAAGTCATTGACTGCCATAAAGTCTTGAAGAGTTTTAACAGACTCCTTATACTTGGTAATAATTGCAGGCGCAGGATCCACAAGCCATATCTGTCGAGCGGTATCAGCCTTCTCGCCCGAGAACAATGTAATAGCTGCATCAACGGCATCTCGCTGACCTCTGAAGTCGAGTATGTTGCCATACGGCTTAGTGTCATTCAGTATTCGGTTGGTACGAGAGAAAGCCTGAATCAATCCGTGATGCTTCAGATTCTTATCAACATACAGCGTGTTCAGATACTTTGAATCAAAGCCAGTGAGCAACATATCCACCACAATGACGATGTCGAGTTTATTCTTGTGCGGATAGTCTTGATTACTATATTTCTGGTTCTTGATACGCTGTTGAACATCCTGATAATATACATCGAACTCTGACACTGTATGATTTGTGCCGAACTGTGCATTGTAATTTTCGATAATGGTTGCGAGAGCCTTCTTTTTTTTGTCGGGTTCTACCTCATTATCTTTGCGCTCCTGCTCCAAATCCTCTTGAAGCTGCAATATATCCTTATTACCCTCGGCCGGAGGTGTGAATACACAAGTTATATTTAGAGGCTCCTCACCCTCGTTTTGTGCAAGGTATTCCTCTTGAACCTTCTGGAACAGATGATAATAGTCGATAGCATCATTGATAGACGCCGTTGCAAATAATGCATTGAATCGACACTCACCAGTAGCTGCTCTGTGCTTTTTTATTATTGCCTCTGCGATGGCCTGCTTGCGAGCGTTCTCATCAATAGCTATATCGTTCTCATCCAATTTGAAATAATCCACATGGAATCTAAGGACATTGCGATCGTCAATAGCATTGGTAATCGTATATGCGTGCAACTCCTTTTGGAAAACATCCTCAGTTGTTTTATACTGAGCTTGCTCGCCTGTTACCTGTGTGTATGTTGCGTTTTTCTCAAAAATAGGAGTGCCGGTAAATCCAAATAGCTGTGCTTTTGGGAAGAACTCTTTAATTGCCTTGTGATTCTCACCAAACTGAGAGCGGTGGCACTCATCAAATATAAACACAATGCGCTTGTCTCTTAGAGGCAACAAACGCTCTTGGTAATTATTCCTATTCTGAGGATCTAGTGCTATGCCGAGCTTTTGAATTGTGGTGACAATGATCTTGTCAGCATAATCATCCGATAACATCCTTCTCACAAGATTCTCGGTGTTCGTATTTTCCTCCACGCAGCCATCTTGGAATCTATTAAACTCCTCACGAGTTTGTTTGTCGAGGTCTTTTCTATCGACAACAAACATACACTTCTCAATGCTTGGGTTGCCTTTGAGAAGGGTTGATGCCTTGAAAGAGGTCAGGGTCTTGCCGCTACCCGTAGTGTGCCAAATATAACCATTGCCACGATTCTCGTTGATGCAATCCATAATAGCATTGACCGCATATATTTGATATGGACGCATAATAAGCAACTTTTGCTCACTGGCAATCAATACCATATACTGGCTTATCATCTTGCCGAGTTTACATTTAGCCAAGAATACCTCTGAAAAATCATCAAGATTAGAAATCTTATTATTTTTCTGGTCGGCCCACTGATATACAGGCAGAAATTGCTCGTCAGCATTAAAGTTGAAATGCTGATTGTTGTTATTCGTGAAATAGTATGTCCTACTTTGATTACTTACAACGAATAGTTGCATGAAACAAAGCAGAGAATTTGTATAACCATTACCAGTGTCATTTTTGTAATCCACAACCTGCTGCATTGCTCGGCGAGGACTAACTTCTAATGTTTTCAGCTCAATTTGAACAATGGGCAAACCATTTATCAAGATAATCACATCATATCGCTGGAAGCTATTGCGAGTATTCATGCGAAGTTGATTAACAACTTCATACTCGTTTTTGCACCACTCTTTGATATTGACCAAGGTGTATTGCAATGGAGTGCCATCTTCTCTGATAAAGGTATTTCTCTCTCGCAAACGCTTTGATGATGCATATACATCAGAGTCTGTTATTTCATCAAGCAGTCGATCAAACTCAGCATCAGTTAGATGTACTCTATTTAGTTGTTCAAACTTTACACGAAAATTTTGCTCCAGAGTTTTTCTGTTGCAAATATCTGGACGATACGAATACTTCAAATCGCATAGTCTCTTGATAAAGTTATCTTCTATTTGTTTTTCTCTTATCATATCTTAGTGTGAAGTTTGATAACTATTTTATTCTTTGTTTAGCAATGCAAAAGTATGTGTGTATTTTGACAACTTATGACAATTGACAAAATAATTTGCACGGATACAACACTTGCAACATACAAAAATAATAAAAATTTTCCAGAGTAAGGGATTCTGGTTAAAAGTTTGTAAACAAACTTATAAATATAAGGTAGAAGAGGTAATATTGTGCTGCCACAATATGGACAAAAAATAAGGCGACCGAAGTCGCCTTGCCACTCTTTACCTAATTCATCAACTCTCCTCACTATCGTCGATTTCGGTAGCGCCACGGGTCGGGAGTCATAAACTTTTCGAACTCCTCCATATTGGTGATGCACTCGATATTTTGTTTCTTCTCGAGCCATTTCTTGATGGTAGGTCGATCGAAATACAACCTGTTGCCCTGACGGATAAACGGAATGTCGTGACACCTCACCGTTCGGTACACCGCAGATTTGGATTTGCCAAGCAGTTTGCAAACATCTTCTACACTCATCAGTTCTCCTTCAAGAGGTAGTGGCTGTTGTTTCTCACGAACCGTCTTTTCAAGAGATTCGATTCTCTCTACCAGATTCTGAATAAGTTCTGGTAGCTGCTCAAATGCTAATGCTTTTCTTTCGCCTGTCATAATTTTAATTATTTTGAGTAAATATTCATGTTAAGTATAGGAGAGCGTTGTAAGTAAAGGTTTGTGGATTGATGATTTTTTTGTAAAAAAAGATGCGAATGACTTCTTCTGCCTATAAACGACGCCTTTTGAATAGAATGTAGAATTCTTTTCACCCCGTGTCAGATGCGGCTCATTGCACTCCATTTCACCTCGTTGCAGCTCATTGCAAAATGGGCGAAATCTTTTTATTGGAAAACGGTTTTGAGAAGATATTGGACACCGAGGTCGAGAATGGTGCGTTCTCATAAACACCAACGCCCACGAAAAATGGCGTTTTGGGGCATAAATTCATTAAAACACAAAAAATCCCGAAAGTGGTTGATAAACCTTCGGGATTTTTTGTCTATTTTGTGTGATTTGCAGCCAATTTTCGTAGGCGTTAGCGTCTGTTAGTGGGCGTTAGTGGGCGTTAGTTACTTTCCGATGCAGAATTTGGAGAAGATTTGGCCGAGGATTTCGTTGTTGGTGACCTCGCCAGTGATGGCGCCGATATGGTCGAGAACTTGGCGGATATCCTGCGCAACCAAGTCGGTCGAAAGCCCACATCGCAGTCCCTCATCGGCCCTGCGAAGAGCCTCGCCAGCCCTCAGCAGCGCCTCGTAGTGGCGGCTATTCGACACCACCGTCTCGCCACTCATAATCTGGCTCGTATCAACACTCTGGCGCAGTGCCGTCACAAGCTCGTCAATACCTATGCCCATTTTTGCCGACACGCCAATCCGCCCCTCGGGCACGTTAGCCCCATCGCAGAGGTCAATCTTGTTCACAACCCTTATAACCTTCTGTCCGTCAGAAACATCGGTCAAAATATCATCTCGCCCATTCTCCGACATCACCACCACAATCTGTGCTTCGGCAATAGCCCTACGAGTGCGCTCGATGCCCATATTCTCAAGTCGGTCATCGGTCTGGTGTACTCCAGCAGTGTCGATAAAGCGGAACGTAACTCCGTCAATCATCAGGCACTCCTCGATAGTGTCGCGCGTGGTGCCTGCAATCTCGCTCACCATAGCCCTATCCTCGCCAATCAGGCGGTTGAGCAGGGTGCTCTTGCCCACATTTGGCTCACCCACAATGGCTACGGCAATACCTTTTTTTACGGCATTACCCACCGCGAACGAGTTTGCCAGTCGCTCGACTTCGCTCTCAATGCGGTGGAGTAGGGTGGTGAGTTGTGTGCGGTCGGCAAACTCAACCTCCTCTTCGCCAAAGTCGAGTTCCAGTTCGAGCAGCGATGCCAGTGTGAGTAGCTCGCCCCTCAATGCGGCCAACGCGGCTGAGTAGTTGCCCCTCATTTGGGTGTCGGCCATTGTGAGGGCTACCTTCGAGTCGGCAGCAATCACGTCGGCCACCGCCTCGGCTTGCGACAGGTCCATCTTGCCGCCAATAAAGGCCCTCATCGTAAACTCGCCTGCCGTTGCGCTCCTGGCTCCTGCTTCGATGGCCAAGCGTATAATCTCACCCACAATGTAGGCCGAGCCGTGGCACGAAATCTCTACCATATCGCCACCTGTGTAGCTGTGTGGGGCGCGAAACACCGTAACCAGTACGTCGTCTATGCGCCTTGCGCCGTCGCAGATGTTGCCGTGCATAAGCGAATAGCCCTTTGCCTGACTGGGCAGAGTGCCACGGTCGGCCACGAAAAGCTTGTCGCAGACGGCCAGGGCTTCGGGGCCCTCAATGCGCACTATGGCAATGGCTCCACCCGTAGGTGTGGCGGCGGCCACTATGGTGTCGTTAAGATGCATAATCTTCTGTGTCGATTACTTAAAGAAAATCTCCAACTTCTGGCCCACGCGGAGCTTCGATGGATTCTTTATGTTATTCCACTTAATAAGCTGTTTTACAGTTACGTTGTACTTCTTGGCAATTATCGACAGATTCTCGCCCGATTTGACAACGTGGGTCTTTGAGTCGATAACAAAGGTGGGTATTTCGCCATTCTTCACGGGGCTCATATACTCGGCCAGATAGATGGTATCTTTGCCCATAATTGTGGGCTCGTGGTCGAGGAATTTGCCCACCTCGGTCAGTGGCAAAACAAGCGAGTAGGAGCGCCCCCTGACGGCAGGGATGATGTCCTGCTTGTATTGTGGGTTTAGTGCTCGCAGTACGTCTATGGGGGTGCCAATGGTCGAGCTGATCTGTTCGAGGTGCATAATGCGATTTATGCGCAGGGTGTCTACGGCCAGCGGTACGGGGGGCTCGATGGGCTTGATATCGTGCTGCTGGTGGTAGGTGTAGGCGTAGGTGGTCGCAATAAATGCGGGCACATAGCCCCTTGTCTCTCGGGGCAGATAGGGGTAGATGTCCCAGAAAGTCTTGCCGCCCTCGGCTCTGCGCAGGGCCTTGTTTACATTGCCTGGGCCGCAGTTGTAGGCCGCCAGGGCCAATAGCCAGTCGCCATAGGTGTTGTAGAGGTGTTTGAGGAACTTGCAGGCGGCTTTGGTTGATAGTATGGGGTCAAAACGCTGGTCGATGAACGAGCTGACCTCGAGGCCGTAACCCTTGCTGGTGCCGTACATAAACTGCCACAGGCCCGATGCGCCCACCCTCGAGCGGGCTTTTGGTATCAGGGCCGACTCGATTACGGGCACCATTCGCAACTCGATGGGCAACCCTTGTGCGTCTAACTCGGCCTCGAAGATGGGGAAGTAGTAGAGCGAACGGCCCAGGGCGTTGCTAATGACCTGCTTGTTGCGTGTGGTGTAGGATACGATATACTGCCTGACTACGTTGTTGTACGACAGCGGAATAGCCGACCCAATGGCCATAAGTCTATTGATATATACGCTGTCGGGAATATCGCCTGCGGCCAAATCGACACTATCCACCACTGGGGGCTCGCCAATGACCATCTCTCGAGCCATAAAGGCGTGCTTTTCGGCCCAGGCACACAATACCGAGTCCATAGCCAACGGCAGGCTGTCGTTGGGCAGGGTAGTGGGGCGCATCGCAATCGAATCGGCCACCACTCGGCCACCCTCGGCCACGACTACCGAGTCGGCAGTCATAATGCTCTGGGCCTCGGCCAGTTCGGCTTCATCCTCGGCGGTTGTGTCAACCTCTTCTGCCTCTTCCTCTTGGTCATCGCCATAGAGCTCTTGCTCGGTGGGTGGAGGGGTTACGGTGGTGCCCTTTTTGAGGGCTTCGAGTATTGCGTCTTCGTCTTGCGACTGGGCTGCTGCGCCGAGCATAGTTGCCCCAAGCAACAGTAGTGTTGTGAGAACTCTTTTCATTTAGAAAGTCATCGAGATATTGAGGCCAATGTTGTTGCTAACGCCCTTTGGCCCTGCGGTTTGAGTAATCTGGGGGTGGATTTCCATAGTCAGTTTATCGCTGATGTCATAGGCCTGCATATGGGCGTCGATATGCGCATCGGCCACCTGGACAAGGTATACGGCTACGGTACCGATAATGGCCAAGTCGCGGTTACGGCGATAGGCGTTCTTAATCGAGCGTAGTGACTCTTCCGAGGTATTCGGAAATTCGCCCACGGTCGAGTCATCATCATCGGTTGCCAAGTCATAGGCGGTCTTGAATCGGTCGTAACCCCTTTGGTTCCAGTCGATAACATAGACCATCGAAGCCAAGCCTGCCACCACAATGGGCACCTTCCAGTAGCTACCATTGTATATCTGTCCTGCTGCGGGGCAGACCAACGATAGGGTAGTGGCCTTGCGGATGTGGGATATGTCCTCCGAGGGGAAGTTTACCACGCCATCTACCAGAAATCCCATATACGAGGCTACTGCCGCACCAAAAAACAGAGTGCGATAGCTCTTGTGGTTGAGCATTTTGGTCTGCACGGGGGTGCGCTCGGCCTGGGTGCTGTTTGGGTTGGCCTTCATTACGTCGTACTCGGCTTTGTAGGCCTTGTAGAGCTTGTTGTGGTGCAGACCACCCCAAATGGGCAGACCAATGGCGGCATATTCGAGCGGAATCTTCCAGTAGTTCTCTTCGTACAACTGTGCAAAGCCAGGGATTATGGCACTCGTAGCCGTTACAAGTGGGAACGACAACGAGTCCCTGAACAGCCAGTTGTAGCGCTCCTTGGGCAACGAGTCTGCCGCGAGCGAGTCTATGGCGGTGGCGGTGCTGTCGCTCAGGGCGGGCAGTAGTGCGCTGCGCCTTGTGGTGAGCGAGTCGATGCGCTGTTGCATTGTGGCGACGGCGGTTGTGTCATCTTGTGGAGCCAGTTCGCGTGCCACCACCAGCGAGTCGATAAGTCGTGTCAGTTCGGCCGCCTCGAGCGAGTCTTGCTCGGGGGAGCGCACCTCCAACTCTATGCGTTCGCCACGCTTGATGTCGAAACCTCGGGTAAAGTCGACAATGGCCACCACCTCTTTCTTCTTGCTCTTGCGGCTCTTCTTCTCCTCTTTCTTCTGGGCCTTGTTAGATACAGCCTCGGTTAGCTGCTGTGCTTCGGCTTGGGTGGCAATGGTGTCGGCCACAACTGCATTGTTGGCCACGCTATCCTCGGCAATGGCGGCACTTGTGGCCACACTCAGCGAGTCGACCACCTCTTGGGCCGACAATTTATGTGGGAGCGCGCTAACTGCCAATGCAGCCGCCACAATGGCGAGTATTTTGACTTTCAATAACCTCATTTGCAGGGGTAATGATGTGTGTGTCGCTATTTTACAATCTGTTCGAGTCGATCGGCCAGTGCGGCAACCTCCTGGTCGCTGGCAAAGCCTACGATAATCTTGCCACTACCATCGGCCGAGCGTTTTATTTTGATGTCCTCACACAGCAGGCGCGAGAGCTGTTCGACCACTTTGGTATAAACCTCGGGGAACTCATCGGCCACCTCGGTAGTGTTGGCCTCGGCTGTCTGCTTGTCGGTCAACTTCTTGACCAACTGCTCGGTAGCCCTCACCGACAACTCCTTCTTGATAACCTTCTTTACAACGTGGGGCTGCTGCTCGAGCTCCACACCTGCAATGGCTTTGGCGTGGCCCATAGTTATGAGGTTGGCCTTCAGGGCGGCCTGTACCTCGGGCGAGAGCTGCATCAATCGCAGGTAGTTGGCAATGGTCGAACGCTTTTTGCCCACCCTTTGTGCAACGGTCTCCTGGGTTACGCCACACTCGTCGATAAGCCTTTGCAGGCTGATGGCAATCTCCATAGCATTGAGGTCTTGGCGCTGGATGTTCTCAACCAGAGCCATCTCGTGCAACTCTTTGTCATCGGCCTCTCGCACATAGGCGGCAATGGTCTTGCGACCTGCCAGACGCGATGCCCTCCAACGCCTCTCGCCACTGATGATGATATACTTGCCATCGGCCTCGCGGCGAACGGTTATGGGCTGAATAAGGCCCAGGGTGGCAATCGAGTCGGCCAACTCCTCCAGCGCGTCGTCATCAAAGTGTGTACGGGGCTGCTTGGGGTTGGGGGTGATGAGCTCGATGTCCAACTCCTCCATACGGCTCACTGCGGGGAGCTCGTCGATATAGTTCTCGGCCTCGAGAATTGCGCTCAATCCTCGGCCCAGGCCTGTTGTTTTCTTCATTTTTGCCATCTGAATAGTGTGTATCTGTTAGTTCGTTTGGTTGTCAGTTATAACGTCTTGTCTGCTCGATTTATTTCCTCTTGCGGTTGCGGCGCAGGAACTCTTTGGCCAGCTCGACATAGCACTTGCTACCGCTCGATGATGCGTCGTGCAGAATTACGGGCACACCGTGGCTGGGGGCCTCGTCGAGCCTTACGCTGCGCACAATGATTGTGTCGTAGGTGAGGTGTTTGAAGTGCTCCTTCACCTCCATAGTCACCTGGTTGGCCAGTCGCGAGCGCGAGTACATAGTCATCAGGAAGCCCTCAATCTCAAGGCCCGTATTGAGCTTGCTCTTGACCATCTTGATGGTGTTGAGCAGCTTGCCAAGTCCCTCCAGGGCGAAGTAGCCGCACTGAACGGGAATCAACACCGAGTCGGCAGCCACCAGGGCGTTCACAGTGGTGTAGCCCAGGCTGGGCGAACAGTCAATAAAGATGTAGTCGTACTTCTCGCGCAGAGGGTCGAGCACATTTTTCAGGCGAAAGTGACCATCCTCAAGGTTGGCCAACTCGGCATCGGCACCCACCAGGTTGATGCTCGAAGGCAGTACGCTCAGTTTCTTAACCTCTTCCGACTGCTGGATAACATTTGCGGCCTCTTGCGAGCCAATGATGCACTCATAGATACCCTCGTTCTGTATGTCAAAGCCCAGTCCCGAAGTGGCATTTGCCTGTGGATCGGCATCCACAAGGAGTATCTTTTTGCCCATAATGGCCAGATTGGCAGCAAGGTTGATTGCTGTTGTTGTCTTACCTACGCCACCTTTCTGATTGGCGAGTGCTACTATTTTACCCATAACATTACTTAATTTTAATTAGCAAAAGTATAGATTTTCTTTGAAACTTTTGCACAATTTCGACAAAAATAGATATATTTGAGGTTGTGAAAAGTGGTTACCGCGCCACCCACATTGACGAAATCACTAATTACTAACCAGATATTCAAAAGACTATGGAGAGTTTGAAAGGCAAAAATTTTCTGAAATTGCTCGATTTTACACCCGACCAGATTCGCGAGTTCCTCGCTCTGGCTGCACAGTTGAAGGCCGACAAGAAGGCAGGTTGCGAAAAACAGCACCTTGTGGGCAAAAACATCGTTCTTCTCTTTGAGAAGGACTCTACCCGTACACGTTGCTCGTTTGAGGTGGCAGCCCACGACCAGGGCGCACACGTTACCTACCTGGGCCCCAGCGGATCGCAGATGGGCAAGAAGGAGAGTATCGAGGACACTGCACGAGTGCTGGGCCGTATGTTCGACGGTATCGAGTATCGTGGCTATGAGCAGGAGATTGTAGAGAAGTTGGCCCAGTATTCGGGCGTTCCCACCTGGAATGGTCTTACCAACGAGTACCACCCAACACAGATTTTGGCCGACTTTTTGACTATGAGCGAGCATTGCGACAAACCTTTCGAGCAGATGAAGTTCTGCTACCTGGGCGATGCACGCTACAATATGGGCAACTCGCTGATGGTAGGCTGCGCCAAGATGGGTATCGACTTCCGCGCTGCTTGCCCTGCAGGTTACGCACCCGAGCCCTGGCTCGTGGAGGAGTGCCAGAAGATTGCAGCACAGACTGGCGGTAAGGTTACTATTACCCAGGATGTTGCCGAGGCTGTTAAGGATTGCGACTTCCTCTACACCGACGTGTGGGTGTCGATGGGCGAGAGCGACGAGGCTTGGGCCGAGAGGTTGGACGTAATGATGCCCTACCAGGTCAATATGGATGTTATCCGCGCAACTGGCAATCCCGAGGTTAAATTCCTCCACTGCCTGCCTGCGTTCCACGACCTGAAAACTCGCGTTGGCCGCGAGGTTTATGAGAAGTTTGGCAAGGCCGAATTGGAGGTTACCGACGAGGTGTTCGAGAGCCGCCACTCGATTGTTTTCGACGAGGCCGAAAACCGTATGCACACCATCAAAGCAGTAATGGTTGCAACTCTCGGAAATTAAAATTATTAGATAGCTTTATATAAACTAAAGAATGAATAACGAAAACAACCAGAAAAATAGCGCTCCCGAGGGCGAAATGAGCCCCTCGGAGGGTACTGTTTTGAACACCGAATCGAAGCCCAACACCGAGCCTCAAATGGATGACAAACCGAGCCCTGTCTACAAGCGCAAGTTTCCCTCGTGGGTAGACCTTTTTGCGCTGGTGGGGGTGTTTATTTTGTCGAGCCTGCTGGGTAGCCTGGTGGCACTTGTGGGGTGGGGTGGTGAACTGCCTCCCCAGGCTACACTGGTCTACTACATTGTGCAGATGTTGCCATCCGTTGTGTTCTTGGTGTGGCTACGTCGCAGGGCGGGCCGCAGTGGAGGTATACATTTGGGCTTTAGGCAGATAAACTTGCCGCTGCTGCTTTGGGGTGTGGTGTTGCTTGTGGCATCGAGTTTTGTGATTGAGCCACTGCTGATGCTCTTCCCGACCGAGGCCTACGATGCTGTGACCAATGTGGTCGGCAAGGGTGTTTGGGCTGTGCTGTCGGTGGTTGTTTGTGCCCCTGTGTTGGAAGAGATGCTGTTCCGTGGGCTCATTTTTGAGTCGTGCCGAGAGCGTTTTGGCGGCGGTGGTGCGGTGCTTATTTCGGCCCTGCTGTTTGGCTTGGTACACGGCGTACCAGTGCAGATTATCAACGCCTTTGTTGTGGGTATCATTCTGGGTTTTATATACTTGCGTACACGCTCGCTGGCCAGTGTGATGTTGCTCCACGCGATTAATAACGGCATCGCCTACCTGACAATGGGGCTCGAAGTCGACACTATGCGCGAGCTCATTAAGGCCGACTGGCTCTACTGGACAATATATGCCGTAGCAGCCGTTGTGTTTGTGCTGTCGATGATTAAAGTTGTGGTGGCGCTGCGCGACAGCAGAGAGCTGGAGTAGGCAAAAGAGGTTGGAGCGAAAAGCAACCAAAAAATGGCGGGTGGGCATATAATAATGCCTGCCCGCTTTGCGTTTTTAACTCTAAAGAGTTATATTTGCGCCCGTAAATGAGAAATTGTAAGAAAAATATATGCGCACTGATGCTTGTGGCCCTTGTGGCTACGGGCTGTGAGTTGTTGCACCAAGACCGCGTGGTGGCCCGAGTGGGTGATGCTGCGCTGCACGAATCGGCTCTGGTAGAGGCTACCGCAGGGCTGACGGGCGAGGATAGCACCAAAGTGGCCGACAAGTTTGTCGAACAATGGGTGCGCTCGCAGGTGAAGATTATGGAGGCCGAAAGGGTGCTGGCCTCGTCGAAGGGCGAGATTGATAGACTGGTAGAGGAGTATCGCACCTCGCTGATGAACAACCGCCTCGACCAACAGTACCTCACAGGGCGTATGGATACGCTCATTACAGACAGTATGGTGCGTCGCTATTTCGATAGCCACCGCTCTGACTTTGTGATGGATAGGGCTGTGGTCAAGGGGCGCATTGTACGCCTTCCAGACGACTATCGTCAGTCGGTCAAGCTCTTCAAACTGATGGGCAGCAAGAGCGAGGATAGCCAGCAAGATTTTCTTGACCTTTGTGCCAAGAATAATTTTGAGCTACACACGTTCGACAATTGGGTTGACTTCAACGAGTTCTTGTCATACCTGCCCGTAAGGCGTGACAAGAACTACGACTATCTGCTCTCGGGCGATAAAATTAGGGAGATGGCCGATGTGGATAGCAAATACTTTATTGAGATAAGCGACGTTATTAAGCAGGGCGCCGATGCACCCTACGAGCGCGTGGCCGACAGGGTTAGGCGCATACTCTTCAACCAGCGCAGGGCCGAACTGGTGGGCTTCTACAACGATAGCCTCTACAATGCAGCCCTGGTGGAGGGAATTATTACTATTGAAAACATTGACTAACAGAGATATATGAAAAAAAGAATTTTGGTACTCGTGGCAGCTCTGGTGGCTGCTCTTACGACCAGCGTGGCCCAGAAACAGGTGGTTATTGCCGACAAGGTGGTGGCTGTAGTGGGCAACTCGGCAATACTCTACTCTGACGTTGTCGACTATAGCAAGCAGATTGTGGCACAGCGCCAGGAGCAGGGCTTTACCTCCGACCGCGACCCTATGAGCGAGTCGCTCGAGGGACTGCTGATGCAGAAACTGCTCTACAATCAGGCTCTTATCGACTCGGTAGAGATTAACCTCGATGGCGTGGCTGCCCAGGTAGATGCCAGGGTAGATGCTCTTATCTCGAGGGCTGGCTCGATTGGCGCCCTGGAGGCCGAGTATCACAAACCCGTCTATGAGATTAAGGCCGATATGCGCCGCCTGGCCGAGGAGGCACAGTATGCCCAGGCTATGCAGGGTACCATTATGAACAAGGTGACCATCACCCCTGGCGAGGTGGAGCGCTTCTACTACACACTGCGTAGCGATATGCTGCCCATTGTGCCCGAGCAGTATGTCTATGCCCAGATTACTCGCTTCCCCTCGTCGACCACCCAGGCCAAACAGCGCACTCGCGAGAGGTTGCTCGAGATGAGGGAGCGCATTGTGAATGGCTCGCGCTTTGATATGCTGGCCCGTATGTACTCGATGGACCCAGGCTCGGCACTGCAGGGCGGTGAGATGGACTTTGCAACCCTCGATACATACGAGAAACCCTTTGGTGAGGCGCTCGGCAAACTGCAAGAGCCTGGTCAAGTGTCGGGTGTTGTTGAGACTGTCTATGGCTTCCACCTGATTCAACTTATTGAGAAGAAGGGCGAACTGTACAAGTGCCGCCACATATTGCTGCGCCCCTCGTTTACCGACTTTGAACTTGCCGACGATATCAAATTTCTCGACAGCCTGGCAAATGAGATTAAGGAGCAGAAGATTACCTTTGAGGAGGCCGCACGCGAGCACTCCGACGACAAATACTCCAAGCAGAATGGCGGTCTGGTTACCAACCACGAGATGTTGGAGCTCTACGGTGCCAACGACACCAGCTACTCGCGCACCTCGTTCTACAAAGAGGACCTCGGTAGGGACTACAACTTTATGCGTGGTCTGAAGCCTGGCGAGCTGTCGCAGCCATTCCAGAGCCAGGATATGAGGGGCAACACCTTGACTAAAATCATTAAACTGATTGAGATTATCCCTGCTCACACCGCTGGATTGGCCAATGACTACCTGCAGATTGAGAATATCGCCCTGCAGGACAAACAGCAGAGGGAGTTTATGAAGTGGCTCAACAAGAAGATTGAGTCGATGTATGTACGCATCGCTGATGATATGGACACCAGCGAGTTCGAGAATAAAGCGTGGATTAAATAGTGAAACGAATAGTCAACATATTGACGCTTACGGCACTGCTGCTGCTCGGCGTGGGTGGCTCGTGGGCTACGGCCCAGAGCAAACCAAAGGCCCAGAGCCAGCAGAACGAGCGCAAGCCCATTGACATCAAGTCGCGCAGGACAAGGCCTGTGCCCGTGGGCGACTCGACGGGCTATGCCTTGGTGGGCGATGTTGTGTTGTACCACAATGGCTCGGTCATCACCTGTGACAGCGTGGTGCGTTATAGCGACCGCCAGATGAGCTGCTTTGGCAACGTGATTATCCGCAAGGATGACACCTTCATCTATGGCGACAGGGCCGAGTATAGCCGCGACGAGGGTATGGCCAGGGTTTACTCGCCACTCATCAAGGTCTACAATGGCGATGCAACGCTCTATACCTACAACCTGCTGTTCAATACGGCCGACAATGTGGGCGAGTTCTACGGCGGTGGTACCTTCACCAATGGCACCAACCTGATGGAGTCGGAGAGGGGCTACTTTTTTGCCGACTTGGACGAGGTGGTGGGCGTAGACAATGTGGAGCTGAAAAACGAAACCTACCAACTCAAGTCCGACTCGGTAAACTATAACTCCGAGAGCGAGGTGGCTCGCTACTTTACCCGCAGTGTTACCTGGAAGGACGATAGTGGCGAGATGCTCAGCTCCGACGAGGGCGAGTATCACAATAAGGATGAACGCTACATTTTCCGCTCAAATGCCTACATCGTGGGCGAAAAGCAGGAGATGTGGGCCGACACGATTGACTACAAATCGCTGATTGAGTTTATTGAGCTGAAACACAACGGCCAGATTCGTGACGAGGAGCACCAGAGCATCATCTTTGGCAACTATGGCAACCACGATAACAAGAAGGGCGACACCTTCTTGACCGACAACCCTGCCTTTATCTCCTATGGCGATAGCGACGGCGATGGAGTGGGCGATACGGTCTATATGCGCTCCGACTCGATGTATGTCTACCTGATTGACTCGCTGGGCTACTGCACCCTGACTAGGCCCGACTCGGCTACGCTGGCGGCCGAACTGGCAGCAAAGGCCCAACGCATTAGGGACTCGATAGTGGCTGATAGTATGGCCAAGGTTAAGGTGGCTCGCGATGCCTTCTTGGTTGATAGCCTTACGCTGGTGTGCGACTCGCTCGCCACGATTGAGCAGAAAGATAGCCTCACGATGCGCTACTCGGATAGCCTTCAGATGGTCATCAGCCGACTGAAACCCAAACCACAACAACCGCAGGCCGATTCGCTTGCTACCGACAGCCTGGCTGTCGGGGCACTGACCGACTCGCTGGATCGTAGATTTGCCAAGAGGGCCAATGCAGTGGGCAAGTTGGGAGGAGTGCCCGAGCAACCGCAAGAACAGATAGAAGAGCCCACACAACCGGTGGAGGCCGAAGATGATGGGCAGCCCGATCGTATAATGCTCGGACTGAATAATGTGAAGATTTTTAGGGCCGATTTCCAGGGCGTGTGCGACTCGGTGCTGATGTTCTCGGCCGACTCGACCGCGCAGTTGCACCGCAACTCGGTTATGTGGAACGAACTGAACCAGATTGTGAGCGAGAGGGCCGACGTCTATACGCGCAACAAAAAGCCCACAAGGGTGCTCTTCTCGGAGGGTAAGCCGCTTATGAGCTCCGAGCTTGATACGACTCGCTATAACCAGATTGCGGGCAAGACTATCGAGTCGCTGTTCGATGCCGAGGGCGTGATGTACCAGACCAATGTCGACGGCAATGCGCAAACCTATTATTATATGGTCGATGATGCCGATGGTGCGGTTATGGGCTTCTTGGTGGCCGAGAGCTCGGATATTACGTTCTATATCGAGGACAATACGGTGGTGGGCATTATGTATCGCGGCTCGCCTGTGTATACCATCTACCCGATGGACCAGATTCCCGAGGAACAGCCCGAGCGTATGCCCAACTTTGTGTGGTATATCGAGCGCAAACCCACTCGCGAGCAGATTGTGGGCGATTGGCGCATAAACCCCTCGGAGCGTGAGCGTTATATGAGTATGAAACGCCCCCAATTCCCCATTACCTATGCCATCGAGCGCCACCGCGAGTCGCTTGTGTCGGGTGGCCGCTGGGCCGATAGGACCGACGACATCTCGGATATGGCCAAAGAGTTTATCGAGAAGGTTAAGGAGGATTAACCTCTGGGAAAAGAATAATAGAAAGTCCAACTACTCCACAGAAGTAGTTGGGCTTTTTGTTGTTTGGTAATATGGCAATTACTCTTCGGTCTGTTCTGCCTGCTCGGGCTCCTCGAGCGAGAAGTCGGTCATACCTGCGGCAACCAAGATGTTGAAC